>JAKFWO010000031.1 GCA_021731815.1 Hyphomonadaceae bacterium | reverse complement strand
GGTGTCCCCCGCTTGGGTGTCAATGTGGGAATTGTCTTTGAATCCTGTGCCTGCGCCTCTATAAGGCGCGAATCCGGAACCGCTTCCTTTCGTTCCGGATCATCGCCCCGATCACTTCAGGGGTGATGATGCGAGGGAGTCCGTAGCTCAGTCGGTAGAGCACCTGACTTTTAATCAGGTGGTCGTGGGTTCGAATCCCACCGGACTCACCATCGCCCTGGCCTCATGGCCCTCAGGCTTCAGCCTCGGCCCTGCCATCGACCAGCCTCAGATTTGGCCGGGCGGCATTACGGTCCCAGCGTACCGGATCGGGCGGATAAAGGGCCAGCACCTGCAAGGGCGGCGAGGGCACCGGCATTCGGAGCGGCGGCAGCGCGTTCAGCGGCTGGACGAGCCCCATCAGCCGCCTTCCAGGAACATCGCGGATGGGCGCAAGCAGAATCTCAAGCTCGAGTGCCCGATAATCGCTGCGCTCGAGCCGGGCCCGCACCAGTCCGGGCTGGCCGCAATCGGCGCTCGATTCCACCATGGCCGCAATCAGCAGGCGATAATCGGCGGCAAACAGCATGGTGAAGGGGGCAGCCGCCAGATCGCGGCCGAACATGGCCCGCACCTGTTCCCCGGCCATCCGGAACAGAACGCTCGGCCCCATTCGCTCAAGCATGAACAGGCGATCGATGATCGCGGGTTGCGACTGGAATCCGGGAGGCGCAACCTCGCCGGTCCCGGTCACCTTGTCCCCTGAAGACCGGTTGAGGCGCCGCCATGTTGCCAGCAGCGCTTTGGTATCAGGATGGAGTCCACGCTCTAACATCGGTCATGCCCTGACGCTGGCCGTGTCCCCACGGCGAATGCAGGGAATGAGAGCAAGCCTCGGACCACAACAACGGGACAACCGCTTTTTTGCTGCTATTTGGCGCGGGAGCGCTGAATTCACGCGCTGCATCGGGTGAAAATCCCGGCCAGCCTCACGCGAGAGGGACATTCCGTCGCAAAACTGCACCGGCGCGGCGCAAGGCCAGACATCCGCGACTCTCGAGGCCCGTGGATATGACACGTCCGCCAGTCAAATCAGGCATCGGCAAGGGATGGCCCGTTGCTTGCTCATCGGGTTACGAAAGAAACGGAGCGTGAGCATGGCTGTCCCAGGACGATACAATTTTGCCCGATTTGGCGCTGGCGCGATCATCAGCCTCGTTCTGGCCGGTGCAACGATGGCAGGCGCAGCCATGGCCGGCGAAGTGGTTCGCAAGCCATATCAGGCCCCCCCGGTGATACGACCGCCGGTGATCCAGCACAAACCTTTTCCGGGTGTGGTCATCCAGCCATTTTCCCCGGTCAGCCGGCCCCAGCCGCCAATCATTTCCCCGGCACCGTTTCCGACAGCAAAACCTGCACCAGCCCCTTTTATCGTTACCCCCTCGCCCCGTGCCCCGGCCGTTTTGAGCCCGGTCGTAAGTCCGCCAGCCGCATCGCCGAAGCCGCCAGGGGCACCGATCATCCTCCCGCCGCCCCGTCCCCCGGGACCGGTTTCGCCGCCGGTCATCGCAAATCCGGTTCCGGTCCGCACACCGCCCGTGTTGGCGCCGATCGTGCTGCCACCGGTCGGCCCGCCCAAGGCCCCGCTGCCTGTCATAGTGCCTCCGGTGATTACACCGCCGGATATCAATATTTCGCTTCCACCGGTCACCATCTCGACTCCTGTGATTTCCATCCCCAATGCCTTTACCTTTGTGGGCGGTGCGGCGACCTTTGCCGGCGGCATCGCGGGCGGCGGCGAAGTGGTATTTGCCAATGTGGTCACAGGCGGCGAGGCCCAAGGGGCCGAGCCCGGCCTGATCGAGGATCTCAGCCTCGGTGAAACCGTGACCGAAGATGTCGAGGTCAAGGATTTCGTGACCCGCGACGCCATGGTGCCAGAGCGCACCGCCATTCGCGCCATCTGTCTCGACGATCGGGGCCGGCCCAATCCGGCCTCCCAGGTCAGTGGCGCGCGTGCCATCCCTGCCGGCTTTGAAGGTGAAGTCTATCGCTGCGTCTCGGGCTCGGCCTTGCAGGCGACCCTCGCGCCGGTCGAAAACGGCGCGGCGGCCAATTGGGCGGCTGCCGAAACCCTGACCTGCGCGAAGAATGAGGCGCTGGTCATCCGTGGTGGCAAGCCGGGCTGCGCAGCACAGATTCCGGCGCGCGAATGCAATGAGCGCTCTTTGCTGCGCAAATATGGCCCCGGCGAAAAGATCGGCACCCTCCAGCGCAACCGCAAGGTCCAGGAAATGGTGACCCGGCTGGAAAAGCGCACGCGCGAGCTGGCCCGCCCGATTGGCAATCTGTCGCTCGATGGCGGCGTGGGCCAGGGCATCAACTGACCCCAGGCCAGAGCGCGTTCAGAAAAGGTGGAATCCGGTTCTCGCCTGAACGCGCTCCAAATCCTTGAATCCGAGCATTTTCAATTCAGACATCCGACTCGGATTTCCTTGAAAATGCCCTGGTGCCGCCCGTCAGGGCTGCCCGGTGCCGACGGGAATCATAAGATGACAGCCAGGATCTCCGGGCTGATCCCCGTAATCGGGCGTTCGTCTCACACGCACTGGCTTGATCTGGCCTGCATCGCCGCACGCGCCGGGGGTGATCCGGAATTGCGCCATGATTCCGGGTCGGGGAACAACGAGACTGATTCCCTTTCGCCCTTCATCCCGTCTGCTTTCTCCTGGAAAAACCATGAAAATCCAACCGAAACCGTACAAGCGGGATCGGCGCAATTGCGCTTGCGTTGATGACAGTTTCATGACATAAAAATGACATCTTCGCTTATGCGCGTGTTTCCCTATTTATCGCCGGGTAAAAAACGGGCCAATGTGAAGGCAATCCCAGCAAGACATCACCAATTTCCAAATTCAGGAGAATAAATCATGAAAATCCGGAGTGCGGCCATCGCCGCGTCCCTTGCCCTTGCGGCTGCCGGTGGATTCGCCGCAGCCGAAGACATCCGCATCAACGCCAGTAAAGTCGACTGGAGCAACACCACCGAAATTCGCCGGATCTACGACAAGATTTTGAGCAGCGCCCACGAGATGTGTGAAGAAGCGCTGCCTGAAGCGAGCATTGCCACCCGCGCCGGCTGTGTCCGGGCGCTTGTCGACGACGCGATCGCCATGAAAGCCGAGCCAGCGCTGATCCGCTTTCAGCAGGCCCTTTCCCCACGGAGCCGCTACCGGATCGCAGCCCTCCGCGAATAAATATCGAAACCATCATCATGGGGTGCGCGTCAGGTTCCGGCCGTCCACGGATTCCGCAAAGGCGCGTCTGAGACCTCGCCCGGGAGCGCCCGCGCCAAAATCCGGCGAGGATCTGATAGCAAGACTGCAAGGGTCCGGCGGGCGGCAAACGGCCCGCCGGACCTGTTTGCGCCAGATCTTCGCCAATCGGCCAGTTGCGATAAAACCCTGAAGGGGGCCCACGGGTCTGGCCACCCCGTCCCGAAAAGGCACATCGAAATCTGCGCTGGCAGAAAGACCGGTTTCGAAGGCAAATTCCGGAGCAGGAAAATTCGCTGTGTCTTCGCCAGCGTCCCATCCGGGGAAAAGCCGGTGCTCTCACCCCCGATCCCAATTCTTGCACCCTTTGGCCTGGCTCTCCGGGCGCACTTCCCTGACGTCATCCTGCTTGCCATCGGATTACCCTCAATGGGCGATCGGGGCAGAACATTCGGCCCGGTTTACCGGGCAATCTCGACAAGAACCCATATAAATATTTGAAAACAAACAATAATTATTCTTTCGCTCTCCAATTCCTGCGGAAAAAAGCCATTCGATATCCCTGGTGAGACCCGGATGCGAATTGTCGCGGATTGTGGCGCGATTGCTGCACGAAACGGAATGCAAGACCCGATCACGAAACTGCGATGGCACATCCGTTGCATTCACCCTCCCGACGGATTTCATTCGTCCCCTCGCAGAAGCGGGGGCGAAAGGAAGGGAAGCGACATGCGGGCAGGTGACATCATCTTCAGCAGGACGACAATGGCAGCCGCCATTTCCGCCGCGCTGTTCATTTGCGTCAGCTCGAGCGCGGCCGCCCAATCGGCGCGCAACCCGGCCCGTCAGGCGACATTTGAGTTCGAGCGCCCGGAAGGGTTCGAGTTCGGTGAGGAAGAGGCCCCGATCGATGTCTCGACCCGGGATGCCGCGGGCAACCGCCTTGTGGTTGACGGTCTGATCGTCCCCTTCGGCGATCCCTCGAGCCTGCCGCTTCCCCTCGATCGCGCGCTGGGCCTGTCGACCGGATTCGGCGCGCTCAGCACCTTTTCGGGCGCCGGCGTCACGGTACCGGGACAGAGCGCAACGGGGGCCGCAATCGGCAACCAGATCAATGTCACGACCAATGGCTCGAACAATACGGTCGTCGTCAATGCGCGCCAGACCAATAATGGCGACCAACGGGTTATTTTGAACGGGAGCATCAATCTCGATGACTAGAAAATTTCGCTTCTCGCTTCCTGCAAAGCTTGCTGCCGTTTTGCTGGCGGGGGCCGCCCTCAGCGGATGTATTTCGCCCGTGGCTCTGCCGGATGGCCGCTACACGCGCCCGATCGGCGGAGCGCCGGTGGTTGCCAATCCCACGCCCTATTCCGCCGCTTTGGTCTGCATGAGCGATTATGCCCGGACCAAGGGCGTGGTGGCACCGCGCGTCGCGGTCGGACGGATCGTTGATTACACCGGCAAGGTCGATGTTCAGGGTGGTCGCCAGGTCACGCAGGGGGCTTCGCTGATGGCGATCTCGGCTTTCGCCAAGGCCGGAGCCCGGCTGGTCGAGCGATTCGACACCTCGGTTTCCGAACTCGAACTGAAATATGCCAATAACCGCCTGATCTCCGACGAGGGCGATGACGGGTTCCGCAAGATCGTGGCCGGCCAATTGCCGGGATCGGATTATTATGTGGTGGGCGGGATCACGGAGCTCAATTCCAATATCCGCTCGACCGGGATCGAAGCCTTTGGCGGCGATGACAATCCCGAAAATGTCAAACTGACCGGTGGCTTGCGCCTGTTTGTCATCAATGTCGGTCTCGACCTGCGCCTGGTGGATACCCAATCGCTCGAAGTGGTCGATGTGATTTCCTACCAGAAGCAGATCCTTGGACGCGAGATTTCGGCCGGTGCCTTCTCCTTTTTCGGCGGCGACAATGTGCTCGATGTCGGGGCGGGCGAACGCGCACTTGAACCGATCCAGCTCGCCATCCGTTCGGTGGTGGAGCGCGCGACGCTCGAGATGGTGGCCAATCTCTATGGCGCGCCGGGGCCTGAAGTCTGCGGTGACGCATTGGGCCCTAAAGGTGACCCGCTCAGCCCGCAATCGGCCGGGCGCACCGGTGATTTCGACGCAAACGGTCAGAATATCGCGACGAATAACGGAACGACGCGGGCCAATCCCGATCGCTGGAACAGCGACCGCGATACCCGGGTCGAGAAGGCAATCAAAAAAGGCAAAAAAGCCAGAAAAAATCAATAATCTGGCCCGGACGGTGGCGTGAGTTTCAACCAGACAGACCTCGTGGGGGGTCTCAACAAGGGAAGAATGCGATGAGCAGAACAGTTCAAGTCAGTGTTATGGCGCTTGTCCTCGCGGCGGGTCTTTCCGCTCCGGCCTTCGCCCAGGCGACGACCAGCCAGGAACCGCCGAAAGCCCAGCTCGACCGGGTCATCAATGGCCAGATCCAGCTCGGCAATGTATGGTCGAACCTGAATGTTTCGACGCCGGCCGCAGCCACATTGGCGGGGTCGAGCCTCGCGGCCGGCAATTCGCTCAACACCGACACGGCCGGGATCAATCAGACGATCCGTAACACCCAGGAGAATAACGGCCAGGTGGATGCAAATGCCTCGTCCTGGTCGAGCCAGGTGACGGGTCGTGCCGATCTCGCCTCGACCGCGCTCGGCAATGCCCAGAACTCAACGGCGACCAACGCCAATATCGACAATTGGGCCTCGCAGACCAATCGGGGTGCAGCGACGGCCAATGCCCGCCAGGACATCGCCAGTGTCGGCGATGCCAATACAGCCGCGACCGCGGCCGGAAACGCGCAATCGGTTCTCGTTCAGGGCGGCAATATCCGCTCGGATACGTCGCAGTCCAATTCCGGGGCGACGACGGCCAATGCCTCGAGCTGGACGGGCACGGCCAATACGGTAGTCGTCAACGCACTTTCGGCTGGTAACACCCAGGCCCTGACCGCCGATGGCGGCCAGATCCGCTCCAATTCCAATCAATGGAATGGCGGGAATTCCACCGCCAATGCCAATCTTTCCGCCGAACGCGTGTCAGGCGTGGCTGTGGCGCGCGCCGACGCACTTGGCAATGATTCCAACACCGAATCCACCAATGGCCAATGGGTGACGGTCAATCAGGACAATAGTGCCGGACGCATTCAGGCCAATTCCAATGTCAATGTGTGGTCAGGCGCAGATGTCGTGGGCGTCGCGAACGGCGTGGGCAACAATGCCTCGGCCTGGAACGGCACCGGCGGTTCGGACCTCGCAGCCCGCCAGAACAATTATGCCGCGGTGGGTGCCAATTCAAACGTATTTGTTGGCGAGCTTTCGGGCCTCGGGGCATCGAATGCCAGCGGTGTGGGCAATTCGGCAGTGCTGGGTGGCGGAACGAGCGATGCATCGCTCGTGGCCAATCAGGCCAATTATGGTGCGATCAATGTGAACGCCAATTTCACGGCCGGCAATGCCGGTGGCGTGGGAGCGGCGAGCACGGCCTTTGCCGGAGCCTCGGGCGTCGGCAATGTGGCGAGCGTCGCATCGACGGCCCGTGTGGGTGCCCAGTTCAACCAGTTTAATGCAGGCAATGTCTCCTCGAACGCCAATGTCAATGTTGGCGGTGCGGGCGTCGGAACTGCGGCAGGCACCGCTTCCGCCATCGGCAATGCGGCGACTGCCACGGCAGGCAACCGCAACTGATCTGACGTGAATTTCTGTGTGAATTGCGGCCGCCGAAAATTTCGGCGGCCGCTTTTTTGCTCTCCCGGTCCGGGGGCATTTCATCGGCCTCCGTCAGTCGTCGATGCCCGCTGGCTCTAGAAGCGGGTCAGAAAGTGATCGCCCTTGCGCCAGCGCAAAAAGGGCGCGCGCGGATCCGGGCGTTCGGCATCGAGAATTTGCGCGACCTCGCCGAGGATGAATCGCGTCACATTCGGCAGATCAACACCCTTCGCTTCCTCAAGCGTCAGCCAGGACAGAGCCAGCAATTCCCCGCAGCCGACAATGGGCCGGTCATCGGCCAAAGCCTGTTCCGCATAAGCGAGGAAAAAGCGGGCGTCGAACCGCTTCGTGCGATAAGGCGGGGTCACGGCACGCGCAATGAAGCGCAAGGGCGCGAGATGCGGCGCAAAGCCGAGTCCGCCCATGCGGCCCCGCCCGCCCCCCGGTCGGGCAATGAGCAGGCCTGTCTCCTCAAAGGTTTCGCGTACCGCAGCCACGGCCAGCGCGTGGGCAGGGCGACGGGACAAGGCCCCCGCGAGTGCTGCCGCTTCCGGGGCGAGAATGGTCGCTGCCGATGCGCGCGCATCACCGCGTTCAACCCGTCCGCCGGGAAAGACATATTTGTCGGGCATGAAGGCATGCCCGCCGGCGCGCCGGCCCAGCAATATGCGCGGCAATGGTCCATCACGGCGGACAAGGATAAGGCTCGCCGCATCCCGCGGGCGCGGGGCGGGTCCCTTGTCACGGAATTCGCGGGTGTTTTTGGCATCATACAGCGCCTCGGCATCGGGCCGGAGCACCGCCAGTGCCTCATGATCGGTGTCATCGACCACCGACCAGCGAGGATCGCCGGATTCATGGGGGTCGGAGGCATTGGGGTGCGGTACATGCGCCATGAGGCTCATTCGCGCTGAATCCACCCGCCGTCAACCGGCAATTGGTCACATCATCCGGCGCAGAATTGCGTGTTTTTTCTTTCCGAGTGACAGGCGCAGGACCTCGTCCCCCGCGAAGTCCGCCATGGTCAGTGTGGCGGCCGGGTCCTCGACCACATGCTCGCCCAGCCGGACAGCCTTTGCCAGGATATGGCGGCGCCCCTCCGACCGGCTGGCCACGAAACCGAGCCGTTCCAGAGCTGTGGCGAACGCGATGCCGGTTCCGAGTTCCTCACTGTCCAGCAGCAATTCAGGCAAGCCGGCCGCCGTCTCGCCCCGCCCGAACGCGGCCGAGGCGGTTTCCCGCGCCTCCCGGGCAGCGCTGGCCCCATGCAGCAGCGCGGTCGTGGCATCGGCCAAAGCGAGCTTCGCATCATTGATTTCCTGCCCTTCCAGGGCCGCAAGGCGGGCACTCTCCTCAGACGGCAAATCCGTGAACAGGTTCAGGCATTTTCCGACGGAGGCATCTTCCAGATTGCGCCAATATTGCCAATAATCATAAGGCGACAGCAGATCCGCATTGAGCCAGACCGCGCCTTGCGCCGTCTTGCCCATTTTGGCCCCGGTCGAGGTAGTGAGCAACGGAATGGTAAGGCCGAAGGCCTCCTTGCCATCGACACGGCGGATGAGTTCCACGCCATTGACAATATTGCCCCATTGATCAGATCCGCCGGCCTGAAAAAAACAGGATTCACGCCGCGACAATTCGAGAAAATCCACGGCCTGCATCAGCATATAATTGAATTCGAGAAAGGTCAGGGGCTGTTCGCGGTCCAGCCTGCGCCGGACCGAATCGAAAGTGAGCATGCGGTTGATGGTGAAATGGGGACCGAAGCGGCGCAGGAAATCGATAAAACCGATTGCCTCCAGCCAGTCGGAATTATCGACGAAGAGGGCATCTGTCGGGCCATTGCCGAAGGTCAGGAAGCGCTCGAACACCCTGCGGATGGAGGCCTTGTTGGCAGCGATCTCCGCATCGCCCAGCAGCGGGCGCTGGATATCCTTGTCGGAGGGGTCGCCGATTTTCGTCGTCGCCCCGCCCAGCAACACGATGGGCCTCACCCCGTTTTGCTGCATGCGCCGCAGCGCCATGATCGGCAACAGGCTCCCCACATGCAGACTTTTGGCAGTCATGTCGAAGCCGATATAGCCCGCAAGCGTGCCAGCCAGCGCCGCTTCATCCAACCCCTCGCGATTGGTGAGCTGATGGACATAGCCCCGCGCCTCCATGACAGCGAGAAAAGCAGAACGGGCGGGCGGTTGAGTCATGGCGGGATCGACTTTGGAAAGGGACAAGCGGCGACATCTTCCACCCTCCCATGCCCAAAGGCGGCAGGATTGTCGAGGCAATGCAAGGCGCGAGACGGATCGCCCCGGCGCTCCCGGTCGTCTTTATCCGGCGTCGGACACGCGTGCGCGGGACCCCTGATGCAAGAAAACCACACCTGCCAATGAATCACCGCCAGCCTAGTTGACGGTTCGATGAACGGGTGATTACACTTCGGTTATATCAACAGTGTCCGGCGTCACAAATTCGGCATCGGTGGCCTGCATGAAGCAGCCACCATCAGATCGAAACTGACGAGCCCGGAGGAGAGGGTCGGAAATGTCAAAGAAACTGGAATTTCTGAAGAAGGCCGAACATCGCCGCCTGTTTGCCTCGACCGCCTTGGCGGTCCTGATGGCGGGTGCCACCTTTGGCGGGGCGTGGGCGCAAACTGCGCCGGCCACCGATCAGGCCGAGGAGGAAACCGAGGAGACGGAAGAAGTCGTCGTCACCGGTTCGCGTATTGTCCGACCCGCACTTGAAGGGGTGATTTCCGGTGCCAGTATCGGCGAAGAAGAAATTGAAATTCGTGGGTTCGCGAATACGCTCGACATTCTGAACGATTTGCCGTTCGTTGGTACCGGTCTTACTCCAGTTGGTGGTCAAGCCGGCTTTGGGGCCGGCGCGGCTTTCACTGACGTGCTGGACCTCGGGTCGGTGCGCACGCTCACGCTCATCAATGGCCGCAGGTTCGTGTCAGCAAACCAGGCATCGCTGTTTGTCGGCGGAAACGCGACCGGGGCACAGGTCGATTTGAACTCCATTCCTTCCACACTGATCGAGCGGATCGACGTCGTGCGTGGCGGCCAAGGTGGGGTAGCTTATGGGACTGACGGAATCGGTGGCGTCGTCAACGCGATATTGAAAGACAATTTCGACGGCTTTGAAATTGATTTGCAGGGTGGGATTTCCTCGCGCGGGGATGCCGGGAATTATCGGACTTCCGCCACATACGGCAAAAACCTGTTGAATAATCGCGCCAATTTTACGGTGTCTTTCGAATACAACAAGCAGCGCGGGTTGACTGGCGATCAACGCGAGTTTTCGTCGAATGGCCGCGGTTTCCTGACTCAACCCTTGGGCGTTCGCAGGCCGGGTTTCGTTCCCCTGATCCCGACGCAATCCGGGTTCCTTCCTGCCGCCATTGATGATCTGAATTCCGCCTTGTTCTTTGATCCGGGTGGAATTCGCACCGGGGCGGGGACCGATGGCGGGGCGATTTTCCGTGTCAATACACTGCCTAATACGGGCGTAGTAGGACTTAACCCAACACTCGGGAATTTCACGAACTTTTTCTCAGGTGTTACACAATTGGTGCCAGGTGGGACCGGTACCGGTGCCTTCCCCACAGGCGCGCAAGCCGGAGCATCAGCGGCAGCACTGGCGTCCTGTGGTCAGACATTTGTTTGCTTCGCGCCGTCATCCCTTCCGGCGGGTGTGAGTGCAGCCAGTGTAATTTCCGCGCTTGCGCCAACGGCTGTTACGACAGGGGCCTCTGCGGCCCAACTCACCGCCCTTGCCGTCGCGTTGCTTCAACAGAACCGGGAGACACCGCGGGAGTTTTTTCAGCGAAATCCAAATATTAATCCAAATCTGTTCCTGGGACAATTTTCTGATAATTTTCCTGAAATCCCCAATACCGACCCGGCGACATCGGCACTTTTTCCCAGCCTCGCAACACCTTTACGGTTCAACTCGGCAGGGTCTTTGGTGCCATTCAACCTTGGATCAATCGCACCAAATACCGGTGCGCAATTGGGTTCCCTGCCGGGAGCAGGAGACGGCTTCTTTCGGCCGGACCTTGCCAATCTTTTGACCGAACAGGACCGGTATATCGGTTTTGCAACAGCACGGTATGATATTACGGAACGAGTACGATTTTCTTCAGAGTTTTTGGCGACATCGATCCAAAATGTGGAACTGGCAAATGGGCCCTCTGCAAACTTTGTCACCACAGCCCCGGGGACATCACCAGAAAATGTCGGTATTTTTATCCGCGCGGATAATGCCTTTCTGACCGCAGACAACAGGGCGGCATTGGTTGCAGCGGGAATTCCGCTAAACCCCGCGGCCGGAACCGGCACGACGGCGGCGACCGCGAATGGATTTGTTTTGTCGCGCTCAAATGCCGATCTGCTCGGTGCCAACCCGACCTTCACCGACAATCTCACATTCCGCACATCCAATATTCTGACCGCAGACCTCAATCTGTTTGGCCGGGAATTTGTGGCGGACGCTTCGTTTACCTATGGGCGGGTTCGTGGGGACAATATCGGGTTCCAGTTCAACGACATCGCGTTTAATCTGGCCGCCGATGCTGTCATCAACCCCGCGACCGGACAGGCGGTCTGCCGCGCGCAACTGACGCCCCCCAATGCCCGGGCAAATATTCTGCAATTTCCCGATGAAGCAGCACCCGTTGCCACGCAGGCGCTGATCGATGCGTGCCGCCCTCTCAACCTGTTTGGTGAAAACCGGTTCAGTCAGGAAGCGCGCGATTATGTGGTTGCTGAGACGGTTTCCCGCAATGTCAGCCAGCAATTCTTTGCCCAGGCGACCCTGACCGGCGATCTGATCGACCTTCCTGCCGGCCCGCTCGGCGTATCCACGGTTTTCGAGTGGCGTCGGGAAACTTTGGATTTTTCCGTCGACCAGAATTTTGCCAGTGGGCGCACGCGCGCGGTTGGCATTGTGAGTACTGCGGGCGAAGTCAGCACCTTTGAGGGCGCATTCGAATTCCGTGCGCCGATTTTCGGTAACGACTTCAAGATCCCGTGGATCGCGAATTCCTTCACCCTGGAAGGCGGGGTGCGGGCCATTGGCAATTCCGCGACCGGACGTGATGTGATCTGGACCGGTGGCGGAACCTGGTCGCCCATCGAGGGAATCTCTTTCCGCGGTAATCGTTCGCGAACCGCACGCGCGGCGTCGATCGTTGAATTGTTCCTGTCACCCCAAGGGGCGTTTTTCAACGGAATTGGCGGAGACCCCTGTTCTTTTGGGAATATTACGAATGGACCGGCACCAGCCATTCGTGCGCGCAATTGCGCTGCGCAGGTCGAACAATTGCAGGCGGCAGGAACTCTTCCGGCGACGTTCTCGCTCGCAAGTTACCAGTCATTGATTGCGACACTGCCCGGTGTATTTGTTGGCAATGACCAATTGACTCCAGAAATTTCTAATTCCTGGAATATCGGGGTAAATCTTCGTCCGTCCTTTATTCCAAACCTCGTGGTGAGTGTTGATTATATCGATCTGCTCATTCGCGATTCGATTAGCCTTGCAGCAGCCGGGTTGATTTTCACTACCTGCTTCGACAGCCCCAACTTCCCCGATGTATCGTCTGAAGTTGGTGTGAATACTTGCGACCTGTTTCAACGCAACCCCACGAACTTCCAACCGCAAGCTATCACCGGTACGTCGATCAATTTGGGAGCGCTGGAGCTTCAGCAACTGGACGCAACGATTACCTATAATTTTGGAATCGCACAGGGTTTGGGGCTGCTCGGCATCAAAACCGGCACCGATCTCGGCCGTATTTCCCTGCGCGGCGATGTCAGCTACACCCGAACCTTCGCAACTTCCAGCAACGGGACGTTTTCCGACATCGTGGAGAGTGCCGGTACAATTGCTCGCCCCGATTTCCAGACCCGTTTCGACGTTTCCTATCGCAAGGGCCCCTTCACCGGCACATTCCAGTGGTTCTATGAAGATCCTTCCGTATTGGACAATTTGACTCCGGATCTGAACGATGCCCAGAATATCTTTTTCTTCGGACCCCAAACTACGTTCAATGTTTCGACACGGTGGGAATTTAACGACCATTTCTCTGCCCGTTTTGTCGTGAACAATATTACTGACAGAAACGCATTGCTCGACAATGTCACCGGGATCAACGACCCAATTGGACGCCGGTTTGTGTTTGGTGTAGTCGGAAAGTTCTGATCAGGTACGACGCGAGAGAGAAAGGCGCGGCGAGGTTACTCGTCGCGCTTTTTTCTGTCACGATCTTCACCGCAATTCGACTGTCCTGCCGGCGTTCTTTATCTTCGAATGTGGCTTGAGACTTCAACGGAATTTTCCGTCGAACTGGCCAAATTTGTAAATATTCGCCCCGGCTGCTGTTTATTGGCGCGCGCTTTGCTCGACGATCTCCATCCCTGTAGTCCCGGTGCGGCCGCGTTTTCCGGGTCGATCACGAGGGATTTCGCGCAGGATCAAGCGCTCCCTTTCGGGTTTCCCCGGCAATGGACTTGCTGCCGGGAAGACGATTTGGTCTGCGCATCGTTCCCTCCGGCCGCCAGGCCGCTTATGCCGGAACGACATCGTCGCCGGCACACATTGCGTCGTGGGTGCCTTCGTTTTTCAGATTCCTGTTCCGGAGATCCAGACTTTTCGCCCCCTGATGCAGGAAAACCACAGCCGCCGGGAAATACGGGTATTCGTACCGCATCACCTTTCTCCAGTGCGATCGATGAATTCTCAAAGCTTCCCGACAAGGAGATTCGCAAAGCCAGGAAGAGAGCGAAAATTGAACAACCCAAGCCCCCAAAAACAATAACGGCCGGACTTCGGTTCGCACAAATCCTGCCCACAGGCGCGCTCTTGGTCGAGCTCGAGGGTGGGCAATTATGGATCCAGACATCTCCGGGGACTGTCAGCGAAGACCCCGGAAAGGCAAAATCTGTTACGTTGCGCCGAAACAGTCTTGGCAGTTACTTTATGAAACTTGACATCGGCAGCGTAAGCGTGGCTGCAAAGCGCTTGCGTTAGGATGTGTTGCCACAGGGGCGTTCACCGGGGTCGGAACCGAGTGGCACTGGTCCCGATACCAATGCAGTTTTGCTCTGAATTATCCCCGATGACCTGGCACTGATATTTGCGGACGATCCGCCAGAGCGCGTTCAGAAAAAGTGGAGTCCGGTTTTTCGCCTGAACGCACTCCAAATCATTGAATCAGAGCATTTTTCTACTCAGAAATCGGCTTCGAATTCTTTGAAAATGCTCAAGAGACCGGGCTCCACTTTCCCAGAACGCGCCAGAACGCGCCAGAACGCGCAAGATGCATAAGGCAGTCTGTCTCGCCCTGGAGGTGCACGCCGATGTAATCAGGGACGCTTGTGCATGGGGCACAGCTCTGGCCGGTTTTTGGCTCAAGACCACTGAGGGGGAAGGTACTGGTCCGATCACCCGGCGCCACCCGGGCCCGACTGAATCTGCGTGATGCGGACACCCCTTCGAAAACACGAGGACTAAAGCCCCAGCACCATTTTTGCGATGATATTGCGCTGGATTTCGTTCGATCCGCCATAGATCGAGGCCTTGCGCATATTGAAATAGATCGCCGACATGCCTTGCGCGTAATCTGGACCGATGGGGCCGAGATTATTGCGATCCCCCGCATGGTAATCGGTCATGGCGTAATAGCCCACGGCCTCCAGCGTCAGTTCGGTCAGGCGCTGCTGGACTTCGGTTCCCTTGATTTTCAGCAAGGAGCTTTCGACCCCCGGGCCATGGCCGGCCTGTTCACGCGCCAAAGTCCGCAATTCGGTGTATTCCAGCGCGGTCAGGTCGATTTCCAATTGCGCCATCTTGCGGGTGAACTCAGAATCACCGCCCAGCGTCGGGTCATTCATCGCTTCGGTCGCGGCGATCGCCCTGAGTTTTTCCAGCGCACGTTTGGAACGGGCCACACCCGCAATGCCCGAACGCTCATGGGCCAGAAGATATTTCGCGCAGGTCCAGCCCATATTTTCCTCGCCAACGAGGTTTTCGACCGGCACCCTGACATCGGTCAGCCAGGTTTCATTGACCTCATGGCCACCATCAATGGTGATGATCGGCCGGACCTCGACGCCGGGGCTGCGCATATTGATCAGCAGGAAGGAGATCCCCTCCTGCGGCTTGCGGGCATTGACATCGGTGCGGACGAGAAAAAAGCCCCAATCGGCATGCTGGGCGAGCGTCGTCCAGGTCTTCTGGCCATTGACGATGTAATGGTCGCCCACGCGCTCGGCACGTGTCTTGAGGCTGGCGAGATCGGAGCCGGCGCCGGGTTCCGAATAGCCCTGACACCACCAGTCCTCACCCGACAGGATCCGGGGCAGATAATGGGCCTTCTGGGCTGCCGTGCCGAAAGTATAGATGACCGGCGCGACCATATTGATGCCAAAGGGCAAAACGGGAACTGTTTCGGCGCGGGCATTTTCTTCGGACCAGATGTAACGCTGGGTCGGGGTCCAGCCGGTCCCCCCATATTCTGCCGGCCAGGCGGGTGCTGCCCAGCCCTTCTTTCCCAGGATCTTGTGCCAGGCAAGAAATTCCTCGCGGCTCAGATCCTCGCGCATGGATTTGCCCTTGAGCTCCGCCGGATAATTGGCCGCGATAAAGGCGCGGACCTCGTCACGAAAGGCGATTTCTTCGGGGCTGAAAGCGAGATCCATAAGGGGCTCCGGCAATGATTTGAAAAGCGGGCAGACGATAACAGCAGTGAGACAGGCGCGAAGGGGGGCGGGGGTCGCAAATCGCCCATCCGGCAGTTTCTCCGTGACGGATTTCCCCATGAAGGAGACCCGCACCAGTCTGGCAGCCGGGGGCCTTGCGGTCAATATTGCGTCGCCTCGGTCATATGCCTGGCAGGTCATCCTCCCGGTCCGGAGCCGGGCGCTGCGCGCGGGCGATGGCGCGCCAGATGGCCAGTGCCTGAACCGTTTCGCGCACATCATGGACGCGCAGGATGGCCGCCCCGCGCAAGCCCGCCCACAGGGCCGCGGCGAGCGATCCGCCCAGACGCCGATGCGCCTCGACACCCGCATCAAATTCCCCGATAAAGCGCTTGCGCGACACCCCGACCAGAACCGGAAAGCCGAGCGCCGTGAGGGACGGCAGATCGCGCAGCAAGGCAACAATGTGATCACCGCGCTTGCCAAAGCCGATCCCGGGATCGAGCACGATGCGCCTGGCCGCAATTCCGGCCTTGATCGCAATCTCCGCCCGGCTTTCGAGCCAGCAGGCGACATCGGCGACCACATCGCCATAACGCGGCCGGTCCTGCATGGAGTGCGGGTCGCCCTGGGCATGCATGATCACCACCGGGCCGGAAAGATCCGCGGCCTGCGCAAGGCTTTCAGGCGAGAATCGCAGGCCCGAAACATCGTTCCAGATGAAACCCTGCCCCGGATACAAGTCAGCAGCCGCGCGCATGATCTCTGGCCGGCGGGTGTCGATGCTCAGCATGGCTCCGGGACAGGCCGCCATCACCGCCGCCAAAGCCGGCAGAAGGCGCGCGCGTTCCTCGTCCCCGCTCACGCCCCCGGATCCCGGCCGCGTCGATTCCGCGCCCAGATCGATGATGTCAGCCCCCTCCGCCAGTATTTGCGCCGCACGCGCGGCAGAATCTTCGGGGCTCAGGGCAAGGCCACCATCCGAAAAACTGTCGGGCGTGACATTGACAATTCCCATGACCAGCGGGCCGCGCGCGCCATCGGCGGCGGAATGGATGGCGTGAAGGAGGGTGTCAGGATTCATGGGCGCTCGATAGACCGGGGCGGACTTGCGTGAAAGTGGTTTCCGCCGCTTAATGATCCCGCGCTGAAACAACGCTGGAGCACTGGCAGATGATGTCCCGAAACAGAAATTGTGCCCCCGCGCAGCACGCGGGAAAAGCGGTGAAGGCGGTCCTCGCTGCAATCCTGACACTCATGTTCATTGCACCCATGGCGTCGGCCGAAAAGCTCGCTTTGGTCGGCGGGCGGCTCATCGACGGTTTCGGCCATGCCCCGATCGCCGACAGCGTCATTCTGGTCAATGGGGAGCGCATCGAAAAAACCGGGACCGTCGCGACCCTTCCCGTTCCGGAAGGCTATCGGGTCATTTCCACCGAGGGCATGGATGTCCTGCCCGGCCTGTGGGAATCCCATGCCCATCTGCAATTGGTCGGCCACGCCGATTATCCCCATTGGCAGGCCAAATATGCCGCCCGCTTCGCCGACGAGATCATGCCCGCCGCTGCCGAGCAATTATTGCTGGCGGGGGTGACATCCGTGCGCGATCTGGGCGCGCCGCTGGAGGCCTCGAAAACCCTGAAACGTCGCTCGGCCGCCGGCGAGATCGCCACGCCCCGGCTGTTCATGTCGGGTCCCTTTTTGCAGGCCGAGGTCGCCGATTGGGAAAAGGGCTATCGCTGGGCCCTCAAGGATGTTGCCGATGCGCGCGCAAAAGTCCGCCAGCTCAAGGATGCGGGCATGGACGTGGTCAAGCTGATCGATCAGGACAGGATGGCCGAACCGGTCGCCAGGGCGATTGTCGAGGAAGCCCACAAGCTCGGGCTCAAGGTGGTCGGCCATTCCCACAAGCCCGATGAAATCAGGGTCGGGCTGCGCATAGGGGTGGATAATTTCGAGCATACCGGGCTGACCTCCGCCCCGGAATTCCCCGAAGACATCATCACGCTCCTGCGAGAGCGCACCGGAAAGGGTCGCACCGGCGAAGGTCCGCTCTATTGGACCCCGACCGTTTCGGGCCTGTGGAATTTCGACCAATTGGTCGCCAATCCCGAAAAGCTCGACGATCCGTGCTGGAAACGCGGGCTGAAACCCGACACGATCGCGGATATTGCGCGTTCCATCGCCGAGCCCGGGCAATTGGGCTATAATGCGCTGACGCCCTTGCGCAAGCCGACCCTCGACCGCAAGATCGCCCAATTGCGCCAGTCGGGGGTGGTGTTTCTGGTCGGGACCGATAGCGGTATTCCCATGACCTTCCACTGCCAATCCACCTGGAACGAGATGGACGTGCTCACCCGCGTGATGGCGATGCCGGCCATGGAGGTCATTCGCGCCGCCGTGTATTGGCCCGCCGTGCTGATGGGGGTTGAAAAGGATCTGGGGACGCTGTCGGCCGGAAAATTTGCCGACATCATCGCGGTGCGCGGCGATGTGCTGACCCATATGAATGTGCTGTCGCGGGTGGATCTCGTGGTCAAGGGCGGGATTGTCTACAAACAGAATGGCGCAGCACTGGAAGCCAGTTTCCCACGCTGAAACGCCGCCTGTCCGTGACGAAGGCAGGCAAGCACAAGCCCTGTGCGCGCCGCAGCATTCCCGGCTTCACAAGCCCCAATTCGCATGCTAAGCGCCCCTTCCTCCCAAAGGCGTGGTCGTGGCGGAATTGGTAGACGCACTACCTTGAGGTGGTAGCGCCGCGAGGCGTGGAGGTTCGAGTCCTCTCGACCGCACCATGGGAGATATTACCTGGAACGCACGACCGGAAAGACATCTCCGGAACATATCAGACCGGAAAAGTGACTGGTCAGACCGGAAAAGAGACCGGTCAGGTCGAAAAGAGACGGGTCCGAAAATGAATTGAACGCCGTGCAGGGTTCGCGCTCTGCCCGGCCTGGCAGACATGCTCATCAACATGATGGTCTGAACCCGGGTGACGGCGATCGCAACCGTACCCGGACGGAAAGGGGCGCGCGGTGAGCCATTCTGACGAAACGCCCCCGGCGATGGCTGTGGATCAGGACAGGTCCTACGGGTCCGGCGCATCGCTCGCCGCCTCCGATCTCGAGGTTCCCGCCTCCCTGATGATGCGGATTGTCGCCGCCGCCGGCGACCGCGACCCCGTCAGCCTGCGCCAGATCTTCTTCGAGGAATTGCACCCGGCAGATGCCGCCGATGCGCTTGAACATCTGTCTGATTATCTCGCGGTGCAGACGGCGCGTATCCTTGGCTTTGAGTTTCCGCCGGCGATCTGGGTGGAATTGCAATCCACCAAGCGGCGCAAGCTGTTGCAGCACGCCCCCCCCGCGGTACTGGCACGCGCGCTGGGAGCCATGGATTCGGATGATGCCGCCCTCGTCGCCGATGATATCGACGAAGACCAGCGCGCCGAGGTGCTGGCCGCCATTCCCCGGCCCGAGCGGATCACCATCGAAGCCCAATTGGCGTTTGATGAGGAAACCGCAGGCCGGCTGATGCAGCGCGATTTCGTGGCCGCGCCGGAATTCTGGACCATCGGCCAGGCGATTGACCACATGCGCAGCGTCGCATCCGATTTGCCGGACGTGTTTTTCGACGTCTATATCGTCGATCCCGGCTTTCGGCCCATCGGGGCGGTGCCGCTGGCGGCCCTGCTGAAATCGCCGCGCACGACGCCGCTGGCCGAAGTCATGGCCCCGCTCGAGGTGATTATTCCCGCCGAAATGGACCAGGAAGAGATCGCCTTGCGCTTCCAGCGCTACCATCTCGCTTCCGCCCCGGTGGTCGATAGCAGCGGCCGGCTGACCGGGATGATTCTGGTCGATGATATCGTCGATGTGATCCAGGAAGAAAACCAGGAGGATTTTCTGGCGCTCCATGGGGTCGAGGAATCCGGGCCGGGCGATTCCGTGTGGACCTCGGTGCGCGCGCGGCTGCCATGGCTCGGGGTCAATCTCGCGGCAGCCTTTTGCTCGGCGGCACTCATCAATCTGTTTCAGGGCTCGATCGCCAAAATGGCGGCGCTTGCGGCGCTCATGCCATTGATCGCATCCCTCGGTGGCAATGTCGGGGCGCAGACATTGGCGGTCGCCGTGCGGGCGCTGGCCAGCCGGGAACTCAATGACGCGAATGCCTGGCGCGCCGTCCTGCGCGAGGGACTGACCGCGCTCGTCAATGGTCTTGCCATTGCGACACTTGCCGCGCTCATCGTCACCATCTGGTTTGGCGATCCGAAGCTCGCAGGCGTGGTGTGGGCAGCGATGACGGGCGCGTTTCTGTGGGCCGGGCTCATGGGCATTCTCGCGCCACTCGCCCTGCGCCGGCTGGGGGCGGACCCTGCTGTGGCGTCGTCGGTCTTCGTGCTGACCTCGATCGATCTCGTCGGCTTCCTGTTGTTTCTGGGCCTCGCCACCCTGTATATCGTGCGCTGAGCCTGGATCTCTGGCACCCCAATCTCCCGCCATTGTCGTGGGCGCGGATTGACAAGCGCGCGCGTGGCGGCGAGGCTCGCTCCCTGGCTTTGCCATCATGGCTGACAGGGGAGAATGCAATGGTCAAATCCGTCGGAGCGCGTCTGCGCGGAATTCTCCTGTCCGGCGCGATCATGCTTGCGGGGGCCGCGCTTCTTTCAGCGCAGGCGGCCGAGAAAAAACCTGCGCCGCCCACGGCCGCCCCCCCGATCTATATCCATGCCGGGACTTTGCTGGCCGATGCCGCGGGTGCCGTGCAAAAGGCCAGGACCATTGTGGTGTCCGGCGGGCGGATCGTGGCGATCCGCGACGGCTATCATCGCGAGCGCGGTGCCGAAATCATCGATCTGCGGGACAAATTCGTGCTGCCGGGCCTCGTGGACAGCCATGTCCATTTGCTGGGCGAGTTCGGGCCCAATTCCCGGCTCGAGGAAGTGACCAAATCCCCCGAAGATCTCGTGGTGGATGGCGCGGCCAATGCGCGCAAGACGCTGCTGGCGGGCTTTACCACGGTCGCTGATCTGGGGGGCGAGCCTGGGGCGATCATCGCGCTGCGCAACGGGATCAATGCCGGCAAGCTCGAGGGACCGCGCATCCTTGCAGCAGGCAGCGCGATCACGCCCCATGGCGGACATGGCGACATTCACGGCTTCCGCGCCGATGTCACCTCCGGCCTCGACCGCTCCAATGCCTGTTCAGGGGCCGATGATTGCCGCCGCGCGGTGCGCGAAATGGTCCGGCTTGGGGCAGACATCATCAAGATCACGGCGACGGGCGGGGTGCTTTCCAACACCAAAGCCGGGCTTGGCCAGCAATTCAGCGACGACGAATTGCGTGCCATCGTCGAAACCGCCCATGCTTTGGGCCGCAAGGCCGCCGCCCATGCCCATGGCAAATCGGGGATCGATGCCGCGCTCAAGGCGGGGGTCGATTCGATCGAACATGGCACCTATGGCGATGACGGAAGCTTTGCGCTCTACAGGGCATCGGGTGCCCGGCTGGTGCCGACCGTGCTGGCCGGCGCGACCGTGGTGCGGCAGGCCAATGAAGAAAGCTGGATGACCCAGGCCCAGCGCGAAAAGGCCCTGATCGCCGGCCCGCTGATGCTCGACATGCTGCGCCGGGCGCGTCTGGCGGGAATCGCGATCGCCTTCGGCACCGATACCGGCGTGTCGAAGCATGGCGACAATGCCGCCGAATTTCTGCTCTGGGCACAGGCCGGCTTCAGCCCGGCTGAAGCCATCGCTGCCGCCACCAAAGGAGCCGCGCGCCATCTCGGCCTCGAAACGGAGACCGGCATCCTCGCCCCCGGTTTCGCCGCCGACATCATTGCGGTGTCGGGCGATCCGCTGAAGGATCTCGCTGCCCTCGGCAAAATGGATTTCGTCATGGCGCGCGGGAAAAGGGTGACACCGGACTGAGGGGATTGACGGCCGGCGGCCCCTGCGCCTCCCGTTCGGCAAAAACCTGTTAGGAGCATGGACCACCCCCTTCCCCTCTGCCGGCGGTGTGATCTACGATCGGCTTATGGTTGATTACCCCACTCCTCCCCACAATGCCGTTTCTGCGCCCTCCCTCTTTCCGGTGCCGGCCATGGGTGCCCAGTCGGGTGTCATGAAGCCACCTTCGGGGCCCATTCTTTCGGCCCCGCGCAATGTCGAGGCCGAGCAGCGCGTGCTCGGCGCACTCATGCTCGACAATGAAATCTTTCACCGCATCGGGGAATTCCTGACGCCGGATCATTTTTATGACCCGGTGCACAAGCGCATCTATGCCGCGGCGATCGGGCTTATCCGGCGCGAGCAATTGGCCGACGGGGTCACGCTCAAGGAATTCTTCGAGACCGATGGCGGATTGTCGGAAATCGGCGGCGTCGATTATCTCGCCCAATTGATCGCGCAAGCGGGGCTGGTGGCGGCGGCTCCCGAATATGCGCGCGTCATCTATGAGCTGGGTGTGCGCCGCAAGCTGATCGAGATCGGCGGTGGCATCGCGATGGAGGCCGCGCGGCCCGATAATCCGCGCGATGCCGATGGCCAGATCACCGAGGGCGAGCGCCAGCTTCAGGAACTGGCCGAGCAGGGCAGCCGCGACGACGCCGCCAAAAGCTTTTCCGAAGCCCTGCGCGAGGCAGTGGAGCTGGCCGCGCGCGCGGCCAAGCGTGGTGACAAGATTGCGGGGATCGCCTCGGGGCTGGCCGATCTCGACCGGCTGACCGGCGGGCTGCATTCCTCGGACCTGCTGATCCTTGCGGGCCGGCCTTCCATGGGAAAGACGGCGCTCGCCACCAATATCGCCTTCAATGCCTCCATGGCGTGGAAGCCGGATCCGGCATCGGGCGGGAAAAAGACACTGGACGGGGCAATCACCCTGTTTTTCTCGCTCGAAATGTCGGCCGATCAATTGGCCAATCGCCTGATCGCCGAACGCGCGGAACTGCCCTCCGAACATATCCGCCAGGGGAAGCTCGACAAGAGCCAATTCGGGCGCTTTCTTCAGGCAGTGAACGAGATCGAGCGCGCGCCCTTGTTCATCGACGACACCGGCGGCATTTCGATCGACACGCTGATGGCGCGGGCGCGGCGTCACAAACGGCGCCACGGGCTCGACCTCGTCGTGGTGGATTATCTCCAATTGGTCGCCGGCTATCAGGGCAAACGCTATGGCAACCGGGTGGAGGAGGTCCAGGATGTCACCAAGGGCCTCAAAATGCTGGCCAAGCAACTGAAAGTGCCGGTGCTGGCCTTGTCTCAATTGTCGCGCCAGGTGGAGATGCGCGAAGACAAGCGCCCCCAGCTCGCCGATCTGCGCGAATCCGGCTCGATCGAGCAGGACGCCGACATCGTCATGTTCGTCTATCGGGAGAGCTATTATCTCGACCGGGCCAAGCCCGAAGAAGGGACACCGGAATTCGAGAAATGGAAAGTGAAATGCGAGCGCGCGCACAACACCGCCGAAGTCATTCTCGGCAAGCAGCGTCATGGGCCCATCGGCACTGCGATTGTGGGCTTTCAGCCTGAATTCACCAAGTTCTATAATCTCGCTTATGACCATTTCAGCGAGCAATATGGCCGGCCGGACAGCCCGCAAAGGTGATCGGGGTTCCGGGCCGGTGCGGCATGCCCCTGACATGAGTCGTGGCGCATCTTGATCCCGGTGACAAAGATCCCTGTAACGAAGAACCCTGTAACGAAGAACCCTGTAACGAAGAACCCTGTAACGACCGGGGATGGTGAGACGACGGGGGACGGCGAGACGACGGGGGACGGCGAGGCGACCGGCGCGCGCCGCGCTGCGCGCCTTCGTGTGGATCTTGACGCCGCCGCCCATAATTTCCGCGGGCTCGCCAAATGGGTGGCCCCGGCGCGGGCGGCCGCCGTGGTCAAGGCCGATGCCTATGGCCTTGGGGTGGAAAGGCTCGCGCCGGTATTTGCCCGGGCCGGGGCCCGGGATTTCTTCGTGGCAAGCCCCGGCGAGGGCGTTCAGGCCCGCCTCATTCTGACCAATGCCGGCTTTTCGGGGAGCCGGATCTTCGTTCTCCATGGTCTCGAAACCCGGGAACCGGAGCTTTTGATCGCGCGGAACCTCGTTCCGGTGCTCAACCATGCGGCAGAGCTCCGGTCATGGCTGGAAGCCGGAGACCATCCCTTCGCGCTTCATGTCGATACCGGCATGAACCGGCTCGGCTTCAGCCCCGATGATATCGGGGCCGCCGCGGATCTGTGCCGGCGTTCCGGTCGATCGCCCGATCTGCTGGTCAGCCATTTTTCCGCGGCAGATGAGAACGGCTCGCCCGAAAATGCCCGCCAGCTCACACTGTTTTCAGGCATAAGGGCGCTGTTTCCCGGCGTGCCCGTCAGTCTCGCCAATTCGGCCGCGGCTATCGAAATTCCGGAATCCCATGGCGATATGGTGCGTCTCGGCCTTGCGCTTTATGGGGCCGAACCCCTGGCACCACGCCCCGATCGCATCGGGTTGCGGTGCGTGGCCACACTCCATGCCCCGATCATCGGCCGCAGGCGGCTCACGCGCGGTGCCCGGGTCGGATATGGCGGCACGTTCACAGCGCCGGCCGACATGGAGGTTGCGACGGTGGCGCTCGGCTATTCGGATGGCTTCTTGCGCGCAGGGTCGCCGGCGGGCTATGCTGCATTGCGCGGACAGCGCGTGCCGATTCTGGGGCGGGTTTCCATGGATTTGACCGTGGTGGATGTGTCCGCCTGCGCCGGGGAAGCGTCTTTGGGAACCATGGTGGAATTTCTCGGCCCCCATATTCGGGTGGAAGATGTCGCGCGCGCGGCGGGAACCATTCCCTATGAAGTGCTGACCAGCCTTGGCGCGCAATGTTTTCGGGTCTATGCCGCCACGGGCAACGGGGAGGCCTGATGACACATCGGAACCTGGCGCTCGTCGTCGTCCAGAGGATCGGCGCGGGTGCGCTCGAGGCCTTCGAGGTGAGCGGTCGGACGGCATTATTTGCCATCGACGCATTCCTCTCCATTCTGCGACCGCCATGGCATCTTGCAGAGCTGGGCAAGCAGCTCATCCGCATCGGCTATTTCTCGCTGCCGGTGGTGGGGCTTACGGCGATTTTCATCGGGGCCGCGCTTGCAATCAACATCTATACCGGCGGTGCACGCTTCAATGCCGAGCAATTCGTCCCCCAGATCGTCGTATTGGGCATCACGCGGGAACTGGGACCGGTGGTCGCGGGCCTGATGGTGGCGGGGCGGGTGTCGGCGGGCATCGCGGCCGAGATCGGAACCATGCGCGTGACCGAACAGATCGACGCCCTGCGCACGCTCTCAGCCAATCCGATGAATTATCTGATCGCACCCCGCGTGGCGGCGACCATGATCGTCCTGCCATTGCTGACGCTGATTGCCGATGTCATCGGGGTCGCCGGGGGTTATGCGGTCGGCGTGACGACGCTTGATTTCAGCGGGCCCGTTTATCTGCGCAATACCAGTGATTTCCTCGAAGCCGGCGACGTGGCCATCGGGCTGTGGAAGGCGCTCGTTTTCGGCTTCATCATCGCGGTGATGGGAGCCTATCACGGTTTTCACAGTGCAGGTGGCGCGCGCGGCGTGGGGCGGGCGACGACCAATGCGGTGGTGAGCGCGGCGGTCCTCATTCTGGCCGCCAATTACATGATCACCACGCTTGTCGTGAAATAGGCGGAGGGAAAATGTCTGTCATTCCTTCCCGGCTCGAACTTTCGGGGGTCGAGAAATCCTTCGGCACCAAACGCGTGCTGTCCGGCGTCGACATTTCGGTCGCGCCGGGAAAATCGCTGGTGATTATCGGTGGTTCGGGGACCGGAAAATCGGTGACGCTCAAATGCGCACTGGGGCTGATCAAGCCCGATGCCGGTCGCATCCTCGTTGATGGCCGTAATATCGAACGCTTGCGCGGGAAGGACCGGGACACCACCCTTGCCCGGTTCGGAATGCTGTTTCAGGGCGCGGCATTGTTCGATTCCCTGACGGTCTGGGAAAATGTGGCTTTCCGCCTGCTCAACAAGAACCGGATGAAGCGCGCGGCCGCCCGCGACAAGGCGATCGCCACGCTCGCCGCCGTCCGGCTGCCGGCCGATGTGGGCAGGCTCTACCCGTCCGAACTGTCGGGCGGGATGCAAAAGCGCGTGGCGCTGGCGCGCGCCATTGCGGCCGATCCCGATATCCTGTTTTTCGACGAGCCGACCACCGGCCTCGACCCCATCACCGCCGACGCCATCAATGATCTCATCATCGCGCGCACCCGGGCATTGGGGGCGACGGCGGTGTCGATCACCCATGACCTCGCCTCCGCCCGCAAAATCGCCGATGAGGTCGCGATGCTGCATGAAGGCCGCATCATCTGGCGCGGGCCGCCTTCGGCGCTCGACCAATCCGGCGATCCAAGGGTCGACCAATTCGTCCACGGCCGGGCCGATGGGCCGATCCAGCCGGCGCTCTGAGCCCGATGGCGCGACCCGAGATCCGCTATGTCTGCCAGTCCTGTGGTGCAGCCTCGTCCAAATGGTCGGGGCGCTGCGAGGCCTGCGGGGCATGGAACACGGTTCTGGAAGAGATCGACATTCCGACCATCGGGACGGGCGGCGCGAGCCTCGCTTCCGCCCGCAAACGGGTCGGGAAGATGGAATTCACCGATCTCGCCGGCCATGAACAGGCGGCCCCGCGCCGTCCGACCGGCATTTCCGAACTCGACCGCGCTCTGGGAGGGGGCCTCGTCAAGGGCTCGGCCATTCTGATCGGCGGGGATCCCGGGGTCGGGAAATCAACCCTGCTGCTTCAGGCGGCCGCGAGCCTTGCGCGCAATGGCGGAAGTGCCGCCTATATTTCCGGCGAGGAAGCGGTCGGCCAGGTTCAGGACCGCGCCCGCCGGCTCAATGTCGCCGAGCAATCGGTGGCGCTGGCGGCCGAGACCGATCTCAAGCTGATCATTGACGGGCTGAAAATTCTCAAGCCGGACCTCGCAATCATCGATTCGGTGCAGACGCTGTGGTCGGAAGCCGCAGGTGCCGCACCGGGCACCGTCGTGCAGGTCAGGGCCTGCGCCCATGAACTGGTGCGCTTTGCCAAGAAATCCGGAACGGCCGTCGTACTCGTCGGGCATGTGACCAAGGACGGCCAGATCGCCGGGCCCCGCGTCATGGAGCATATGGTCGATGCCACGCTTTATTTCGAGGGCGAGCGCGGCCACCAGTTCCGCATCCTGCGCGCGGTGAAAAACCGCTTCGGTCCGGTCGACGAGATCGGCGTGTTTGAAATGGCCGAAAGCGGTCTCCGGGAAACGCCAAATCCCTCGGCTCTCTTCCTCGATTCCTCGGGCGTGCGGGCATCGGGGGCGGCGATCTTTGCCGCAGTCGAGGGTACGCGCCCGATGCTGGTGGAGATTCAGGCCCTGACTGCCCAGCTCAATCCCGGCACGCCGCGCCGCACGGTGGTGGGCTGGGATTCGGCGCGGCTGTCGATGATCCTTGCCGTTCTGGAAACACGCTGCGGCGTTTCCTTTGCCGGGCGGGATGTTTATCTCAGCGTCTCGGGCGGGCTCAAACTGACCGAGCCCTCGGCCGATCTCGCCGTAGGGGCGGCCCTGATCTCGGCGGCCTTCGACCAGCCCTTGCCGCGCGACATGGTATTTTTCGGCGAAATCGCCCTTTCGGGGGCCGTTCGGCCCGCCGCCCGCGCCGATACAAGGCTCAAGGAAGCGGCCAAACTCGGCTTCAAACAGGCCTTGTGCGCGCAAAATGACCTGCCCCCCGAACCTGGCCGGCCCGGAATACCGACTTCGCGCCAGAAGCATTCGCCTGTAGCATCGGATGGGCTAAATGTGCGAAGGATCGAAAATGCCGGGCAATTGGTCGAACTCATTCGCAACGGATTTTGACGGGGGAACAAGATGAACCTCAATCTGACATTGTTTGACGCGCTGGTTCTGGGCGTGGTGCTGTTGTCGGCGATCATGGCCTTCGCCCGCGGCCTGCTGCGCGAAGTGGTATCGATCGCTTCCCTTGTGGTCGGCGTCCTCGCGGTGATCGTTTTGCTGCCGCTGGCACGCAAGACCGTCGGGCCGCTCTTTCCCGCCAATACCCCGGTATGGATTTGCGACGCGATCATGATCGCTGTGCTGTTCACGGCTGCCTTCGCCGCCTTTGGCGTCATTACCGGGCGGGTTCGGCACGGATTGTTGCAAAGCGATACGATCACGGCCGTGGACCGCTCGGCCGGATTCGTGTTCGGGGCCGTTCGTGGACTGGTCGTCCTCGGGCTCGGTCTGATGCTGCTGAATTCGTTGATTGCGCAGGACCTCCAGCCCAAATGGGTAAAGGAAGCCAAGCTCTATCCGACCATTCAGAGCGTCACCAAAACCATCATCGCCATCGCACCCACCCCGCAACAGGCGACGCGCGCCATCCATGACAGTGCGGAATCCGCGAAACGCGTGGGCGAGGACATTGCGTCCGGCCGCACACGGGAGCTGGTCAAACCTGCGACAGGCAGCACAGCGGGAACCGGGACCCCGGCAACGACGGAGCCTTCCACACCCGCTCCAGCCCCCGAAACGCCGGATAATTGAGAAACCACAATTTCGGCAGGTCCTGGTCGGCAGGTCCTGGTCGGCAGGCCTTGTCGGGGCGCTTTTCGCGGGCTCCCGTCAGGCATTGAAGCGAAAATGCATGACGTCGCCGTCACGCACAATGTATTCCTTGCCCTCGAGCCGCATCTTGCCGGCCTCTTTCGCGCCGTTCTCACCATTGAACCGGACATAATCGTCATAGGCGATCGTTTCGGCGCGAATAAAGCCCTTCTCGAAATCCCCATGGATGATTCCGGCGGCTTTCGGCGCGGTGCTGCCCTTGCGGATCGTCCAGGCCCGGGCCTCTTTCGGCCCCACGGTAAAATAGGTCTGGAGCCCCAATAATTCGAAGCCCGAGCGGATCAGCCGGTTGAGCCCTGGCGCGGTGAGTCCCATGGCCGCGAGATATTCGGCGCGTTCCGTGGAATCGAGCCCGGCGAGTTCGGCCTCCACCGCGGCTGAAATCACGACATGCGCCGCCCCTTCACCCGCTGCCCGTGCCGCGACGCGCGCTGAAAACGCGTTGCCATTGGCCGCGGAAGCCTCGTCCACATTGGAAATGAACAGCACGGGCTTGGCGGTCAGCAATTGCAGGGCGCGCCAGGTCTTGTCCTGTTCGGCGCGAATGAGCGCGCGCCGCGCCGGGCGGCCGGCAGCGAGCTCGACCAGCGCCAGATCGATCAGTTCGAGGATTTCCCGCGAATCCTTGTCGCCACCCTTGGCCTTTTTCTCGACATTCAGCCGCCGGCGTTCAAGGCTTTCGAGATCGGCGAGCATCAGTTCGGTTTCGACGGTTTCGACATCGGCGATGGGATCGATCCGCCCTTCGACATGGGTGATGTCATCGTCTTCAAAGCACCGGCAGACATAAACGATGGCATCTGTCTCGCGGATGGTCGCGAGAAACTGGTTGCCGAGCCCCTCGCCTTTCGACGCCCCGCGCACCAGCCCGGCAATATCGACAAAATTCATGCGCGCCGGAATGATTTCCTTCGAGCCCGCGATTTCGGCGAGAATCTCCAGCCGGGAATCGGGATCCGCGACCTCACCGACATTGGGCTCGATCGTACAAAAGGGATAATTGGCGGCCTGCGCCGCTGCCGTCTGGGTGAGCGCGTTGAAAAGCGTCGATTTGCCAACATTGGGCAGACCGACAATGCCGCATTTGAAACCCATGTGAAAATAATTCCTCAAACTCTGGACAGGAACCGAAATGGAGGGGAACAGCGCAAAAGAACGGAGCTGCGATCGCTCCGATCCCATGCATGGGGACTTGATCCCCTCAGCGACCCGGCTTGCCGCCCGAGACCCTTGCGCCCAATTCCATACCGCCCCGAAACAAACCGCTTTTTGACGCTCTGGCCTTTAGCAAAGCGGGCCCGGGGCGGCCAGTGCTGTGTGTCAGTGATCGTGTCATCAACCGGCGACTGCGTGAAAATCCTTGCCCGGCTTTCGCTTCTGGCCGAGTTCAGGCATAACCGCGCCCTACTTCCGCGACCTTCGCAGGGAGATTTCGAGGAGCATCGAGATGGCCGACACGATCCGCCCGGCGGCCCCGCTTGCACCCATCGGGTCTTTTGAGGAATTGGTGGCCCATTTCGCCTCCGGCGAAAAACCCAGGCATGATTATCGTATCGGGACGGAGCACGAGAAATTCGTGTTTCATCTCGCCGACCGCTCGCCGGTGGCCTATGAGGGAGCCTCCTCGATCCGGGCATTGCTCGAAGGCCTCAAGCGCTTCGGCTGGGCCGGGATTTACGAAGGCGAAACCCTGATCGGCCTCAAGGCGGCCGGGGCCTCGATCAGTCTCGAGCCCGGCGGGCAATTCGAACTATCGGGTGCCCCGCTCGAACATCTCCACCAGACCTGCGCAGAAGTGACGGACCATTTGCGCGAGGTGCGTGAAGTGGCCGGTGAACTCGGGCTCGGTTTTCTGGGACTTGGGTTCTCGCCGGTATGGGCGCTCGACGACACGCCAATCATGCCCAAGGGCCGCTATAAAATCATGCGCGATTACATGGCGCGGGTCGGGCGGCTGGGGCGGCAGATGATGTTCCGTTCCTGCACGGTCCAGGTCAATCTCGATTTTTCGAGCGAGGCCGACATGGTGCGAAAGATGCAGGTCAGCCTCGCGCTGCAACCGATCGCCACGGCGCTGTTTGCCAATTCCCCCTTCGCCGAGGGGCGTCTCAACGGCTATCAGAGCTATCGGGCGCATGTATGGTCTGACACCGATCCCGACCGCACGGGCATGCTGCCCTTCGCCTTTGCCGATGATTTCGGCTATGCCGCCTATGCCCGATATGCGCTCGATGTGCCAATGTATTTCGTCTATCGCAACGGGCGCTATATCGATGTCGCCGGCCGCTCCTTCCGCGATTTCCTGGCCGGAAAATTGCCGGAACTGCCGGGCGAGCGCCCGACGATCAAGGATTGGGAAGACCATCTCTCGACCCTGTTTCCTGAAGTGCGGCTCAAGACCTATCTCGAAATGCGCGGTGCTGATGCCGGCGGCCGCGATTCGCTCTGCGCGCTGCCAGCCTTGTGGACGGGCCTTCTTTATGACGATGTGGCGATCGACAGTGCCCTCGAACTGATCAGGGACTGGGATGGCGCCGACCGCGAGGCCTTGCGTCGCGCAGTACCCGTGCTCGGTCTTTCCGCCCCGATCGCCGGGCGACGCGCGCAGGATGTGGCAAAGGATGTGCTGGCCATCGCCCGCAAGGGTCTCAGAGCGCGCGACCGGCGCAGCCTTGCGGGTGAGGATGAAACGCTTTTCCTGACCGGGCTTGAAGAAATCGCCACGACCGGCCGGACCATGGCGCAAATCCTTGCCGACAAATACCGCACCGAATGGACAGGCGATCTCGACCACGCCTTCGCGGAATGCGCGTATTGAACGCATACAGGTGCTCGTTTCGTCTGAATCCAGGACGCCACCGGAATTAACCAATTCCGTGACAATCGGTCTTTTCTTAAGAAAAGATTTCACTTATTCTGCGAATTGTCCGTATCGGAAGTCGCGCAGGTCATTCTGTGCAAGGTCCGGACCGGTTCGGGAAATGTGTGATGCGTTTTGGCGTCCATCTTTTGTTTGCGCTGATCCTTGCCTTGTGGAGCGTTCGCGTGCTCGGCCCCGTTTCAACCTGGGAAACGCGCATCGCGGCTGAGGCCGCTGCCGCCGCGCGGACGATCCCGGTCACGGCGGATCCCGGGCCGGCGGATCCCGGGCCGGCGGCCTGAATCCGGACCATTCCACGCGCTTGGTTCGCCGATCACCCGCACGGACCCTCGACACGGTAGCCGGCACTCCCGAATCTCGTCAGGTTGCGGCGCGCGCTTTTCCGGGACACGCCCCGCGCCTTTAATCCCCGTCCATTTTCAGCGCTGCGACAAAGGCTTCCTGCGGGATGTCCACCCGGCCGAACTGACGCATGCGCTTTTTGCCTTCCTTCTGCTTGTCGAGCAGCTTGCGTTTGCGGCTGGCATCGCCGCCATAGCATTTGGCGGTCACGTCCTTGCGTAGCGCGCGCACCGTTTCGCGCGCGATCACACGTCCGCCGATCGCGGCCTGGATCGGGATCTGGAACATATGCATGGGGATGAGCTCCTTGAGCTTTTCCACCATGGCCCGCCCGCGGATCTCGGCGCGCGCCCGATGCACCAGCATGGACAGGGCATCGACCGGCTCGCCATTGACCAGAACCTGCATTTTCACGAGATCGCCCGGCCGGCGGGCAACGATCGAATAATCGAAGGATGCATAGCCCTTGGAGATCGATTTCAGCCGGTCATAGAAATCGAACACGACTTCATTGAGTGGCAATTCATATTCGGCCATGGCGCGTGAGCCGACATAAGACAGATTGAGCTGCACGCCGCGCCGTTCCTGGCATAATTTCAGGATCGGCCCCAGATATTCGTCCGGGGACATAATTGTCGCTTTGATCCATGGCTCCGAGATCTCCCGGATCTTGACCACATCCGGCATATCGACCGGATTATGCAGCTCCATGGTCGAGCCATCGCTCATGGCGAGCTCATAGACCACCGAGGGAGCCGTCGCGATGAGGTCGAGCCCGAATTCGCGTTCGAGCCGCTCCTGAATGATCTCGAGATGCAGCAGCCCGAGAAAGCCGCAGCGAAAGCCGAAGCCGAGCGCCGCAGAGCTTTCCATCTCGAAAGAGAAACTGGCGTCATTGAGCCGCAATTTGGACATGGCCCCGCGCAGATCCTCGAAATTGGCGGCGTCGGTCGGGAACAATCCGCAAAACACCACGGGTTGGGCGGTGCGGAACCCGGTCAGCGGCGTCTTTGTCTGGCGCTTTTCCTCGGTAATCGTGTCGCCGACCCGTGCATCGGCCACTTCCTTGACCGCGGCGATGATGAAGCCGATCTCGCCCGGACCCAGCGCATCCATGTCCACGGGTTTGGGGGTGAACACTCCCACCCGATCCACGAGATAAGCCGCATCGGTGGCAATCATCCGGATGCGCATCCCCTTTTTCAGGATCCCGTCCACGATGCGCACCAGCGTCACGACGCCGAGATAGGGATCATACCAGGCATCGACCAGCAGCGCCTTGAGCGGTGCGTTCTCATCGCCTTCCTTCGGGGCCGGCAGCCGGGTGACGATCGCCTCCAGCACCTCGGGAACACCGAGCCCGGATTTCGCCGAGATTTCCACCGCATTCGAGGCATCGAGCCCGATCACGTCCTCGATCTGGGCCTTGACCCGGGCGGGTTCGGCAGCCGGCAGATCGATCTTGTTGAGGACCGGCACGATCTCGTGATTATTGTCGAGCGCCTGATAGACATTGGCGAGCGTCTGAGCTTCCACCCCCTGGCTGGCATCCACCACCAGCAGCGACCCCTCGCAGGCAGCGAGGCTGCGCGACACTTCATAGGCGAAATCGACATGGCCGGGCGTGTCGATGAGATTGAGCACATAATCGAGGCCGTCGCGGGCGCGGTAGGACAGACGAACCGTCTGCGCCTTGATCGTTATGCCGCGCTCGCGCTCGATATCCATGGAATCGAGCACCTGCTCCTTCATCTCGCGGTCGGTCAGCCCGCCCGTCAACTGGATGAGGCGGTCGGACAGGGTGGATTTGCCATGGTCGATATGGGCGACGATGGAAAAATTTCGGATTCGCTCTTTTGGAAACATGTATTGGGCTTTAAAGCGTTTTGTTGCGAAGCGGAACCCGCTTTGTGCCGGAGGCTGTTCCCATGTCTGGTCCCATGTCTGGCCCCATGTCTGGTCCCATGTCTGGTCCCATGTCTGGTCCGGCTGCGGAAATTCCACAACACAATGAGCCGGGCGCACCAATTGCGCGGCCCGTCCTCGTCATCCGCTCGGCACCCGGTGCGCAAACAAGCGCGCGCCGCTTCCGCGCCCATGGGATGGCGGCGATCGCCTGTCCGGTGTTGCGGGCGCGGGCATTGGCAACTCCCGCATCCGACGCGACATCGCGCGCAAAAGCCTTTGCGGTGACGAGCCCGCATGGCGCGCGCTTTCTGGCCGCGCGGGCCGCGGAAGAAAATCCCGCCTGGTTCGGGTGCCCGGTCTTTGCGGTCGGGGCTGCCACCGCGCGCGCGGCCGCACGGGCCGGGTTCTCACATATCGAAGCTGGCGACGGCGATTCCGCGGCCCTTGCTTCCCTTGTCATCGGCCTGTGGCAGCCCGGCTCGGGCCTCATCCTCCATGCTGCTGGGCTCGCCGCCGGTGAGGACCTGGCACGGGAGCTGACCGCTTCCGGCCTCGAAGCCAAGGCCTGGCCGCTATATGCAATGGAACGGGCGACGAAATTGCCGCGGGCCGCGCATCTGGCGCTCACCCGCGCGCCGGTCGGGCCAGCGGGTTCAGCGGGGATCATCGCGTTCTACTCGGCGGAGGCGGCAACAGCCTTTCTCGCGCTGGTGGCCGAAGCCGGCCTCACCGCGCGGCTCAGGGACTGGACGGCGCTCTCGCTGTCACCCCGCATCCATGCGGCACTGGCTTTCGCACCGGCACCAAACTTGCTTCGCCCTGCCATACCGGAATTTGCCCGGACATTGATCGCCGCCCGGCCCGATGATGCGGCAATGCTCGCGGCTGCGACGTCCGGAGAAGACGGCGAATCCCTGCCGGCTTGAGCCTTTGCTCTGGCTGGAATAAGGTGAGGCGGGGATCGCAGAAGGCGGTCGCAGCAGGATACGGAACGGGACATGAACACGGATGAAACCACCGGCGCGGCCAGCCCCAGCCAGGGCCCGTCCCCGGATGATTCTTCTGGCCAGCCCGCAATGCAGGCAGGTGGCCAATCCGGGGGAAGACCTGCCCCGGATGCGATGGCCGGTGCCGAACGCGGCGAAAGCGGCCTTGCCGGCAGCGATTTCCTCGGCACTGTGCCGCCCGCGTCGCATTCACGCGCCCGCGCTGCCCCCATGGACGCGGCCTTCACCCCGATCGAGCCCGGGAATGCCCCGCGCAATGGTCCCGGCTGGGGGGCATTGATCGGCACCGGCATGGTTTCGGCGCTGGCAGCCGCTGGTGCTGCGATTGGTTTTACGTCGCTCGGCACCATTCCGGGCTCCGGGCTCGACCGGCAATTGACCGGGATCAGCGCCCGTACTGCCGCCAATGAAACCGCGGGCAAGACGCTCGAGGAAAAACTGCTCGGCCAGGGGAATTCGACCTTGTCCCTGCGCAGTGATCTTTCGGTTTTGGCCGGTGAGCTCAAGGCGATCGGGGACCGCGTCGCCTTGTTCGAGGCCCGCATGGCGGGGGTCGAGGAAGCCGGTGCAAAACCCGAGGGTGCCACCTATTTCGAGGTCGCCCGCGCCATGGGCTCGCTGCGCGCCCGGATCGGTGCGCTGGAAGCAAAAACCGCGACGCAAATCCTTGCCCGCGCGCCGGCAGTTCCGGGAGGAGCCGGGAATTTCGGTATCGCCTCGGCGGGAGCCCCGGGGGGGCCCGAATTGACGCTCATTCTCGGCCAAGTGGCGGAGATGGATGCCTTGCTGCGGGCCCACGAAACCGCGTTGGGCGGCGTGCGCGGAACGCTCGCGGCCTCGGCCGATGTCGCTGCCGCCCAGGAAGAGGTCGGGCGCCTCGTCAAACGCTTCGAGGAATTCGAACGCGGCCCGGCGGGACCGCAACGCGCGGCCGCACTCTATCTCGTCTCCGCCCTTCAGGCTGTGGGCGACAGCGGGCGGCCCTTCGAGCCGGAATTTACCCGGCTGGCCCAGATCCTGCCGACGGACGAGGATGTCACGGCGCTGGCCGATGCCGCACGCATCGGGGCCCCGACCCTTGCCGACCTTAAAAACAGCTTCCCGAAGCTCGAAAAGACTGCGCTCAAGGCATGGAACAAAGAGCGGCCTTCCAAGGGCCTGTTTGGCTGGCTCGACCGGCTGATCGCCAATTTCGTGACCATCCGCCGGGTCGCCCCCGGCAGTGAGGACAGCGCCCGCGATGTACTGAGCCGCGCAGGCCGGCATTTGCAGCGCGACGACCTGACCGCCGCGCTCGGCGAAATGGGCCGGCTGAAGGGTGCAGCGCAACTTGCCAGCCGCGACTGGACGGCCAAAGCGCGCGCGCGGGCCGAGCTCGACCGCCATGTCCTTGCGCTGCGCCAGAAACTTGCCCGCGATGTCGCGGGTCTCTCCGCTTCCGCTCCGTCGTAAACAGGCCGCGCCATGATCCGTCTTCTGCTTGTCATCGCGATCGCCGCCGCCGCTGCGCTGCTGGCCCTGTGGGCCGCGCCGGAGCCCGGGCGCATGCTCGTGGAATGGCGTGGCGTCCAGTACGAAACCAGCGCGGCCGTCGGCTTTGTCGTTCTGGTGGTGGCCGCAGGTATCCTCGCTTTGACCTGGCGGCTGTTCAGCTTTCTGTGGAACATGCCCGGCCAGATCCGCAAATGGCGGGTGCATGGGCGTCAGGCGCGTGGGCGCGGGGCCTATGCCTCGGCCATCATCGCCATTGAAAACGGCGATGTCGCGGAAGCACGGCGCCAGGCCGAACGCGCTGGTGAATTGTTCGAAGATCCACGGCTGTCCTTGCTGGCCCGCGCCAAGGCCGCCGAGATCGACAAGGATTGGCCCGAGGCCGAACGCGTCTATGACCGCCTGCTCGAAAGCTCCGACACCCGTCTACTGGCACGGCGCGGGCTGATGAATGCGGCCCTCAAGCGCGGCGACGAGGAAACGGCGCTCATCCATGCCGAAGAAGCCTTCAAGCTGCGGGGCAAGGCGAGCTGGCCGACCGAGGCGGCCTTCGGGCTCAAACTCGCCAATCTCGATTTCGAGGGAGCGCTTGAGATTCTCGAAAAGGCCGATCGCAAGGATCTGCTCGATGACGAGCTGATCGAGCGCCGGCGCGGGGCGCTCCATGCAGCGCTCGCCCATCGCGCCGAGCGGCTCAACCAGATTGATGATTTGCGCGAAAGTGCCCAGAAAGCCGTGCGTCATGCACCGGGCTTTGCCCCGGGTGCCTGCCTTGCAGCACGGTCCTTTTTGCGTGCCAATCAGCCGGAAAAAGCCGCGGAAGTCCTGGAGAAGGCATGGGCGATCGCCCCGCATCCGGTGGTCGCGGCGCTCTATGCGGAGATTCCCTTCTCCGGCGAGACCGCAGCGCAGGGGGCCGACCGGCAATTGAAACTGGCCGAACTCAACCCCGCCCATGTCGAGGCGGCCTATCTGTCAGCGCAATTGGCAATGGCCAAGGGGAATTTCGCTGCCGCCGAAAAGGAACTGGCACCGGTTCTGCGCCAGGGGGCGAGCACCAGGGCCTGTCTGGCCATGGCACGTCTTGCGGCCATGCGCGCGGATCCCGCCGAGGCCGAACGCTGGCTGCTGCTCGGGCTGTCGGCACGCGCCGAACCAGATTGGAGCAATCCCGATCTCATCGACCAGGCCTTCGACTTCTCGGACCAGGAATGGAGCCGGGTCATCCTCCATTATGGCGATCGCAGCGAATTGCCGACCTTTGAGGCTGAGCACCGTCTGCGCCAATTGCCTGACCGGGACGAACGGCCCTTGTCCCTGCTGCCCGCGCCGGTGGTCGCAAATGCTACCGGTTTTTCGGCACCCCCCATGCGCCCGGCTTCGGCCGCTCCGCCCGCCGCCGATTGGGCACCGGGCGACGACAATTTCAGTTAAGAGGGCGCGCAGTCCCGATCAATCCCTGCTCTCCGCTGCCGCTTCTTTCCGCCGCAACAGGAATTGCCCGCGCAAAAACGCGACCGGATCAGGCGAATCCGTCTGCCAGGCCTCGGCGGTGATTATGGCGGTGCGCCGCCCGATCCTGAGAATGCGCGCTTCGGCGAACAGGTCGCGCGGGCGCGCCGAGCGCAGATAATCGATATTGATGTCGATGGTTTTTGGCAATGCGTCCATGCTGTCAGGATCATGGGCAGCGATGATCGCGACGGTCTCGAGCAGCGCACCGATCACACCGCCATGAATCGCCGGCAACAGCACATTGCCAATCAGTTCCGGAACAAAGGGCAGAATGAACACGCGGCCGCCGCTGCGCGCGAGCTTTGCGTCTTCCGCGGGACGAATGCCGAGAAAGCGAACAAAAGGCGAGACATCGGTATCCTTTCCGGCAAAACCAGGTGGGGATTGCGGGATCAGGGGGCTCATTGCGGGGAAAATTCCGATAATGGGGCCGGGACCATGGACGAGAGATTATGCCCCGCTTTGCGCCCGCCATTCGAGCCAAGCATGAAGGCCGCACTGGCAGTGGCGACCGGGTCGGCCGCATTTTCGTGAAAAGCCAGCGCCTGAACAAAGGCAATGCGCCGGGTCAGCCGGATCACGCGCGCTTCGGCATGGAGATCACGCCCCGGCTCACTGCCGCGCATATAATCGATCCGCAGATCGAGCGTGGCGATCGAGGTAAGGCTTTCAAGCGCGCTCGCGACCGCAACCCCGCTCAGACTGTCGAGCAACGCCGTCACCACGCCGCCATGCAGGACGCCGGAACGAAGATCGCCGACCAGATCCGCGCGCCACGACAGACGGGCGGAAGCATAGCCCTTTTCGACGCGCATGGCCTCCATGCCCAGCGCGCGGGCAAAGGGCACGGTCTCCATGATCAGGCGCGCATGGGCCTGCATGACATCGAGAAGTTGACTCATTGACGGCTTCCGGCCTTTCCCTGACTTGCGGGTCTATCCCTGTGTTGCGTTCCGTGTCCAATCAGGATTTCGCAGCCGGTTCCCCGGTCCGGCCATAATTCTGGATCGAGGCACCATGCTGGCGCAAAAACGCGCGCGCGGGGCCGGAATCGCCATAGAGCCGCGCCACCAGCGCCCAGAATTTGGGTCCGTGATTCATTTCCACGAGATGGGCGGCCTCATGGGCGGCGACATAGGTCAGCACATCCGGAGGCGCAAGGATCAGCCGCCACGAAAAACTCATCGCCCCGTCATGGGCGCAGGATCCCCAGCGCGAGCGCATGTCCTTGACCCGGATCGGACCCGCCTTGCGCCCAAGTACTGCCACGCAAGGCAGAAGGGCAGCGCGAATGTCCTTCAGGGCCTCGGTCTGGAGAAAGCGCCGCACCCGTCCCGGCAATGCCTCCGGCATTCCACCCACCCGGACCAGCGGCGGCGACCCGTCTTCGAACCGCACCAGCTTTTCGCCGCGGTCATACAGAATCCGGCTGGGGACACCGCGCAGCGGCAACATCGCTCCATCCGCAAAGGGAGATGCAGCCGGAACGGCCTTGAGCGCCCGCACCAGCCAATCGGCGCGCGAATGGGCAAAGCTCGCGGCGTCCTTGAGTGCACGCTTGTTCGGCGCAATCGCCACGCCCTCGCGGAGGCGCGAATCAATCCGCAACGAGATCCGCCGCGCCCGGGAATTGACGACAAGGCGCACGCTCACCCGCTCTCCGTGGAGATTCTCGACCATGATCCGGCCATCGGCAAATGGAGGCGACATGAAAGCGGGGTTCCGGATCGGTTCGCGGCGAAGAAGGCGGCTGGCGCAACGCCCGAAATTGCGTCCATCCGATACCATGCCCCGATTCACGCGTTTTTCCGAGTCCCGGCCGGAATGTGCCGGAAGCCATGAATAAAATCACGGTGGACATTTCCCGAGGGAACAGTATCGGTAGCATTTGGATGTCGATCGGGTTCGGACAGTCAACCGGGACACCTCAGAGTGGGGAAGACGATGAAGAGATTCACACCGGCCATCAAAACATTGGCCATCCTGATGGGTGCGGGCGCAGTACTCGGCCTTGCCGGATGCGGATTTCTGCCCCCGAGTGCCGATGCCAAAAAGGCGCTGGCGGCCATGGCGCTGGACAAATCGGGCGCGGGAATCGTCACCTATGCGAAGCTCACCAGTTCGGGATCGCGTGCGGAAATAACCGACGCCAAAATCATGGTCGCCGAGGGGCTCGAAATTCCGGTTGGCAAGATCATTTTCAAGGGCCTCGACATGAGCGCCGGGGCCTCCCCCCAGCCGGGTTTCGAATCCATGGAATTGTTCGATGTGGCCTATTCGCTGGCCGGCGTTCCGGGGACATCCGCCAAACTGAATATCAAGCGCATCTATCTGCTCGATCCAGGACCCGATACCGCCAAATGGGCAGTCAGCCTGTTTCGCAAGGATCCGGACGCGGTCTTCCCGGATATCGAAAAGCTCAATTACAAGGATTGGCGGATCGAGGGGGTCGAGGGAAGTTACAAAACCACGCAGCAAGATGCATCGGGGACCTTCCGGCTTGCCTCTTTCGCCGCCGCTGATGTGCAGAATCTCAAGGGCTCACGGACGAGCATGAATGGTCTCGTGGTCGAACTCGATTCCGCGGAGACCGGCCGGATCACCATGAATTTGGGCGAGGCCGCAGCCGAAAAGCCAACCTTCAAGGTTGCCAAATTGTTCCTTGACGAATTGTTTGGGACCGGCTCTGAATCGGGTCGTCCACTGACGCAGACCCTGACCGGACTCCGCTCGCTCAACCACAAGGTTGTGGCGCAATTCGGCCCCCTCGAAATGGGTTATGACCAACTTGCATTCAAAAATTTCTCGTTCTCGGGATTGGGTATCAAGGGGGAATTGCCATCTTCCATAACGACGGCAACGCGTGACAAGGATGGTTTTGCAACCGGCCTACGCACGGAATCGACGCCACTGGTCCTCACACCCATTGAGACCGGCCGTTTTTCCGAAGCTTTCAAGAAGTTTGTGGATGATCTCGGCTATTCAAATCTTTCCCTGAAATATGGCGCATCCTTCGCCTATGATCGCGCCGCCGACCGGACCTCGGGCGAAAAAATCGAGCTCATACTGGCAGATGGGGCGACTTTTTCCGTTGGCGGCAGCCTTGGCAGCGTGGTCACCGGTGCCAAAGCCGCTGCGGCACTTGCGGCAGAAGTTGAGCCCGATGCGCCCGGAAGCGATCCGTCAGTCCCCGAGGACGCAACCCCTGAGGAAACCGACAGCCTTGAGACCCTGGCCGATTTTTCAACGGCCTCAAAGGCAGAACGCGTATTTCTGGAACAGGTAAGGCTCGAAACCTTTGATTTTACGGTCACCGATTCCAGTCTGATCGATCGGATCACGCAATATTTCGCCAAAACGGGAAATATGCCGGTGGAGGATATCCGCAAGCAATGGCTGGGCGCGATTTCGGCCATCAAGGCTGGACCCGAGGATCCGGCCGCAAGCGCCAAACTGGCGGGAGAGCTAAGGGGCGCACTTGAATCCTTTCTCAACGCGGCCTTTGCACGCAAGCCGGCCAAACTGAGCATCACTATGAAACCTGCGCAGCCTTTGGCGCTCAGCGATTTGCAGAGCGGGGCCTTTGTAGCCAAGCCGGAAAATCTCGGCCTGAAATTCGCAGGTCAATAGGGATTTTGGACAGCCGGATCCGCCGACCAGGCACTTCCCGGACGCTTCCGATGTTCGGTCAGCGCCTGTTCGGTCAGCGCCTGTTCGGTCAGTGCCGGGCGAGTTCGCTGATCGCGGCCGCCACCGGGCCAGACAATGCCGAGAGCGCTGCCTTGTTGGCGCTTGCGAGCTTCAGGGCGAGTGGCAGATCCAGCGGCCGGCGCATGAGCCCGAGGATCGGCCTGGCGAGGTCGATGGTTCCGTCCGCGCGCACGCTGCCGAGCGTCCAGTCGGGCAGCGGGGTAGCCGCGTCATCGGCAATCGCGCGCAAGGCCGCCCATGGACGTCCGTGCAGGTTTGCGGCCCGCGCCACCCCATGGGTTTCCATGTCAACAAATCCGCAATCGGTAAAGCCCGAGTCAGACGCCGACAGCCCGCGCTTCTTTGCGACCTGACCAATGGCTTCATCGGCCCCGAACGAGGCATCAAAAGGCAGGGGGTTAGCTGAGCCCTGAAGGAGCAGCGCGAGCAGCCCGGAATCGGCCGGCCACCGCGTCCCGTCGGCAAGGCGCACCGCCCGGGCCGTTACCACCATGCCGGGTGCGAGCGTGGAATCGAGCGCCCCTGCGAGGCCGACGCTCAGCACCAGCCGCGCGCCGGCTTCATAGAGCGCAATGGCACATGCTTCCGCACGCGCCGCAGACGCTCCGGCAATTTCAATGCGAATATGAGTGCCCGCCCCAGGCAGCGCCAGACGGAGCGCATCGGCCTCGGATTTCAGCCCGCAGACAATACCGATCATGCGCGTTGGTCACATGCCATAGGCGATTTTTTTCTCATTGGACCGCCGCAGATTTTCATAGCGCGCGACCGCCCAGAGCGGAAAATAGGCCGCATAGCCATGATATTTGAGATAAAAAACGCGCGGAAATCCGGTACCTGTATAAAAATCCTCGTTCCAGCGGGCCCCTTCGCGCGGAGCATCCTCGAGCCAGGAAATCCCTTTCGCGGTTTCGGGGGCCGCGACCTCCCCCGCCGCCATCAGGCCCATCAGCGCCCAGGCGGTCTGGGAAGGAGTCGAGCCCTGCGCCTCGCCCTTGCGATGGGCGTGATAGGTCGCAAGATCCTCGCCCCAGCCGCCATCCTCGCGCTGCTGGCGCTTGAGCCAGGCGATCGCGCGCTGAAGGTAATCCTGTTTCGGGTCCTCACCGGCCACATTGAGCGCGCATAAAACTGACCACGTTCCATAGATGTAATTGGCCCCCCAGCGCCCGAACCATGAGCCATCCGGCTCCTGGTCGCGGCGCATGTAATCCACCGCCTTGCGGATGGATTCCTGCATTACCGGGTCCTTGCGCTCGGGATCGATCTGGGCAAGCAGCGATACGCAGCGCGCGGTTACATCCACCGTGGGCGGATCGAGCAGAGCGCCATGATCGGCGAAGGGGATCGAATTCAGATAAAAATGCTCGTTTTCCGGTTCAAACGCGCCCCAGCCGCCCGAGGCCGATTGCATGCCAAGGATCCATTCCACGGCCCGGTCGATGGCTTCGTTATAGGCAGGGTCACTCGCGCGGTGCATGGCCATGGCGACGACGGCGGTGTCGTCCACATCCGGATAATGATTGTTCCAATATTGAAATGCCCAGCCGCCGGGCCGGAGGCCTGGGCGCCGCACGGCCCAATCGCCCTTCACATCGAGGATCTGGCGGTCCTTCAGCCAGTCCAGCGTCTTTTTCACCGAGGCCGCATTGGGGCCAGCCCCCGCTTCCAGCAAGGCATGCGCCGCCAGCCCGCTGTCCCAGACCGGCGATACGCAAGGCTGGACATAGGTTTCCTCGCCGCGATCGACGACCAGAAGCTCGATCGATCGTTTTGCGATCACCAGATTCGGGTCATCCTTCGCAAAACCCAGCGCATGCATGGCCATCACGGAATTGGCCATGGCCGGATAGATCGCGCCCAATCCGTCCTCGCCATTCAGACGCTCGAGAAAAAATTCGGTCGCTTTCCGGATGGCGTGCTTGCGCAGGCCCTTTGGAAAGGCCGGCTCGCAAAAGCGCAATAATTTGTCGAGCCCGAGAAACAGATTGCCGACCAGCGATCCGGTCGGGTTGATGTTGAAGATCTGGCGTTCCTCCGGCGGGATGAGAAACAATTCCCGAATATCGAGACCGGTCGGGCTGGTAGCGCGGGGCTTCAGGGCGCACAGCACCAGCATCGGTGCAATCACCGTGCGCGACCAATAGGCCACTTTCGACATGTGGAAGAAGAACCATTGCGGCAGCAGCATGATCTCGACCGGCATGACCGGCATTGCCCGCCACGGGGCCTGACCGAACAGGGCCAGCGCAAAGCGCGTAAACACATTGGCTCTGGCGGCTCCGCCTTTCGACAGCACGAAGGCGCGGGCCTTTTCCATATAGCCTGCGTCGATCGGTTCGCCCGCCCATTTCAGCGCCCAATAGGCCTTGATCGTGGCCGAAAGATCGCCCTCCCCCCGATGGAAGAGCGGCCAGGAGCCGTCTGTGTTCTGGATCCGCTTCAGATAGACAATGATCCGCTTCTCGCGCGCCGGGTCGCGTTCATCGAGGAAATGCCGGAGCAGGATATATTCAGCCGGAATCGTCGCGTCGGCCTCGAGCTCAAACAAATAATGCCCGTCCGGCCTTTGCAGGGCCTCGAGCCGGGTGCGGGCGTCCAGGACAAGTTCTTCACGCTTCATGCAATTTCAGCCGGTCAGCGAACCGGCGATTCTGGCCGGGAATGGCGTCTATAAGCATTGGAGCCCCATGGAAACAACGCCGCCACGCAGGCCGGGGAAATATCAGTGCGCAAGGCGTGGGATCACACCCGCTTCAGATGCGGGCGAGAATGGCCTCGCTCATGCGCCGGCAACCCCAGTTTCCGCCGAGATCCACCGTCCGCGCACCATCGGCCAGGGTCTGGCTGACCGCGTCCACGATGCGCGCGGCGGGTTCCGGCAGCCCGAGTCCGTCCTCCAGCAGCATGGCCAGCGACAGGATGGCTCCGATCGGGTTGGCCTTGTCCTGACCGGCAATGTCGGGGGCCGATCCATGCACGGGTTCGAACAGCCCGCCCGCGCGATCCCCCAGCGAGGCCGAGGGCGCGAGCCCGATCGAGCCGGCAATGGCCGAGGCCTCGTCCGACAGAATATCGCCAAACATGTTTTCGGTCAGGATCACATCGAAATCAGCCGGGCGGCGAACGAGATGCATGGCCATGGCATCGACCAGAATGTGTTCGAGCAGGATGTCCGGATAATGCGCGGCATGGATGGCACTGACGACACGCCGCCACAGGCGACCGGTTGCCATGACATTGGCCTTGTCCACCGATGCGACCCTGCCCCGCCGGCCTCGGGCCCCCGCAAAGGCCCGGTGCGCGATGCGCGCGATCTCATCGGCGTGATAGGGGCATTCGTCGCGGGCGAATCCGGATTCCTCTTGTTTGGCTCCGAAATAGATCCCGCCGGTTAATTCGCGGAAGATCACGAGATCCACTCCCGCCACCAGTTCCGGACGCAGGGGCGAGGCCATCATTAATCCAGGAAAAATCCGCAGCGGGCGGATATTGGCATAGACCCCCATGGCCTTGCGCAGGGCCAGCAGGCCATGTTCGGGGCGCTGGAATGCCCCATCCCAGCGTGGGCCACCGACCGCACCGAGAAAGACGGCATCGGCCGCGAGACAGGCTTCGAGAGTCGCCGCGGGCAAAGGCTCACCCGTCGCATCGATCGCGGCACCGCCAATGGGATGGCTGGAAACGGCAAATTCAATTCCAAAGCGCTCTGTAACTTTTCGCAGGACCGCCATGGCGCTGGCCGACACTTCGGGTCCCACCCCGTCGCCCGGAAGGAAAGCAATGGATTTCATTGCATTTCCGACCGCTGGCGGGCCTCAAAATCAGCGATCGTCGCGCTGTGTCCGAGCAGATAGCCCATGGGATCGGTCCCCTCCATCAGGCAGAGCCGCGCAAAGGGATCCAAGTCGAAGCCAAAATCGGGGCAAATTCCGGGAGCCCGGATTTTGCGCGCAGCGAGGTCGATAGTGATCGCGGTTCCCTCCGCCCGCAGTAATTGCTGATGGATATCGGCCGGGATTTCCAGCGCCAACAGGCCGTTATTGAGGGAATTGCTGCGAAAAATATCGGCGATCCGGGTCGAGAGCACCGCCCGGAACCCGAAATCCAGCAAGGCCCAGGGCGCATGTTCGCGCGAGGAACCGCAGCCGAAATTGTCGCCCGCCACCAGGATGAACGGCCCCTGCCCGGCGATTCCATTGAGCCTGTGCCCGGCAATCGGCTGGCCTGTGGCGTCATGGCGCCAGTCGAAAAAGGCCTTGTCGCCCAGACCCTGCCGTGTGGTGGTCGTCAGGAACCGCGCCGGAATGATCTGATCGGTATCGACGCTCGCTTGCGCGAGGCCGACAAGGGGTGCCGTGAGGCTGACAAAAGGCTGACGCATCCGGTGTTCCTGTTGGCTGGTCACGGGCTCAGGCCCGGAACGCTTCCTGTTCGGGTTCCGGGGAACCGGCGAAACGCCGCGGATCGGCAAGTGCGCCCATGATTGCGCTCGCCGCAGCCGTTGCGGGGCTCGCGAGAATGGTGCGGGAGCCGGGACCCTGACGTCCGGCAAAATTGCGGTTGGAGGTAGAGACAACCACCTCTCCCGCCGCCGCGATATCGCCATTCATCGCAATGCACATGGAACAGCCCGGTTCGCGCCATTCGGCGCCGGCCTCGCGAAACACCATGTCCAGCCCGCGCGCTTCGGCCTCCCGCTTCACCGCTTCCGATCCCGGCGCGATGATAACGCGAAGGCCCGGTGCCACAACCCGGCCGCGCAGGATCGCCGCCGCCGCTTCAAGATCGGACAGCCGGCCATTGGTGCAGGACCCGATAAACACGACATCCACCTTGCGACCTTCATTGGGCTGGCCGGCCGCGACGCCCATATAATCAAAGCCCCGGCTTTCATTCGTGTCCCGTGGTTCGGGAATCTGTTCGACGATCGGTCCGGCGGCATCGGGGGTCGTCCCCCAGCTCGCCATGGGCGAAAGTCCGCTGATATCGACGCTGATCTCGCGGTCGAACACCGCATCCGGATCGCTTTTGAGCGTCCGCCATTGCGCGGCCATAGCCACGAATTCCGCACCCTCGGGCACCCGCGGACATGCCCGCAGCCAGGCGATGGTGGTTTCGTCAGGCGCGACGAGCCCCGCTTTTGCCCCGGCCTCAATGGACATGTTGCACAGGGTCATGCGCTCTTCCATGGTCATGGCCTGCACCACTTCGCCGGCATATTCGATGACATGGCCGGTGCCGCCACTGAAACCGAGCACATGCAAAACGTAAAGCGCGATGTCCTTGCCTGCCACAAAGGCGGGGCGCGGCCCGGTAATCGTTACGCGCATCGCCTTTGGCTTGCGCTGCAAAATGCATTGCGTGGCCAGTACCATCGCGACTTCCGAGGTGCCGATCCCGAAAGCCAGTGCGCCAAACGCCCCATGGGTGGCGGTGTGGCTGTCGCCGCACACGATGACCGAGCCCGGAAGCGTCAGGCCGAGTTCGGGCGCAATGACATGGACGATCCCGCGATCGGCGCTGTCCCAGCCGAGCATTTCGATGCCATGTTCGGCGCAATTGCGCAGAAGCGTCGCCACCTGGGCCTCCGCCGCCGGGCTGACAAAAGGCCGCTTCCCGTTGCAATCGGGCGGGAGGGTCGGCGTCGAATGGTCGATGGTGGCGAGGGTGAGGTCCGGGCGGCGGGTTTTGATACCCCGCGCCGCCAGCCCGGCAAAGGCCTGCGGGCTCGTCACTTCATGCACGAGATGGAGATCGACATAGAGAATCGCCGGCGCATCATCCGTTTCGCCGCGCACGAGATGCGAATCCATGATCCTGTCGAACAGGGTCCGGGGCGGAGAGACTTGCTCAGCCGACATTGGCAAGCCCCGCCATGGCGGGCGCTTCCGGCGCCGGGCCGGTTACCGCCGCGATGATCGCCAGCAATTCCGCATCGTCGATCTCGCCGATCGCCTCGGCCCGCGCCTTGAACTCCGTCATCACCGCACTTGTCTCACCGGATCCCAATTGATGCCCGAGTTCCGCAGCCCGGGCGGCGATCGCATGGTGCCCCGAATGGCGACCGAGGACCAGCCTTGACCCCGCAAAACCGACATCCTCCGGACGCATGATTTCATAGGTGCGGGCATCGGCCAGCATCCCGTGCTGATGAATGCCCGCTTCATGGGCAAAGGCATTGGCCCCCACCACAGCCTTGTTGCGCGAGACGGGGGCCGAGGTGAGTTCGCTGACCATTTGGCTGGTGGCGAGCAATTTCGTCGTCTCCACCCCGGTTTCCACGCCAAAGACATCGGGCCGGGTGCGGATGGCCATCACTGCTTCCTCCAGCGCACAATTGCCGGCGCGCTCGCCAATGCCATTGATCGATACCTCGATCTGGCGCGCCCCGGCGCGCACGGCGGCCAGCGAATTGGCGACCGCCATGCCGAGATCGTCATGACAATGCGCCGACAATACGATCCCCGGAAAGCGCGGCATGAGCCGTGCGCGCATGGCGGAAAAGATCGCGAACATTTCCTCTGGCGTCGCATAGCCAACCGTGTCGGGCAGATTGAGCGTGCGCGCCCCCGCTTCGGCGGCGGCCTCCATCACCTCGGCAAGGAATTCAGGCTCGGTGCGGATCGCATCCTCGGCCGAGAATTCCACATCCGCAAACAGGCTGCACGCAAAGCTGACCGCCTCGCTTGCGGCTTTCAGCACTTCGGCGGCACTCATGCCGAGCTTGGCGCGCCGGTGCAAAGGGCTCGTGCTGATGAAGACATGCACGCGCGCACGCCGTGCCCCCGCCAGTGCCCGCGCGGCGGCGCGGATGTCGCGCTCATTGGCCCGCGCGAGCGAGCAGATCACCGGCCCGGTGAACCCGCCCCCGACTTCCTGAGCAATGATCCGCAGGGCCTCCTCGTCGGCGGGCGAGGTCGCGGCAAATCCGGCCTCGATCACATCCACCCCCAATTCGGCCAATGCCCGGGCAATCCGGAGCTTCACCTCGCCCGTCATGGAAAAACCCGGTGCCTGTTCGCCATCGCGGAGTGTGGTGTCGAGGATGGTCAGGCGCTCGCGCCCGGAATTCATGGTCGGAACCGCGGGAATGGGCAAGACGGAATGGTTCGGATTCATCTCAGATCACCGTTGTGGCAACGAAAACAACTGGAGCATCATGTGGCACCGCAACAGGCGGTCGGGTAATTGCCCCCAGTGAGGCCGACGACACCAGCGCGGCATATTTCCCGAACACCCCGCCTTGTGGCGCGCGTGATGGGCGCACAAAATTGCGGGAAGCGAGATCGGCGGTCGTGTCGATGCGCCGCGCCTTGACGTCGATTAAAATCGGATCGCCATCGCGCAGAAATGCAATCGCGCCCCCCAATGCGGCCTCGGGCGAAACGTGACCCACCACAAAGCCATAGGATGCGCCGGAAAAGCGGCCATCGGTAATCAGCGCCACACGCTCGATCCCCCGACCCTTCAATGCGGCCGTCACCTGAAGCATTTCGCGCATTCCCGGCCCGCCGCGCGGCCCCTCATGGCGGATGACGATGACGCTGCCTTCGGCAATCGCCCCGGCCTGGACTGCCGCAAAAGCCTCTTCCTCGCTGTCAAACACGCAAGCCGGCCCCTCGAAGCGGTCGAGATCATGGCCCGTGAGCTTGATGACGCTGCCTTCGGGCGCAAGGTCGCCATAGAGCACCGCGAAGGAGCCCCGCGGAAAGACGGGATCGCCCCAGGCGCGGACCACCTTTTGGCCGGAGGTCTCGGGCGCATCCGCGCATTCGGCGAACAGGCTCCTGCCGCTGACACTCGGCCGGTCATGCAATTTCCCGGCTTCGGCGAGGCGACGGGCCAGCAAGCGCGACCCGCCGGCGGCAAACAAATCGCTCGCCAGAAAACGCCCGCCGGGCTTGAGGTCGCACAGGACCGGAATCTCGGCACATGCCGCGTGGCAATCCTCGAGGCTGAAGGGAATCTCCGCTTCCGCCGCGATCGCCGGCAGATGCAGCGCCGCATTGGTGGAGCCACCGCTGGCCGAGACGGCGCGTGCGGCGTTGATGAGCGAGTGCCGGTCGACAATGTCGCGCGGCCGGATCCCGGCAAGGCATAATTCGGCGGCCCGAACGCCGGCATCGCGGGCGACCTGCGCCTTGTCAGGGTGGATGGCGGGGACGTCATTGGCCCCCATGGGCGACAGACCGAGAAAAGTCAGCGCCATCGCCATGGTATTGGCGGTGAACTGGCCGCCACAGGCCCCGGCTCCCGGACAGGCGGCGCGCTCGATGGCCGCGAGCGCTTCATCGTCGAGTACACCGGCCGCATGGCCGCCGATGGCCTCGAACACGTCCTGGATCGAGATTTCCGTCGGCTCCGCTTCGCCCTGCTTCTGGACAAGGCCGGGCATGATCGTGCCGCCATAGAGCACCAGCCCCGGAACATTGAGCCGCATCAGCGCCATGGCGGCAGCCGGTATGGTCTTGTCGCAGCCCACGATACAAACCAGCCCGTCCAATTGATGCCCCTCGACCGCAAGTTCGATCGAATCCGCAATCACCTCCCGCGAAATCAGCGAAGCCTTCATTCCCGCCGAACCCATGACAATCCCGTCCGTCACCACGATCGTGTTGAAATCGACAGGATGACCACCGCCCTCGCGGATCCCGCGCCGGACATGGACTGCGAGATCGGCCAGATGCATGTTGCAGGGCGTGACGCTCGACCAGGTATTGACGATCGCGATCATGGGGCGCGCGAAATCCCCATCCTCCATGCCGGTCGCGCGCAGATAAGCCCGCGCCGCCGCCCGCCCCGGACCCGCGGTAATGGCGTGGCTGCGCTTTTCGGAAATGGCGTCGGAAGGGTTTTGCATGGCGACTGACCGGGGATCGGGTTAGAAAAATCGACTCACAAACAAGACCGAAGGGGCAATAAAAAACCCGCTCCGGAGCGGGGCGGGTGGCGAAACATGACGCATCGCATCCCGCTCCCTAAGGGCGAAGCAGCAGCAGCGAGGCCGACAAACAAAAATAGCCCACCATCGAACCTCGTCCGGGTACGTCCGGCGCAGAAATATCGCGCGCGAAAGCGGCCTGCACGCGGTCTGGGTTCACATTTCTAATTTGTAGAATTTTTATGCTCATAAATGCTTATTGCGAGAAGCTTCGTCTGTTTGCAAGCTACGAATCCAGCTTTTGCAGAGTTTTTTATCTTCATCGCCTCATCTGTGATTCCACGCGGCCGGATTTGAGGCTTTTCCGACCGACGGAACCTGATAAAGCGGGCCGACCGGCTGCTACCTCTTGCCCGGATCCAGCCCCATTGTTTCGGAATTCTGCCATGCGCATGCTCTCTTTCGCCGCGATCCAGGCCTCTTTCAGTCCCGACCGCGATGCCAATATCGCAAAGGTCGCGCTGCTCATCCGCGAGGCCGCCGGGCGCGGGGCGCAAATCATACTGCCGCCGGAATTGTTTCAGGGGCCCTATTTCTGCACCTCGCAGGAAGAGCGATGGTTTGGCGAAGCCTTTGCCTGGCGCGAGCATCCTTGCGTTCTTGCATTGCGGCCGCTGGCGGCCGAGCTTGGCGTGGTCCTGCCGGTCTCGATCTTCGAGCGCGACGGGCCGGCTTATTACAATTCGCTGGTCATGATCGATGCGGATGGGAGCTTGCTGGGCTGCTATCGCAAAAGCCATATTCCCGACGGGCCCGGCTATCAGGAAAAATATTATTTCCGCCCGGGCGATACCGGCTTTCGGGTCTGGGCAACCCGGTTCGGCCGCATCGGTACCGGGATCTGCTGGGACCAATGGTTCCCGGAAGCCGCCCGGGCCATGGCGCTTCAGGGAGCGGAAGTGCTGCTCTATCCCACGGCGATCGGGTCCGAACCCCATGATGCAAGCCTCGATACCAGCGCGCCCTGGCGGCGCGTGATGCAGGGCCACGCCGTCGCCAATGTCATCCCCGTGGTCGGATCCAACCGGGTCGGCACCGAAAATGGACAGACCTATTATGGCACGAGCTTCATCGCCGATCATCGCGGCGACATCCTCGCCGAATTCGGGCGGACGGAAGAAGGAGTAATTCTTGCTTCGGTGGATCTGGATTTCATCGATCGCCACCGGGCGGCATGGGGCTTTTTTCGCGATCGCCGCCCGGACCTCTATCACGGATTATGCATGTGAGGCGCAAGGATCGCCCCGCATTTTCACCTCGCTCCGGCACGCCGCCCGACCCGCAGATCATCTGGCGCGACGGAAATCCTGAAAGCGCGCTGTTCGGTGACATTTACGCGACGCGCGCCGGCGCGCTGGCGCAGGCGCGCGCGGTGTTTCTCGCCGGATGCGATTTGCCGCACGCCTGGGCGGGCCGTCGGTCCTTCACCCTGCTTGAATTGGGCTTCGGCGCGGGAATCAATTTTCTCGCCACCCTCGATCTGTGGCGCAGCCACCGCCCCCCGGGCGCAATCCTGCATTATCTCGCGATCGAAGGCTTTCCCATGAATGCGGCCGAGGCCCGGCGCATTCACACGGCCGAACCCGAACTGGGCGAATTGCCTGGACTAACAGAATTGTCCGAATCGCTCCTGAGACGCTGGCCCGCACAATGCCATGGGCTCCAGCGCCTGTGGTATGCCGCGGAGGGCCTGTGTCTGAGCCTGATGATCGCCCCCGCACTCGAAGCGCTCGCCACTCTGGCGGCCAGCGATCCGGCCAGCGATCCGGCCGGAGAAACGGAACCACCTGAGGCGCGTTTTCGCGCCGATGCCGTGTTTCTCGACGGTTTTTCGCCCTCGAAAAATCCGGAGATGTGGTCGCCGGCGCTCCTTTCCATGATCGCCGCGCTGTGCGCAGCCGATGCGCGGGTGGCGAGCTACAGCGTCGCCGGCCATGTCCGGCGCGCACTGTCCGAAACCGGCTTCGAACCCCTCAGGGCGAAGGGCCTTGCCACAAAGAAGCAACGCCTGGTGGCGCGCCGCGCCATTCCTTCATCGCCCCGGAAGGCGACAGAACCCGCGCCCGACAGCCCCCCCGCGCGCGCCATTGTGATCGGGGGCGGGATTGCCGGTGCCTGCGCGGCCTTTGCGTTCGCCCTGCGTGGCGTTCATGTGACGGTGTTCGATGCCCTTGCCGAACCCGGCGCGAGCTTCAACCCGGCCGCCCTGATGCATCCGCGGCTCGATGCTATCGACAGCCCGGCCCGGCGCCTGCATCTGGCTGGGTTCCTGTATGCCCGCGACCTCTATCTGGAAATCGGCAAGGATGCCTATGAGGAGACCGGAATCTGCGTGCAGCCTGGCCATCCGGATGAGGCACTGCGCTTTGCCAAACTGGCGGCCGCGCCCCCATTGGGACCCGAATGGCTGAATTTTGGGGATGGTGCAATTCTGCATCGCCGATGTGGGGCGGTTCGGCCGCCCATCCTGTTACCGGCCTTGCTGGCCAATGCCATAATCCACCGTTCCCGACCGATCGGGAGCATCATGCGGATGGATGGCGAATGGCGGGCGTTTGCCCCGGATGGAACGCTCTGCGCAAGCGCGCCCTTGCTCGTTCTCGCGCCCGGGGCACGCGGCCATGCCTTGACCGATGATTTGCCGGTGGACCGCATCGCCGGACAGGTCGATTGGGCCGAATGGTCGGGCGAGGGGCTCAGCTTCCCCCCGGCAGGAGAGCGATACGCAGTGGCTCTCGACGCGAGAACCCTGATGTTTGGTGCGACTTTTGACCGCCTGCCCGCAGGATCGGGCGATCTCGCCGCAACGAGCGCCGAGGCCAGCGCCCGCAACCGGGATGGGCTCATGAAAGTGGCACCGATACTGGCCGCCGGGCTCGGGAAACATCTGGGCGCGCGCGCCGGGATCCGCGCAGCCTTCGCCGATCAATTGCCTGCCTTCGGTTTTCTGGACGAAAGCGGCACGAATTTTTCCGAAAAGAATCACGGCGGAGCAATCATCGCCGGCCTCGGCTCGCGTGGTTTTACCCTCGCACCGCTGCTTGCGGAGGCGGCAGTAAGCCTGTTACTGGGCGAGCCCTCGCCGCTGGAGCCGGTGGTGCTTGCTGCCCTGTCCCCCCTGCGCTTTGCCGCGCGCGCCCGAAGAAAATACCCGCCGGGGACAAATTAGCGCCCCTCCGGGATCCAGCACTCATTTTCGAAAGCGGTCAAAGCTCACAATATTGGAATCGCTGCTGGAATCGCTGTCTTCGTCGGGTTCCTCACTGGCCCCGGGATGCTTCTGACCCAGGGAAGCAGCCGTTTTTTTCACGGCATCCGCGCGAGGCGCGCCTTCTTCCACCTTGCGATGGGCCTCGGTTCCTTTTGCGGCTTTCCTGCGGATGGCGGATGCCGAAGCATCGGCGGCCGGCGCAAGGACCGGCGTGAAGGCCAGCGAAAATTTGGCGACCTGATCCGCATAGCTGGTCAGCGCCGCGAAAGGCACGACCAGCTTTTCGGCGATTCCGCCAAAGGTCAGGGTTACCGTGAAAGTTTCCCCGATGACTGCCAGATCCCAGAACCGGTGCTGAAGGACAATTGTGATTTCCTCGGGAAACCGGGCCTTCAGCGCCTCTGAAATCACCACGCCAAGCCAATCGGTGCGAAACCCGAGATAAATGTGGATTCCTTCATTCCCGATCGGATTTCCGGCAATTTGCCTGAGTGCTGCGCGCGGGACTTCGCGCAGGGCTTCCTGCACCAGCGCATTGTAATCAATTGTCATTACCCCCCCTTTTCCCTTGCCGGGTGATTTGAATTGCATCCTTGGGTTGACCCGAAACTCCCCGATTCGAAACCCGCGTGACCGTGCAGACACAGATCAGGGAGCGGAGGGAATGCTGGCCGGATCAGGCAGGACGTACATGGTCCGGAATTGTTTGATCCACATTGCGCAGCCAGTTTCAGGCCCCCGCCTCAGCCGGCCGAGGAGAGGCCCTCAAGGGCTTATCGGTTGCCCGATTCTCCTTTGTCTCGATGCCTCGTCCTGACCATGCCGAATTCCCCAACAAATTACAATTCTGTGAAGCTGCACCGAAATTCCACCAATGTAACGAAAATTCTCCTGACGACGCAATTTTCAGCGGATTTTTCCAAGGAAAGCATTTATGCTTTCCATATGTCTGTCTGGCAAAAAATCATTGCGACCGCGGGTCGCGTGTTCGAGTTCCATGAAAGCGAAACACCGCTTCCACCTGAAAATGGCTGCAAGCCCGATCCGGATGATCTGGGCTTTACGGCCGCCATTGTCTGCCTGTCGGCCAAGATGGCCAAGGCCGATGGCTTTGTCACGCGCGATGAGGTCGAGATTTTCACCCGGGTCTTCATCCCCCCGCCAGAGGAAGCCGGCAATGTTCGCCGGGTCTTTGACATCGCACGCCAGTCAACGGCCGGATTCGAGACCTATGCCCGGCGCATTGGCCGGCGTTATCGCTCGCGCCCCTGCCTGCTCGAGGATGTATTGGACGGGCTGTTTCATATCGCAGGTGCCGATGGCGCAGTCACAGAAGCGGAGCTTCACTTTCTCCGCCGCGTAACCGAATTGTTCGGGCTGAATGAAACTGAATTTCGTCGCATCCGTTATTCGCATCTCGGGCCCGATCCCGGGGACCCCTATGCGGTGCTCGGCCTGTTCCCGGACGCCGGCGATGACGAAATCCGCCGGGCCTTTCGCCGCCTGGCCGCAGAAAATCATCCGGACGCCCTTGCCGCACGCGGCGCCCCGCCGGAATTTCTGCGCATCGCGCATGTGAAATCCGCGTCGATCAATGAGGCCTATGGCCGAATTCAGCGCGAACGTCGGGCCGCAGCCCCTTCGGGCGCGGATGCCGTTTCCGCCTGACGACCTGATTTTTATCCGGCAAGTGTCTGAAAGAACGTGAAGATTTTAACTGCGGCTTGACCCGTGCTGTCCAACCGCAAGCCTGCGCAATCAACACCAATATTCGCATTGCGTTAACCTGATATAAACAATTGATTTTAGCGCAATTTTAGTAAAAACCGTGTAGAACACACTCAATCAACAAAAACATATTGGTGTTGGGTGTCATGAATAACCAGAACAATGCGGGAGAAGATTCCGCAACTATCATCCGTGACGAATATCTTCGATCACTGGCTTTGCTTGACCAGGCGCATCGCCGCCTGCTCGAGGTTGTGAAAGACGATCTCGACCGCGATGGCGATAATGATCTCAATGGCGTGCAGGCATTATTGCTGTTTCACATCGGCGAGGGCGACGCCAATCCTTCAGCCCTGAAGGCCAAGGGCGTCTATTCCGGGTCGAACGTGTCGTATAATGTCAAGAAACTGGTGGATGGCGGCTATATTCGCCAGGAACGCAGCGATGCCGACAAGCGCGCCACGCGTCTCTCGCTCACGCCGGCTGGCCGCGCCATCCGTTCCAAGGTGCGTTCGCTGTTCGAAAAGCATTTGTCCGCGCTGGAACCGGCGGCGTCGCTGAAGCGCGAGGACCTCGCCCATCTCAACCGGGTGGCATCCCGCCTTGAGCGCTTCTGGTCGGACCAGATCCGCTACCGGCTGTAGGGCTCGTCATCTCAGAACGAATAGCGCGCCTGCAATTGAAAGGTGCGCGGCGGGGCGGCGCTGCGTTGCGTGAAAGGCCGCCCTGCGATCTGGATCTGGTTCGAGGCGGTAAAGCTTACCGGGAAGCCACTTTCATTATTGACGTTGAAAATATTGAAGAAATCTGCCCGGATTTCCAGCCCGCCCGACCGGCCGGGCCCCGGCGTGCCGAGGCGATAGCCAAAACCGATATCCACATTGGTTGACCAGGGCAGACGTCCCGAATTACGGGCGAAACCGGGCGCACGGTCCGGATTGCCCGTGAACTGGTCGGCAAAGGACAGCCCGTCGCCATTGAGGTCGGTGGTTCCGGTCAGGCTGGCGTCCGGGATGAAATTCACCGGCTGGCCCGACTGGAACAGCCCGGCCAGCGTGAAGGTCAGCCCTTCCAGCGGATAGAGATTGAAGATCGTTGAAATGACATGGGTGCGGTCATTGAGTGACGGTCCGATATCGGCCGCAAAATTATTGGCATCATTGGCCCGGACATTGATGTCATCACTGTCATTCACCAGCCGCGACAATGTATAGAACAGATTGGCGTCGTAGCGGTCCTCGCCCTTCTCCTTGCGGGCGCTGAAAATCAGGGCCTGATAGCGCGAACGCCCCCCGGTATCGGAGATGATGATGGAACGCGCGCCGCCGGTGGGGATCGTTCCATCCGGATTGACCGCCGGGCGGGTGGCATTGGCCGCCGCCACATTGCGCGGCGTGCCCTCGAACACAAAGGGTGCGGCGGCATTGAGATCGACCAACCGCAACACATTGCGATTGCGATGGAATTGCCCGTCAATTCCTAAAACCCACAGCCGCGAGGGCTGCCATTGCACACCGAGACTGGCCTGCAAGGCTTCGGGATTGTCGAGCCCGAACGGATTGAAAATCCTGCGATCGCCATTGAACGTGACCTGATTGCGCAAGCCCGCCAGCTCTGAAATTGCCGGACACCGGAACACAGCGCTGCACAGGGAGGTCGCATCCACCGAAATATTGCCGCGATCGGTCACAAGGCGCGCCGGATCGATGTCGCCCGGAATGATGCCCGCCGCCTGCAATTGTCGCAATTGGCCCAGAAAGGCCGGCGCGGTCGAATTCTGCTGGATGGCGTCCGAGATGATGGCATAGGGAATTTTCTCGTAAAACAGCCCGATCCCCGCCCGCACCGAAACATTGGTGGCCGGAACCCAATTCGCCGCCAGACGTGGCCCGATATTGTTGAAATCGCCATTGCCGACCAGATTGGTCAGATTGTCGAAATCATAGCGCAGCCCAAGGGTCAGGCTCAGTTCGGGCAAAACCTGAAACTGATCCTCGGCATAGAATGAATAGATCCGCTGCGTCTCGCCAAATGAATTGGGCTGGGTCTCGAAGAAAGCGGAATTGAGCTGCGCATCGGCCGGAATATCGGCGACCCCAAACCCCGTACCGACCCCCGAGGCGCGGATAAGATCGATCTGGGCCTGCGTCAGAGTAACCGAGAAATTGCCATCGACATTGCCCCCGCCGAACAAACCGAGCCGGGCATTGATGAAATCAGAGCCCAGTTTGAACTGGTGCCGCCCCGATTGAAGTGTCAGTTTTTGCTGGATCTGGCCGGTATTCTCGGTTTCGTCGAAAATGAAGCCGGGGCTGCCTATGGTTCCAATAGAAAGCCCATTGGGCCCGAACGCCGCTACCTGAGGACCGGCGGGGACCAGCGGCTCGCCAAAGTCCCAGTCGTAGCGGCTGTAATTGAATGAAATCGTGTAATCGAGCGCGCCGCGCGCATAGGTCGTGGTCAGCGCGACATTGGTGGAAATGCGGTCCTGAACCGAACCGGCACTGGGGAAAGTCAGCCCCCCGGTGAGGCCGCCGCCCTGGCGCTCCAGATTGACCCGCCCGTGATTGATCCGGAGCGAGGAGCGCAGAAGATTCGTCCAATTGTGATCGAGCCGCGCCGTCAGTAATGTCTGCCGATTGCTTCCGCCGATCAGGGCAGCTTCCGGCAAAAGTGGCGATGACAGGACATTTTCCGTACCATCGCGCGTGAATTCGGCATTGAGGAAGAAGAAAGTGCGGCCCCGCGCGATCGGGCCACCAATCCCGAAACCGCCCTGGAAGCGCCGGAAATTATCGGTGATGGGTGCCCCGAACAAGGTCGTCGCCGCCCCGATATCGGGTTCGGCCGACAGAAATCCGCCCGGGCGGGTGAGGAAATAGGCCTCGCCGTGGAAATCATTGGTGCCGGATTTGGTGGTTACATTGACAATGCCATTGGTGGTACGGCCATATTCCACCGAATAGGAACCCGCCAGCACCGTGACTTCCGAAATTGCGCCCACAGGTACCGGAAAACGCTGCCCGCCAAGGAAGTTCTCGTTATTGTCGAGCCCGTCAATCGTGTAATTGGTGAACAATCCGTTCGAACCATTGATGGCAACCGACGGTGCTTCGCCAAAAAACCCGGTGGCCTGGGTAACGCCAGGCAAGCGGAACAATACCCGTTCGAGGCTGCGGGCTTCAACTGGAATCCGTTCGATCTCCGCGATGTCGAGTGTGCCCGACACTTCGGCATTGACGACATTCAATCGCGATATTGCACGGCTGCCGACGACTTCGATCTCCTCGATTCCATCCGTGTTGGGGCTGAGACTGAGACTGATTCCGCGATCGACGACCGAGCGCAGGCTGATCTCGCCGGTTTCCGCTGACCGATATTGATCCGTCTCCCGGACGGAGACCCGCCATACGCCGCCCGTGCCAAGCCCGCCAAAGCGCGCGCGGCCCAGGGAATCGCTCTGCGATATCAGGGTTTGCCCCGTGGCGGGATTTTCAAGCACGACGGCAATTCCGGGGCCCGCGGGGCGTTGCGCCGCTTCGTCGACCAGAGTGACCTCAATGGCCACCTGGGCATGGGCGATCCCGGCGCTCAGACCCATGACACATGCCAACACGAGAAAGCGCGTCGGCGCAGGCGCGCGCGCAGCGTTCGAAACAATTGTCATACAAAACTCCGTGTCGGCGCACGACCTTGCAGGCACGCCGGAAATAAAACTCCGAAGATTCAAAACATTTCTGAATGAATGAGAAAATAAAATCGATAAATGCAGGGTCAATCTATGAAATTACAACACGAGAACAACAAGTTTCAATTATTTTTCTGGAAATTGGTATTCTAACACTCGCAAATGTTTTCTAAATCCCCTGAAGCTGCACCGTCAAGCCCCCGGAGCCCAATCTTCGCACATAAGATGCACCGCTCAACCGAGGGACTGTGTATTCGATGGCCAGCTGACTCCGCCAATTGCCTCATTTCTCAACACCCAAAAGGCGAAAATCTCCGTCCTCTGGCCCGGCTCCCTCTGGCCCGGCTCCCCCTGGCCCGGATATGCTCAGTCCTGGCGCTGCCAGCGATCCGGAAATTTCTCAATGGCCTGTTCGAGCATCCCGTCCAGAGCTCCAGGGCGCTCCGCAAATGCCGTGCGCGCGGTCGCGATAGCCAAATCGACAGCGCGTTCGCGCACATTGCGCTCGGCTGCCGCCTCGGCCTGGGCAATCCGTTGCTCGGCCTGGGCCGTCTTGCGACGGATCTCGGCTTCGAGCGCGCGCGCCGATTCAGAGCGAATTCGCTCTGCCTCACGCCGGGCATCCTCCAGAATCCGGGCGGCTTCTTTTTCCGCTTCGGCCTGGCGATCCGCAAAAGTCGCCAACAGATTTTCAGCTTCTGCCTTCAGTTCGGCGGCCGATTCCAGATCCTTGCGAATTTTCGCGGCACGTGCATCGAGATTTTTGGTAATCTGCCCGAACGCCCCGACCCGCCAGACGATCGCGAGGAAGACCAGCATCGCCAGCAATACATAGAATTCCGGCCCGCCGGGATTGAGGAGTTCCGGAATATCAATGGTAACGGATGCGCCAGCAGCGATCAGGGTTATCATGTTCCAGCCTTTTCCCTGACTTCGGTCACGTGCTTTTCCGCATCGCAGCAAAGCTTCGCGCTATGTCTTCGCGGGTCAATGTCAGTCCCGAGCATTTTTGAACGATCTCGCCGGCCAGCACCGGCACGAATGTTTCGAGCTGTGCGAGTGCATTGGCCTCGGCTTTTGCAATCGCAGCCTCGGTTTGCGCAATACGTCCGGCCAATTGCGCCTCGGCCAGCCCGCGACGGGTTTGGGCCTCGGTCGCCATTTCCGCCTGAGCCATTTGCGCCGCTTTTTGTCCCCGCGCGCGGGCTTCGGCGATTGCGGAATCTGCGCGTGCGCGGGCCGTATCAATCTCGCTTTTCAGCTTCTCCGCCGCCAAGAGATCGGCTTCGATCCGTCCCCGCCGGGCCGTGATCGGGGCTTCGATCTTCGGAAGCAGGTGCTTTTCGAACACCCAATAGAGGACCCCAAAGACAATCAGGGTCCAGACAATATGGCCCGGCCAGAAGCTGAAATCGAGCTGCGGCAGGCCCGGCGCATGCGCGGCCTGCGCGGCCCCATGCTCTGCACCGGACGCGGCTTCTTCCAAAGCGCGCACGCGCCCGAACGCCTGCACTCCGCCATCCGGGAAAATCGTTCCCGAAATAAGTGTTCCGAGCGTTGTCAAGATCATGTCCGACTACCGTCCCTGCTGACCGGGCCGGGTGACCGCCAATTGCGGCGATCCGGCCCGCGCAATTGATTCTCAGACGGCAAACATCAGCAGGATGGCGATCACGAAGGCCAGAATGCCCAGCGCCTCGGCCAGTGCGGCACCCACGAACAGATTGCCGGTCTGGCTGGCGGCAGCCGACGGATTGCGCAAGGCCCCGGACAGATATTGCCCGAAAATATTGCCCACCCCGATGCCGGCACCGATCATTCCGAGTGTGGCGAGGCCAGCGCCAATGAGTTTTGCTGCTTCAGCGTCCATGTTTTTCTCCCTGGAAACGCGACAGCTTGCGCATCCATGCGCAAGCAAAGAAAGGCAAACAATCCGATCAGTGATGATCGATATGAAGAACGTCGTTCAGATAGACACAGGTCAGAACCGCAAACACAAAGGCTTGCAGACCCGCAACCAGAACCTCGAGCGCCGTGAGTGCGACAGCGCCGAGAAAAGGTGCCACCGACAAAGCGGAGAGCAAGCCCCCTGCCCCGAGCAACAGGGCGACAAAGCTCGCGAAAACCTTGAGCACGATATGCCCGCCAAGCATGTTGCCGAACAAACGCAGCGCGAGTGTCAGCGGCCGCATCATGAAGGAAACGAGCTCGATCACCATCACCACCAGCGCCAGCGGCCAGAACACGCCCCTGGGCCAAAATTTGGTGAAGAAGCGCAGACCATTGGTGCGGAACGCAACCACGAGCACCGTCAGGAAGCTCACCAGGGCGAGCGTCACCGTGACTGCCAATTGCGAGGTGGCGGTGAAAGCGCCGGGGACCAGTCCCACAAAATTCATCGCCAGAATGAAGGTGAACAAAGTAAAGACAAACGGAAAGAAACGCGCGCCGGCATCACCGATCATGGAACGCACAAGGCCGCGCAGGCCTTCGGTGGCAAGCTCGCCAAGGCTCTGCAAGCGATTGGGCACCAGCGCGTTCTGACGGCCGGCCATCCAGAAAAACCCGATCAGCGCCAGCGCCGAAAGGATCATGAACAAGGTGGAATTGGAAATCGAAAGATCCAGGCCAAACAGTTTTGGTAGCGCAATGACCTTGTGCAACGCAAATTGATGGATGGGATCGATCCCGCCCCCCTCGGCGACCTGAGGCCGCAGCAGGGCCGCCCCGGCAAGGTTCAAATGTTCAATAGCCAAGGCCATCCGCCCCGATCCCGCTTGCTTCGCCTGAACAGGCCTTCACTGCCCGGCCCGACAAGTTCCGATCCCGTTCCGGCAGCAGGACTTCCCTGCTTCCGAAGCGCTTTCAATCATCACCACCGTCATCTTCATCCGCGGGGGCAGGCCCCACCGAATTCTCTGTCGGCGCAGTTCGAACCGACCCGGCAGCCGCTTGCCCGACCAGAACATAAAAACCAAGGCCCAAACCCACAAAGGTCCCGAGCAGAATTGCGATGGGGCTCAAACCGAAATAATGGTCGACCGCCCATCCGCCCGCAACCCCGATCAGGATGGGGCTGACAAAACCTCCGACGAGCCGGAAAACTGCATCCACACCCGAATGGGAATGGATCTGCGCCGGCTTCGGGCTGATCTCCGCTCGCGCCGATCGCAACCGCTCGCCAAGCGCATCCAATCGCGCCCCCTCTCCCGGATCGGAGAGCGGACGGGAAGGATGACCCGGCGCTTCGTCATTCATGTCGCGCTTCTGGACCAGAACCTCGCGAAAATGCAAGCGCGAATTGCCGCATTCCCGCTGCTTTTGGTCACGACATTCCGAATCCGACGACCGTTGGATGCCCGGAAATGCGATCGGCAGAATATCGCGCAGCCTTCAGATCATGCAGCCGGGATCGCGAGACGCAGATAGCGCCGTGCAAAATCCATTACAATCGCTACACTGGACCCTGCTTTGGCACCTGTTCTGGCCCCGACATTTTGCCCCCGAACCGGCCGCTTCCTGGAGTTCTCATGCCCTCAAGCTTGCAGATTCATATGTTTCCGTGCCTGTCTGACAATTACGGTTTCATTGTCCGGGACCCGGAGAGTGGTGCCTGCGCCGCCATCGATACCCCCGATCCTGAGGTCTATCTTGTGGAAGCTCGCAAACAGGGCTGGAACATCAGCGAAATCTGGAACACGCACTGGCATGCCGACCATGCCGGCGGCAATGGAGCAATCAGGGCGGCGACCGGCGCGCAAGTCTTCGCGCCGCGCGACGAGAACAGTCGCATTCCGGATATTGATCACGAACTTTCCGGTGGCAACAGGCTGTTTCTGGGTGGGATCGAGGCGCAGGTCATCGCGACACCCGGCCACACTTTGGGCCATATCAGCTTTTACTTTCCCACGGCGAAAGCGGCTTTTGTCGGCGATTGCCTCTTTGCACTGGGCTGCGGACGCCTGTTCGAAGGGGATGGCAGGATGATGTGGGACAGTCTGTCGAGACTCGCCACCTTGCCTGACGACACCAAAATCTATTGCGCCCACGAATATACCGCCAGTAATCTGGCCTTTGCGCTGCGTGTGGACCCCCTCAATCCCGCCCTTCTGGCGCGTGCAGACGAAATTCGCGCCCGCCGTGACCAGGATCTGCCGACGGTTCCGACCACTCTTGCACTCGAAAAGGCAACCAATCCCTTCCTTCGTGCGCCAGAAATCGCGCGCGCGCTTGGGGAAGATCAGCGCGCCGATTGGGAGGCCTTTGCCGAAATCCGCATCATGAAGGATGGTTTCAGGGGCTGACCCTGTCGGTTTGGCATTGATCTTGCTGTGTTTGGCACAGAACAAACGAGAGAGATCAATGTCACGTCCGGATTTCAGACACCTCCTTGATTCGACGCCGACAGAACCGCGGCGAGGTGTGGCACATGCCCGCCAGGAACCCGCGACAGCACGCAAGTCCTTCGGGCGTTTTTCTGAAACCGTGGATCGCCACAGCGATGACGGGCTGGCCGCGCTCTACGCCCATCATGATCGCTGGACAAAGCGGGTGTTTGACCTCGTGGTGAGTTTCATCCTGCTCGCCATCCTCGCGCCGGTCATGCTGGCCATCGCGGTGGCGATCAGGTTTACCGGCCGCGGCCCGATCCTTTTTCGCCACAGCCGGATGGGCCGCGACGGATTGATATTCGAATGTCTGAAATTCCGGACCATGCAGCCGGAGGCAGAATTCCGGCTCCACGCGATTCTGCGCGCGGATCCGACTGCATCCGCCCAATGGCGGTCGGGGCGCAAGCTGCGCACAGATCCGCGTGTCACCCCGGTGGGGGGTATTTTGCGTCGTTCAGGGCTCGATGAATTACCTCAATTGATCAATATATTGCGCGGGGAAATGAGCCTTGTTGGTCCCCGCCCCGCCACCCCGGAGGAAGTCCATCACTTTGGTCCCGACAGGAAATATTACCGGCTGGCCCGCCCCGGCATGACCGGCGCATGGCAGGTCGGGCGGGACGAGGAAGGGGCAATCACAACCCGCATCAGAATGGATGTGGACTATGTCCGGCATTCCAGCCTGCGAGGCGATCTGAAAATCCTCGCCGCAACCCCCGGGGCGATCCTCACCGGGCGCAATCGCTGAGCGCACACGCACATCGCTACATTGTGACGGCTTGACGCGAAACACGAACGTCTGTAGAACGTTTTACATTCGTTCTCAGGATGTGGCTGTACGGCGAGGTGCCGTCCTGCCGTTAATTCCGTACTCGCGCCACAGGGTGAAATCCGGATGCTGACCGCCAAGCAAAGGGAATTACTGCTCTTTATTCATCAGAGAATAAAAGAAACAGGAACCTCGCCTTCTTTCGATGAAATGCGCGATGCGCTGGATCTCGCGTCGAAATCCGGAATACACCGGCTGATCGTGGCACTTGAAGAACGGGGATTTCTTCGCCGTCTTCCACATCGCGCGCGCGCGCTTGAAGTGCTCAAAATGCCGGAAGAGGCCACGCCTGCGGCACCACCCCGCGGGCGGACGCCCTTCCGCCCGGCCATTATTCCCACGGCACGCGGCCTTCAGGGACGCTCGAATAATGGTGAAATTCCGGTTCTTGGGCGAATCGCCGCCGGTACACCCATCGCAGCGATCCAAAACGAGATCTCGAGCATCGGGACCCCCCAGGACCTGTTTGGCGACGGAGACCTCTTCGCCCTGATTGTGCAGGGCGATTCGATGATCGACGCCGGAATATTGGACGGCGACATCGCCGTTCTGCGCCGCACCGACACCGCCCAGACCGGCGATATCGTTGTGGCCCTGATCGATTCGGAGGAAGCAACGCTCAAACGCTTCCGGCGCAAAGGCAATTCAATCGCCCTCGAAGCCGCCAATTCCGCCTATGGTACCCGGATTTTCGGCCCTGACCGGGTTCAGGTTCAGGGAACCCTCGCGGGCCTCGTCCGACGCTGCTGACAGGGATGCGGCCCTCCGCGCCATTCGATGTGTCGCGGACCGGACTGTGACAAAGCGGGCAAGAAAAGGAGTGGGCTGGAAAGTCAGAAGGGCCGGCGGGGCGGAAGACCAGACGATCAAAAGGGCGGAACGAACGGGAAGCGCAGAAGTGCGGAACAGGAATAGTGCGGCCAAGGCCCACGAAAAAAGCACCGGGGAAACGATGGACATGCCATCTAAGCTTTGTGGGAATTTGCTCGCCGGTTCGTATCAGTGGGATGCAAATGTCGGGATCGAACCTCTAAAGCGCATTCAGGAAAAGTGGAATCCGGTTTATCTTCCGAATGCGCTTTAAATCATTGAATGCAAACATTTTCAATTCAGAACTCGGCTCGGATTCCCTTGAAAATGCTCTGGAGCGCATTCAGTAAAAGTGGGGTCCGGTATTTCGTTCGAATGCGCTCCAAATTATTGAATTAGAGAATTTTTTAAATCAGAAATCGACGTCGATCTCTTTGAAAATGCTCTAGAACAGCTCAATATCATCCACGGGCGGTGGCGAGGTGACCCGCAAGAGCCGCTCTTCCCGAAGCGAAAGTTCCGGTGCAGGCAATCCTTTGATTTCCTTGACAAAGGCGCGCCCGCTCGCCGGATGGAACAGCAGGCGCCGGGCCATGGTCCCAGCCGTATGGCGACTGAGGATCCTGATCCCCTCTTTTTCCAGAAAACTTTCGGCAAAGCGGAGATTTCGGTCGCCGACATCGGCAAGCGCGCCACTCAACCGCGCACCACCTACGAGCTTGGCACGAAAATCGGTGCGCGAGCGACCCGAAAGTTTGAACACGGCGTTGAGCAATTCCTCCATGGCCTGCACGCCATAGCGAAAACTCCAGTCAGGGCTGCGATCTTCGCGTGCATGCACCGGTGGCTCGGGAAGCAGAAAGTGATTCATCCCCCCCGCTTTGCTCACCGGATCAAACAGGCACAGCGAAACACAAGAGCCCAACACCGTCGAATAGCCTCTCAGGGGGTCAAGCGAGGCGCGACATTCCCCACCGATCAGGGCTTCAATCGCGAGATCCGCAGGACCGGGCGCGGAATTCCCACCGGATAAAGCCGTGTTCGTGCTCTGCATTTGGACGGGCATGCAACCTTCCGCGAAATTTCCTGCAATGTCCTTTATCGGACTAAAACCTTTCTGGTGTTTTATGCTGGCACGATCCGAAGCAAGACATTTCGCGACAGTCAGCCAAAATTTCGGGGTGAGAATGAATATGATTTGCGAAACAAGGGCTCCGAATCCGGAATCCCCCGTCGGTGACGGGGCATCGGGCACGGCCTCGTGGCGGCGTCTGGTGGCGACGATCGCCACAATGATCGAGGAAAGCGCCACCGAAATTGACTCCATTGGTGCGCGACTGGTCGGGGAATGTCGTGACGGAGCAGCTCTGCAGGGTCTTGATCTGCAACGGCAAAAGCTGACCGGCCTCGCCCGTGCGCTCGAGGTGCTGGACGTCTACTCCGATCAATCGGAAGCGGAATTGCACAGAATGATCTCCGGCGTCATCAATCTTGAGGAGCTTCGCCGAAGCCTGTTTGGCGAGCTCCGTGCGCCTGCGCTCTCGCCGGTGGAACTGTTTTAGCGACACATATAACGATCCTTCCGGTGACACCCGCAAGGTTCGAAATTACCTCGCGGTCGGGAATTGGTTTCATATTGACGCGGCCGCCACGCCTGATCCATAAGCAATGATGCTCCGGTTCGTGCATGTGCTGTCATTGATATGCGTCGCCGGCGCGAGCTTTGTCGGCCACGACATGGCTGCGACGGGTTTTTCGCCAGGTTTTTCGCCGGGTTTTTCGCCGGGTTTTTCGGATGAGGGGCTGATGCCAAAATCACCGATTGCCACGCAGCATGCATCCGGGACTTTTCTGGTAAACCTGACGCCGCTGGCGACCGCGGACGGATTGCCTTCCGCCCTGTCGATCGCCAAGTCCTTTCAGGGCGATCTGAGCGGCGACAGCGCCGGCCAGATGCTGTCTTTTCGCACAGCCGTTGAGGGATCGGCAGGCTATGTCGCCATGGAACGGGTGAATGCGAAACTGGGCGGGCAGAAAGGCAGTTTCACGCTCCAGCACAGCGGCACCATGGACAGGGGCGCCCGCACGCTTTCGGTCAGCGTTGTGCCGGATTCCGCCACGGAACAACTGACGGGATTGACCGGCAATATGGAGATCCGGATCGAGGGCGGAAATCATTTCTATGATTTCCATTATCGCTTGCCCGAATAATCGGTCGCGAACCGGGCGCCGGGTCCCTGGCGCCGGGTTAGAGGCACTTTGCCCCCGGCAACGGGTCCCGCATCCAGGCCTGCGCTCACCCCAGAAACGATGTTCCGGCCGATAGCGGGGCAAGCCCGAGATGGGCAGCAAGGCTCTGGCCAATATCGGCAAAACTGCTGCGCGCGCCTATGTCGCGCCCTTCGATCCCCGGTCCGAAGCCGAGGACCGGCACATATTCGCGGGTGTGGTCAGACCCCGGAAAGGTTGGATCGCAGCCGTGATCTGCCGTCAGCACGGCAAGATCGCCAGGCTTGAGGCGGGCGGTCAGTTCCGGCAGCCGCCGGTCGAAGGCTTCGAGCGCCGCCGCATAGCCGGGAACATTGCGCCGATGGCCGAACAAGGTGTCGAAATCCACGAAATTCGCGAAAATCACCGAACCGTCGGGCGCTGAGCCAAGACTGGCCAGCAATTGATCCATGATCGCATCATTGCCCTCGGCTTTCAGCGATTGCGTCAGGCCCTTATAGGCGAAAATATCGCCGATCTTGCCGATGCCGATGACCTCGGCCCCGGCTTCTTTTGCCCGGTCGAGCAGGGTCGGCCCATGTGGCGGGGTGGTCAGATCGCGCCGCGCGCCCGTGCGTCTGAATTCGCCCCGTCTTTCCCCGACAAAGGGCCGGGCGATGACGCGGCCGACCTGATAGTCATCGACCAGCCGCCGCGCGATTGCGCAGATCTCATACAGACGCTGCAATCCAAAATGGGTCTCGTGGGCGGCGATCTGGAACACCGAATCGGCCGAGGTATAGACGATCGGCTTGCCGCTCGCGATATGTTCCTCGCCCAGATCGTCGAGAATGACCGTGCCCGAGGCATGGCAATCCCCGAGCACACCCGGCAAGCCGGCTTCACCGATCAGCGCGTCGAGCAAAGCCGGCGGAAAGCTCGGTGGTTTCGGCGGAAAGAAACCCCAGTCGAACAGCACTGGCAGCCCCATCATTTCCCAATGGCCGCTGGGCGTGTCCTTGCCGAAACTCTGTTCGGCAGCAAAACCATAAATTCCGCGCGCATGTCCCCCATCCGCGCGCTCCGTCAGGGGAATATCCTTGCCCGCTGCGGCCCGCCCCAGATGGGCAAGACCGTAATCGACGAGATTGGGGAGATGCAGCCGCCCGGCCCTCAGACCCGGAGAATCGGCGTCGCCGCGCGCGCAGGATTCTGCGATATGGCCAAACGTATTCGCCCCGTCATCACCGAATTTCCCCGCATCGGGGGCCGCACCCACGCCGAAACTGTCCAGAACGCCAATGATCGCGCGCGCCATTCCGATATTTCCTTCGATTCTGCCAGCCAATTTGGTCTGCCAGCCAATTTGGTCTGCGGGCCGATTTGGTCTGCCAGCCAATTTGGTCTGCGGGCCGATTTGGCCAGGTGATAATTGTGCTTCAGGGGAAGGGGTTTGTCTATAAGACCGCACGGGACCACAGCGGGAGAAAATGAGGCATGGATATCAGGATAAAGATCTGTGGATTGACCGAAAACCAAGGACTGCGCGCGGCCATCGCGGCCGGCGCGGATCTGGCCGGCTTCGTTTTTGCGCATGACAGTCCTCGCTTTCTCGCGCCGGCAGACGCTGCGCGCCTGTTCGACCCGGTTCGTGGACGGATCGCCTCGGTCGCCGTATTGGTCGATCCCGTGGATGAATGGGTTCACGCGGTGGTGGAAACCTTTTGTCCCGATTGGCTACAGGTCCATGGCCACGAAAGCCCCGCGCGCCTCGCCGAATTGAAGGCCCGTTTCGGGATCCCGGTCATCAAGGGGCTGGGGATCGGCACGGCGTCCGACCTCGCCGGCACAAAGGTATTTCACGGGATTGCCGATCTCCTGCTGCTCGATGCCAAACCGCCGAACGGAATGTCCCGCCCCGGCGGCCACGGAACCATTTTTGACTGGACGCAGATCGCTGGTTATACCGGCCCAACTCCGTTCCTGTTGGCCGGCGGCCTGCGCGCGGATAATGCCGGCGCAGCGATTGCGCTGGCGGGGCAAGTCAAAGGATTCGCAGGACTGGATGTGTCCTCTGGCGTTGAGCGGGCCCCGGGGCTAAAGGATCCCTCCGCGATTGCTGCTTTCGTTTCCGCCGCGCGCGCAGCCGCGGGGGCTTTGCAACCGTGACGGAACCGCCCTTTCGTTCCCCCTCCTCCACGCCCCTCACCCTCGCCCCGGGAACAGCCGCGCCGAAAGGGCACATGACGGACATTGCCATGTATCAGGACGCCACACGGCCGTATCCCGCAGGATCGGGCCCCGCAGGAAATGACTGGTCAGCACTCCCCGATTCCCGCGGGCGATTTGGCGATTTTGGCGGAATGTTCGTCGCCGAAACCCTGGTGCCGCCGCTCAAGGCGCTCGAACAGGCCTGGCGCGACGCCATGGCCGATCCCGCTTTTCTCGCAGGGCTCGACGCATTTCTGGCCAATTATGTCGGCCGGCCCTCGCCGCTTTATTTCGCCGAACGGCTGAGCGCGCATTTCGGCGGCGCGAAAATCTGGTTCAAGCGCGACGAACTCAACCATACCGGGGCCCACAAGATCAATAATTGCCTCGGCCAGATCCTGCTGGCCCGGCGCATGGGCAAGACTCGCATCATCGCCGAGACCGGGGCCGGCCAGCATGGCGTGGCCTCTGCGACCGTCGCTGCCCGCTTCGGCCTGCCCTGTGTCGTTTATATGGGCGCGGTGGATGTCGAACGGCAAAAGCCTAATGTTTTCCGCATGAATCTGCTCGGGGCCGAGGTCCGGCCGGTAAATTCAGGTGCCGCGACCCTCAAGGACGCGATGAACGAGGCCATGCGCGATTGGGTGACCCATGTGGACGACACCTTCTACATTATCGGGACGGCAGCAGGCCCTCATCCCTATCCGGCTCTGGTGCGGGATTTTCAGGCGGTGATCGGGCGCGAGGCGCGGACCCAGATCATGGCTGCCGAGGGACGGCTTCCCGATGCGCTGGTGGCGTGTATCGGCGGTGGATCGAATGCGATCGGGCTGTTTCATCCCTTTCTCGCCGATGAGGCAGTGAAAATGTATGGCATCGAGGCCGCCGGGCACGGGATCGACACCGGCCGCCACGCAGCCGCCCTGACCGGCGGGCGGCCCGGTGTTTTGCATGGCAACCGCACCTATCTCCTCCAGGACGGAGACGGCCAGATCACGGAGGCGCATTCCATTTCCGCGGGGCTGGATTATCCGGGCGTGGGCCCCGAGCATTCCTTTCTCAAGGAATGCGGGCGCGCGACCTATCTGTCCGCCACGGATGAGGAAGCGCTCGACGCCTTTCAGCTCTGCGCCCGGCTCGAAGGGATCCTGCCCGCGCTCGAACCGGCCCATGCGCTGGCGCGGGTGGGCGAAATCGCGCGCGATATCGGCAAGGACGGGCTGATCATCATGAATCTGTGCGGCCGCGGCGACAAGGATATTTTTACCATCGCCGAAGCGTTGAAGACCCGCGCGGGAAATTCCCCATGAATACCGCCGCACCAACCGGTTTCGCGCGCATCGCGGCGCGTTTTGCTGCACTTGCGGCGGAAGGGCGCGCAGGCCTTGTCACCTATGTCATGGGCGGGGATCCCGACATTGCGCACAGTGGCAAAATTCTCGCGGCGATCGCCGAAGCCGGTGCCGATTTCATCGAGCTTGGCTTTCCCTTCACCGATCCCATGGCCGATGGTCCCGCCATCCAGGCTGCCGGCCAGCGCGCGCTCGCCGCCGGGGCCGGGCTTGCGGGGATACTCGGGCTTGCGCGGCGATTCCGGACGCAATTTCCCGACATTCCGCTCATTCTGATGGGCTATCTCAACCCGGTCCTGGCCATGGGGCCGGTCCGCTTTGCGCGATCGGCGCGGGAAGCAGGGGTGGATGGGGCGATCCTTGTCGACCTGCCGCCCGAGGAAGATCTTGAAATCCGTGAAGTCCTCGCGGCGGAAGGCATTGCGCTGATCCGGCTCGCGACGCCCACGACGGATGCCAGCCGTCTTCCGACCGTGCTCGAAGGGGCGGCCGGCTTTCTCTATTATGTCTCGCTGACCGGTGTTACCGGCCAGAAATCCGCCGATGCAGGTGATGTGGGGGGTGCCCTTGCGGCCTTGCGGCAGGCTGCCAAACTTCCGATCGCGGTCGGATTCGGTGTGCGCACCCCCGAAATGGCCGCCGCCATCGCCCGGATCGCTGATGCAGTGGTGGTCGGCTCGGCGATCGTCGAACAGATCGGTGCCGCCGCCGAGCTCGGCCAGCCCGGGAATTGCGCTCCACGTGCTGCCGCACTGGTTGCCGAACTCGCAGCCGCAGTGCGAAACGCGAGGCTTTGACGTTTCGGCTGTCCGGTCAGTCCCCGCTCGCGCGCTGAAACGCGTAGAAGTCGCTGCCAAGGTCGAGGATCTGCGTCAGCACATCGAGGCCCGCGCGGATTTCATCCACAAGCGCCGGATCGCCCAGATCATCGGGTGCCAGCGCCTCCCGATAATAGCGGCGGACCCATTCCTCCAGCCGCGCGGCAAGTGCGGGTGTGAGAACCGCCCCGGGATGGAGTGCCGCCGCCTCACTGGCGGTCAAGGGCACCCGCAGCCGCAGACAGGCGGGCCCGCCGCCATTGCGCATGGATTGCCGGACATCGACGAAAACTGCTTCCCCGATCGGCCCGCCTTCGCTGGAAACGCGATCAAGCGCCGCCTTCACCCGGGAATTTTCGGCCGATTCCATGGGCAGAAGCAGGGTCAGATGATTGGCACCGGGCCGGCGCAGGAGCTGGGAATTGAAGAGATAGGATGAAATCGCGTCCCCTATCGGAACTTCCGCCGCCCGAATTTCGACGAAGCGCGGCTCAAACAGCCCATCCGCTGCGCGCCTGATGGCATCGAGCGCCGCCGGCTTGTCCTCAAACGCCCATTCGTGAAAGAACAAGGTATCGAGATGGGCAACGGCGACGACATCATTGTGAAAGGCACCCGCTGCAATGGCACGCGCCGATTGGCGAACAAAGACGCAGCTTCCGGGCGCAATGCCGTGCAGGCGGGCGATCGACCGGCTTGCTTCCAGCGTCTGGCGGGCGGGAAAGGTGCCGGCATAACCATCAAAGGCCTCGCGGCCATAGACATGGATTTCAACGCCCGGCATGCCGTGACCGGCCGACATGCGCATGTGATTGGCCGCACCCTCGTCCCCGAACGCGGCATGGGCGGGCAGCGGCGCGTGATGGGCAAATCGTTCCGGATCGGGGAACAGACGCGCCAGCGCCCGCGCGGTTCCGGGGGCCTCGACGGCGCGGTGGCACATCGAAACAAGATTGGCCGGGGTGAAATGGACCCGCTTGTCCTCCGCATCGGCACTGGCGGAAACGGTCGCAGCATTGGCCGCCCACATGGGGGAGGCGGAGATGAACTGGCGGGCAAGGCGTGGATCACTGCGAAAGGCGCCTTCCCAGATGTCGCGATCGCTGCCCGCGCCCTTCCCCGAAAAGCCCAAAGCGCGCAGGGGCGCGATCAAGGGCCGTTCCTGGGGCGGAACTATTCCCTGAACCAGCCCCCAATCCATCAGGCGTCGCATCTTGGCGAGGCCTTCAAGCGCTGCCGCCCGCGGGGCCGATATGGCATTGCGATTGGCGTCGGATGCCAGATTGCCCGATGCCAACCCGCCATAATTATGGCTTGCCCCGATCAGGCCATCGAAATTTGCCTCGATTCCGCTGGCGTGCATTTATTCCATCCCCGTGACCTTGAGCGGTAATGCCTTCGGCGCGATCTGGCTTGCCACCGGATAAGCACAATAATCGGCGGCGTAAGCGGCGCTGGGCCGGAAATTCCCCGACAGGCCGGGGCCGCCAAACGGCATGGCCCCCGAAGCCCCGGTGGTCGGCCGGTTCCAGTTGAGTACGCCTGCCCGCATTCCGGCTTCGGCCTCCGCCCAGCGGGCCTCGTCATCGCAAATCAGCCCACCCGCCAGCCCGAAGCGCGTGCGATTGGCCGAAGCGATGGCTTCTTCGAAGCTCCCCACCCGGGTGACCTGAAGCAATGGCCCGAACAATTCGGTATCGGGCATTTCGAGCCCGGTGACATCCACGATCCCGGCCGACACAAAGGCGTCCCGCGGGCCGGCGGATGCCAGCGGCAGAATCGGCGTCGCCCCGAGCGTGACGAGCTGCGCCTGAAACGCCAGCGCCCGCTGCCCGGCCTGGTCGTCGACCAGAGGGCCCATAAAGGGCTCGGGAGTGGAATCCCACGCCCCGATCCGCAATTTTAACGCGCGCTCGCGCAGGGCGTCGATAAAGGCAGTTCCTGCCTCTCCCGCCGGTACGATCAGGCGCCGCGCGCAGGAACAACGCTGCCCGGTGGTGATGAATGCCGATTGCACGACGAGATCGGCCACGGCCTCCGGATCGGCCGGCGGCCAAAGGATGAGCGGATTATTGCCGCCCATTTCGAGCGCAAGGATAATGTCGGGCCGGCCGCCGAACATGCGATGGATGAAGGCCCCGGTCTCGGCCGAGCCGGTGAACAGGATCCCCGCCAGCCGGGGATCGGCGAGCAGCGCTGCCCCTGCCTCGCGGCCACCGGTCACCACATTGACGACGCCATCGGGCAGGCCTGCCGCGCGCCAGCAATCTGCCATCAGCACAGCGGTGGCGGGTGCATGTTCCGAGGGCTTGAACACCACCACATTGCCCGCCAGCAGGGCGGGAACGATATGGCCATTGGGCAAATGGCCGGGAAAATTGAACGGCCCCATCACCCCCATGATCCCATGCGGCCGGTGACGCAAGCGCGTGCCGCCAAAGGGTGCCGGCACATCGCGTTCGCCGGCGCGCTCGGCCCGGGCGGCGATGGACAAGGCCACCTTGCCGATCATGGTCTGCACTTCGGCCCGGGATTCCCACAGGGCCTTTCCGACCTCGCGCGAAATACATTCGGCGAGTGCCTCAGCGCGCGCCTTGAGGGCTTCGGCATAGGCCTCGGCATATGCGATGCGCCCGGCAAGCTTCAGGTCCGCCCAGAGCGGAAACGCCGCCGCCGCCGCCCCGAACGCAGCATCGACATCCGTGGGTGAGGCCCCTGCCCCTTCCCACACCATCGCGCCATCCGCAGGATTGCGGCTTGCAAACACCGCGCCCGTGCCAGATCGCAGCTGATTATTGATGAAAAGCCCGCTCATCACCGCCCCTGTTTCACGCATCATTCATGCCGCAGCCAGAGCCGAACCGGATCGCCATCAGCAAGGCCCAGCGCCGCGAGCACATCCGGCGGGAGTGTCGCCACGCCATGCTCGCACCTCACCCTCGCCTGACAGACCCGGAAATCATTGAAACGGTTGGAAGAAGCCAGCGCCGGTCGGGCCAGCGGGCCGGGCTCGCCGGCATTTGCAACCGCGACGAAGGATTCCTTGATCGTGCGAATATCCTCGCGCGCGCAGAGGACCAGCGGTCCGCCGTCAAAAATGTCGAGGACGTGATCATAGCGAAAGCCTTCCCAGTTGAGCAGCGCCAATGCACCCCGCCCCTCCGGATGGCACTGGCCCATCACGGCGCGGGCGTCCTCATGCAGAAGATCCACATAGATCGGATGTTTGGGCATCAGGTCGAGCACGAACTGATTGTCGGTTTCCGAGCTCAATTGATCGGCCTCGGCAAAGTCCATATGGAAAAAAGCGCGCCCCAGATGCTCCCAGAACGGGGATTGGCCATCCGCGCTGACCACGCCGCGCAATTCCGACACGACGAGGCGCCCAAAACGCGCCGGCGCGGCCGCCATCAGCAGATACCGCGATTGCGCCAGCAACCGCCCGGTCCCCGATCCGCGCCAGCCGGCATCCACAAACAGCGAGCCTACTTCCGAACAGCCGGTATATTCATTGACCAGTACCAGCACGTCGAGGTCGAACCGGCGATTGCCGGCCCGGCTGGCCTGGCTCAGGGTCAGGACGCGGAAATTGAAAAAGGGCTTGGAATGCCCGATCGCCGCCTTGATCCCCGACAGACCACACAGCCGCCCGGTATCGAGATCCTCGAGCACGAGGAGATACCGTTCCTCGCCCGGTTCCGGCTTTTCGGGGGCCGCGAAGGCAGCCTCGCAATCGACCAGCCGCTCGGCCAGCGCCGCCCGCCCCAGCGCAAGGCTGGTAAAGCCCGGGCCAGACGCCCTTGCCAAAGCTTCGACGGCATCCAGATCCCGCGCTTGCGCGGAGCGTACCACCAGCATTTTCAACCCGATTCCGTTCCAAATGATTCATGATCCGTGAGACGCAGCGGAGACCCGGCGCGCTTCACGGGTCAGGCCCCGTGCCGACGCATTCCGGGCTGTGAGAGATCCATGCGCCCGGCCGCAAGATTGGCGAGCAGCAGAAACGACAATTGCGCACGCGGCGCAAAACTCGCGCCATCCGCCCACTCATCGGAACTGTGCAATGCGCCGCCGATCGGGCCAAGGGTGTCGATATTGACGCAACCCGCGGCCGCGAGATTATTGCCCTCGCATACCCCGCCCGAATCCCGCCAGGCGAGATCGAAGCCGATGGCGCGCGCACATTCGCGCGCATGGCCCAACAGATAGTCATAGCCGGCGCTCATCGGCTTGGCCGGGCGGTGAAAGCCGCCATGCAAATGCGCCGAAAATCCTTCCCGCGCAGCGGCATCCGCCAGGATTTCATCGAGCCAGCCCTTGGCGCGCACAGCATCTTCAGCCGAGGCGATGCGGGCCTCGAAGCGCAGGATCGCGCGATCCGGCACGATATTGAGCGGTCCGCCCCCCTCGATCCGGCCGATATTAAAGGTCATTTCGGGGTGCCGGCCATTTAAACCATCGATGCGGGTCGCAAGATATGCCGCAAGCGCGAGCGCATTGCGCCCGAGCGCGAAGTCACGCCCGGCATGTGCCGCCCGCCCATGCACGACCAGCGCGAATTTTCCGGAGCCCTTGCGGGCCGCAGCCAGTGCCCCATCGGCCATTGCGGGCTCGAAGGTGAGGCCGAGGGTTGCGAATCTTCCCAGATCGGCCAATCGGCCGGCACTGGCCGGGGAGCCGATTTCCTCATCCGGCGACAACAGCACCCGCCAGCCGATATTCCTGGCGTCGGGCAGACGCTCAAAGGCGGTCAGCGCCGCCAGCATCAGCGCGAGCCCGCCTTTCATATCCGCCATTCCCGGGCCATTGATCCGGCCATCACTTTGGCGCATCGGGGTCTGGAAGGGATGATCGGGGCCAAACACCGTATCGTAATGGCCGGTCAGCGCGATCTGGATGGGTGCATCCGGGCGCATCTCCAGGGTCAGGGCCTCGCCTGCCTCATGGAGGGTTTCGGTTCCATCGGCACCGATCATGGCAAAAGGCGGCAAGGCCTCGCGCCGAACTTTCCCCGGAAGCGCCTCGAAGGCATCTTCCAGCGCGTCCGCCATGCGCCGCAGGCCGGGGAGATTCCCGCTGCCCGAGCTGATCCGCGACCATTCCATGGTCCGGGTGACCAGCGCTTCGCCTGCTTCCGCGAGCGCGGCGAGTTCCCTGTGCTCGTCCGCTGACAAATCTTCGAAGGTGAACATGCGCGCGCTCAAATCCCTGCCAGTGCCTGGCCGAGATCAGCGATGAGATCGGCCGGGTTCTCGACCCCTACCGAAATCCGCACGAGCGCTTCGGTGACACCAATCCGGTTGCAGCGCTCGACCCCCAGCCCCGAATGGGTGGTGCTCGCCGGGTGACAGATCAGCGTTTCCGTCCCGCCCAGCGAGACCGCGAGCTTGATGATCTGGAGTGCATCGAGGAAGCGGAAAGCCTCCGCCTCGCCACCCACCACGTCAAAGGCAAAGGTCGAGCCGGCGGACTGGCATTGCGACGCCACCAGTTTCTTCTCCACCCGCCCCGTCGCAAAGCCGAGATAATGCACCCGGGCAATTTTGGGATGGGCCTTCAGATATTCCGCGACCTTTCTGGCATTGGCAGCCGATGCCTCCATGCGCAATTTCAGCGTTTCCAGACTGCGCAGGATGAGCCACGAGGTCTCGGCCGCCCCCATTCCGCCCAAATTGTTGCGCATGGGACGCATGCGCCGGATGAGCTCCGCCCGCCCGGAGGCCGCGCCCGCGATGAGGTCGGAATGCCCCCCGACATATTTCGTGAGTGAATACAGCGCAATGTCGGCACCGAGCCGCAAAGGCTTCTGCCAGAGCGGCCCCAAAAAGGTGTTATCGATCAACAGAAGCGGCTTTTCGCCCTGGGTTTCGGCAATTTTTTCGGCGAGGTCGGCAGCCGCGCGGATATCGACCAGCCCATTGGTCGGATTGGCCGGGGTTTCCAGCAGAATGACCCGGATCTTCCCGTTTTTGCCGATCTGGCGCGTGAGCTTGCGCGCGGCTCCTCTCATACCGGCGGAATCGATCCCGGCGTCAAAAGCCTCGAAATGCACACCGAAGCGCGGCAAAGTCACACGGATAAAGCTTTCCGTTCCGCCATAAATCGGTGCCGAATAAATCATTCCGTCACCAGGGCTCAGAAAGGTCAACAGCGCCGTGCTGATCGCCGCCATGCCGCTCGAAAAAACCAGACTCGCCTCCGCATCATCCCACAAAGCGAGCCGGTCCTCGGCGATCTGGAGATCGGGATTGTTGAAGCGTGAATAGATCAGCCCCGGATCCGCCATGCCGCCCGCCATCTGGCGGAAGAATTGCTTGCCGTCCTCGGCGGTGCGGAAAACAAAGGTAGAACTCTGAAAAATCGGCGGCTTGATCGCCCCTTCCGACATCAGTGGATCATAGCCATAGGACATCATCAGGGTCTCGGGCGCGAGATCGCGTCCACCCAGCGTCCGTTTGCGATAGGATTTCGGATTATGTTCCATCGGGTCCGCCACTGAACAGGAGTTTCGACGCGCCAAACCATTCAGGAGAAGGCGCACGCCACAAAAGGCACGGCATTGAAAAAAGGCCCGGCGATCGCTCGCCGGGCCTTGCTTCATAGCGTGTTCGCCGCAGCGCGGCCAGCGCAATTCCGTTCGCTTTTAGCGGAACGTGATCTTGACCTCGGTGCGCCGGTTGAGCGCTTCCTTGGTGCCGTCCGGCGTATTGACCGCGGGCTTCGACTCGCCAAGCGCGTCGATCCGGATCAGATCGGCCGATACCCCGCGCTGGACCATCGCATCCCGCACAATGCCCGAGCGGCGTTGCGACAGGCCGATATTATAACGCGGATTGCCGGATTTGTCGGCATGGCCTTCGACATTGACCAGATTGTAATTGCAGGCCCTGGCCTCTTCGACCGCACGGTCGATGCGCGCCACAGCTTCGGGGGTCAGCGCCGAACGATCAAACTCGAAATAGATCGTGAAGCTGACTTCCTGACACACGACCGGAGCCTGGGCC
>JAKFWO010000033.1 GCA_021731815.1 Hyphomonadaceae bacterium | reverse complement strand
ACAGGGCACGGGGTAGGTCACAGGGGGGCAGTGCCATGTTTCACGGCTTCCCGACAGGCGGGAGCTGCATTGCGCCGAAAAAGGGCCCGAAGTGGATGCAATGGGCCCTGTCAGGGAATGCGATAACAAAAAAATGTGCTGACTTCGACGCGCATTATATGCGAGATCGCTCCGGCGTGCCGTGTGGCCGCCAGTTTGACGGCAAGTCATCACAGGGGGATTTGATGAGAAATATTCCGGGTCGGGTGTTTTCGGTGATGTTGATGGCAGGTGCTGCCATCCCGCCGGGGGCAGGTGCCGCCTTTGCCGAAGAAGCAGGCAGGGCACCTTACGTCACTGTCTTTGGCGGCAGTAATTTTGCGTTCGATCAGACCAGTACCGGGGCCAATGCGGCAGGTGCTCCGCGCAATGTCGAAATCGATTTCCGCAAGAGCCTGTTCAATGGCAGCTATCTGGTGGGCGGTGCCTTCGGGTCTGATTTTCTGGACGGGAACTGGGGCTCGCTGCGCGCCGAAGGCGAAATCAGCTATCGCTCCAGCCGGCTGGATGATTTCTCGTTCAATGGCGGCAACCAGAATTTTCAGGGCAAGGAAACGGTCCTCGCCGGGCTCGCCAATCTTGCTTATGACACGCCTTATTTCAACGTGTTGTTTGGAACGAAACTCAATTTCTCGGCCGGCGGCGGGGTAGGTGCAGGGCGCATCCGCTATGATGTTCGCTATGTCGGTGCCAATACCAATCAATTGGGCCTTCAGGACAGTTCCACCGAATTTGCGTGGCAAATCTTTGTGGGATCCGATTGGCGGGTGAGCAAACATTGGTCGCTTTACTCCGACATTCGCTATTTCCGGCTGAGCGATCCTTCGGTGGAGCGGCGCAATCTGACGACCGGCGTGCTCGATTCGACGCTGCAATCGGAATATTCCTCTCTGGCGGCCACTTCGGGCATTCGCCTGCGGTTCTGAACGTTTCTGCGACTGCACCGGAGCCGTGCCTGTGGGAAAATATTAACCATCGGACCGGTTCCGGCGCGCCTGGACGATAACCTCGCCCAGCAATTGGGCCTCCTCGGCGCGGGCCGAGCCCTGGCGCCAGGCCATGCCGATCGTGCGGCCGATCAGCGGCGGCGAGAACGGGCGCACGGTGATTTCCGCACCCGCCGCGATGCCGGCCGCCAGGGCCAGCCGCGGCAGCAGGCTGACGCCCAATCCCGAGGCCACCATCTGGACCAGCGTGTGCAGGCTGGTGGCCGAGACATCGGCCTCCCGCCCCGCCGCCGGCATGCGGCACACGGAAAGCGCGTGTTCGCGCAGGCAATGGCCGTCCTCCAGCAGCAGCACGGTTTCGCGCAGCAGGCGGTCATGGGTCAGGGCACCTTCCCGGGCGAGCGGGTGCAGGCGCGGGGCGACGAACAACAATTCATCATCGAACAAGGGCAGGCTCTCGATGCCGGGCGCCTCGAAAGGCAAAGCGATCAGCGCGGCATCAAGTCGCCGCATCCGCACGGATTCGAGTAGGCGGGCGGTCAGATCCTCGCGCAGATAAAGTTTCAGCAGCGGCCAATCGGCCCTGATCGCGGGCAGGACCTGGGGCAGCAGAAAGGGCGCGATGGTCGGGATGGCGCCCAGCTTGAATGCACCCGTGAGCGGGGCCCCCGCCCCCCGAACGGAGTGAACGAGATCCTCGGCCTCGGCGATGATCCGCCCGGCGCGTGCGGCGGCTTCCTCACCCGCGCTGGTCAGGCTCGCGCCGGATCGCCCGCGCTCCAGCAATTGTACGCCGAGCAGATCCTCGAGTTCCTTGATCGCCGAGGACAAGGTGGGCTGCGTCACGCAAGCGCGCTCGGCCCCCGCGCTGAACGAGCCGGTTTCGGCTATTGCTACGAGGAATTGCAATTGGCGCAAGGTCGGCATTGCGCCGCGCGGTGAGGGCAGGGTACCGGGTCGATCGGGAATGGGAGGCAGGGTTTCCATTGGGATATTCTATCGAAGCCTCGCGAAGTTTCAATTTGCGCAATGGTACGAACCGGGTAGATACAGCAGGCCAATTCAGGATTCGCTGCGATGCGTGCGTCTGCCGGGGTCAATTGCCCGTTTTGACCAGATCCCGGGTCCGGGATCTCGCTTGTTTCCAGCCCTCTCTTGTTTCCCGCGTCACCAGCGTCACCCGCTTCAACCCAGCCCGCTTCAACCCAGCCGAATGGAGAACACATGGACGGATCGTCAGAGCCCAAAGCCGGAAAATGCCCGGTGATTCACACCGCGGCCGGTGGCCGGTCGAATCGCGACTGGTGGCCAAACCAGATCAATCTCAGGATCCTGCACCAGAATTCCAGCCTGTCCGATCCGATGGGCACGGGCTTCAATTATGCCGCGGAATTTTCAAAGCTCGATTATGCGGGGCTGAAGCAGGACCTCGCAGCCTTGATGGTGAATTCGCAGGCGTGGTGGCCGGCCGATTTCGGTCATTATGGCCCGCTGTTCATCCGAATGGCGTGGCACGCCGCCGGAACCTATCGCACCGGCGATGGCCGCGGCGGGGCCGGGACCGGCCAGCACCGGTTCGCGCCGCTCAATTCCTGGCCGGACAACACAAATCTCGACAAGGCGCGTCGTTTGCTGTGGCCGATCAAGCAGAAATACGGCAACAGCATCTCCTGGGCCGATCTTTTCGTGCTGACGGGCAATGTGGCGCTCGAATCCATGGGCTTCAAGACCTTTGGCTTTGGCGGCGGCCGGGCCGATGTGTGGGAGCCGGAGGAAGATGTCTATTGGGGCTCCGAGGGCAGCTGGCTCGGCGACGAGCGTTATTCGGGTGAGCGCAACCTCGAAAATCCCCTCGCTGCGGTGCAGATGGGACTGATCTATGTCAATCCCGAAGGCCCGAACGGCAATCCCGACCCGCTCGCCGCGGCAAAGGATATCCGCGAGACCTTTGCCCGCATGGCCATGAATGACGAGGAAACCGTTGCTTTGATCGCCGGTGGCCACACTTTTGGCAAGACCCATGGTGCCGGCCCCGCGACCCATGTGGGTGCCGAGCCCGAAGCCGCCGGACTCGAACAGCAGGGTCTGGGCTGGGCCTCGTCTTACGGCTCGGGCAAGGCGGGCGACGCCATCACCTCGGGCATCGAGATCATCTGGACCACCACGCCGACCAAATGGAGCAACAATTTCTTCTGGAACCTGTTCGGCTATGAATGGGAGCTGGAAACCAGCCCGGCGGGTGCCCATCAATGGCGTCCCAAACATGGCATGGGGGCGGGCAGCGTTCCTGATGCCCATGATCCCGCCGTGCGCCACGCGCCGAAAATGCTGACCACCGATCTGGCTCTGCGCATGGACCCGGCCTACGAAAAGATCTCGCGCCGCTTCCATGAGAATCCGGACCAGTTTGCCGATGCGTTTGCCCGGGCATGGTTCAAGCTCACCCACCGGGATATGGGCCCGCGCGCCCGCTATCTCGGCCCGGAAGTGCCGGCCGAAATGCTGATCTGGCAGGACCCGGTTCCGGCGGTCGATCACATTCTGATTGATGCCGACGATGTCACGGCGCTCAAGGGCAAGATCCTTGCCACCGGTCTCACGGTTTCGGATCTGGTTTCCATTGCCTGGGGATCGGCTTCGACCTTCCGCGGTTCGGACAAGCGCGGCGGTGCCAATGGCTCCCGCGTGCGGCTCGCCCCGCAAAAGGATTGGGCCGCCAATGAACCGGCGAGACTCGCAAGGGTTCTCGATGTGCTCGCTTCCATTCAGGGCGAGTTCAACGCGGCGCAAATGGGCGGCAAGAAAGTCTCGCTGGCCGATGTCATCGTGCTCGGCGGCTCTGCGGCGATCGAAGCCGCGGCGAAGGCAGCAGGACACATGGTCGAGGTCCCGTTCACACCCGGCCGCACCGATGCCAGCCAGTCGGGAACGGATGAGGAATCCTTTTCCGTGCTCGAGCCGATTGCCGATGGCTTCCGCAATTATCTCAAGACCCGTTACACGATCCCGGCCGAACAATTGCTGGTCGACCGCGCCCAATTGCTGACCCTGACGGCCCCGGAAATGACGGTGCTGGTCGGCGGCATGCGGGTGCTGGGGACCAATCACGGCGGAACCGCCCATGGCGTGTTCACCGATCGGGTTGGCACGCTGAGCAATGATTTCTTCGTGAATCTGCTCGACATGGCGATCGAATGGACGCCGGTGGCGGGCTCGACCGATGCGTTTGAGGGACGCGACCGCGCAAGCGGGGCGGTCAAATACACGGCCTCACGCGTCGATCTGGTGTTCGGTTCGAACTCGCAATTGCGGGCGATTGCCGAGGTCTATGGCCAGGCAGATGCACAGGGCAAATTCGTGCGGGACTTCGCCGCGGCCTGGGTCAAGGTGATGAACGCCGACCGTTTCGACATCGCCTGACGGCTCCCGTTTCCGGACAAGAAAAGGCCCGCCTCCGAAAGGAAGCGGGCCTTTTTGCTTTTGGCCGGCGGTCGATGAACAGGCACCCCGATCCCGCCCGCGGGTCTGCGGACGGCTTACCCGCCGGTCAGCTTCCTGAAATCCGGATGGGTGATCGCCTTTTCGATCAATTGGGCCGTCGCGGGCTGAAAGGCGTCGATCACGTTCTGACAGGCCCGCAGCGCCGAATAGGAGGTCTTGAACGAAAAATCAGTGGCCACGCTCAAGCCCTCCGGCAGGGAGGCGGATTTCAGGGTGACGGAGACTTTCCATGACCCGGTGCCGAACGAATTGAAGTCGAGCTTTTCGACGACGCCCTGAATCTGTTGGCCATTCACCTGGTCATAAAGCCCGCCCTGCAGGAACTCGGCCTGGAACGCCGACCGCAAATATTCAACGGCCGTTTGGCCCGGCGCAACCTCGAGCGCACCAAGCGCGCGGCAGGTCATTTGCGCGTCGACACCCTCGGCTGTCGAAAAATTCCCGATCGAAACTTTCTTTGCTCCGGCACCAACCTGCGATTGCAGCGCAATCGTATTCTGCGGCACAACCTGATAGGCCCTCGAGCTGGTGGTCTCGCAGCCGGCAAGGCTGATGATGGCAACGCCCGAAAGCGCCAAGCTGGTCAGTTTCATGGACTACCCCTGTTGTTGCGACCCCCTGTGTTTGCTTGTCGACGGGGCCTCCCACAACGATCTATTTCGGTCGCCGGCGAGTTGTCAACTTTCCGTGATGCCGAGAGGCCTTCGCGGGGTGCGAGACCTCGCCCCCGGAATCGCGGGACGTCGGGCCGCGCCAGCTCATCCCGGACGTGCCATCGCGGGCGGCACGCCTCCCACAACCGAGACGGCCCCTATACGGTGGCGCATGCGGCTTCACTTTTGGCGAGACCAGGCTAGATTGCCGGCATGAGATCCCAATTCCATCCGGCGATTCCCGAGACCTCGCACGCAGCCCCCGCCGTTTCGGGGCACTGCTGCGCTGATCCCGCAAGCCTGTCGCGCGCCTTGACCGAGGCCGCGGAGGCCTGTGCCGAACGGGGAACCCAGCTTACGCCAGCGCGGCGGCGGGTGCTGGAATTGCTGTTGTCGAGCCATCGACCGGTCAAGGCCTATGACCTTATCGCGAATATCGGGGAGGGTGGCTTCCCTGCCAAGCCGCCGACAATCTACCGCGCGCTCGATTTCCTGATGCAAAACGGGTTGGCCCACCGGATCGAGAGCCTCAATGCCTTCATCGCCTGCGGCCTGCATGGATGTCGGCGCGCGGTGGCGTTTCTGATCTGCGAACAATGCGGAGCCGCCGATGAACGCGATGCCGGCGCTGCGCTCGCCGATCTGCAGGATTGGGCGGCTGGCCGGAATTTCGCGATCAAGGTCAGTGTCATCGAGGCGCGCGGTATTTGCGCCAATTGCGCCCTGTCAGCCGGGGCCGGAAGCGAAAGATGAAGATTCTCTATCGCGGCGTTACCAATGCCTGGGAATGCGACGAAATGGGGCATCTCAATGTCCGCTTTTACGTCGCCAAGGCGATGGAGGGGCTTGGGCCGCTTGCCGAAATGCTGGGCATGTCCGGGGCGTTTCGGGAGGATGCCAATGGCACATTACAACCCATCGAACAGCATATCCGGTTTCATGCCGAATCCCGGCCCGGCACGCCGCTGACGATTTCCGGCGCACCGAGCGCAGTCGGAAGTCCGGAGCTCACCCTCTATCAGGAAATGCGCCATACTCATACCGGCGCGCTTTCGGCCACTTTGCAGACGCGGCTCGGCCATGTGCTGGCGCGCAGCAATGCGGCCTTTCCCTTTCCGGAGCGGACGATTTCGCGGGCCAAGGCCCTGATGCTCGCAGGCGGCGTTCCCGAGGCCGGAGCCCCGCGCAGTCTGGCCTTTGCCAATGGTGAATCACCGGTTGGCGATTTCCTCCGCCCTGAAGCCCCGGCGGGGGGCGACTGGAACCCGCTCGGCTGTTTCATGGTGAGCCCCGCCGAATGCGACATTTTCGGCTGGCTGCGGGCCGAGATGATCATGGGACGGGTTTCGGATTCAGTGCCCAATCTCATGGAAGGCTGGCGGCGTGACCTGGCTTCGGCGCTGGACCGGGAATCGGGCGAAACCTCGGCTGTGCCGCGCCGCATCGGTGCAGCAGTGCTGGAAACCCGGATCCATTATCACGCATGGCCGCGCGCGGGCGATCTCATCGAGACCCATTCCTTCATCAAGGCGGCGACCTCAAAGACCCTGCATTTCGTCCATCGGCTGATCGACCCGGTGCGGAATATCCCCTGGGCGAGTGTCGAGGCCATGGCCGTGTCTCTCGACCTCGATGCCCGCAAGGCGATTTCCGTCCCGCCGGAATTTCTGGCGCAGCTCAATCGCATGGCAGTCGCCGGGCCGGAAGCGAAGGTCGTTACTTCGGCCGGGGCGGCGGGATAGGGCTCCATGGCAGATCCCCGCACGGCAATTGTCCCAAAACCGGCCGCGCAATCGGCCAATATGGCCCTGCTGGTGCTGCTTCTGGGCTGCGCCGGTGCCCTGCTGGCCGCCCATGCCTTTGAGCGCTTTGGCGGATTTGCGCCCTGTTCGCTCTGCCTGCGCCAGCGGGAGGTCTATTGGGTGATTGGCGGGCTGCTGATCGGGTTTCTGGCGCTGAATCTTTCTCGCCCTGATGCCCTGCGGGCGCGGGTCTTTCTGGCCCTCGCGGCCATCGGCCTGATGGTCGGTGCCGGGCAGGCCTTCTGGCATGCGGGCGTGGAATGGAAATTCTGGCCGGGGCCGGCAACCTGCGGGGGCGGTTCGTCCGGAACAATCCCCTCGGGCCGCGAAATCCTTGCGGCGCTGGAGGGCGGAATCAGGGCGGTCCCCTGCGATGAAGCCGCCTGGCGCCTTGCCGGGATTTCCATGGCGGGCTGGAACGGTCTATACTCCTTGGTATTGGCGCTGTTTGCGCTTTTTTCCCTGCGCCGTGGGTTTCGCAAGGTCAGGGTGTCGGAGCATTCTGCACCATGACCGATCCTGCCGCTCCCTTCAGTGAAATGCTCCGCAATTCCCGGCCGGGACGGCGCAATGCCGACCGGATCGACGAAATGCTGCGCGTCGATCATGCCGGCGAATTGGGGGCGATCCGCATCTATCAGGGACAGATGGCGGTGTTCGGCCGCGCGCCCGGCAAGGACCGTATGCGCGGCCTGCTCGGCGAGATGGCGGCCCAGGAACGGACGCATCTCGACGCGTTCGAGAAGCTCCTCCGCGAGCGCAGGGTGCGGCCCACAGCACTCGCGCCCTTCTGGGATGTGGCGGGGTACGGGCTGGGGGTCGCGACGGCGCTGATTTCCGAGGAAGCCGCCCATGCCTGCACGGCGGCGGTCGAGGAAGTGATCTCCGCCCATTACGGGCGTCAGGCCGCGGAACTCGCCGAAGACGAGCCGGAGCTGTCCGCGCTGGTTGGCCGGTTCGGGGCGGAGGAAAACGAACATCGCGACACCGCATTGCAGGAAGGTGCCGAACGCGCGCCCGGCTATCGGCTGATGTCGGCAGCCATCCGGATGGGATGCCGGGCAGCGATCGGCATCGCGCAGAAAATTTGACGCAGGATACCGGCACAGGATTCCGACGCAGGATTTCGGGTCGGGGCTTCCGGGGATTTGCACCGGGCTGGATGCGCGTGGCAGTCATGCGCATAAATTTTGCATGAGCAGGGTGTTTGACACTCGCAAGCCTTGATGTGGCGTCTTATGTTAGCATTTCGCGGCTAGACTGGTGGCCCGAGCGCGGTGGGTGGCGCATAACCTGCCGCGCGGATCGTAAAAGAGGATTACATGCATTTTCGCAATCTGGCCCTGGTTGGTGTCCTGCTGGTTCTGATGATGGCCGTGTTCACGCTGGTGAACGGCTCCGGGTCCAAAAAGGCCGGCGTGAACCTCGCTTATTCCGAGTTCATCCAGAAGGTAGAGGCCAAGCAGGTCACGGAAATCGAGATCCGCGGCGAAAAAGTGGTCGGCAAATTGTCGGACAATTCGCCCTTCACTTCGGTTGCCCCGCCTTTTGACCCCGATTTCTACCCCACACTCAAGGCCAATAATGTGCGCTTCAAGGTGGTGGAACGCTCGGGCTCGGCCTCGCTCTGGGGCGTGGTGCTCGGCTGGCTCCCGATCCTCTTGCTGATCGGCGTGTGGTTTTATGTCATGCGCCAGATGCAGGCAGGTGGCAATCGCGCCATGGGCTTTGGCAAGTCCAAGGCCCGGCTGCTGACCGAAAAACATGGCCGCGTGACTTTTGACGATGTGGCGGGAGTGGATGAGGCCAAGGACGAATTGCAGGAGATCGTGGAATTCCTGCGCGATCCGCAGAAATTCCAGAAGCTCGGCGGCAAGATTCCCAAAGGTGCCTTGCTCGTGGGCCCTCCCGGCACCGGGAAGACCCTGATCGCGCGCGCGGTGGCGGGCGAGGCCAATGTCCCCTTCTTCACCATTTCGGGCTCGGATTTCGTGGAAATGTTCGTGGGCGTGGGCGCGAGCCGCGTGCGCGACATGTTCGAGCAGGCCAAGAAAAACGCGCCCTGCATCATTTTCATCGACGAGATCGACGCGGTGGGTCGCCATCGTGGTGCGGGCCTCGGCGGCGGCAATGACGAGCGCGAGCAGACCCTCAACCAATTGCTGGTGGAGATGGACGGCTTCGAGGCCAATGAAGGCATCATAATCATCGCCGCGACCAACCGGCCCGATGTTCTTGACCCTGCCTTGTTGCGGCCCGGCCGGTTCGACCGTCAGGTCGTGGTTCCCAATCCCGATGTGACCGGGCGGGAAAAGATCCTGCGCGTCCATATGCGCAAGGTTCCGCTGGGCCCCGATGTCGAACCGCGCACGATCGCGCGCGGCACGCCGGGCTTTTCGGGCGCGGACCTCGCCAATCTGGTCAATGAGGCGGCATTGCTGGCAGCACGGCGCAACCGCAAGGATGTGACCATGCTGGATTTCGAAAACGCCAAGGACAAGGTGATGATGGGGGCCGAGCGCAAGAGCATGGCCATGAGCGAGGACGAAAAGCGCCTCACGGCCTTTCATGAGGGCGGGCACGCGATCGTTGCCTTGTCAGTGAAGGGGTCGGACCCCGTGCACAAGGCGACCATCATTCCCCGCGGGCGGGCGCTCGGTATGGTGATGCAATTGCCCGAAGGCGACCGCTATTCCATGAGCTATGAACAGATGATCTCGCGTCTGGCCATTCTGATGGGCGGGCGCGTGGCCGAGGAACTGGTGTTCGGCAAGGACAAGATCACGTCGGGGGCCTCGTCCGACATTGAACAGGCGACGCGGCTGGCGCGCGCCATGGTCACACGCTGGGGTTATTCCGAAGAATTGGGCGTGGTGGCCTATGGCGAGAACCAGGAAGAAGTGTTTCTCGGCCATTCGGTGTCGCGCACACAAAATATTTCGGAAGCGACCGCGCGGACCATCGATTCGGAAATCCGTCGTCTGGTTCAGGGCGGCTTTGAGGAAGCCAAGCGCATTCTTGTCGAGCGCGCGGCCGATCATGCGCTTCTCGCCAATGCATTGCTGAAATATGAGACCCTGAGCGGGGATGAAATCCTGAACCTGTTCAAGGGCATTGAGCCCTACCGCCCCGAGCCCGAGGGCGGAAAAGGCCCGGACCGCCCGGTCTCGGCCGTGCCGCTGACCGGCGGAAGGTCGTTCGGTTCCGCCAGTCCGGCCGGCGCCTGAATCGAGTTATTCCCCGGCCGACCAGATTATTCGGCCGGGGCGCAGCCAATACCGCACCCGGGAGCGGAATCTGTGGAATTGATTACGGGCGCGGGCGAACGAATTTCGCCCCTTCGATCTTGATTGGCTGGCCCCGTTCACAGGCGGACGTGAATCGGAAATCCGTGACAGCCAAAGGGACATCACAGCAATCAGGCTGAAGACGCCCGACCAAAACCGGACTTTGGATTGAACAAAACCCTCAGTCGAGACTGCGGGTCAGTTCCGGCACGGCGGAAAACAGATCCGCCACCAGCCCGAAATCCGCGATCTGGAAGATCGGCGCATCGGCATCCTTGTTGATCGCCACGATCACCCTGGAATCCTTCATGCCGGCCAGATGCTGGATCGCTCCGGAAATCCCGATCGCGACATAGAGCTCCGGTGCCACCACCTTGCCGGTCTGTCCCACCTGATAATCATTGGGCGCATAGCCGGCATCCACCGCCGCGCGCGAGGCCCCGACCGCCGCACCGATTCTGTCGGCCAAGGCTTCGATCAAAGCGAAATTCTCCGCCGAGCCCATCGCCCGCCCGCCCGACACCACGCGCTTGGCCGAAGCAAGTTCGGGCCGGTCGGATTTGGACAATTCCTCGCCCACAAATTGCGTCGCGACATTGAAGGCGGGAATGGCCAGATTTTCGATCGGTGCGTTTTCACTGGTGCCAGCCGCCTTGAACGCGGTCGGCCGCACGGTTGCGATGATCTTCGCATCCATGCTTTCGACGGTTTCGATCGCATTGCCGGCGTAAATGGGGCGCTGAAAGGTTTTGGGGCCGGGAATCGCGATAATCTCCGACACGGGCGACACATCGAGCAGCGCCGCCACCCGGGGGATGAAATTCTTGCCGGTCGCGGTTGCGGGGGCCAGCAGCGCGTCATAATCCGCCATCAATGGCACGATCAGGGCGCTGAGGGCCTCGGCGATCGGCGGTGAAAAGGCCTGCGAATCGGCGAGCAACACCTTGCGCACCCCCTCGATCGCGGCGGCGAGCGCAGCGATCGGCCCCGCATTGGCACCGGCGACCAGCACATCGACCGGCCCGCCCAGCGCGAGCGCTGCTGCCACCGTCTTGTGGGTCGCATCTTTAAGAACCGCGCCGTCATGTTCGGCGAAAACCAGCACGCTCATCCGATCACTCCCGCGGTCTTCAATTGTTGCACCAGGGCTTCGACGCTTTCGACCTTGATCCCCGCCTTGCGGCCCGGGGGTTCGGTGACCTTCAGCACCTTGAGCCGCGGCGCGAGGTCGACGCCATAATCCGCAGTCTTTTTCATGTCGATCGGCTTTTTCCGGGCCTTCATGATATTGGGCAGCGAGGCGTAACGCGGCTCGTTCAGGCGCAGATCGGCGGTGATGATGGCGGGCATCGGAACCGACAGGGTTTGCAGGCCGCCATCCACTTCCCGCGTCACCATTGCGCGTTCGCCCTGTACTTCGATCCTGGACGCAAAGGTCGCCTGCGGCCAGCCGAGCAAAGCGGACAGCATCTGACCGACGGCATTATTGTCGCCATCGATCGCTTGTTTGCCCATAATGACCAGCCCGGGGGATTCGGCGAGGATCGCCGCCTTGAGCAATTTGGCCACCGCAAGCGGTTCCAGATCCATGTCGGATTCGATGAGGATGCCGCGATCGGCCCCCATGGCCAGCGCATTGCGCAGGGTCTCCTGGGCCTGGGCGGGGCCTATGGACACCGCGACGATTTCGCTGGCCAGCCCTTTTTCTTTCATGCGCACGGCTTCTTCGACCGCGATTTCGCAAAAGGGATTGATCGACATCTTGACATTGGCCAGATCGACGCCGGTTTCGTCGGATTTCACCCGCGCCTTGACATTGTAATCGATGACCCGCTTGACGGGGACCAGAACTTTCATGCGATCAATTCCCTGTTCGGAAGGCGGAACGAGGGGCCAGTCTCAAGCCCGATCGCGCCATCATTTGACCTGTTTGTGAGGCTCCGGGCGGCCGGCGGCAAGCCCCCCGCGCAGATTGCGTGCTGAAATGTGACCGCTTTTCCTATGATGTGATGCCGTCACGCCGGGCGATTTCGCTGACCAGCGCCTCGCGCGCCGCCCCACCCCATTCCTTGTGGGCAAGCGCAAAGGCAGCCGTCGCCGTCAGATAGCCGACCTTGTCGCCGCAATCATAGGAAATTCCATCGAATTCATAGGCATGAAAGATTTGGTCCTGCATGAGGCGCGCCATGGCATCGGTGAGCTGGATTTCCCCGCCTGCACCGGGAATCTGGTCGGCCAGCAAATCCATGATCTCCGGCTGAAGTATATAGCGGCCCGTGATCCTGAAATTGGACGGGGCGGCCTCGGGCTTTGGTTTCTCTACCATGCCCTTCATGGGCGTCAGGCGGCCGGATCCGAGCCCCGCGGGATCCACGACACCATATTGGTCCACCCGGTCCATCGGCACGCGGTCGACGGCCAGCAGATTTCCCCCGGTCTCGCGATAGGCCGCCATCATCTGGGACAGGCAGCCGGGCTCCGACATGACCAGCACATCGGGCAGCAACACGGCGAAAGGCTCGTTGCCAATCACCGCGCGCGCGCAGCCAACCGCATGGCCCAGCCCATTGGGTGCCTGCTGGCGGACGAAGGAACACGAACCGGCCGGCAGCAGGAATTCCTCAAGCTCGTCGAGGATCGCTGTCTTGCCCTTCATGCGCAGGGTGTCCTCAAGCTCATAGGCGCGATCGAAATAATCCTCGATCGCGTTCTTGTTTCGCCCGGTGACGAAAATCAGATGCTCGATCCCGGCTTCGAGGGCCTCGTCCACGACATATTGAATGGCGGGGCGGTCGAAAACCGGCAGCATCTCCTTCGGGATGGCCTTGGTGGCGGGCAGCACACGTGTGCCGAGCCCCGCAACCGGCAGGATCGCCTTGCGAATCGGTGGGAAGAGCGTGTTTGTCATGAAAATTCCGTGCTTGCGGGTGCCCGGTTGCGGTACTTTGGTGAGGATCTAAAGCGCAATCGGGAAAAGTGGAAGCCGGTAACCGGGCACTGGGAGGGGAAATCCGGCCGACGCCTCACGCTACGCCGGCCCGCAGCAGATCGTGCAAATGCACAAGCCCGACCGGGCGATCATGTTCGGCGACGATCACCTGGCTGATCCCGCGTTCGCTCAGTAATTTCAGCGCCGCGCCCGCCTGCATGTCGGGCGGGATCATCACGGGTGCCGGGTTCATCAGATCGCCGATCGTTTCGGCACGCCGTCCAGCGGCAAAAGCGCGACGCACATCGCCATCGGTGACAATCCCGGCGAGCTTTCCGTCCGGATGAACGATCAGCACGCAGCCGAGATGACCCCTTGAAATGGCATCAAGCCCCTCGGCCAGTCGTGCCGATGCCGGCAGCGCCGGAATTTCGCTTCCGCCATGCATGACATCCTGCACCTGCATGAGCAGCGTGCCCAGCCTTCCGCCCGGATGCAGATTGCGGAAATCCCGTGCCCGGAATCCGCGCCGTTCGATCAGTGCCACCGCAAGGCAATCGCCGAGCGCGGTCATCAATGTCGATGAGGTGGTCGGTGCCTGTGTTTCGGCGCAGGCCTCGGGGGAATCCGGCAGAAGCAGCACGATGTCCGCGGTTTTCGCGAGGCTGGAATCCATTCCGGCGGTGATGGCGATCACCAGAACGGCAAAGCGTCTGGCATAAGACAGCAGGGGGGCCAGTTCCGGGGTTTCGCCGGATTTGGACAGGCAGAGCAGAATGTCCTCGCCGCCCACCATGCCCAGATCACCATGGGCGGCCTCGGCCGGGTGGAGGAAGAATGAGGGTGCGCCGATGGACGCAAATGTCGAGGCGATCTTGCGCGCCACATGCCCGGATTTGCCGATTCCCGCGCAGATCACCCGTCCACGATTGATCGCAATCCGGTCCACGGCACGTGCAAATTCCGGCCCGAGTCCGACCGCCATGTCCTGAAGGGCCGCGGCCTCAAGCGTCAGCACCCGGCGGGCGATCGCCAGGGCGTCGAATGCCGTCGGCGCAGCGGGTATTGCCGGCGCTGAGGACGGAGCCACCGCCATCACAGGGCAATCGCGGGCAGTGATTTGGCCAGGCGGTCGATCGCCACAATCTGCATGAGCACCTGTTCCAGCCGGTCGAGGGGGATCATGTTGGGCCCGTCCGATGGCGCATTGGCCGGATCCTGATGGGTTTCGAGGAAAAAGCCGGCACAGCCGACCGCCGCTGCCGCGCGCGCCAGAACGGGTGCAAATTCCCGCTGTCCACCGGATGCCGACCCCATGCCCCCCGGCTGCTGCACGGAATGGGTAACGTCGAACACCACCGGGGCCCCAAAACCCGCCATGATGGGCAGCGCGCGAAAATCGGTGACGAGCGTGTTATAACCGAAACTCGCCCCCCGTTCGGTCACGATCACGTCGCGCGCGCCGGCCGACAATAATTTGTCGATGACATTTTTCATGTCCCAGGGGGCAAGGAATTGCCCCTTCTTGACCTTGACCGGCTTCCCGGTCCGTGCGGCGGCGACCAACAGATCGGTCTGGCGGCAGAGAAAAGCAGGGATTTGCAGGATGTCGACGGCTTCGGCAACCATGGCGCAATGTTCGGGCAGATGCACATCGGTAAGGATCGGCAGGCCGGTGGTCTCACGGATTTCGGCAAAGATCTCCAGTGCATCGGCCGATGACATGCCACGGAACGCCGAGATCGAAGTGCGGTTGGCCTTGTCGAAACTGGTCTTGTAGATCGCGCGAATACCAAGCTTTTCAGCGATGCCAACAATGGCGGCCGCCATTTCCAGCGCATGCGCCCGGCTTTCCAGCGCGCAGGGGCCAAGGAAAAACACACCCGGCAAGGTGTTGCCGATGCGGATCGCGCCGGCTTTCGCCGGGATTTCCACCACCGAATTGGGGATTTGCTCGACAGCGGGGATCGGAGCTCGGTCAGCCAAGGGATGGTCTCCTTACATTGCCCAGGGGCTTAGCCGAAAACACGCGTGGTGCCAATCGGCTGCCGGCGCTCAGGCCCGCCCGAGCCGGCGGAAGATTTCCCGCGCATTGATGGCAAACCACAGCGCCGCTGCTGCATTTCCCAGCAGAAGCAAGGTGATAGTCCACAAAATGGGAGCCATAAGACCCCTTTCAAACGCAAAAAACAGAGGGATCATCAGCAGGAAGCCGAGCCCGAGATCCAGAAGCCCGATCCGTCCCCAGGGGATCGCCCAGACGGCGGCAAATTCCTTCCAGAATTCGCCCGCCCCGAAGGCCCAGGCAATCGCCCCCATCATTGCCACAAACAATGCTCCGAATATCAGACGACTGGGATGCATGGGTTTTCTGATCCTGTGAGGAAACATGAGGGCGCGCATTCCGGCGCCGGCTGGTCATAATGTCAAGCGACCGGGCTGGAATGGCGGCTGTAGCGCCTGTGGAGGGCTGTGAATGCCGTCAAAGGGATTTACCCCACGCTAAGGGGAATCATGTAGCAGTGCCGACCTATGGTGGTGTCTGGTACCGTCGCTTTGGCGGCGACACTTGCCGCGCAATGGGTTCGGGGCAATTCCCCCAGGCCTGCGCTGTTGGAGAAATCGCATCCATGTTCGGAATCCGCAAATCCGACCGCAGCTTTCCGCTGGCCGCCCGAATTGCCGCGCTTGCATTTTCCATCGTCGGGGTTTCGGCCGCGATCGTCACCATCACCAATCTGCTCGTCGATCACAGCCAGATGCGCGCTGCCGAAGAACAAAGAGTGCGCGATATCGGCCAGACCCTGGCCTCGGCGCTGACGCCGGCATTGCTGTCGGGGCAGGACAATTCGGTCAAGGCGGTCCTCGAAGCCGCCCGTCACCGTCCGGCTGCCCGTTTCCTCGGCGTCTACGATGCGGATCGTCGCCAGCGCGCCTTTGTCGGCCGCCCGATGGACAATATCACATTTTCCGCGCCCGATTTCCGCGCGAGCCCCGCAATCATCCGCAGAATCGACGACACCTATATAGCGGAAGCAAAGATTGCCGCGGGACCGCGGGTTCTGGGCTATGTGCGCGTGGGAATCATGGTGAGCGCCGCCAGCGGTGGCTTCGCCCCGGCCTTCGAACGCACGATTGTCGCCTGCGGGCTGATGCTGCTTTTTGCGGTGCCCCTTGTCTGGCTGTCGGTGCGCTCGATTACCAGCCCCCTGCGGCGGCTCGCGATTCTTGCTGAACAGAATCAATATGCGGAAGCCAATGCGGAAAGCTTCGGTTCCGGAGCGGGCGACGAGATCGATCGTCTCGGCCGGGCGATGGCCGGCATGGCCCAGAAAATGGAGGCCAATGCCGATTCCATCCGCAGACTGGCCTTTGTCGACAGTCTGACAAATCTTCCCAACCGGGCGCGACTTGTGCGCGAAATCGATATGAGCCTCGCCCAGCGGGCCTCTGACGAGGCACCCGGGATCCTGTTTTTTATCGAAATCGAGCGGTTTGGTCGGGCGCTGCAAAGCCTTCCGCGCGGCGCGGGGGATGAAATTTTGCAGCGTGTCGCAAATGTGCTCTCTACGGCCAACAACGCCGTGGATCCTGATCGCGCCAATAATTCCGGAAAGTCACCGCTGGTCGCGCGTGTGGGCGAGCATCGCTTCGCCGTATGGCTGCCGGAGGTCGTCTCCAAACCGGACGCCGCCAAGCGCATTCAGGAAAATGCAGCCGCCTTGCGCCAGCCCTTTTTCGTTCAGGGCCATCAGGTCAGCCTGCGCGTTTCGGTCGGCGCCGCTTACGCGCCCGACGACGGGGCCGCGGCCGAGGAGCTGGTGAACAACGCGTCGGCTGCTTTGACCCATGCCATTCAGGATGGCGGCGGGCGGGCGCGCATGTTCGGTCCTTCCATGAATGCACGCGCCAATCAGCGTGTGGTGATCGAATCAGAAATGCGGGCAGGGATCGCGCGCGGCGAATTCGTCGCTTATTTTCAGCCCAAGATCGACCTTGCCACCGGCGAGGTCGTTGGTGCCGAAGCGCTGGCGCGCTGGCGCAATAATAAGGGCCAGCTCGTCTCGCCGGCGGATTTCATCCCGATCGCCGAGGAAACCGGCCTGATCGGCGCGATCGGTGACGCCATCCTCAGCGATGCCTGCCGCACAGCGGCGACCTGGCCCGATGTCCTTGGTTCGCGGTTGCGGCTGGCTGTCAATGTCTCGCCCGTGCAGTTCGAAGACAACCGCTTTGCCGAAAAGATTATTTCGACGCTCGAGGCCACACGCTTTGCCGCCGATCTGCTGGAGATCGAGATCACCGAATCGGTTGCGGTCGACGACCCCCAGCGTGTGGCGCAATTGACCGCACCGCTCAAGGATCGCGGCGTGCGACTGGCGATCGACGATTTCGGCTCCGGCCATTCCAATCTCGTGGCATTGACCCGACTGCCCTTCGACGTGTTCAAGATCGACCAGCAATTCACCCGGGCATTGGGAAAAGATCTGCATACGCCGGCGATCATTGAAATGATCCTCGCACTTGCCGCCAGCCTCAATTACGAGACGGTGGCCGAGGGCGTGGAAACGGCGCGCCAGGCAGCCTTTCTGCGCCGTCGCGGCTGTACGCTCGGCCAGGGCTTTCTCTATGCCAAGCCGCTGCCGCCCGAACAATTCGTGACTTTTCTGCGCGAATGGGACCAGAATCGCGAAAACCCGCAACGCGCGATTGCCTGAGCGGCGGTCCAGAACCGGTGCAGACGCATTCCGGCCCGACGCTTTTCCTGAAAATTAACCATCCCGTCAGGTTTCTGCAGAAACCGTAAAATATGCGGCAATTCCGGTTACCTGTTGGAAAGAGGAAGTCCTGCATGATGCCCTCCTGAACACAGATGTCCTGTCGCCCCGATCGGTCAGTGAACTGGCCATTGATCGGGATGCAAGTCAGGACAAGGGTCGGAAAGGAGTCGCGTCGTGCTGGAATTATCGCTTTTTCTTTTGGCGGGCGAGCCTCAGGCAGTACCCGCGAACAATTCTCCCTCACTCGACGTCATTCAGGCGCTCGCCCCGGAATCACTCGAACGCCGACGCGCCGCCGGTCCGTTTTTCCCTGAAAGTGTAGAGCAATTTCTCGCGCGCGATTTCCAGCCGAGCGACGCAGTCCATCAGGTGGCGCGCGCCGGGAAGACCTTCGTCCACGGACATGGGGGGGGCACCGTCAGCTTCACATTGCGCGGACAGCGCGTGGATGCCGCGACCCGCAAATCGCCTCAGGCCTTTGCCACCTTGTTTGCCGATGATCCGGGTGAGGGTCCGGGCGGGCTGGACCGAATCGTCTGGGCATTGTCGAGTGCTTCGGCACTTTCGCGATTTGCTTTTGTCGATACTGATGCGCGTGGAACCTCAACCCCGGCCATTGCGAGCGCGCTGCGTTACGAGGCGTCGTTTGCCGCACCGCTCGCCACCAGCGGAATCGATATCGCCTTTGCGCCCAGCGGCGCGGTGATACGCACGCACCGCACGCAGGTTACCAGTGCGGGTGCCGAAATCCGGATCGGCAGCGGGCTCATCCGTGGCGCAGGCGGGCGCGCGGAGAAGCGCAATTTCTATCTGTTCGCGGGGGCCGGCGGTCAGGCGCTTGTGGTCGATGTTCGCGGCGAAGGCTTTCGTACCAGCGCCTTGCAGGTCGAAGACCGGGTGGTTTTGGGCGACATGCAGGCGGGGCTGAGTTTCGAGCGTCGTGGACTCCAATTCTCGCTGGGCCTCATTCGCCGGGAATATTCCTATATCTCTCCGGCCAGCACCATTTCCCGTAACGAGAATTTCGGAGCGCTCAGCCTGACCCTGCGTCGCTAGAGCATTTTCAAGGAAATGCGAGCCGAAAGTCTGAATTGAAAATGCTCGGATTCAAGGATTTGGAGCGCGTTCAGAAAAAGTGGTGTCCGGTTTTCCTGAACCCACTTCGGCCGGGTTGAGCCTGTCCGGCTCCAATGGTCTGATGGTGGCGAAGCCCGGAGCGGAGAGGGTGCCACGCACCACATCGCACCCTGTGGATAATCTCCCCGCACGCGAATTTTGACATCATGGCTCCCCGTTGACGGCACAAGCGGCAGAGATCAGTTCAGAAATGTCATGAATTGGATCAGCACTTTCATGGATCATAAAGAATAATAAACCACTTATTATTCTTTGTTTTTTATTTATTTATAAAACAACCTTGAATTGCAGTTTTTCACTGCGTAATTTTTATGGAGTGCAAGTAAAGCATTAACCGAATAACTTTAGGTTGTGACCATTCCATTTGGCCCTGGGAGTTTCGGTCATGTCCGCCTTTTTTTCGCGCATCAGATTGCCGGTCAAGCTCGGGCTCATCGCCGCGCTGTTTGCCGCCCCGCTGGCTCTCACTTCGGGCATCATGCTCGGCAAGGATATGGCGGCCATCGCCTTCCTGAAGAAGGAGGCCGAAGGTCAGGCCTTTATCGACACATTATGGCCGGCCTTTGCCGCCAATGTCGATGGTCAGCCGGCGGGCACGGCCGAGCTTGAAGGGCTGCGCCGTGCGATTGATGGCCATGCCGCCGCGATCGATGCCGAGAGCGCAGCACGCAGCTTTCTCGACCGCGCGAGCGATGCCCGCACCGCGAGCGGATCAAACATTTTCGATGCCTCGCGTTCGGGGATCGAGGCGCTTAATGCAGCCGCGGCCGGGTCGGGGCTCATTCTCGACGGGGATCTTGCCTCATTCTACACCATCTCGGTGCTCTATGACGCGCTTCCGGATCTCGCAATTGCCGCCCAGGACGTCGCACGCTTTTCGGCCCTTGAAGGCGAAGGCGCAGCAGGTGCCGGAAATTCCAAGGCGCTGGCGCTTGGTGCGCTCGATTCCGCGATTTCAGCGGCGGGCACTGCCAGTGTGACCGCATTCGGGGCCGACAAGACGGGGGAGCTCGGCCGTGCATTGGCCGATCCCATGCGCAAGGTCGAGACTGCCGCACGGGCGCTTGCGGACAAAGCCAGCGCGGGTGCGCCTTCCGCTGAAATCGAGACGGCAAAGTCCGAAGTACTGGCCGAGCTGTCGACCGCCTGGCGCGGCGGGTCGGCGCAATTGGGAATCATGCTCGACCGGCGGGTGCATCAGCTCGAAAGCGCCCTGTTCGCGACATTTTCCATCGTCGGGATCCTGATCCTGCTGGCCGGCGGCCTGATGTTCCTGATTGCGCGGGAACTGACCGGCGCAGTCGGCCGGCTGGTCACACGGATGAACGGCCTTGCGGCGGGCGACACCGAGGGCGGAATTCCCCATGGTGAAGACCGCAATGAGATGGGCGAAATCGCCCGCGCGGTGGCTGTGTTCCGCGAGAATCTGATCGAGATGCGGCATCTGGAAACAGCCCGGAAAGCCGCCGAGGCCAAGGCCGAAGCCGATCGCATGAAACTTGAGACCGATTTGCGTCAGGGCTTTGGTGCGGTGGTCGACGCCGCCCGGCGCGGGGATTTCAGCCTGCGCGCGCCCGAAAGCGCGGAACTGGGTGGGCTCGTGGAAATTGCGCGCGGGCTCAATGCGGTATGCATCTCTGCCGAGAGCTTTCTCGAGGAAGTGGATCGCGCAGCCTCTGCGCTGGCCGAAGGCGATCTGACTTTCACTATCGCCTCGCGGTTCGAGGGCAAATTCGCGGTGGTCGCGGATAATCTCAATCAGGCGGGGGCTGCGCTTGCGGGAACCGTGTCAGAGGTGCGCGAGGCCGCCGAAGGGGCCAATAATGCCAGTCGCGAGATCCGCCAGGCCGCCGACGATTTGTCGGGGCGCGCCGAACAACAGGCGGCCAATCTCGAGGAAACGGCGGCAGCGCTCGAGCAAATGACCGCCTCCGTCAAGCAGAATGCGGAGAATTCGGTCGATGCCGCACGTTCTGCCGAGGAGGCCTCCCGCCGCGCCGAGACCGGCGGCAAGATCGCCCGCGACGCGGTGGATGCCATGGCGCGGATCGAGGACAGCGCCAAGCGTATCGCCGATATTATCGGCCTGATCGAGGGCATTGCCTTCCAGACCAATCTGCTTGCCCTCAATGCCGCGGTGGAAGCGGTACGGGCCGGAGAGGCGGGCAAGGGCTTTGCGGTGGTGGCCGCCGAAGTCCGCACCCTCGCCCAACGCGCCAGTGACGCAGCCAAGGATGTGAAATCCCTGATCCAGACCTCGCAGACCGAAGTGGCGGGTGGTGCGAGGCTCGTCCATTCGGCGGGGGAAATGCTCGATGAAATCGTGGCCTCGGCCCGCAAGGCTGCCGGCATGATTTCGGGGATCTCCACGGCCTCCCGCGAACAGGCGGAAGCCGCCGGCCAGATTTCCTCGGCCGTTGCCCATCTCGACCAGATCACGCAGCATAATTCCTCGCTCGCCGAACAAAGTGCGGGGGCAGCGCGGGGCATGTCGGAAGAAGCGGACCGCCTCACCACCCTCGTCGCCCGCTTCCGGACGGGTACGGAAGCCGCCAGTGGAAGACCGCAGCGTGCGGCGATCGCAAGGGCCGTCACGGGGGATGCCCGCACCCTCAATGCACGCCTGAGCCAGGCGCTCGGCGCGGCACCCCTGCGGGCGAGCGCGCCGAAGCCGGCACCGGCCAGGGCCGCCGGCCGCGGCAGCGCGCAAAAGGCGGTAAAGCAGGACATCCTGGCCGATGACGACTGGTCGGAATTCTGATCCGTCCGGCAAAACAGGCGGATTGGGCCACAGCGGAGCGCGGACTTGAAGAACGGGATCCGGGTCATGTACATGAATGCATGATCCCGATCCCTTTTGTTTTTTCTGAACGGTGAATGATGGCTGCGCCGTCCTTGCCGGCCCGGATGGGCCTTGCCGCCCTTCATCTGCTGCCGCCCGAACGCGCCCATCATCTGGCGCTGATGGCATTGAAGCTCGGCTTTATATCGCCAGGGCCGGCGCTTCCCGACGCGGATCGCGCTCTGCTCGGCACCGAAATCGGTGGCCTCCGCCTTGCCCATCCGCTCGGGCTGGCCGGGGGCTTCGACAAGAATTGCGTGACCCCGGCAGCGCTGCTCGGGCTCGGCTTTTCCAGTGTTGAAATCGGCGGCGTGACGCCACTGCCGCAGCCGGGCAATCCCCGCCCCCGCCTGTTCCGGTTGGCTGCGGACCGAGCGATCATCAACCGCATGGGCTTTAACAATGACGGCGCGCGCCGGATCGCCGAAAGATTGGCGCGGATCCACAGGCCCTTTCCGGGAAAAATCGGGGTCAATCTCGGTGCCAACAAGGAATCAGCCGAGCGGATTGCCGATTATCTGGCCGGATTGGAGATTTTTTGGCCGATCGCCGATTTTCTGACCCTCAACATCTCCTCGCCCAACACGCCTGGCCTGCGCGCACTGGAAAGTGGCGAAGGCCTACAGGAATTTTTCGCGCGAATGGGGCCCGTTCAGGCGGAACTGGCCAGGATTCATGGCAGGCGGCCGGTCTTTCTCAAATTCTCGCCCGATCTCACGGATTCGGCCCGCGCCGGGATTGTAACGCCGCTTTTGCGCGCGGGTGCCGATTCACTGATTGACGGGCTCATCCTCACCAATACCACGCTCGACCGGCCGGAAGGCCTGCGCAGCGCCCGGCGGGGGGAGGCGGGGGGGCTGTCGGGCCCGCCGCTCCGGCTGCGCGCGCGCGAGGCGCTGATGGAAATGGATGCGGCACTTGAAGGCCGGCTGCCGATCATCGCCGCCGGCGGCATCGACAGCGGGGCGGAGGCCTGGGCCCGCATCCGCGCCGGAGCCAGTGCGCTGCAAATCTACACGGCATTGGTCTATGTAGGGCCGGCGATCATTCCCGCGATCCTCAGGGATCTCGCGGCGCGGCTGCGGGCGGATGGTTTTACGCGTCTCTCCGATGCCATCGGAATCGACCGCCGGTTTCGCCCGGCGGCAGGATTTCTCCCGCGCCCTGACCTGTCTATCGCGCCGCCAGGATCATGACATTCCTGATTTCCCCTTGCCTTGCGGGCAAGGACGCCTATAGCACAAGGGGGCATGGAACCGTCGTCGGACAGGTTCGCCAGATCAGCTACGGAAACAGGGGAACTTCATGGTTCGGACGAAATTCATGACGCTTGCCGTCGCCAGCGCGGCAATTTTGTCGTTGGGACTCGCGGCCTGCACGACCGATGCATTTACGGGGGAGCGCAAGACCTCCAACACCGTCAAGGGCGCGGGCATCGGGGCGGTGATCGGGGCCGGGATCGGCGCGCTCACCAATACCTCGAAAGGCAAGGAAACCGCCAAAAACGCCGCGATCGGTGCCGGGATCGGCGCGATCGCCGGCGGCGCGATCGGCATTTACATGGACAATCAGGAAAAGAAGCTGCGCGAGAAGCTTCAGGGCACGGGTGTGGGTGTGTCGCGTCAGGGGGATGAGATCACGCTGGTGGCACCCGGCAATATCCTGTTCGCGTCCAATGCGTCGGACGTCAATGCCTCGATCTATCCGACCCTCGATTCCATCACCGACGTGCTGAAGGAATACGACAAGACCATTGTCGAGATCTACGGCCACACCGATTCACAAGGCACGGATTCGTATAATCTGGCCCTGTCCCAGCGCCGGGCCGAGGCGGTTGCCGCTTATCTGATCAACCGGGGCACCAAGCCGCAACGCTTTGCCATCAATGGCTTTGGTGAAAGCCAGCCGGTTGCCGACAACACGACCGAGGATGGCCGTGCGCGCAACCGGCGCGTCGACATCAAATTGTCGGCGATCGAGCAGAAATAGAATTCTGTCGCGACGGGATGTTCCCTGCCAAGCAAATCATTGAACTTACTGCAGAAAGCTTTCCCGTTGTTGCAAGCAGGCGCGCCTGCTTGCAACATTTTTACGGTAACAATTTGTTTTCATGATGAAATAAAAACAAGCCTGGAGCAGGTCAATGCCGGGGCCGCTCCGCGGCGGCGCATGGGGCCGGTCTTGGCGGGATCCCGTCCTGCGCAAAATATTTCCGTGAGAACAATGAATTGCTCCGTTCGCCGGACGGAAGATGACTATGCGCGGATGATCCACGTGTCGCGCAATCGCGAACAATCTGTTGCGGCATAGCAAATGGGCATTGCCGGGTCCGAATCGGCCCGATCAAATCCGGTCATCCGATTGGGCGTGAAGCCCGGGAGGGGCGTGGAGCGTCGGGTCCCCGATTCATTCCCCCCGATTCATTCCCCAAAATCGGGCGGCCTTAATTGACTTCGGGCCCATCCTCGAAACGATAGCTGAAGCGCACCAGTTTTTCTGAATTGGGTGCAAGTTTCACTCTTTGCGTCCAGTCACCATCTTCGCGGACCCAGTCGCGCTCATTCGCTCCGGTCAGGCGAAAGGCGTAATCGACGGGCCCCTGGCGGAGTTCGGCGATGGCCGCATCCTTGCGGGCATTGGTCAGCTTGATCTCGACCACTCGGCTGGTGCGCTGGCGTTTGTCGGGCAAAGTCGCGCGGCTTTCCTCGACCACCCGCGCCTGCATGGCGATTTGGGTGCTTTCGCCCAGCCTGATCTCCCATTTCACGCCGACCGGGCTGTCGCGGACATCGTGCGCACCGGCAAAATGCGTGTTTCCGAGGGGCGCCGGAGCAAAAACCCGCGCAATGCCTTCGGGTAGCGGATCGCCGAGGCCATCCTTTTCCGCATTGAAGAAACGCAGGATAATTTCTGCGGCGCGTGGGTCGGAAGCGTCAAATCGCCGTTCGAGCTGAACTCCATCAAGCTGAAAGCGGTGAAGCCGTTGGTAATTGGCCCGGGATTTGGCGAGAAACGCCGCCTGTTTCCGACTTTGGGCGTTGAGGGCGGTCTTTTCCGGCAGGCGATAGAGCTGAAAATCGCCCACTTCCTCCCGCGCCGCCAATTTGGCGGCTGCAACTGGTGGCGGCGGCGGAGGCGACGTGGGTGCAAAGAGCTTGAAGACCCTCGCCTCCACCGCGGAATCCCCCAAGCGCGCGCCCGTGACCCGGATTTCCTGATCGCGGCGGATGCGATTATAGATCGGCGCGGGAATGCCGGTGGCGGTGGAGCCCTGCGGCCAGCAGGCGCGGCCGGCGAATTCATCTGGCGCTTGCGGTGCCGCCACCCCGATGACCCGCGACAATTCGCCGGCCGCAAGGCCGAGGCTCGCCGCCTGAAAGCCTTCCCGGTTCCGGTTCTCCAGCGTGATCCACGCCTGGATATTGGCGGTCTCGTCCTTTTCGTCGAGGCTCACCACATAATCGGCTTTCCACGACATCGCACCGGCAAGATAGGACAAGAGCAAGACCCGCCGGCCGGCCGGGGCATCGGGCTCGAGCTGTGTCGAGAGCGTGGGGCGGGCGCGCAGATTTTCCGGCAGGCGTGGAAAGATCAGCCTCTGGGGCGCGCCGTCGCAGCCCAGTGCCTCCACCCGGTCGGCAAAGCGCAGCACCACCCCGTTGCCGGCGGAGGCGAGGACGGCCTGTTCCCCGGTTTCGCGTCCCTTTTTCGGTGCCGTGGTGACAAGGGTCACCGTCTCGCCGATCGAACGCTGGAGCAGGCTGGAGGCGCTCAAAGCATCGAAATCGAAATTGCGTTCCCGTTCCTCGCCGCCGAGACCCGACAGCACCGCCGATTGTGGCAAGGCGGTGTCGAGCACGCCCTCGAATTCCAGCCTGACCGCGCCGCCCGGCAGATCGACCACCCGCCGTTCGGTGACAAGCGCGAAATCATCGCGATAAATGGTGACGGCAATATCGTCGGGCGCGGCCGAGCGCAGAACCGCGACCGGCGGTGCCTCGGCAGCCCCGGCCGGGGTACTCAGACAAAGTGCCCCCAGCACAGCCATTGCCAGCAAGACGACTGCCGGTGCCGCAACTGCCGGGGGCGATACCGAAATACGAGGGGCAGACCCGGCCATTCGGGGGGCGCGCCCGGTCACTTGCCCTTCCGCGGGCGGCCTTCTTTCACCTGAAAACTCAGCACGGTCTCGCCACGCGCCGGCACGGAAACCTTGAACATTTCGGTGTAGGCGTCGATTCTTTCCGGCTTGATGCTGGCGGCTTCAAATTCACGCGCGCCGTTCAATCCCGTCTGGATGAGCTGCACATTGGCGGCCTCGCCCCGGGCATTGCGAAACACATAGCGCATCGAGGTCCGGCTCACGCCTTCGGTGATCGATTCCTGGCTGACCACCGCGCTCTGGACCGTCACATCAAAGGCCGCCCCGATTTCGAGTTCCACATCCGAGCCCTGCGGCGTGTGTCCGATCCGGTTCTCGCCGATGAATTGCGCCCTGCCATCCTTGTCACTGGCGTAAAAACGAACCACGCCCGCAGGCAAAGACACGCCGAGCCCGGCGGTTTTCGAATTGGTGAAGCCGATCTTGACACTGGCGCTTTGGGGATTGTTGTCATTCTGGAAATTGGCGCGCTCGATCCGGTAGATCTTCTCGGCCCCGGCCCCCTTGGCATCGATCAGGCTGACCTGCTTGGTCTGGTTTTCGGCAATATTGGTGGCTTCGGGCAGGGTATAGAGCCTGTAATCCTGAAATTCGGTGCCTTCGGGTTCGCCGCCGGTTCCCGCTTCCTTTACGCCGGCGATTTTGCGATTGCTCCCGCGACGCCAATTATTCCACCATAACGGCCTGCTTTCCTCGACCACATTGCTTTCCTCGCCCACTTTGCCGGCCACCAATTGGGTCAGTGCGTTCCGATAGGACGCGCCCGACTGATTGGTCAGCGTCACCCAGCCCTGGAGGTCGAGCTTGCCGGCCTTTTCGTCGAACAATGCCACGTAATCGGCCGCCCAGGACAATCCACCCGTCAGATAACGCAAGGTCAGCGGGCGCGCCCCCGCTTCTGTCGAATCCAGCGTCACCGACAAGGTCGGTCGCGCACGCAGATTTTCGGGAATGCGGTCGAACAACACCCGCACCGGCAATCCGTCGTCGCGCAGCACTTCGATCCGGTCGCCGATCCGCAGCACCACGCCTTCGACCACGGACAGGATTTCGGCACTTTCGATCAATTCCTTGCCGGTGGCGGGATTGGTCCGCACCAGTTTTACGGTTGATCCGACCGCCTTTTCCATCATTTTCGAGGGGGTGAGGAGGTCGAAATCGAAATTCTGCTCGACAATGCCGAAAGCGCGGCCGGTCAGGACCACGGTTTCCGATTCAATGCGCGCCGAGACATTGGGAAATTCCACCCTTTGGCGACCATTTTTGAGGTCGATCCGGCGCGTGTCCTCGACCAGTGCGCGATTTTCATTATAGATCGTGATGGCCAGACGTTCGCTGCCTCCGGCCGGGGCGCTGCCTCCGGCCTGGGCACTGCCTCCGGCCTGGGCACTGCCTTGCGCAGCCGCCAGAGTCGGCAGCAAAACCACCGCCACCATCCCGATCAGACCCAGCCGACCCATGCGTGTTCCCTCTGGTTTTTGCATTTCTCATCTCCCTGCCTGTGATAGAGCCTAGCCGGACTTTGTCGCCGCGCCAATCAAAAAATGACCATTGCGGGAGCCAAGGTCATTTCCCCGGCGCGAAAGCATGGTCAAAGCGGGGAATTCCTGCGCGCATCTTTCCGGCCATATTTCCGGCACAGGGGCACCATGAGCGAAGCCGGACGCTCCGCACATTCGTCGCGCCTGTGAATCGACTTGATCCCCGCGCGCCCGGCCCGCTTCGCCTGAGCTACGCAAGAGCTCCGCTCCGAGGGCCTTGGCCACTACCCCCCAACCAGAAAGAAAGGCGAACGGAGTTACCAGATAAACGGACCGGATCCGGGGACTGGCTCACTTTCCCTTCGCGAGAGCACGCAGCGGCCGATCCCCCGAAGGAATTGTCCATCGGGTTTGTTGTCCCGGTGATCGCCGGAGCTTTTGGAGCCATTTTTGGCCGCTCTTGCTCCTGGGGTGGTGCGGACGGCGGGACTCGAACCCGCATGTCTAAAAGACGCCAGATTTTAAGTCTGGTGCGTCTACCGGTTTCGCCACGTCCGCGTCCTCATTGTCTGCTCAGCCAGCTCTCACCGCCGCCACGATCTTTTGCGCCGCGTCGGCAAGGTCATCGGCCGGGATGATGGCGAGCCCGGATTGGCCAAGGATCGCCTTGCCTTCGGCGACATTGGTGCCCTCGAGCCGCACGACCAGCGGAACCTTGAGCCCGACATCCCGGACCGCCGCGATCACGCCTTCGGCAATCACGTCACAGCGCATGATCCCGCCAAAAATATTGACGAGGATGCCCTTCACTTTTGGATCGGCCGTAATGATCTTGAAGGCCGCGGTGACTTTTTCGCGACTGGCACCGCCGCCGACATCGAGGAAATTGGCCGGTTCCATGCCATAGAGCTTGATGATATCCATGGTGGCCATGGCCAGGCCCGCCCCATTGACCATGCACCCGATCTCGCCATCGAGCGCAATATAGGCAAGGTCGTATTTCGAGGCCTCGATCTCCTTCTCATCCTCCTCGGTATGGTCGCGCAAGGCGGCCCATTCGGGATGGCGGAAAGCGGCATTGGGATCGAAACTGATCTTGGCATCGAGGCATACCAGCTTGCCCTCATCCGAGACCATCAGCGGATTGAGTTCGAGCATGTTCATGTCGGATCGGGTGAAGGCGCGATAGAGGATTTCGGCCAGCGCCACGAATTGGGTCCCGAGATCGTCGGCAAGCCCTAGCTCATGCGCCATCGCCGCCATGTCCGCCGGAAGCGGGCCCGATGCCGGATCGATGATGCGGGTGATGATCTTTTCCGGATGGTGGTGGGCGACTTCCTCGATATCCATCCCGCCTTCGGCAGAACCGACAAAGGCGACTTTTCCGCTCTCGCGATCGACGAGCACGGACAGATAATATTCCCGCGCGATGCGCGCGCCTTCCTCGACATAAAGCCGCCGCACCACGCGGCCGGCCGGGCCGGTCTGTTTGGTGACAAGCGTGTGGCCGAGCATCTGGCGGGCAAATTCGCCGACTTCCGCCACTGATTTGGCAATGCGCACGCCGCCTTTCTCGCCGGCTTCGGGCTCGATGAAGCGGCCCTTGCCGCGTCCGCCGGCATGGATCTGCGCCTTGATGACATAGACCGGACCCGGCAATTGGCCGGCGATCTCTTCCGCCTGCTCGGGGCTGAAGGCGGCAAATCCGCGCCCGACCGGCGCACCGAAGGAAGCAAGCAGCGTCTTGGCCTGATGTTCGTGGATATTCATGCGGCGATCCTGTGCGGGGAGGGGCGTTTGGAGAGAGGGACGAGAGGGCTGGCAGGCGCGCCTGATTAACATTCCGCCCGTCGATAGCAAGGGTTCGCTACGGCGTCGTGCCCCGTGACAGATTGGCCGCGCACTGCATTCGGCACTGGCGGCGAGGTTCCGGATTCTGTGTTATGTTCGTGTGTCATGTTTCTGCGTCATGCTATTGTCATATCGGTGGCCTAGATGTCATGGCTCGACGGATTATCGGCGATTGCGCGACAGGTCGGGCTCTGTCGCGCCGTGAATTATCGCCGGTCGGGCGGTTCAAGCCATTGTTCTCATCGAAGCATTCTTGCGCAGACAGGCTTTCCACCATGTCAGCGGGTCACGATATCACCGGAAAGACCTTTATCGGGTGAAGTGAAAGGGATCAGGTTTGCGGTTACAGCCCGGTGCATTTTTTTCCGATCGTGGAATCACGGCATTTTCTCTTGTTGAGGGAATTGGCGCAGCGGCCTTGGCCGGGGTGATCGCGTCGCTCGTCTGGGCCGGCCTTGCGCCGCTCGGGCCGGTGGGATCCCCGCCGGCTGCGGCGGCGTTGCTCACCCCGCAGCCGGATTTCGCGGTCCTGCAACGTTACGATCCGTTTTATCGCGCCCAGGCCTTTGCGACTGCCCAGACCCTGTCGGCGGAATCGCTCGGCCTGCGTCTTTATGGGCTGCGCGGAGGTGGGCGTCCCGAACAGGGAACGGCCATCATCTCTGCCAATAATGGTCCCCAGATCGCCTTTCGGGTCGGGGAAAGCCCGGCTCCCGGCCTGGTGTTACGCGAAGTCTTTGCCGACCATGTGATTCTCGATCGCGGCGGCGCGCGCCTCAAGCTTGGCTTTCCACCCCGCAATACCGCATCGGCCCTCGCGGCCGCGCCGCAGGCGGGCAATGCGTTCGGGGCGGGGCCGGTTCAGGGCGCGAGGGCACCGGCGGTTCCGGTTGCGGAGGCCAATCCCGCGCCGCCATCCGGCACTGCGGTGGAGGCCAATTTTGCCCGCTTTCTGACGGAAGCGAGCCTCATTCCGCGGCGGGTCGGCAATGCCGTCACCGGCTATCGCATCGAAACCGCGGGTGCCGCCCCGGAAGTGGAAAAGATCGGCCTCAAGGCCGGCGACATCCTGACCGAGCTGAATGGCGCGCCGCTGTCGAGCGCCGAGCCTATCGAGGAATTGCCGGGAATTCTGGCGCAAGGCGGGGAAATCACGCTGCGCTTCGAGCGCGGGGGAGCCGTCAGGACCGTCAGGGTGAAGGGTGCCGCTCTAAAAGGTCGTTAGCTCAAGCACGCGATCGTTTGAAAATGGGTTGGGGCCGGTCTCCGTTTTGCCTCCTTGCGCTGTGGAATAAATCTGTCGCATTGAGCGGCTATATGACGCTGATGTGAAATTTCTGGCGGCTTTTTTCCCTCGACTCGTTGCAAACATGCGACGATCGGCAGGTGTGTGCAGCCAATCAGGACCTTTCGGGGCATGTCGCTTGCTTTCGGGCGAGAGGGCTGAAATGAAAATTCGGGGTACCGGGCGGGGTTTTCAGCGGATCCCGGGCGCTTGATGGCCAAATGCGCCAGGGACAACCGAAGATGACCACAAGGATGCGTAAACAGGGACGGATCAGCCGATGAAATCACCCAACAAGGCTTCGCGTCTGTTTGTGCTCAGCGCGCTGGGCGCATTGCTCGCTCCCGGCCCGGCCCTCTATGCCCAGCAACAGGTGCTGACCGCCCAGGACGCCGATATCCGCGCCTTCATCGCCGATGTTGCGCGCCAGACCGGGCGGACGGTGATCGTCGATCCGCGGGTCAAGGGGTCGGTCACCGTTTTCTCCGATCGTGCACTCAATGATTCGGAGATGTTCGAGATCTTCCTCGCCACCCTGCGCGCCAATGGGCTGGTGGCGGTTCCGGGGCCATCGGGGTCGCTGGTGGTGACGCTCGAGGAAGGCCTGTCCCAGCTTCCGGGCACCGCCGGCGTGGCGACGCGTTATGTCACCGAAGTGTTCCGCTTTTCCAATCAGGACAGCGCTTCCGTCATCGAAACGCTGCGGCCGTTTTTGTCCCGCCAGGGCCAGATCATCGCCAATCGCCGCTCGAATACCGTGGTGGTGGCCGATTACGCGGATAATCTCAAGCGCCTGCGTGGGATCGTTGCCCAGATCGATCGCGACCAGTCCGAGCTGAAAACCGTTGCGCTGGTCAACAGCCAGGCGCGCGAAATCGCTGAAGCGGTGCGCCAGATCTTTGGCAGCAGCGGTGGCGACGACAATGCCGCGGGCGCGCGCGGCGGGGCCATTTCGATCGTGCCGGTCGAAAGCTCCAACACCATCATTTTGCGCGGCGAGCCCGATGCCGTGCGCCGTTATGCGGAAATGATCGCCGATCTCGACAATCGCGCGGAATCCAATTCCGACATCAGGGTGATCCGCCTCCAGCATGCCGATGCCGAGCAATTGCTGCCGGTGTTGCAGGAACTGACCGGCCAGGCCTCGCCCTTTGGTCCGGCCGATAGCGGCCCCGCCGGCCGCCGCCCGGGCCAGAGCAATATTCCCGCCGGTGGTGCCGGTGCGCCTGTTGCAGCCTCCAATGGCGGGGGCGAGGGCGGATCGATCAGCGGCGCGATCGGGCGGGCCCGGATCGCGCGCTATGCCGACGCCAATGCACTGGTGATCAGCGCCGATACCGAAACCCAGAAGACCCTGGCCGAGGTCATCCGTCAATTGGATGTCCGCCGCAGCCAGGTGCTGGTCGAGGCGATCGTGGTCGAGGTCTCCGACAATGTCGCCCGTCAATTGGGCGTGCAATTTCTGGTGGGCGGAAATGGCTCGAGCGGTGTGCCCTTCGCTTCGAGCAATTTTTCCAACAACGCGCCCAATATTCTGGCCTTGACCGGTGCATTGCTCAATACGGACGCATTGGACAGCGAAACGGTCGACCAATTGCGGGCGACGGCGATCTCTTCGCTGCTCGGGCCGTTCGGTTCGCTGGCGGGCTTTGGCGGGCAGATCAACAGCAATGCCATTTTCGGTGTCATCATCAATGCGGTGAAGAATGACGCCGCATCCAATATCCTGTCGACCCCGTCGATCCTGGCGCTCGACAATGAGGAAGCGACCTTCCTTGTCGGCCAGGAAGTGCCGGTGTCGACCGGGGAAGCGCTGGGGGCCGACAATACCAATCCCTTCCGCACGATCGAGCGGCGCGATGTCGGCATCCAGCTCGCCGTGCGGCCCCAGATCAATGCCGGTGGGGCGATCACCCTGCGCATCCGCCAGGAGGTCTCGACCGTCGAGGGCGTGGCCGATCCCGCCATTCCGGAACTCGTGTTCAATACCCGCGAACTGGAAACGACGATCCTCGCCGATGATGGTGACATCGTGGTGCTGGGCGGGTTGCTCAGCCAGTCACAGACCCGGACCGAGGAACGGGTGCCGATCCTTGGCGACATTCCTTTTCTGGGAAATCTGTTCCGTAACAATATCAAATCGCGGGATCAGACCAATCTGATGATCTTTCTGCGTCCGCGCATCATCCGCAGCCGCGAGGACGCCCAGAAAGTCACGGCACCCCGCTACCGCACCATTCGCGATGCCCAGGTCAGCCGCGGCGATACGGGCGTCAGCCCGATCGAGGAAGTGGTTCGCGATTATCTCGGGACGATTCCTCCGGGTGAAGAAGGTCCGGTGCGCCGGATCAACCCCCAGCCATTGCCGCCGACATCGCCGCTTGACGGAGCGTTGCCGGTCCCCCCGCCGGCCGGTGCAGCGCCTGCCGCGAATCCCGCTCCCCCAAATCCCGCTCTCCCGAATGCCGGGGCCCCGCCACGCGGAGAAAAATCGGCCGCCCGGCGGGACGCGCCGGCATTGTTGCCCGCGCCCGGCGCCCGCCCGGTCCAGATTCCGGCGGGTTTCGATTCCGAGGGCTTTGACGCTGCGGTTTCGGGCTTTGCTTCCTGGACCTCCGCCGGATCCGTGCGCGAAGCCGACAACCTCCGGCCGATGCCTGCGGCGTTTTCGCCGCCGGTCGGGCTTTCAACCCGGCTCCGGGTAGACTATCCTTCGCAGGCGCGCGAGATCCGTGCCGGTGTCGTGCCGGTGCCGCCTGCTTTTGGCCCTGAGGAATGAGCGTTCGCCCGGAGGATTGACCCGAGAATGGCCTCGCCTTCAACGCCCGTTCTGGCTTATGGATTCGCGAAATCGCGGGGCATCGTCATCCTTTCGGTGGACGAAATCGCACATGTCGCGATGCGCGAGGGGGCGGAGCCCGCGGGGCTTGCAGAAGTGCGTCGGGTTGCCGGAAAACCGCTGGCGGTGGAGCGGATTTCAGCCTCGGCCTTTGACCGGAAATTGCAGGAACTCTATGGCGGCGAGGGCCTTGTCGGGGCGACCGGTGCCGAAAGCCTCGAAAAAGCCGGCGACCTCAACAGCCTTGTCGAGGATTTGCCCGCGGCGGCCGACCTGCTCGACACCCAGGACGATGCGCCGATCATTCGGCTGATCAATGCGGTGCTTGCCGATTCCGTGCGGCGCGGGGCTTCCGACATTCACATCGAGCCATTTGAGAGCGGCCTTGTCATCCGCATGCGGGTGGATGGCGTGCTCAAGGAAGTGCTGCGCCTGCCCCAACGCCTGACGCCTCTGCTCGTCTCGCGGGTAAAAGTGATGGCGCGGCTCGACATCGCCGAAAAGCGGATCCCCCAGGACGGACGCATCTCGGTGGCTCTGGGCGGGCGCACGCTCGATGTCCGGGTCTCGACCCTGCCGGCGCGGGCCGGCGAACGGGTGGTGATGCGGATCCTCGACCGCGAACAGGCCAATCTTGCGATGGAGCAATTGGGCATGCCTCCGGGCGTGCTGGCTTTGTTTCGCGCGGCGCTGAACGAGCCCAATGGAATCATCCTCGTGACCGGACCGACCGGCTCGGGCAAGACCACGACGCTCTATGCCGGGCTTTCGGCGCTCAATGACCAGACGCGCAATATCCTCACCATCGAGGATCCGGTCGAATATGCGATTGACGGGGTCGGTCAGACCCAGGTCAATACCAAGGTCGGCATGACCTTTGCCGCCGGCCTGCGTGCAGTGCTGCGCCAGGATCCGGATGTGGTGATGGTGGGCGAAATCCGTGACGTGGAAACCGCGCGGATCGCGGTTCAGGCCAGCCTGACCGGACATCTCGTGCTGTCGACCGTCCATACCAATGATGCGCCCGGCGCGATCACGCGGCTGCGCGATATGGGGGTCGAGCCCTTTCTGCTGGCTTCGACCTTGCGATTGATCATGGCCCAGCGCCTGGTGCGGCGGCTGTGTCCCCATTGCCGTCAGGCGGAGAAAGCGGACGAAGCCGCGGCCCGCTCGGTCGGCCTCGCGCCGGGCACCACCATTTATCGCGCCAAAGGCTGCGCCGAATGCGGAAATACGGGCTATCTCGGCCGGCTCGGGGTCTATGAAGCGGTGCGGGTGGATGAAAAGATCCGGAAAATGATCGCCGACAATGCCGATGAAGCGCTGATTGCGGCCAGTGCGCTGGCGGTCGGCCCCAATCTCGCGGCGGCGGCGCGGGCCTATGTCGCGGAGGGGATCACCACGGTCGAGGAAGCCTTCCGTGTGACGCGCCAGGAAGCGGAAACCGCGGCCAATGTGTGATCAAATGCCTGCCGGAGCCGGATCCCGGCGGCAAACTGACCTGTTCCGAGGCGAATGATGCCCGAATTCGACTATGTCGCGATGGATATTCGCGGGCGGACAAAGAAAGGCGCATTGGCGGCCGGGACCGAGCGCGAGGCGCGTCAGGAACTCGCCAGACGCGCTTTGACGCCGGTGAAGATCGCCCCTGCGCTTGGCCAGAAATCCCGTGCGGGCGGCGGAAAGATGGCGGCCGGCCGTTTGTCGGGCAAGGAATTGACGTTGGTGACGCGCCAATTGGCGACGCTGATCTCGGTCACGCCGCTCGAGGAAGCCCTGCGCACCATTGCCTCCCAGGCCGACCAGAAACGCGTGCGCGAAGTGCTGTTTCGGGTGCATGGGGCGGTGCTGGAGGGCTTCCGCCTGTCCGATGCCATGGGGCGCGAGGCGCGCAGCTTTCCGCCCCTTTACCGGGCCATGGTGGCGGCGGGCGAAAGCTCGGGCGCATTGCCGGGCATTCTCGAGCGCCTCGCCGATTTGCAGGAACGCCAGCAGGAGATTTCGGGCAAAGTCGTCTCGGCGCTTGTCTATCCGGCGATGCTGAGCGTGACGGCCATTCTGGTGGTGGCCGCCCTGATGGGCTTTGTCGTGCCCAAAATCGTCGAGCAATTCGAGGGGCTTGGCCAGAGCCTGCCCTTGTTGACGCGGATCGTCATCGTGATTTCCAATCTGGTTCAGCAATTTGGCTGGATGGTTCTTTTGGCCCTGGTCATCGGCGGAATAATATTCGCGCGCGCCTTGCGGGATGAGGGATTTCGGACCCGTTTCGACCGCCGGGTTCTGACCCTGCCGCTGATCGGCAAATTGCTGCGCGATCTCAACGCCGCTCTCCTGTCGCGGACGCTCGCGACCATGGTGTCGAGCGGATTGCCCCTGCTCGAGGGGCTGACCATTGCCGCGCGCACCGTCCAGAACCGGGTCCTGCGGGCGGCGGTTGAAAATGTGGCGATTTCCATCCGTGAGGGGGGATCCCTGTCGGCCGCCATGCGCAGGACAGAGGTTTTTCCCGCGATTTTGATCTATATGGCGGCAAGCGGCGAGAATAGCGGCCGGCTCGATCTCATGCTCGAGCGGGCGGCCGAATATCTCGAACGCGAATTCAATACGTTTACGGCGGTGGCGCTGAGCCTGCTGGAGCCAGTGATCATCGTGGTGATGGGGCTCGTGGTGGCGGCGATCGTGCTCGCAGTCCTGCTGCCGATCCTGCAGATCAATACGGCGGTGCTGCGCTGAATGCGCGCCGCGTGGAAAGAGGCACGATCCGGTCCACCGGCAAAGATTTGGGAAAGGCCAGAGATATGAACGGAACCCTGACGCTCACCCCCCGCGCGGCCCGGAGAAATCCGGCCGAAAGTGGTTTTACTTTGGTCGAATTGTTGGTCGTGGTGGTCATTCTCGGCCTGCTGGCGACGGTGGTGGCGATCAATGTGCTGCCCGCCCAGGGACGTGCGCAGCTCGAAAAAGCCCGCGCCGATATTGCGACGCTCGAACAGGCCATCGAATCCTACAAGATCGACAATTTCGTCTTTCCCACGAAGGATGAAGGGCTGAAGGCGCTGACCGAGCGGCCCGCCTCGCTCCGCCGGCCCGAATTCTATCGCGAAGGTGGGTACATACGGCGTCTGCCCAATGACCCCTGGGGCAATCCCTATCAATATCTCCAGCCCGGGGCGCGCGGACTCTATGACGTTTTCTCCTTCGGGGCCGATGGGCAGACGGGCGGCGAGGGTGCCAATGCCGATATCGGCAATTGGCAGGGCTAGGACCGCATCGATGCGCCAGCCGGGCACACGGGTCGGACAACAGGGCTTCACCCTTGTCGAGCTTTTGGTGGTGATCACGCTGATCGGCCTGCTCGCGGGCGCGGTGGCGCTGTCGACCGGCGGATTGCGTCCGGCCGATGCCCGCGACGAAGCAGCAAAGCTTCACCGCGCCTTTCAGCGTGCGCAAGAAGCCGCCGTTCTGGGCAATCGGGCGATTGCCGTGCGCGTGGATCGCAATGGCTATTCCTTCGAGATCCGTCGCCCCGGCGCCTGGCAATCGCTGGCAGGGGTCGGATTTCCGCGCGGGCTGTTTGCGCCGGATGTTGAGGCCCGCGTCGGCAAAGAAGGAGTGGTGTCGGTGGTGTTCGACAATACCGGCCAGACCTCGCCTGCCTATCTCGTGCTCGCGCGCGGAGGAACCTTGCTTGCCATTGATCTCGACGCATCGGGAAAGGCATCGATCCATGCGCTCGATCCTTCCTGAAACGCAACTTCCGGGGATTTCGGGGTCCGGTACGAATCAGTCCGGAAACATGGATTCCGCTTGCGGCTTCACCTTGCTGGAATTGCTGGTGGCGCTGGCAGTGTTCGGGCTGGCGGCTCTGGCGCTGCTCAATCTGTCGGGACAGAACAGCCGCAGTATCGGCATTGTCCAGGAACGGGTGCTGGCCCGGATCGTCGCGCAGAACCAGGCCGCCGAAGCCGCCTTGCTGGTGGTCGGGCGGCTCGATCCCCGCGCGGGCGGCGAAGAAAACCAGGGCGGGGTCCGCTTCGTGTGGGTGCGCACGGTTTCCCCCACGCCTGATCCGAAAATCCTGCGGGTCCTCGTCGCGGTGCGCAGCGCCGACAGCCCGCAGGTGCTGGCCGAAATCACCTTGTTTCGGGAGCGCCTGTGACCCCGCCATCTCCGCGCGCCGGGCCGCGATCCCGATTCATTCGCACCGCCGGCTTCACCCTTGTGGAGATGCTGGTCTCGCTGGCCATTTTCGCCTTGCTGTCGCTGGCGGGGATTGCGGTGCTGCGGTTTGCGGTGGATTCCCAGGCTGCGACCGGTGCGCGCGCCGCCCGCATTGCGCAGATCGAGCGGGCCAATGCCCTGATGGCCGCCGATTTCGCCCAATTGGTGGGGCGGATCGCGCGCGACCATCGTGGCGATGCGCGGCAGGGGGCTTTTCTCGGCGTCGATCCCGGCCTGTCGACGACCCCGCCCTCGGGGCCCCGGGTTCTGCCGCCCGAGACCGATCGCGAGGGTCGCCCCGTGCGTCGCCGCAATGTCGCGCCGACCCTTGGCACCGCCCCGCCGCGCGAGCGGCTGGTCTTCCAGTTCGTGCGCCGGGGCTGGGAGAATTACGACGATTCCCCCCGGGCTTCGCTGCAATTCGTACAATATTCGATCATTGACGGGCGGCTCGAACGGCGGGCGCGGCCGATGGTCGATGGCGCGCCCATGGGGCCCGCGCAAATTCTCCTCGATGAGGTCGAAGCGTTGCAGGTGCAATTCCGCGCCGGCGAGCGCTGGATCGGCAGTTTCCAGTCCACGCCGAACGCCAATCTGCCGCCAGCCATCAGGGTGGCCTTCGTGCTGCGGGGCTTTGCCGATCCCATCAGCCAGATTTTTCTTACATCGGCGGCCCAGACATGAGGTCCGGATCGCCACCCGCCGCAAAGCCACCGCCGCCCGCGCGCGAAAAAGGCCGTGAAACGGGCGTGGCCCTGCTGGCGGTCCTGTTGCTGGTCGCGGTCCTGTCGACCATCGCGGTCGGGATTCTCGACGACATCCGCTTCTCGCGCGCACGCGCGGCCAATGGTGCGCTGATCGCACAGGCGCGCTGGTATGCGCTTGGTGCCGAAGCGCTGGCGCGCACGCGCATCACCGATATCATCCGTCGCAACCCGGTTCAGACGGCCAATTCCGCACAATGGCAAGGCGTGCCCCAGACCTTTCCCATCGATGGCGGGCTGATCAGCGCGACCCTGCGCGATGGCGGAAATTGCTTCAATCTCAACAGCGTGGTGATGGCGGATGAGGACCAGCTCGTTCGGCGCGAGACCTATGCACCGCAATTCCTTGCGCTGGCCAAGGTGCTCGAGATCAAATCCAGCGACGCCACCCGCATCTTTGATGCCCTTGTCGACTGGATCGATTCCAATCAATTGCGCGAGGGCGACGGTGCGGAGGACGATGTCTATCTGCGCGCCGCGACCGGCTACCGGACCGGGAGCACCCTGCTTGCGGAAGCCAGCGAGATGCGGGCGATCGAAGGCGTAAGCGCCGAATATTACCGCAAATTGCGGCCTTTTGTCTGTGCGTTGCCGACCGTCGAGGCCGCACCGATCAATGTCAACACCCTGACCGAGGCGCAGGCTCCCCTGCTGGTGATGCTGACCGAGGGCCGCACGCGGCTGGAAGCCGCGCGTCAGGTGATCGCCGCCCGGCCGGCGGCGGGCTTTGCCTCGCTGGTGGAATTCTGGAGCAATCCCCTGCTTTCGGCGGCGGCACCGGGCCCCGCAGCGCTCGAGACGACGCGCCTTGTCACCCGGTTCTTCGCTTTTGACGTCACGATCGCCTATAGAGAAGTTGATATCGCGGCTTCGGCGCTGTTTGAAAGCAATCCGCAAGGGGCGCTGATCTTGCGGGCGCGGCGCTGGACGGTGGATGAATAGGGTGCAGTGATCGGCAAAACGGGCGCCCGGATCTGCCCGGGGATCGGAAATTCGGTTTTAACAGGACAGGACAGCGAACAACATGGTGCGTTTGGTGCTGGCTCCGGAACGCCATGGCGACCCGGCCCATTTTCTGTCGATCAACGCGGCGGGTGAAGTCGTTGATCACGGCGTGATCCCACATGGCGCGCCGGCCGCGAAGTCCCCGGGAACCAAGACTGAAGAGCGCACAGTGTTTGTGGCGCCCGGTGCGGCGGTGCTGGCCCGCTGGCTCGACATCCCCGCCCGGACGGAGGCGCAGGCCCGCGCGGCAGCAGCCCTGATGCTGGAGGAAGAGATCGGCGGTCAGCGCGACCGCACCCATATCGCGCTTGGTGCGCGTGGCGAGGGCGATGAGCGGCTGGTGGTGGCGGTCGATTCCGACCGCATGCGCGAATGGCTGACGCTGGCCGCCGCCTATGGCGTGACGCCCGATGCCATCACGCCCGATTGCCTGCTGTTGCCCGAGCCTTCGCAGCCCGATGCGGTGCTTGCCGTGCGTTTTGGCGGGCTGCTCGCGGTGCGCGGCCACCGGCTCGCCTTTTCCTGCGAGCCGGAGCTGGCCGCCACCTTGCTCGAAGGCCGGAACTGGAAAGTGTTCGAGGATGAATGGGAAGCTGAACGCCTGGTCGTGCGGGGCGGTGCGGATCTCGCGGTCGATCTCTTGCAGGGCCCCTTTGCGCCGAAGGGGACCTCCACGCATGCGGACCGCCCCTGGGCGCTCGCGGCGGCGCTGGTGATCGGGGCCGGGATTCTGGGGCTGGCGGCACCCATCGTTACCGGATTGCGGGCGGAACTGGCTGCAAGGCGCGCCGAATCCGCCATCGCCAAACTGACCGCGGGAATCGGTCCCGGCGCGCAAAGCGGTGCCCGGGGATCGCTGCGCGCGGTCCAGGAACGGGTCGGTGCATTGCGCGCCGAACTTGCGGGCGGCTATGGGCGACTGGCGGGGAGCCTGTTCGAAGTGTTGGAAGGGGCGAGCTCCGTTTCGCTTGAAAGCCTCAGCCTCGAAAGCGCGGCACCGGGGGCACCGCCCGAAAGCGTCACCCTGCTGCGCGTGCGGCTGCGCCATGCCAGCGCCCAGGATCTGACCGATCTGCAACAGCAATTGACTTCACGCGGGATCGAGGCAATTCCCGGAGAGACCGGCAGGCTGGACACTGCCGGTACTGTCATCTTGACCACCGCGCTTGATCTGAGAGCCGCACGATGATGCAATCATTGCATGAGATGTGGGTGGCCCGCAGCCCGCGCGAGCGGGTGATGCTGGGCGGGCTCGGCATTGTTTTGCTGGTTTTGGGATATGTCTGTCTGGCGCTGTTTCCCTCCATGCACTTCCGTGACCGGGCGATCGAGCGATTGACCATGGTGCAGCAGACCGGGACCCAGATACGACAATTGGTGTCATCGCTGTCACGATCCGTTCCGGCGGCGACCAACGGTCAGAATGAGGCGCTCAATGTCCGGCTTGCGCGATCGGCCGCGGCCGCGGCCCTGCAGCTCGCACGCTATGAGCCGGAGGCCGATGGCGGCGCGGCGATCACCATTGAGAATGTCCAGTCGGCCGCAGCATTGCAATGGTTGGCCATGCTCGAACGGAATGATGGCCTCAAGATCCGCCGGTTGACCATGGAACCCTCCTCGACCGGATTGGTGACGCTTCAGGCGAGCCTGATCGAAAGAAAATCATGAAAAAGACCCTGCTTGTCCTGATCTTCCTGATTGCGCTGCCCATCGCGCTGGTCGCCTTTCTGCCCTTGTCGCTGGCCTTGCGCTGGGCCAAACCCGAACGGGTCGGGTTTTCCGCCGGCATGGCGAGCGGCACGATCTGGAACGGGCGGGTGACAGATGCGCGACTGGCCAATGTGTTTCTCGGTGATGCGGGAATGACCCTTCAACCGCTCAGTCTTCTGTCCGGACGTCCGCAAATCGGGTTTCGCCTGGCCGGTGGCGATATCGCCGGCGATGGCAATGTCGCACTGGGAACGCAGGGCGCGTCCTTGCGGCTGCGCCAGGGGCGGCTCGACGTGAAGAACCTGAATTTCCAGGCGATCCGGAACGGGGAATTGCGCTTTGCCGATATATCCATGGATTTTCTGCGTGGGGCGTGCCGCAAGGCCTCTGGTGGTGTTGAGACCGATATTCTCGAGAAACTCGGGGCAAGCTGGAATTGGCGCGCGCCGGTTCTCAAGGGCAATTTTGCCTGCGTCTCGGGTGCTGCGGAAGCTCCCTTGCGCGGGAACAGCGACATTGGCGCAGTCACTTCCGTGCTGCGCGTGCAAGGCGATGGCGTAGTGCGCGTGACGACATTCGTTCTGACGGCCGATCCGGTGGTCGGGCCAATTCTGGGTGCCGCGGGTTTTACACAGACACCGGAGGGATATTCCCGGGTTGAGGAAGGCAGGCTTTTCAATGCGATCATTGCCCCCACGAATGCCGCACCAAATGCAGCCCCCGATGCCCCGAAATAATCATCACCAGGGAAGGAATTATCCGATGGTCCGGATTGCGACCGGATTTCTGGCGCTGTTGCTCTGCCTCGTGTCCGCAGCGTGCCAGAATGGGTCTGGCGGGTCGGCCGGCACGATCACGGTTCCGCCGCCGGTGCCGGCGCTGGCCGGAATCAAGACCCCGCCCCCGCTTGAGGAAGCGCCGGCGATCAAGTTCGAAAAAGGCGAATGCGCTTTGGTCCTGTGGTCGAAATCCCAGCCGCCGCGTCGGGTATTTGCCGCGCTCAACAATCCCAACCGGGCGACCATCCGCATCGAAGGCAAGAAGATCGATCTCCTGCAAACCGATCAGGAGGGGGAGCCCGCTTTCGGCTTTTCCCCGCGCGCGGTCTATGAGGGCGGCGGGTTGAAGCTCCGGATCGACCTCATCTTCGATGTGCGGGACAATCTCAATGCGGGGGTGCTCGCCGAGGCCGGTACCATCGAATTGGTCAATGAACAAGGCTGGAGCTCGCTCACCCCCGTCGGCGGCATTCTGGCCTGCAATGGATGAACGGCATTGCCGTGGTAAAGGTCCCGGATTTAACCATTTGGTTGCGCCGCAGCATTGTAGCGGGGCCGCGGCTCGGCTATGATCGGGATTCGACCGTCCGGTGCCAACGCGCATATATTCAGCCGCGAGGCGAAATCGGGTGATTGGAGTAGCGCCATGTCCCGCCGCAAGAAGATTTATGAAGGTGCCGCCAAGATTCTGTATGAAGGACCCGAACCGGGCACGCTGATCCAGCATTTCAAGGATGACGGGATCGCCCTGAATACCCAGAAACAGGAAATCATCGAGGGCAAGGGGGTCATCAATAACCGCATTTCCGAATTCGTGATGACGAATTTGAATGCGATCGGGGTGCCGACCCATTTCATTCGCCGGATCAATATGCGCGAGCAATTGATCCGCGAGGTCGAGGTCATTCCGCTCGAGATCAAGTGCCGCAATGTGGCCGCGGGTTCCTTTTGTGAGCGGCTTGGCCTGCCCGAGGGCCAGATATTGCCGCGCTCGATCGTCGAATTCTATTTCAAGACAGAGCAGGGGAATGTCACCCTCGTCTCGGAAGAACATGTGACCGCCTTCAACTGGGCATCGACCCAGGAGATCGATGACATCATCGCACTCACTCTGCGGGTGAATGATTTCCTCTACGGCATGTTCTCGGCGGTGGGCATAAGGCTGGTCGATTTCAGGGTCGAATACGGGCGGCTCTACGAAAATGACATGGCGCGCACGGTACTCGCCGATGAAATCAGCCCCGATAGCTGCCGCTTGTGGGACGTGCTCGACAACAATAACCGGCTGGACAAGGACCGCTTCCGCCAGGATCGCGGCATGATCGGCGAGGCCTATACCGAAGTCGCGCGGCGCCTCGGGATCGTCAAGGACCACCGCCTCGTCGCGGCCCAGAATGAGGGCGCATAGGGGGCGTCGGGCGGTCAAATCCGGTCAGTTTCCATCACCGCCATTTATTGGGCCGGGATCGGCCCGAAATTTGGCTCAGGCCTCCACCGGCAGGGCTTCGCCCGTTTCGGGATCGCGCCCGGTCGCCGCCAGATAGACATGCGCCAGGAGCCCGCTGAATCCGATCAGGCCCGCCCCGCTAATGGTTCCCGTCACAAACAGATAGACCAGATACGGAAAGCGCGCGAAATCGGAGAAATCCGCGAGGCTTGGATTGACAATTGCGCCGAGCCCCGAAAACCCGACCATGGGAAGCGCGATCAGCGACCCAACGAGAAAGGCAAGTGTCATCAATACGATGAAAACAAAGACCGCGAGGATCCACGCCCCCAGCAATTTCCAGTAACGGCCGCGTGTCAAGCTGAAAGCGGACCCAAACCCTGCCCATCCCCGCTCGACAAGGGCGGGGAAAAGTACGCTCATCCGGATGGCCAGCCATAAGGCGAGAATGAGGCCCGAAAATTCGGTGATGATCCCGGAAATGGCTGCGAGCTGAGGCGGAAGGTTTGCGTAATTTCGGATTGTTAATGCGGCAATTGTCACCACCAATATCGCGAGGAAGGCGAGCGCGGAGGTCAGCAGGGTGCCGAGAAACAGCATTCCCTCGTTTCGCCCGAAGCTGAATCCGAGGAAGCCGGGCGCTGTTACACCCAACATCGCGCGCAGGGCGGCCGCCATCGCGAAAATGGCCGGCAGCAGGCTGACCAGGAATGCCAGGCCGAGTTTCATTCCGGCGATCGGGTGACCGATCACCACGCGCATGGCCTGCCAGTCCTCGTTTTGCGCCGCAAGCTGCATATCGGCCATGATCGGGCCGGTGATTCGCACCACGCACAATGTCGCCGCGAGATTGAGCAGTGAATAAATGGCGGCAATGGCCAGAGACCGCACAGGGCGGTGCAAAATCCAGCGCAGCCCGGCGAAACTCGCTTCCGAGGGGGAAAAATCAAACCGCATGCAATCGTCAGCCTTGCGCCCGCATTTCGCCCGCCCGCCACACCGGACAGCAAATTAAGGCAATATGAAGGATTGTCCATCGCTGCGCGGCAGCGTCGGAAATTTTCTGGAAGACGCGGGGATCGAGGCGCGAACTGTGGTGCCGCTCCCTTATGCTGACGAAAGCCTACAACCAAAGTCGCTCTATTCCTTGCGCTTTGTCGCGTGTTTTGGCAGAGGTCACGTTTCATGGCGGCGGAGGCGGGAAAATCCGGGGTTTTCCGGAATCCGGACATTTCCGCGAACTTCTTTCCCCCTGTCTCACACGCGGCGCGCGCCGCCTTTTCACCACAGGACGCACGATGAGCACCACGCTTCTTCTCGTCAGTGCCGCGGGATTGCTGGCAATCCTGTATGGCTTCTGGCAGATCCAGATCATCAACAAGGCCGATGCGGGCAGCGCCCGCATGCAGGAAATCGCTGCTGCGATCGAGGAGGGCGCGAGCGCCTATCTCAACCGCCAATATCGCACCATCGCGATGGTGGGTGCTGCGATTTTCGTGCTGCTGTTCATCCTGTTTCGCGACTGGACCCAACCGGCAGGCTTTCTGATTGGCGCGGTCCTGTCGGGAGCCGCCGGGATCATCGGCATGCGGGTTTCGGTGAAGGCCAATGTGCGCACCGCCCAGGCGGCCACCAAGGGCCTGCAACAGGGCCTCGACATGGCATTCAAGGCGGGTGCCGTCACCGGCATGCTGGTGGTGGGCCTCGCTCTGCTCGGCGTAACCTTCTATTTTTATTTGCTGACCCAGGCGCTCGGTCTCGAGCCCACCAGCCGGCGGGTGGTGGACAGTCTCGTGGCGCTCGGCTTCGGGGCCTCGCTGATTTCGATCTTCGCGCGTCTTGGCGGCGGCATTTTCACCAAGGGTGCCGATGTCGGCGGCGATATGGTGGGCAAGGTTGAAGCCGGGATCCCCGAAGATGATCCCCGCAATCCGGCGACGATTGCCGACAATGTGGGCGACAATGTCGGCGATTGTGCCGGCATGGCCGCCGATTTGTTCGAGACCTATGCCGTGAGTGCGGTGGCGACCATGGTGCTCGCCTCGATCCTGTTTGCGGGCAATGGCCTGGTCAATTCCCTGATGATCCTGCCGCTGGCGATCGGCGGGGCCTGCATTCCGGCCTCTATCATCGGGGCGTGGTTTGTGAAACTCGACAAGTCCAATTCGATCATGGGCGCGCTGTATAAAGGCCTGATCGCGACGGGCGTGCTGTCGATTGCGGCGCTGGCCGGCGTGATCGGCTTTCTGTTCGGCGACTGGAACGCCGAAATCGGGCTCGGTATCACGGGCACCGAATTGTTTCTGTGCGGGCTGGTGGGGCTTGGCGTCACCGCGGCCATTGTGTGGATCACCGAATATTACACCGGCACGCAATTCAACCCGGTGCGCTCGGTGGCCAAGGCCTCGGTGTCGGGCCATGGCACCAATGTGATCCAGGGCCTCGCCGTTTCCATGGAATCGACGGCATTGCCGGCCCTCGTGATCGTTGCCGGGATCATCCTGACCAATCTGCTGGGCGGCCTGTTCGGGGTGGCGGTGGCCACGACCACCATGCTGGCGCTGGCGGGGATGATCGTGGCGCTCGACGCCTTCGGTCCGGTTACCGATAATGCCGGCGGCATCGCCGAAATGGCGGATCTGCCCAAGGATGTGCGGGTCACCACCGACGCGCTGGACGCCGTCGGCAACACCACAAAGGCCGTGACCAAGGGCTATGCCATCGGATCGGCGGGGCTTGGCGCGCTGGTGCTGTTTGCGGCTTTCTCCGAAGACCTCAAATATTACGCGGCCAATTCCGGTGAATACACCTTCTTTGCCGGGGTCGATCCCTCCTTCTCGCTCGCCAATCCTTATGTAATCGTCGGCCTGTTCGTGGGCGGGCTATTGCCTTATCTGTTCGGCGGCTGGTCGATGACCGCGGTGGGGCGGGCGGCGCAGGCCGTGGTCGAAGAAGTGCGACGCCAGTTCCGCGAGATCCCGGGGATCATGGAATACAAGGCCAAGCCCGATTACGGCCGCGCGGTCGATATCCTGACCAAGGCCGCGATCAGGGAGATGGTGGTTCCATCGCTTCTGCCGGTGCTGTCGCCGATTGTGCTGTTTTTCGTGATCTGGGGCGTCTCGGGGAATAAATCCGAGGCCTTTGCGTCGCTCGGTGCGATGCTGGTCGGGGTCATCATCACCGGCTTGTTCGTGGCCATCTCGATGACCTCGGGCGGCGGTGCCTGGGACAATGCCAAGAAATATATCGAGGAAGGCAATTATGGCGGCAAGGGATCGGACGCCCACAAGGCGGCCGTGACCGGCGACACGGTCGGCGATCCCTACAAGGACACCGCTGGCCCTGCCGTGAATCCGATGATCAAGATCGCCAATGTCGTGGCGCTTTTGCTGCTGGCGGTGCTTGCCCATAACAGTCACTGACGCCCGGGGAATTCCGCCCGAGGCATGCTGCAACACGAGGAGCCGGGGGCGGAAAACCGTTTCCGGCTCCTTCCCGTTTCCGGCTCCTTCTCGTTCATGGACCTGTTCGCGGGTTCACTCACTGGTCGCCGTTCCGGCGACCCTTTCAAGGCCTGCCATGACGTTCCGCGTTCCTGCCTCTCCTGCCTCTGCCGACAAATTGGTGCAGGGCGTGAGCCTGCGCAAAGTCGATGAGACGGGCGAGGGCGTGCGGCTCGACCGGTTCTTGAAGCGCGAATTTCCCGGCCTCACCCAGGGCCAGATCGAAAAATGGCTGCGCTCGGGTGAAATCCGGGTGGATGGCGGACGCGCGAAATCCTCCGACCGGCTGAAAGCCGGGCAGGAGCTGCGCCTGCCACCGCTCAAGGCCGCCATCTTCGCCCCGCGCCCGGGACCGGAAGCCGGCCCGCGGCTCAGCCAGGCGGAGATCAACCTCATCCGCGATGCGGTGATCTATGAGGATGCCGACCTCATTGCCCTCAACAAGCCGCATGGGCTGGCAGTGCAGGGCGGTACGAAAACGCTACGCCATGTCGACGGGCTGCTCGCGGCCTTTGATAATGGGGAGGGCAAGCCAAAGCTCGTCCACCGGCTCGACCGCGACACGTCAGGCGTGCTCGTGGTCGCCAAAACCGCGCATTCGGCCGCATGGATCACCCAGGCGTTTCGCACGCGGGGCGTGGACAAGATCTATTGGGCGGTGACGATCGGCGCGCCCCATCCGCTGGATGGCGAGATCCGCGGTTTCATGAAAAAGGCGGCAGGGCCGGTCGATGGCGATCGCGAAATGATGGTGACCGCCGCCCATGGCGATCCGGACGGGCGCTTTGCCATCACCGATTACACCGTCATCGCCCATGCCAGCGGCAAGGCCGCCTGGGTCGCGATGCGGCCGGTGACCGGGCGCACCCATCAATTGCGGTTTCACATGGCGCTGATCGGTTCGCCGATCGTGGGCGATCCGAAATATGGGCATCATGCCAGCCGCGGCGAGCATCTGCGCGAGGCTCCCGGCGGTCTCGCGCCACTTCTGCATCTGCATGCGCGCGGGCTTGAACTGCGCCGGCCGGATGGCAGGAAATTGCGCTTCATCGCCCCTTTGTCGCCCCATATGGCCCATGCCTTCGAGCTGCTGGGCTTTGAGACGGGCGACGCCAAAAACCCGTTTGCGGCGCTGGCGCGGGAATAGGAAGGCCGTGAGAAACATTATTCGGAGCGCCCCGATGCGACTGGCGATTTTTGACCTTGACGGGACCCTGGTCGACAGCCGGCAGATCATCGCCCGGGCGATGGATCAGGCCTTTGACGCGGCCGGCCTGCCGCCACCCGGTTTCGAGACGACGCGTCGCATTGTCGGCCTGTCGCTGATGGATGCCTGCGCCGAGCTTCTGGGTGCCGATTGCCCGCCCGAGCGTCTTGCGGCTGTGGCGGACGGGTATCGCCAGGCCTTTGTCCGAATGAAAGATTCACCCGATTTCCTTGAGCCGCTTTATGACGGTGCGCGGGAATTGCTGGAAGACCTGCGTGACCTCGGCTGGTCGATCGCGGCAGCGACCGGCAAGACCCGCGAGGGGGTCGCCCATTTGTTCGCCCGCAAGGACCTTCATCCATTCTTTGATGCCGTGGGCTGTGCCGATGACGGGCCGGGCAAGCCCCATCCGGCCATGGTGCACAAGGTACTTACGGAATTGTCGGTGGAGCCCGGGCGCGCGATCCTGATCGGCGACACCCATTGGGATGTGACCATGGCCAAAGCGGCTGGTGTGACGGCTTTGGGGGTGAGCTGGGGCTTTCACCGTAGCGGGGAAATCGCCGCCGCCGACCCCGCTGAAATCCATCATGATTTTGCAAGCCTGCGGCGCGGCCTCATGGCATTTGCCTCCGGAAGCCCTTTGCGGCCGGAAGACGCATGAGCGAGCCTGCGCCCCCCGATCATGCGGCGAAAGGGGCACCGCGCGCCCGGCGCTTTTATTCGCAGGTGGAGGTTGCGCCGCTTCCGGATGCGGGGGGATACAAACTCCTGCTCGACGGCAAACCGCTCCGCACGCCGGAGGGGGCAATATTTCGGGCACCCGATGCGGATCTGGCCACGATCTGCGCCGACGAATGGCGCGCGCAAGGGGCGGTCATCATTCGCGAAACCCTGATCCTGACCCATTTGCTGTTCGCTGCACATGATGATCCGGCCGGGCTCGCAATCTGGGCGCAAGCCGAATGGGCGCGTTTTGCGGCAAGCGATCTGATCTGTTACTGGCCCGAGGGTGATCCCCGCCTTGTTGCGCGCTGCGATGCGCACTGGCAGCCCATTCTGCTCTGGGCCGAGGACATTCTGGGCACGAAGATCAATCGCGCGACAGGCCTGCGATTCGCCGCGCAGGACCCGGAATTTCTCACCGCACTCGGCCGGATCCTGTCCGCGCAGCGCCCGCTCACCCAGGGGGCCATGGGCAAACTGGCCGGGCTTTTCGGCTCGGCGCTTTTGGCGCTGGCGGTGGCGCGCGGCCGGCTCCCTGCGGCGGAGGCGTTTCGGCTCAGCCGGCTCGACGAGGATTATCAGGCTGAAATCTGGGGCGAAGATTTTGAAGCCGCCGCGCGCGTCGCCGCCCTGAAAGCGGAAGTGCTGGTCTTTGCTCCGGTGCTCACGGCGCTGAATGCTGCGTGATCAGCCCTTTGGCAGCGGCAAATGGCGGATCGAAAGCTCCCGCAATTGCTTGTCACTGACCTCCGATGGCGCATTCATCATCAGATCCTCGGCCCGCTGATTGAGCGGAAACGCGATGACTTCGCGGATATTTTCGGCACCTGCCAGCAGCATGACGATCCGGTCGATTCCCGGTGCCGAGCCGCCATGGGGGGGCGCGCCATAACGGAAGGCGTTCAACATGCCGCCAAAGCGCTCCTCGACCACATCCGCACCATAGCCCGCGATTTCAAAGGCCTTGAGCATGATTTCGGGCCGGTGATTGCGGATCGCACCCGAGGACAATTCGATGCCATTGCACACGATATCATATTGAAAAGCGAGAATATCGAGCGGGTCCTGCGTCTCAAGCGCCTCCATCTCGCCCTGGGGCATGGAGAACGGGTTGTGGGAGAAATCGATCTTCCTGGTTTCCTCGTTCCATTCATACATCGGGAAATCGACGATCCAGCAGAATTTGAATTGTTTTTCGTCGACAAGGCCAAGTTCTGCGCCCACCCGGTTGCGGGCGAGACCGGCGAATTTGTAAAACACCTCCGGCCGGCCGGCCACGAAAAACGCACTATCCCCCGTGTTTAAGCCCAATTGCGTGCGGATGGCCTCGGCGCGGTCGACCCCGATATTGCGGGCGATCGGGCCGGCGGCGGCGTCCTCGCCTTCACCTTCGCGCCAGAAGATATAGCCGAGCCCGGGCTGGCCCTCGGACTGCGCCCAGGCATTCATCCGGTCGCAAAAGGCGCGGGATCCGCCGGTTCGCGCCGGAATCGCCCATACCTCAACCAGCGGGTCCTTGTCGATCATCGCGGCAAAGACCTTGAAGCCCGAGCCCCGGAAATGCCCCGTTACCGCCTGCATCTCGATGGGATTGCGCAGATCGGGCTTGTCCGAGCCATATTTGCGAATGCTGTCGCGGAAGGGGATGCGCGGAAAGGGAAAATCGGTTACCCGCTTTCCCTCGCCGAATTCGGTGAATACGCCGTGCAAAACGGGTTCGATGGCGGCGAAGACATCGTCCTGGGTGACGAAGCTCATCTCGAAATCGAGCTGGTAGAACTCGCCGGGGCTGCGATCGGCGCGGGCATCCTCGTCGCGGAAACAGGGCGCGATCTGGAAATAGCGGTCGAAGCCGGCCACCATCAGCAATTGCTTGAATTGCTGCGGGGCCTGGGGAAGCGCGTAGAATTTCCCGGGATGGAGGCGCGAGGGGACAAGAAAATCGCGGGCCCCCTCGGGGCTCGATGCGGTCAGGATCGGGGTCTGGAATTCGGTGAAGCCGGCCTCGATCATCCGTCGCCGCAAAGAGGAGATGACCCCCGACCGCAAGGTGATCTTGCGATGCAGGGACTCGCGCCGCAAGTCGAGAAAACGATATTTCAGCCGGATTTCCTCCGGATAATCGGGCTCGGCGAAGACCGGCAGCGGCAATTCCTGGGCCTCTGACAGCACGTCGATCCGGCTGGCGATCACTTCGACCTCTCCGGTGGTGAGATCCGAATTCATCGTGTCGGCACTGCGGCCCACTACTTCGCCTTCCACCCGCACCACGGATTCCGCCCGCAGCTTCGCAAGCACTGCAAGAGCGGCAGAATTTTGCTCCATCACCAATTGTGTTATGCCGTAATGGTCGCGTAGATCGACAAAGACCAGCCCGCCATGGTCGCGCTTGCGATGGATCCAGCCCGACAGGCGCACTTGCGCGCCAATATCGGCCTTTCGAAGCGCGCCGCATGTATGAGACCGATAAGGATGCATCGTGATTTCGCCTGAGTCCGGAAACAACCGAAATGGTTGCGCGCTAAACGACCCGCGCATCAGCGCTTGTCAAGCCGCGATACCTGAAACTTCCGGGCCCGGAACAGAAGGAACCACAACCTCCGCGCCAGGCGCGTGAGCGGGGCCCCGATCATAGCGCGCTGGCGGACCCGATCGGCGGCTTTCCTGCCGGCCTTGCGGGATCTGGGGCTGGCCCCGGTCGCGGAATGGGCCCTGCGCAAAGCGGCCGTCGCCATGGCCGCGCGCGAAAACCGGGAATTGGCGGAAGCCAACCCGGATCTCACCCTGCCACCTGCGGAGCTGGTATTCGAAACCCAGGGCCATGCGCAAGTCTCGACCTGGCTTGCGACCGGACGGGTCGCGGCGGCGGCTCTGGTCGAGCGGCTGGGTCCGCTGGTTCCCGAACCGGAATCCGCACCGGACTCCGAACCGGACTCCGAACAGGACTCCGAACCGGATTCCGAAATCCTCGATTGGGGGGCGGGTGCGGGGCGCGTATTGCGCTGGCTTCCGGAATTTGCGCCTCAATGGCAGGCAATGGGGGCCGAGCCCAATTCCGCGGCCATTCGCTGGATCAGCCGGAAAATGCCTGCGCTTTCGGTGGTGCGAACCGGCCTGCGTCCGCCCTTGCCCTTTGCCGGGGAACGCTTTGCCGCGATCTACACCATCTCGGTCTTCACCCATATTCCTGTCGCCTGGCAGCGGGTCTGGATCAGGGAATTGCGGCGAATCCTCCGGCCCGGCGGAATTCTGGCGCTCAGCCTGCATGGCACCCGTGCGCGCGCGGCACTTGGTGGGCGGGAACAGGCCGAACTTGCAGCCGCTGGAATCATCGAGCGCAAGGGCGCGGCCAATGGCTCGCGCCTGTTTGCCACCTATCATTCTGAACATTTCATTCGCGAAGTGCTGCTTGAAGAGTTTAATATTTTGTTGCACGAACCGGATTCTCCGGTTGCCAATGGCGGGCAGGATTTGTGGATTTGCCGGCGGGTTTGACAGGAAATATTCCCGGGGCCCCTGGTATTTGCCGTTTCCCTGCTCCCTCGCGGCTTTACGGCTTTGACCGGGATACCGCTCGTCCCTGTTCTCTCAATTCAGGCCTGTTCTCTCAATTCAGGAATTCTGTGCTCACTCCTTCTGAATCCATCACCACCCTTACCCGGACCGATGAACTGGCGGGTTTTTGCGCCCGAGCCATGGCGCATCCATTCATCGCGCTCGACACCGAATTCATGCGCGAGACCACCTATTGGCCGAAATTATGCCTCATTCAGGCGGCGTTTCCCGGCGAGGAGGTTCTGATCGATCCGCTGGTCGGGGGGCTCGATCTTGCGCCCTTGCTCGATCTGCTTGCGCGGCCGGACATCACCAAGGTGTTTCATGCCGCGCGCCAGGATCTCGAGATCTTTGTGCGGCTGATGGGCGCATTGCCGGTCAACGTCTTCGATACCCAGATCGGGGCCATGGCGGCGGGCTATGGCGATTCGATTTCCTATGAGAATCTGGTCGGCGCGATTCTGGACGAATCCGTCGATAAATCATCGCGCTTCACCGATTGGGCGCGCCGTCCCCTGTCGCTCGCCCAGCAGGCCTATGCGCTGGCCGATGTCGTGCATCTGCGCGCGCTTTTTCCGAAATTGCTCGATAAATTGCGCAGTACCGGCCGGGAAGATTGGGCGCAGGAAGAGCTGAAATCGCTGCTCAATCCGGAACTCTACGATACGAGCCCCGACCGCGCGTGGAAGCGGTTGCGCATCCGGCGCTACAAGACAGAATATCTGGCGGTCCTCAAGGCGGTGGCCGCCTGGCGCGAGCGCGAGGCCCAGAACCGCGACCAGCCCCGGGGACGCATCCTGAAGGACGATGCGATCTACGAAATCGTCGATCGCAAACCCCGTGTGCCCGAGGATTTCAGCGAATTGCGCGCGACGCCCCGCGGCTTCGGCGCGAGCCGCATGGGCACTAGCCTGATCGAGGCGATCGGGGAAGCTCTCGCCAATCCGGAGCTCGCGGCACCTGAAATCGTCCGGCCCGAGCCCCCGCCGGCCTTTATCGGCCCGGTCACGGAATTGCTGAAAGTGCTGCTGAAACTGGCCGCCGAGAGAAAGGGCGTTGCCCCTCGGCTGATCGCGACCGGTGAGGATCTCGACAAGCTCGCCGCCGATGACGAGGCCGATATCCCGGCCCTTCAGGGCTGGCGGCGCGAGGCTTTTGGCGAGCAGGCCCTGCGCCTGAAACGCGGCGAGATCGCGCTGACCTTGGTCGGCTGCCAGATTCGCATCCTGCAGGTGGCGCGGGTGAAGGGGGGGGCGGAAACTCTGCCAGCCGAATCCGCTTCGCGCGCGAATGACGCCGAAACAGGAGGAAGAAGTCCGGCGGAAGCCCTCACGGAAACCGTCCAGGCGGCTGGGGACCTGCCCCCGGAAGCCTGACCCGGTCCTTTTCAATGCCCGCCAGACCTCGCGTTAATCCGGAAAGACCCGGGAACGGCCAATGGCCGCCGGGCCGGGCATGTATGTGCGTCAGAGCTCGGAAATCACTGCCCCGCTTTCTTGTTCTCCTGCGACGGATTCCCCGTTCAGACGGGGCTCGCTCACGATTTTCCGGGACTGTTTTGCCTGACGGCTGAAATATGCCGCAGCGTGCCTATTGCTGAAGCAGGCTCGTCGGGCGCTCGCCATAGCCGCCAAGTGTCAGCAGGCGGTCATACATGACGAGCGCGCCGGCCAGCCCGACATTGAGCGAGAATTTCGTCGGGATCTTCACGACATACGCGCAGCGCGCCAGCATGGCGGGCGACAGCGAGCCCTTTTCCCGCCCCAGAACATAGGCCGCCGAATGCGGATGGCGAAAACGCGGCAATTCGATCGCGTCGTCGGTGATCTCGACCCCCACCAACACGCAGCCCACGGGCAAATCCATTGCCGAGACATTGTCCCAGGCAAACCACGGCACATGGTCGGATGTTTTGGAGGTGTCGGCCCGATTGATTTCGCGGATTTTCGCCGCCGCATTGACGGTGAACACGAAGCTCGCCCCAAATGCATGCGCCGTGCGGAACAGGGCCCCCAAATTCATGGGTTTCGAGATTTCCTCGGCCCCGATCCCGAAAAATCCGCGCATGGTTGTTTCTTTCACCTGTCGGGCACCTCTGCGCTGAACAACGCTCCGGGCGCGCAATTGCGTCCGCGGGCATGAAGGGGCTACCGGAAAATTGCAAGCTCTCGCCGCCTCATGAGGTTCCATTCCCTGCCAGAGCTTGCCAGTACGCACGAATCGCCTCCATTCCTGTTGGCTTCAGAATCAAGAGGGGCAGGCCATGGGTGTCGTGGATGTGATCGGCGGCGGGCGGGGCGATGGCGGCCAGATCGTCGATGAGGCCTTTGAGGATGCCCTGTCGCGGCGCTATCTCGCTTATGCGCTGTCCACCATCACCGCGCGCGCTTTGCCCGATGTGCGCGACGGCCTGAAGCCGGTGCATCGCCGCATCCTTTACGCCATGCGCGAGATGCGGCTCGATCCCGGACAGGGCTTCAAGAAATCTGCCAAGGTGGTGGGTGAGGTGATGGGCAATTACCATCCCCATGGCGATCAGGCGATCTATGACGCGATGGCCCGCCTCGCCCAGGATTTCGCCGTGCGTTATCCATTGGTCGATGGCCAGGGCAATTTCGGGAATATTGACGGGGATAATCCCGCCGCCATGCGCTATACCGAAAGCCGGCTCACTGCGGCGGCGGCGCTTCTGCTCGAAGGGCTCGGCGAGGAAGCGGTGGATTTCCGCCCGACCTATGACGGCCAGAGCGAGGAACCCACCGTTCTGCCGGCAGCGTTTCCCAATCTGCTCGCCAATGGTGCCACCGGCATCGCGGTTGGCATGGCAACCAATATCCCGCCCCATAATGCGGCCGAGCTGATCGATGCCGCGCGCCTGCTCATCGCGCGGCCCGAAGCGGGGATCGACGACCTCCTCGCCATTGTCAGGGGCCCCGATCTGCCGACCGGGGGCGTGATAGCCGCCGATCCCGCCCAATTGCGCGAGATCTACGAGACCGGCAAAGGCGGGTTGCGCCTGCGCGCCCGCTGGCAGATCGAGGAATATGAGCGCGGCCAATGGCGGATCATTGTCGAGGAAATTCCGTTTCAGGTCGAAAAGGCGAAACTGATCACCGCGATCGCCGATCTGCTGGAGGACAAAAAGGTCCCTTTGCTGGGCGATGTGCGCGATGAAAGCGCCGAGACCATTCGCCTCGTGCTCGAACCCAAAAGCCGCAATGTCGCGCCCGAAATGCTGATGGAGAGCCTGTTCCGGCTCTCGCCGCTCGAGACGCGGCTATCGATCAACATGACAGCGCTCGATGCGAAAGGCGCACCCCGCGTGATGGGCCTCAGGGAAATCCTGCGCGCGTTTCTCGATCACCGCCGCGATGTGCTGCTCCGCCGGTCCTCGCGCCGCCAGCGCAAGATCGCCGAGCGGCTGGAGGTCCTTGCCGGCCTGTTGATCGCTTTTCTCAATCTCGATGAGGTCATCCGCATCATCCGGGAGGAGGACGAACCCAAACCCGCCCTCATCGAACGCTTCCGGATCACCGATGTTCAGGCCGAAAGCATTCTCAACACCCGTCTGCGCAGCCTGCGCCGGCTGGAGGAGATGGAGATCAAAGGCGAAGATGCGGCCCTGCGGGCTGAATTGCAGCAGATCGAAGCGCTGTTGGGCAGCGAGGTCGCGCAATGGCAGCGCATTTCCGGCGAACTCGCCAATACCCGCAAGGCTTTCGGCCCGGACACCGCGCTGGGGCGGCGGCGCACGGTGATCACCGGGCCGATGGAGGCGCGTGCCCTCGTGGCGGATGCGCTGGTGGCGCGCGAGGATGTCACGATCCTGCTGTCCCAAAAGGGCTGGGTCCGGGCCCTCAAGGGCCATCTCGACGATCTTGACGGCGTGAAGTTCAAGGAAGGCGATGCGCTGGCTTTCGTGGCGCGCGGGGAAACCACCACCCGTCTCATTCTCGCGGCGAGTGACGGGCGGTTTTATGCGCTCGCTCCCGATAAATTGCCGACCGGGCGAGGATTTGGCGAGCCGCTTCGCCTGATGGTCGACATGGATGACGGTGCCGAGGCCATTGGCCTGTTCTTCCATGTGCCAGGTCGCCAGCGACTGGTCGCCACCAGCGATGGCAAGGGATTCATCGTGGCCGAGGATCAGCTTCTGTCCGCGAAAAAAGCCGGAAAGCAGGTAATGAACCTGTCCACGGGGACGCGAATGATCCTGTGCCGGGAAGCTGCGGGCGACCGCGTCGCATTGATCGGCGAGAACCGCAAATTACTGGTTTTCGACCGCGCCGAGCTTCCGGAAATGGAACGCGGGCAGGGCGTCAAACTCCAGACCCTGCGCGATGGCGGACTGGCCGATGCGCTGGTGTTTTCATCCGGAACCGGGCTCTATTGGGTGGATTCGGCGGGCCGCAACCGGGTGGTCGAGGATTGGCGCGATTTCGAAGGCAAGCGCGCGGGGGCCGGAAAACCTGCGCCCAAGGGCTTTTCGCGGAATGGCAGGTTCGATGCACGACCGGCGTGAGGGCCGGGAAATCGGTGCATATGCGCTATTTCACTGGCCCTGTGAAATGAATATCTTTCCGGAATGACCGATTTTTCTCCCCGTGAAATTGTTTCCGAACTCGATCGTTTCATCGTTGGCCAGACCGACGCCAAGCGTGCCGTGGCCATTGCCTTGCGCAATCGCTGGCGGCGCAAGCGCCTGCCCGAAAACTTGCGCGACGAGGTAACGCCCAAAAACATCCTGATGATCGGGCCGACGGGGGTGGGCAAGACCGAAATCTCCCGCCGCCTCGCGCGGCTCGCCCAGGCTCCCTTTCTCAAGGTCGAGGCCACCCGCTTCACCGAAGTCGGCTATGTCGGGCGCGATGTCGAACAGATCGTGCGCGATCTGGTGGAAGTGGCGGTCGGGCTGGTGCGCGAGCACCGGCGGCGCGAAATGCGGGCGCGGGCGGAAATCCTTGCCGAGGAGCGGCTGATTTCGGCGCTGGTCGGGGAGAAATCTTCCGAGGCCACCCGCGCAGAATTTCGCCGCCGCCTGCGCGAGGGCAGCATGGAGGACAAGGAAGTCGAAGTCGAACTCGCCCAGCCGGGCCCTTCCGGCAATCCCTTTGAGTTGCCCAATGCGCCGCCCGGCTCCATGGGCGTGTTCAATCTCTCGGAATTGCTGTCAAAGGCCATGCCGCGGCCGGCCAAACGGGTGCGGATGCGCGTCAGCGAAGCGCGTGCGCCGCTGATCGCCGAGGAAAGCGAGAAATTGCTGGACCCCGAGGTCCTGCACAAGGAAGCGCTCACGCTCGCAGAAAGCGACGGGATCGTGTTCATCGACGAGATCGACAAGATCGCCAGCCGGCAGGAGCGCGGCGGGGCCGATGTCTCGCGCGAAGGCGTGCAGCGCGACCTCCTGCCCTTGCTCGAAGGGGCCAATGTCGCCACCAAATATGGCATGGTCAAGACCGACCATATCCTGTTCATCGCTTCGGGCGCGTTCCAGGTGGCGAAACCCTCGGACCTCCTGCCCGAATTGCAGGGCCGCCTGCCGATCCGGGTCGAACTCAAGGCCCTGACGCGGGACGATTTCCGCCGCATCCTGGTCGAGCCCGAGGCCAATCTCATCCGGCAATATATCGCCTTGCTGGGAGCCGAAGGCGTGACGCTGGTTTTCACGGACGCAGCGGTGGACGAGATCGCGGCCCTTGCCGCCGAGGTTAATGAGGCGGTCGAAAATATTGGGGCACGGCGCCTGCATACCATGCTCGAACGCCTGCTGGATGACATCAGCTTTTCGGCCCCGGATCGCGCCGGCGAGACCGTGACGATCGATGTCGATTATGTCCGCGCCCAATTGCGCCCGCTGGTCCAGAATACCGATCTCAGCCGCTTCATTTTGTGACCGCAGGGGGGGCTGGCCGCTATTTCGGGCGGTTCGGGGCCGTTGCTCGAGGAATCGCGCGCGCCACTTCCGTGCGGATGGCGGTCTGAACCTCCGGGGCGAGGCGCTGTTCGAGCGCCGCCCGGAGTTCGAGGCGGGCTGATTTGATCGGGCTGTCCTCGGGCAGGCTGTGCGCCAGCGAGCGCAAAACGAAGGAATAGGCCTCGCGGAAGGCGGCAGGCTCGGCAAGGCCGGGCTCCTTGCCGCTGGCCAATGCCGCCGCCAGCAAAAATTGCGCGGTCGCGTCGTCCTGGTCGGCACCCGCACGCAGCCATTTCAGCGCTTCGCGCGCATCCACCGCCCCGCCCTGCCCATTGAGCAGCATCAATGCATAATCACCGGCCGCTTCCACCACGCCGCGTTCGGCGGCGAGCTGCATCAGGCGCCGTGCCTTGGCGGCTTCGGAAGAAAAGGATTCCGATTCCGAATAGATCAGTGCGGCGAGATAGGCCCCCTGCGCATCGCCGAGGCCGGCGGCCCGCTCAAAGGCCGCGGCCGCCGCCGCACGGTCGGCCGGTCCCAATTCACCCCGCGCCAGCGCGTCGCCAAGCGCAAAGGCCGCATCGGCCCGGCCGCGGGTGATCGCCGCCTCGTAAAAACCGCGCGCTTCCGCGCGCTTGACGCCGCCTTGTTCGGCACGCGCCAATTGGGCGAGCTCCATCAGCGCATCGGTCTGACCCGCGGCCGCGGCCATGCGCAGCCATTTGGCGGCCTCGCCCGGATCGCGCGGGACCCGCGGGCTGACCAGCAGGATATGCCCGGCAAGGGCCGCCGAATCCGCATCGTTTTCGCGCGCGGCGGCTTTGGCGAAACCGAGCGCCTCGGCATGGCGTCCGGCCTGAAAGGCCTCGACCGCGCGCGCGCGCAAGGCACCGGGCGCGGCCGAGGTCTGGGCAAAAACCGGGCCTCCGGCGAGCCAGAACAAAGCGAGGATCGGAAACAGGGAGCGCAAGAAGGGGGTCATCGGGCCGGGGTGCTTTCTTTTTCCACTTCGGCAAGCCGTGCATTGAAGGCGGCGATGGCTGCTTTCGGCCCGAGCGGATGGGACCAGATGCCGGCCGAGACTGCCACGAAATCCGCACCGGCGCGGGCGAGTTCCGCACAGGTGTCGATGGTGATGCCACCGATCGCCACGCAGGGAATTTCGAACAATTCCGACCACCAGCCCAGCAATTCCGGGCTGGCGGTGGTAGCGGCGGTTTTGGTCGCAGTCGGGAAGAAGGCCCCGAAGGCGACATAATCGGCCCCCGCCTCGCCGGCTTCCATCGCCAGATGCCGGCTGTCATGGCAGGTGACCCCGATCACCCGGTCAGGCCCGAGGATGGAGCGGGCCTGCGCACAGGAGGCATCGCTTTGCCCGATATGGACGCCATCGGCTCCAAGTTCCGCCGCGAGATCGGGCCGGTCATTGATGAGCACGGCCGCCCCAGCCTGATGTCCGATCGGGATGATGCGGCGGGCGATGCGACGGAGCTCGGCATCGCTGATGTCTTTCAGCCGGATTTGCAGCACGGCGAGATCCGCGCCCGCAATCGCATCGGCCAGCAGATCGGCAAAGGCCTCGGGATCGGGAATGGCAGGCGGCGTGATGAGATAGAGTCGACAGGCGGACATGGAATCCATGTAAAAGGCACACAAGGCGAAACTTTGTCAGGTTTCCGTTTTCAGGTTCCTGATTTCGGGGCCCTGATTTCGGGAAATGCGGGAAATGAGTGTCGATGACAAGTGAGCAGAGTGCAATCCACACGGCACCAATGGCCATTCGCCGTGCGATCGCTTCGGATCTGCCCGCCCTCCATGAATTGGTTGCGCGCGCTTTTCGCGGCGAGAGTGCCAAAGCCGGCTGGACGCATGAGGCCGATTTGCTGGGCGGGCAGCGTGTGGACCGCGAGGGTCTTCAGGCGATTCTCGATGATCGCGACAATGAAGCAATTCTGTGCGCTGGCCTGCGCGCCGATTTGGCGGCCGATGGCGCGGGGCCAGGGCGAGGCGGCGGACTGATCGGCTGTGTGCGCGTGTCGCGGGCAGGGCCCCGTGGCCTCGACGATGATTCCGGGCTGCCCGCGCCAGTGGCGGGACTTGGGATGCTCGCGGTGGATCCCCTGTGTCAGGCCGCGGGGCTCGGCAAACAACTGGTGGCGGCAGCGGAAGCCTTTGCGATGCGCCATTACGATGCGCAAACCATGACCATGAGCGTTATCGCCCAACGCCCGGAACTCATTGCGTTTTATGAACGCAGGAATTATCGCGACACGGGTAGCCGGGCCCCCTTCCCGTCGCATGACCCGCGTTTTGGCATTCCGCGGCGGGACGATCTGGTCTTTGTCATCCTTGCGAAGCAATTGCGTGGCCCTCCGACGCTTGCCACCCCGCCGGCCGGATGAATCCAGCGATTCGGATGCGATCAAGGGGTTATTCAAATGAATCTCGCCACTGGGCCGCTTTCAGCAGATTGACGCCATGGAACTTCTGCCTCCACTATATCTGGGAGGAAATTGGATCGCCTGCCACTATATAAAGGGTACGGTAACCAATTTTCGGTCCAATGAGCGGACAGGGGCGGGCAAGAGCGGGCATGGGTCCGCACCGTCCGGCGTTGCAGGGAGCAAGTGGAATGTCGCGTGAAGAAGCCGTGGGCCCCAAGGGACCGACCGTCAAGATTCGCAGCCATCACCGCGGCAAGCCAAAGCCACTCAGGCCGCAATTGCGGGTGGTGGAAGGCGTGCGGCTCGACCATTCCCGCGATGGCCTGCTGACCGATTTCGGGCGCACGACGCTCGAGGACCGCTATCTGCTGGCCGGCGAATCGGTCCAGGGCATGTTCGCCCGCGTCGCCACGGCCTATGCCGATGATCTCGACCACGCCCAAAGGCTCTATGATTATATGTCGCGGCTGTGGTTCATGCCGGCGACCCCGGTATTGTCCAATGGCGGGGCCGAGCGCGGCCTGCCGATTTCCTGCTTCCTCAATGCGGTGGGCGACAGCCTCGATGGCATCGTCGATGTCTGGAACGAGAATGTCTGGCTCGCCTCCAATGGCGGCGGCATCGGCACCTATTGGGGCGGGGTGCGCTCGATCGGTGAAAAGGTCGGCCAGAACGGCAAGACCAGCGGCATCATCCCCTTCATCCGCGTCATGGACAGTCTGACGCTGGCAATCAGCCAGGGATCGTTGCGGCGTGGTTCGGCGGCGGTCTATCTTGATGTTCACCATCCCGAGATCGAGGAATTTCTCGAGATCCGCAAGGCGGCGGGCGATTTCAACCGCAAGAGCCTCAATCTCCATCACGGGCTCAATATCACCGATGAGTTCATGGAATGCGTGCGCGATGACCGGCTGTTCAGCCTGCGCAGCCCCAAGGACAATTCACCGGTGCGCGAAGTCAGCGCCCGCAAATTATGGCAGAAGATCCTCGATCTGCGGCTCCAGACCGGCGAGCCCTATCTCATCTTCTCCGACACGGTGAATGCGCAATTGGCGCTGCACCAGCGCATGCTGGGCCTCAAGGTGCGTCAGTCCAATCTGTGCTCGGAAATCATGCTCCATACCGGGCGCGACCATCACGGCCATGAGCGCACCGCCGTGTGCTGCCTGTCCTCGCTCAATGCGGAGACCTGGCTCGAATGGAAGGATGACGAGCGCTTCATCGAAGACGTGTTCCGCTTCCTCGACAATGTGTTGCAGGATTTCATCGAACGCGCGCCCGAGGAAATGGCGCATGCGGTCTATTCGGCCGAACGCGAACGTTCGGTCGGGCTCGGGCTCATGGGGTTCCATTCCTTCCTGCAAGCGCGCAATGTCCCCTTTGAAAGTGCCGCCGCCAAGGCGTGGAACAAGACCATTTTCAAGCATATGCGGCGCGCGGCCGATGCCGCAGGCGTCAAGCTCGCCACCGAGCGCGGGCCCTGTCCGGATGCTGCCGATGCCGGCATCATGGCGCGCTTTTCCCACAAGATCGCAATCGCACCCACCGCCTCGATCTCGATCATTTGTGGCGGAACCTCGGCGGGGATTGAACCCATTCCGGCCAATGTCTATTCCCACAAAACCCTGTCGGGGACTTTTGCGGTGAAAAATCCCTGGCTGGAGAAATTACTGGATTCCAAGGGGGCCAATAATCCGCAAGTGTGGAATTCGATCCTCGAACATGATGGCTCGGTGCTGCATCTCGATATCCTGACGGATGACGAAAAGGCGGTGTTCAAGACGGCCTTTGAACTTGATCAGCGTTGGGTGATCGAACATGCGGCCGATCGCACGCCCTTCATCTGCCAGTCCCAATCGCTCAATCTGTTTCTGCCGGGCGATATCGATAAATGGGACCTCCATATGCTGCATTGGTCGGCATGGGAGAAGGGCGTGAAATCGCTCTATTATTGCCGGTCGAAATCCGTTCAGCGCGCGCAATTCGCCGGCAGCGGCGACAGGGCAGAAATCGCCCCGGGCTTTGATGCGCCCGAACGCAAGGATTATGACGAGTGTCTCGCCTGCCAGTGAGGCAGGGCCATCGCTTTTGATCCTGTCCCTGCTCAATGAAAGCAATTCAGGGACAGGATCGCCGGGCGCAGGCGCTGAGGCGAAGTCCGGCGAGCTGATTCTCCGCAAAGCCGCCGTTTTTCGAAAGAAACTTGCGCCACCGAGGGCTTAGGCTCATGCTGCCGGTTCGGTTTTTTCGGCGCGTCGGCTTCCGGCACGCGCGCCCGTGGCGAGGCAGAATATGCGTATCGGTGCCCCAAAAGAGATCAAGACCCGGGAATATCGTGTCGGCCTGACGCCTGAAAGCGTGAGCGAGCTGATCCGGGCCGGGCATGAGGTCATTGTCGAGACCGGGGCCGGGCTTGGCGTGGGGGCCGAAGATGCGCGTTATACGCAGCTTGGTGCCACCATCGCGCCCGATGCCGCCGCCGTGTTCGCTGCGGCCGAACTGATCGTCAAGGTGAAGGAACCGCAGGCCAGCGAGATCGCGCTGCTCCGCCCCCACCATACCCTGTTCACCTATCTGCATCTCGCCGCCGACAAGCCCCAGGCCGAGGGCCTGATGGCTTCGGGCGCGATCTGCATTGCCTATGAAACGGTCACCGACCGGGCCGGGCGGCTGCCGCTGCTCAAGCCGATGTCAGAGGTCGCCGGGCGCATGAGCGTCCAGGTCGGGGCGTTCTACCTCGAAAAGGCCCATGGCGGGCGCGGCGTATTGCTGGGTGGCGTTCCAGGCGTGCGCCCGGCCGATGTGGTCATTCTGGGGGCGGGGGTGGCGGGCTATAATGCCGCGCAGATCGCGGTGGGCATGCGCGCGCGTGTCACGGTGTTTGACAAGAATGCCGAACGGCTTGAGGAACTCGACCGCGAATTCAACGGCCGGCTGGAGACCGTCTATTCCACCCGCCAGGCGGTCAATGAGGCGGTGCGCGAGGCCGATCTCGTCATCGGTGCCGTGCTCATCCCCGGGGCGGCGGCACCACGCATGATCACCCGCGAGATGCTCAAAACCATGCGGCCAGGCGCGGTGCTGGTGGATATTTCCATCGATCAGGGGGGGTGTTTCGAGACCTCACGCCCCACCACCCATGACGAACCGGTCTTTGTGATCGACGATATCGTCCATTATTGCGTGGCCAATATGCCGGGGGCTGTGGCGCGCACTTCGGCTTTCGCGCTCAACAATGCCACCTTGCCCTTTACCCTGGCACTGGCCGCCAAAGGCACCCGCAAGGCGTTGCAGGACGATCCCTTTCTCGCGGAGGGCCTGAATGTCGCCGAAGGGGCAATCGCCTATCGCGCCGTGGCTGATGACCTTGCCTTGCCCTTCCGCCGGCCGGACTGGCTCCCGGCCTGACAGATAGCCATCGGGGCGACGGAACCGACAATTCCGCAGCGACCTGCGTCAATGCGTGACGACGGCGTCCAGCGTTTTGGCGTGATCGATCCAGCGCTGCACTTCCGACAGGGTCGGATTGCGGCGCACGAGCTTTTTCGTTTCGTTCACCTCGGCCATTTTCTCGGTGAGCTTGTCGGCCTTGCGGGTTTTCAATTCCTTGACCGTATCGACGCCAGCGGCTTCCAGCAATTCGGAATATTCTTCAGCGACGCCTTTGACCCGCATCAGATCCGCCATATTGACCCATTTGAGGATCTGCTTTTCATCGAGCCCGGATGTCTTTGCCAGTTCCTTGCGCCCTTTGGCGCTGGCGGCCATGCTCAACAAATCACTGGTCTTTTTTACACCCGCGGCAATGAGTTTTTCGGCGAATACTTTCCCGATCCCTTCGATCGTACTGATGCTGTAGCCCATTATGGCGCTCCTGACTGATTGATCTGAACTCGACTGGAATCACTTACGCAGGATTAGAACCAGATTTTGCTCTAAAGGCAAGGGCTTCGCGCGAACGGGCGCGAACGGGACGGTTTCGGTGCCCGATGGCGGGCTTCACCGTCCCCGCCGCATTGCAGCACAAAACCGTGAGCGTGGATTGACAGCACGGGCCGCGAAGGCCATCTGCTGGCCCGACATGCTGCGCGCGGCGCGCGCGCCCATTGATGAGGCGACCGAGGACGGAATGACCTATATTGTTACCGACGCATGCGTGAAGTGCAAATATATGGATTGCGTCGAAGTGTGCCCGGTAGATTGTTTTTACGAAGGCGAAAACTTCCTGGTAATTCATCCCGATGAATGTATCGATTGCGGCGTTTGTGAACCCGAATGCCCGGTGGATGCGATCAAGGCCGATACCGAAGACGCACCGGACGGCAAATGGCTTCGGGTCAATACCCAATATGCGCTCATTTGGCCGAATATTACCCGCAAGGGCGAACCGCCGGCCGATGCCGATTCCTTCGCGGGGCAGACGGACAAATTCGAAAAATATTTCAGCGAGAATCCCGGTCCGGGAACGTAATTCGCCCAAGGCCACGCCCATCAGAAACGGGTACGAATTCGGGTCAAATCCTGTGCCATCGCGGATCAGGCACAGGATTTCCGCATTATTGATCGGGTGCCGCGGAATAAATCCTTTATTACATAAATGAAGTGTGATAGCCTCCGGGAATAGATCGATCCTGCGCCGCCACGTATGGTGTTGCGCAATGTCGGCTTGCCATCGGAGGGGATAGTCCGGTTCAGGCCTCAGGAAATGGATTTTCTGTGGCGTCGCCTTGCGCGCGGTCCTGTCGGGCCGTGGTGGTTGTGGCGGGAGCAAACAAGAAAGAGTCGTGTCGGCGATTTGTGATGCGACCGGTGTGGTCGGATCATCACCTTTCTATTCGGGTAAGGGCAGGGTGCCCCGAATATGACCCCCGAATATGACCAGGGTAGTTTTTGTCCTGTTCCGCGGTCGATGTGCCTGGTTTCATTTGCCCGGCGCATCTGATGAATAAGGTGGGAAACCGTCGGGTTTGATTTGATATGTTCCAGTGATCGCGCGACATTTGTCGCATCAGCGGTGATCTGTTCGGGCGTGGGTGGGGTTAGTGTTCCAGAGCGTTGACAAAGATCGACGCATAAAAAACGTGGAGTGTCAGTTGATGGCCAAACGTGCGGCGGAAGACGATAACAACACCTATCAGGTGGACGACCACATAGTGTATCCGGCCCATGGCGTGGGGCGGATCATCGGGCTCGAAACCCAGACGGTTGCCGGCTACAGCCTCGAGGTCTTTGTCGTCTCCTTTGAACAGGACAAGATGACCCTGCGGGTTCCCACGGCGAAAGCCGCGACCTGCGGCATGCGGCCCTTGTCCTCGGGCAAGCTCATGGAAGACGCCCTGCGGACATTGGGCGGTCGCGCGCGCATCAAGCGCGTGATGTGGGCCCGCCGCGCGCAGGAATATGAAGCCAAGATCAATTCCGGCAATCTGATTTCGATTGCAGAGGTCGTGCGCGATCTCCACCGCGTCGGCGATCAGCCCGAGCAATCCTATTCCGAGCGCCAGCTTTACGAAGCCGCGCTCGACCGGATGGCCCGCGAATTAGCGGCGCTGGAAAATTGCGACCGGGAAGCGGCGATGAAGAAATTATCGGCCTCGCTGAAGACCAAGGCCGTCGCGGCCGCCTGACGGGATCGCGGGATTCAGGTTTGGCGGCGGGGATTACGCCCCGATACGTCTTCGTGCTGATTCCGTCATCCTGGTGGCTTCTTCATCGAGCCGCCCGGGAATGATCACAAAAACAACAGGCCCCTGAAGCTTCAGGGGCCTGTCTTGTATCATGGACCGTAGCGCCGATTACCGGGGTCCGGCTCAGGTCGCGCGGATCCGGTTGAGGAATTGATCCACCCGGGTTTTCATCGAATTGGATTGCGTCGCCAATTCGCGCGCCGCATGCAGCACCTGGTCGGCGGCCGAACCGGTTTCGCCTGCGGCCTCGCGCAATTCATGCATCGTGCCCGCCACCTGGGAAGCGCCTTCCGAAGCTTCTGCGACATTGCGCGCGATTTCCGAGGTCGCGGCGGTCTGCTCATTCACCGAATTCGCGATGTCCTGCGAAAATGAACTCATCTGCCCGATGGTTCCCGAAACCCCGTCGATCGCGGCACCGGTGGCCTGGGTGATGCGTTGCATTTCCTGCACACGGGCCCGGATTTCATTGGTGGCGGTTGCGGTCTGGGTGGCGAGGGCCTTGACTTCGGTGGCGACCACCGCAAAGCCGCGGCCCGCTTCCCCCGCCCGCGCCGCCTCGATCGTGGCATTGAGCGCGAGCAGATTGGTTTTTTCGGCGATTTCGGTAATCAGCCCCACCACTTCGCCGATCTTGGCGGCCGCAGTTTGCAGCGTCTGCATGGTCTGGCGGGCCTCGGCGGACTGGCGCACGGCGCTGTCGGCGATCGCCACCGAATTGCGGGCGCGATCCCCGATGCCGGAGATCGAGGCGTTGAGTTCTTCCGAGGCCGCTGCAACGGTGCGGACATTGCCCGAGGTGATATCGAGCGCCCGATTGGCTTCGGTCGAACGGGTCTGGGTGCGCTCGGCGGTCTGGGTCATGCTTTGGGCGGTGGCCTCGAGTTCGGTAGCGGCGGCCCCGACCAATTGCACGATCTGGCGGGCATCCTGTTCAAAGGCCTGAACCGTGGATTCGATGTCGGCGCTGCGTCTGTGGCGCTCGGCCGCCGCGCGGCGTTCGGCCTCGACCAGCCGGTCGCGCTCGACCATATTCCCCTTGAAGGTTTCCAGCGCATCGACCATGGCCTGCAATTCGTCCTTGCGGCGCAGCGCACCGAGATCGACGCTCTGGTCACCCCCGGCCAATGTTTCGGTCGCGTCGGCTATATCCTTGACCGAGCGACGCACGGCGAGTGCGATCAGAACCGCCAGCACGAGACCGATTCCGATCCCAAACACCGCACCGGTCACAATCTTGCGGCTCGCAACCGAGGCCTGCGTGCGTGCCATTGCGGTCGTCGCCCTTGTGGCATCCGCCGCGTATTTTACCAGCTCATCGAGCGTGGCAATCATCGAGCGATAGGCTTCCTCATTTGGTTGCAGGAAGGTCACGGCCGAGCCGTAATCAACTTCCATCATATTGCCGACAAAGCCTGCGGTTTCCTTGAATTTTACCATTTGTGCCGTAATCGCATCGGCCCTGGTCTTTTGATCGTCTGGCAAATCGGCGGAAAATTCTGCCAATTGGGTCTTGATATTATCCATCTTGCCGACCAGCTCATTGACCCGGGCGCTGGCCGAACCGTCGGAGATCCGCACGACCCCCTGCTGGCTGACATATTGATAAAGCGAGACATTGATGTCGCGAACATCGGCCGCGACCTGCTCAATGATCAGGGTGCGGGTGATCGCCTTTTCGATCAGGGCCTCGGTCTGGCGCGCATTGGCACCCAGCGCCATGGAGCCGGTGGTGGCAATGAGGCCCGCCACGCATCCCAGCACCACACCCGGAGCCGCGAGCTTGGTGATGAGCGGCCAGTCATTCAGCCGGGTGAGGGCCGAAAACCGTTCAACGATATTGCTCAGAAATCCGGGCGAATTTCCGGCCCGTATCGCCTTGATTGCGGGAGCATATTTGCCCAGGGCAAGAGTGGTCATATTCGCAGCTCCTATGGGGATGCGCCCCCGAAAATGTCATCGCGGGCCTTATCACCTCCAAATTCCAACCTTCAGGTTAACGCTTCAGGTATTTACGAAAAAACACGCCTTTTGCACTGCAAATTTACTTTATGAGAACAGTAATTATTCCCGATTAATGAAACTTTGTGCAAACTTAAACTTTAGCGTACCACAGGATCATTTGTAAATCCTGATGAATTTATTAGAAACCATTCTCACCAAAAAGAAAAGGTCGGTGGTTCACCAACCCGGCCAGCCCTCGCGGGCCATTCGGGTAAATCAGGCGGCCGATAACGACAAAAAGGCCGGGCGTTGGTCACGCCCGGCCTCTGTCCCCGGCCTCTGTCAATGTGGAAAATTGCGCGGTCGATCGCCTATTCGGCCCCTTCGGCCTGTTTCAGCCTGGCTTCGATGTCCTCGCCGGTCATCTGGTCGACCACCCGCATCGACAGGCGGACCTTGCCACGATCGTCAACGCCCAGCAGCTTCACCTTGACCATATCGCCTTCCTTGACCACGTCCGACACCTGACGCACCTTTTGGGCCGCGAGTTGCGAGACATGGACGAGCCCGTCCTTGTTGCCAAAGAAATTCACAAAGGCCCCGAATTCCATGATCTTGACGACCTTGCCTTCATAGATCTGGCCGATTTCCGGTTCGGTGGCGATGGATTTCACCCATTTGACCGCGGCGTCGATGGATTCCTGGGCCACGGCGGAAATCCGGATCGAACCATCGTCCTCGATATCGATCTTGGCCCCGGTTTTTTCGACGATCTCGCGGATCACCTTGCCGCCCGAGCCGATCACTTCGCGGATCTTGTCGGTCGGGATCGTGAAGGCCACCATTTTGGGCGCGGTCGCCGCCACCTGCCCGCGCGAGGTGCCAAGCGCCTTGTTCATCTCGGCAAGAATGTGCCGGCGCCCGCCTTCGGCCTGGGCCAGCGCCTTGTGCATGATCTCTTCCGTGATCCCGGCGATCTTGATATCCATTTGCAGCGAGGTCACCCCCTTTTCGGTGCCCGCAACCTTGAAATCCATGTCGCCGAGATGATCCTCGTCGCCCAGAATGTCCGACAGCACCGCAAAGCCGGTGGGTTCCAGAATGAGCCCCATGGCAATCCCGCTGACCGGTCGCTTGATCGGCACGCCGGCATCCATCAGCGCAAGCGATGAGCCGCACACGGTCGCCATTGACGACGAGCCATTGGATTCCAGAATTTCCGACACCACGCGAATGGTATAGGGAAATTCCTCACGGCTCGGCAGAACGGCCTGAAGCGCGCGCCAGGCGAGCTTGCCATGGCCGATTTCGCGGCGCCCCGGGCCGCCCATGCGTCCGGTTTCCCCGACCGAAAAGGGCGGGAAATTGTAATGGAGCATGAAGCGCTCCTTATGCGTGCCTTCAAGGCTGTCGATATATTGTTCGTCCTCGCCCGTGCCCAAAGTCGCGATGCACAGGGCCTGGGTCTCGCCCCGGGTGAACAGCGAGGATCCATGGGTGCGCGGCAGAATGCCGGTTTCGGAGCGAATGCTGCGCACCTGATCGGTCTTGCGGCCATCGATCCGCATTCCGGTCTCGAGGATCGAGCCGCGAACGGTCTCCGCCTCGAGCGCCTTGAACGCTTCCTTGAAACGCAGGGCGTCGTATCCTTGCGGATTGGCTTCGGATTTCAGGAGCTTTTCCTTGGCCGTGCTGCGGGCGGCATCGACCGCCGCATGGCGTTCCTGCTTGGTGACGATCTGATAGGCTGCCTTGAGCGCCCCGCCGACTTCCGAACGGATGGCCGCGATAACCCCGGAATTGTCGGGCGGGGTGAAATCCCATGGCTCGCCCGCCGCCTTCTCCGCCAGCCTTATGATCGCCTCGATCACGGGCTGCATGCCGCGATGGCCATGCATGACCGCAGCCAGCATCCGCGCTTCCGAAAGCTCTTTGGCTTCGCTTTCCACCATCATCACCGCATCGACCGTGCCGGCGATGATCAGGTCAAGCTCGGAACGCGCCATATCGGCGACCGCCGGGTTGAGCACCAGTTCGCCATCGATCAGCCCCACCCGTGCGCCGGCGATCGGCCCGAGAAAAGGCGCACCGGACAAGGTGGCGGCTGCCGAGGCCGCGATCAGCGCAACGACATCGGGATCATTTTCGAGATCATAGGACAGGGTGTTGACGATGATCTGCGTCTCGTTGCGGAATCCCTCAACGAATAAAGGGCGCATCGGGCGATCGATCAGGCGCGAGATCAGGGTTTCGCGTTCGGTTGGCCGGCCTTCGCGTTTGAAATAGCCGCCAGGAATCCGGCCGGCCGCGTAGAATTTTTCCTGGTAATTGACCGTGAGCGGGAAGAAATCCACGCCCTCCTTCTGTGTGCGTGCGGCGACGAAGGTGGCAAGCACCTGGGTATCGCCATAGGTGGCGAGCACGGCGGCATCCGCCTGGCGCGCCATGCGGCCGGTTTCGAGCGTCAGTGTGCGCCCGGCCCATTCGAGTGAAACGGTGTGAATATTGAACATTTGCGGTCTCCGGGCGCCCGAAAAGGCCCTCCTTTTCGCCGCTCATGTTAACCAGACCGGGCGTTCCCGGCCTGGAGCTGGCGCGATTTTCGCGCCGAACCGAAGGGCCCCATGCCCTTCAGGATGTCGTTCGGATCCGGACCGGAAAGAGATCCGGTCGGCAAGGACCTTACCGGCGCAGGCCAAGCTTTTCGACGATGGCCTTATAGCGGCTTTCGTCGCGCGATTTCAGGAAATCGAGCAGGCTGCGGCGCTGGGCCACCATCTTCAACAGGCCACGTCGGGAATGATTGTCCTTTTTGTGGGTCTTGAAATGCCCGGTCAGATTATTGATGCGCTCCGACAGGATCGCGACCTGCACTTCGGGCGATCCGGTGTCATTGCCCGAGCGGGCATTGTCCTTGATCAGTTCGGTTTTTCGTTCGGCGGTCACCGACATCGTCAAATCTCCTCTTCGATGTGAAACACGCGAACGGGGGAGAATTTTCCTGCACGCGCCTCGCCCAGAGCAATGGCCTGGCCCCGCCACATTGCCAGCACCGCACGCGTCGCGTCCCAATCGGCCGCTTGGCGGGGGCGGAAATGCGGCCGAATCTCCTCCATCTGGTGGGGAAGAAGCACGAGCGCCCGGCCTTGCCTGAGTTTCGACGCGTCCTCCGCATTGATCGCGAGCGCCGGGATGTCGTCCAGCGCGGTCTCGATCGGCAGGAGCCTTTCGCGTAGCCGCGCCTTATCTTCGATCCCGGCCAAAGAGTCGAGCGAAATCGACACATCCCCGGTGAATTGGCCAACCATGGTGCGCCGCAGATCGGTGACGACCGCCTCTGCCCCCAAAGCGGCGGCAAGATCGCGCACCAGCGCCCGGACATAGAAGCCCTTGCCCGAGCGCAATTCGAAGGTCGCCATGTCGGGATCCGTGATCTCGAGCAGCCGCGCCGCATGAAGCCGGACCCGCCGCGGGGCGAGTTCCACGCTCACCCCGCCGCGCGCGAGGTCATAAGCGCGCTCGCCCTCGACCCGGATCGCCGAAAATTGCGGCGGCACCTGATCGATCTCGCCCACGAAGCGGGCCAGCGCAGTGGCGATCGCCTCCGCCCCGGGGCGAATGTCCGAGCGCGCAATGACCCGGCCCTCGAGGTCCTGGCTGTCGGTCGACACGCCCCAGCGCAGCGTGAAGCGATAGGCCTTGTCGGCCTCCATCAGAAAGGCGACGGTCTTGGTGGCCTCGCCCAGCGCGATGGGCAGAATTCCGGTCGCCAACGGATCGAGCGTGCCGGCATGGCCCGCCTTTTGCGCGTTGAACAGGCGCTTGACGCGCGCGACCGCTTCGGTGGAGGTCATTTCCAACGGTTTGTCGAGGGCTACCCAGCCACTTACGGGATCACCCTTGGGCTTGCGCGCCATCGAAACTCCAATTCCTGTCCGGTATCCGGTCCGGTTCCGGTTCGGTTGAAAGTCTGGATTGCGTTCGGCCGCCGACCGGTCTGTGGCGAATCCGCTTCCTGCGCCCGAGGGCCGATCGGGCGGAGCGATCAATCGTCTTCCGCTCCGGAATTCCGCGCCTCAGACGCCAGATCCTGACGCACATGGGGCATATCGAGCAGACGGTCGATCCGCGCGGCTTCCTCGAGGCTTTCGTCAAGCCGGAAATGCAGATCGGGCGTGAATTTCAGCTCGATCCGCCGGGCCAATTGTCCGCGCAGAAAGGCTTGCGCGCGGTTGAGCGCCACGATCGCCGGCGCGGAATCCGCCGCCCCCAGGAGGGAAGCAAACACCGTCGCATGTTTGAGGTCGGGGCTGATGCGGACTTCGGCGATCGTCACAAATGCACCCGCAAGGTCCGGATCGCGAATGTCTTCGCGCGCGAGGATTTCCACCAGCGCATGGCGCACCAGTTCGCCCGCCCGCAATTGGCGCTGGCTGGGTCCGCCCGATGGCGGCGTGGAAAAGGCTTTGCGGGGCATCAGATCGCCAGGGACCGGAAAACGAGGGGCGGAAGTCGCGGAGAACGATCCCCGCGAAAGTGCCGTATAAAAAGGTGCGCCCCTGTATGCCTTTCCTCGGCATGGCGCAAGTCCCGCCGTTTCAGACCCCGGACCTTTCGTGCATTCGCAGCTTTTACAGAGCCGGTGCCCGATCAGCCGACCAGAAGTCGGCCCTCCAGCACGATCAATGCGCCCCCCCGCATCACAACACGGTCACCCGCCCGGTCCCATTTCGCGATTATATTGGCACCGCGCCCCGGAAACGCCTGTTCAAGGCGAATCCATGCCTCGGGAAATTCCTGCGCAAAGACCGTGGCAAGCAAGCATACGGCCGAGCCGGTCGCCGGGTCCTCGGCAATACCCGAACCCGGGGCGAAGAACCGATAAATCACATCGGCATTACTGCCAGCCTCCATGCGTGCCGCGACGATGAGATGGCCGGGCCGGCGTCCGGCCCGTTCCGCGGCCCGCACACCGGTTTCGCGCGGCAGGGCGCGCAGGGCTTCCACATTCCTGACCAGCACCAAAGCGTAATCGGATTCATGGACCGCCAGCACCTCGAGCCCCGGATCCGCTGCGAAACCGGCCGCCGGGATCGCCGTAGCGTGGCTGGCGGGCAGGCTCATCTCGAATGAATGACCGCGATCGGGATTGCGCGCGACGCTCAACGTCCCCGAGGCCGTCAGGAAGCGCACGGCCTGATGTTCGGGGGCGAGATGACCGAGCACCACCGCCCCGGCCGCAAGCGTCGCATGACCGCAGATCGGAACCTCTGTCGTCGGCGTGAACCAGCGCAACCGATATTCACCAGCGCTGCCGGTGGGAACGATGAAGGCGGTTTCGGCAAGGTTTTGCTCGCCGGCGATGGCCTGCATCAGCGAATCGGGCAGGAAGTCGTCGAGCGGGATCACCCCCGCCGGGCCACCGGTCAAAGGCCGGTCAGCAAAGGCATCGACCTGAAAATAGCGCAGTCGCATGGCTCAGGCGGCTTCCGTCAGACGGTAACCGAAATGGCCCAGCAACATCTCCGCCGAGCGCGACGCACGAATGGCTGCACGGGCCTTCGCATCACTGAGCAAGCGCGCCAGCCGCGCAAGGCTGCGCAAATGGTCGCCAGAGGCCTCTGGCGGCGACAGCAGCATCACCAGAATATCCGAGGGTCGTCCATCCGGCCCGCCGAAATCCAGCGGCATTTCCAGCACAGCCGGCGCAAACATCACCCGCTGCAAGCCCGGAACCCGGGCATGGGGAAGCGCCACCCCTTCGCCCAATCCGGTCGGACCCAACGCCTCGCGCGCCAGCACGAATTCACTGATCATCTGCGCGTCAATCCCGGCAGCGGGCGTCATCGCCTGCACCATGATCTCAATCGCCTGCCGTTTGCTTTGGGCTTTGAGAGGAAGGATTGCTGCGCCCGGCACAACCTGATCGGCGAGGAATGGCATCGGTTTTTCTCACATAAACCCCGACCCCGGCGCACTTCCAGGGGCGTGGTAAAAAGGCCCGGCCCGTGGGCACCCTATCCGACCGGATCGGAGGTGCCCAGCGGCAATATCGGTGGCTCTCGAAAATGTGCAAGGGGTCGGTCAGCACACGAAAGAGGCCCGGACAATCGTGCAGGCGTGAAGGATCTGTAGCCTGCGCGAAACATTTTGTATGGGTCATGGCAAGGCTTTTGACACCGTGCCCCTTTTCGGATGGGCCGGGACGACACAAATTAGATGAACTTACCTGCAATCCTGTGCCGACAGGGTAAGAGGGATCGGGCGGCCGCAAGATGCGGTATGCCCAGCACGAAGGCGGGGACACAATTCATGTCGAATACGCGCACCATGACCATTGCCGTTTCACCGGAAGCGGGGCTCACCCGCTATCTCGGCGAAATCCGCAAATTCCCGATGTTGGAGAAGGACCAGGAATTCATGCTCGCCAAAGCGTGGCGCGAGCATGAGGATTCACGGGCCGCCCACAAGCTGGTCACCTCGCATTTGCGGCTGGTGGCCAAGATCGCCATGGGCTATCGCGGCTATGGCCTGCCGATCGGGGAAGTGATCTCCGAAGGCAATGTCGGCCTGATGCAGGCCGTCAAGAAATTCGACCCCGACAAGGGCTTCCGGCTCGCGACCTATGCCATGTGGTGGATCCGCGCGGCCATCCAGGAATATATCCTGCGCTCCTGGAGCCTCGTGAAAATGGGCACCACTGCCGCCCAGAAAAAGCTGTTCTTCAATCTGCGCCGCATGAAGGGGGAAATCCAGGCGCTCGAGGAAGGGGATCTGCGCCCCGAACATGTCACCCATATCGCGACGAAACTCGATGTTTCCGAGGAAGAGGTGGTGAACATGAATCGCCGGCTCACCGCGCCGGATGCCTCGCTCAATGTCCCGATCGGCGGGGATTCGGACGCCGAATGGCAGGATTGGCTGGCCGATGACACTTCTGGCGTCGAAAGCGAGATGGCGAGTTCGGAAGAATTCGGCCTGCGCATGGAATTGCTCCAGGAAGCCATGGGCGAACTCAACACGCGCGAGCGCGATATCATCCAGCAACGCCGCCTCAAGGAAGAGCCGGCGACGCTCGAGGACCTGTCGCAATCCTATAATGTCTCACGCGAGCGCATTCGCCAGATCGAGGTCCGCGCCTTTGAGAAGCTGCAAAAAGCGATGAAGCGCATTGCGCGCGAGCGTGGTCTGGGCGTCGTGTAGCGCATCCCGGATTAACTGCCGGCAGCCGGGCCACGCAGGCCCCGCAGGGCGATCAGCGTGCCGGTCAGCGCCACCACGGCCATGATCCAATAGCCGCGCGCGCCGGCATTTTCATAAAGCGGGCCCGAAACCAGCGTCAGAATGCCGATGATCAGCCCGCCGCCAAGCCCGCCCATCATGGTCTGGGCCATGGGGCCGTCGCGGGCCGGCAGCCGCTCGGCGATGAATTTGACCGCACCCACATGGGTCATGGCAAAGGACCCCGCATGCAGGATCTGGAACAGGAACGCGATCGCCAATGGCGGGTCGAAGCCCATCCCGATCCAGCGCAGGACCGCAAGGCACCCGCCGGCCAGGATGATGATTTCCGGCTTCACGCGTGCGATCACCCAGCCCGAAAGCGCGAGGAACAGGATCTCGGCGGCGACCCCGGTCGCCCATAGGGCACCGATCACATCGGGCGCATGGCCGTTTCTCTGCCAGATCAGGGTCGAGAAAGTGTAGAGAAACGCGTGCGCGGCCTGGATCAATCCCGTGGCCAGCAAAAAGGCCCCGAAATGCGGTGTGCGCAGTAACGCGAGCGCCGCCCGCATGCGCGAGCGAAAGGACGCGCTCCGGCGCTCCGGCGGATTGGGATCGGGCGCGAGGCCGAGCGCGGCGATGGCCGCAGCAAATACCAGCCCCGCCATCAGCCACAGGATGATTTCCGGGCCGAAACGTTTCACCAGCAGGCCGCCAAGGACATTGGCGGTGACGAAGGCAAGGCTCGCCATGCCCCGGATGAGCCCGTAAGAGGGGCCGCGCACCGGAAATCCGCCAAGCACCTTCTGGCCACCCACCGCCTGGCCAATGGTCGTTTGGCCACCCACCGCCTGGCCAATGGTCGTTTGGCCAATGGTCGTTTGGGCGGCGGCCGCCTCCAGCAAAGGCGGGCCGAGCGAGAACAGGGTCTGCGCCGTGATGGTCAGCGCGAACAGGCTGGCAAAATCCGGCGCGAGCGGAAAGGTCAGCCACAGCCCCCCCGCCGCCAGCGCCGTCAGAGCCAATGGGATGCGGCGATCGGAAAAGCTTTCGGACGCCGCCGCCAGCAGCGGCCCGGTGACGATCCGCACCAGCATGCCGCCGGCCAGCAGCAGCGAGATCTGCCCGCCCGACAAATTGCGGATCGTTTCGTACCAGACCGGGAGATAAGGCAGCGAGATGCCGATCGCGGAAAACAGCAGCGACATCGTGATCCCGACCCGCCATGCCGGGTGCAGCCCGCCCGGAACGCTGTGTCGGGTGTCGGAATCGATCATTCGATATCGAGCTTGCGCTTCAACAGCGCATTGACCAGCGCCGGATTGGCCTTGCCCTCCGTCGCGGCCATGGCCTGACCCACCCACCAGCCGAATAATTTGGGCTTGGCCTTCACCTCGGCCACCTTGTCGGGATGGGCGGCGATCAGGGTGTCGAGCATCGCCTCGATCGCCCCGGAATCGGAAATCTGGCGCAGCCCATCGCGCATGACGATGGCGTCGGCTTCCTCGCCGGTCTCCAGCATTTTGGCGAACACATCCTTGGCGATGCGCCCCGAAATCGCCCCCCCGGAAATGAGATCGACCAGCCCGCCCAGTTTTTCGGCCGTGACCGGGCTTTGCGCGAGATCGAGCCCGGCCTTGTTGAGCGCGCCGAACAATTCCTGGCTCACCCAATTGGCGGCGAGCTTGGGATCGCGCCCATTGGCCACGGTCTCGAAATATTCGGCGCGCTCGCGCTCGGCGGTCAGCACATCCGCGTCATAGGCCGACAGACCCAGTTCGCGCATGAAGCGCTTCTTTTTCGCATCCGGTAATTCGGGCATGGAATCATGGATCCGCCGGATCAAAGCGGGGTCGATTTCGAGCGGCGGCAGATCGGGATCGGGGAAATAACGGTAATCCATCGCCTCCTCCTTGGAGCGCATGGACCGCGTCACGCCCGATTTCGCGTCGAATAACCGGGTTTCCTGAATGATCGCGCCGCCGGCTTCGAGGATCCCGATCTGGCGGCGGGCTTCGTATTCGACCGCCTGCACGATGAAGCGCATGGAATTGACATTCTTGATCTCGCAGCGTGTCCCGAGCGCACTCGATTGCGCCGGCCGCACCGAGACATTGACATCCGCGCGCATCGATCCCTCATCCATATTGCCGTCACAGGTGCCGAGATAACGCAGGATGGCGCGCAGCTTTTTCACATAGGCCGCGGCTTCCTCGCCCGAGCGGATGTCGGGTCTGGAGACGATCTCCATCAGCGCCACCCCGGCCCGGTTGAGATCGACAAAGGTGGAATCGGGATCCATGTCATGGACGGATTTGCCGGCATCCTGTTCGAGATGCAGGCGCTCGATGCGCACCGTGAAGCGGGAATCGGCATCGGCCCCGGAATCTGGTTCGACCTCGATTGCGCCCTCGCCCACGATCGGGTGCTGGAACTGGCTGATCTGATAGCCCTGGGGCAGGTCGGGATAAAAGTAATTCTTCCGGTCGAAACGGGAAAAGAGATTGATCCCCGCATTGAGCCCGAGCCCGGTGCGGATGGCCTGTTCGACGCAATGGCGGTTGATCACCGGCAACATGCCGGGAAACGCCGCATCGACCAGGGAGACATGGGAATTGGGTTCGCCTCCATAAGCGGCGGACGCCCCCGAAAATAATTTCGCATTGGACAGCACCTGCGCGTGGACCTCGAGTCCGATCACGATTTCCCATTGGCCGGTGTCGCCGCTCATCCATTGATCGGGGCGGGCCTTGCGGGTGGTCAGCGGGGCTTTATTGGGCATGGCAACAGGTTCCGGGAGCAGTCTTTGCGTGCAGGCGGTCCCAGTGGATCGAATTTGACCTTTGCACCCCACTCGACATCAGGCGCGCAAGCAAGGGTCAAATTCAAAAAAATCCACTGCAATCAATAATTTACCAGCGGTTCAATTCCGACATTTGCTCGCCGGGACGTAACAATGGGATGCAAATGTCGGAATCGAACCGCTGGCAAGATGTGGCGGATTTGGCCGGTGAAGACAAGCGGTGAAGACAAGCGGTGAAGACCGGCCCCGAAGACCGGCCCCGAAGACCAGTGGTGTGCCGTCATCGGACCGCACCGGGCGGTCAATTGCGCTTTGATGGGCACGGGGCTATGGTCACGGCCGTTGAGACCGGCATGAGGGGCTGCGATGACGCGAAGACTGGCGCTGGTGACCGGCGCGTCTGCGGGACTTGGCGCGGCTTTCGCCCGGAGGCTTGCGGCATCGGGACACGATGTCGCGCTGCTGGCCCGCCGCCGCGACCGTCTGGAGGCGCTCGCGACGGAAATCCGGTCGCAGCACGGGGTCGGGATCATCGTCATCGAGGCCGACCTCGCGCGCGCCGACGCCATCGACCTTGCCGCCGCCGCCCTGAAGGATTCCGGCCGGGCGGGGGTCGATATCCTGATCAATAATGCCGGCTATAGTCTGAAGCAGCGTTTTCTCGCGACAGACTGGCAGGCGCAGGCCGAATTCATCGCCACACTCGCAACCGCACCCGCCGCGTTCTGCCATCGCCTGGCACCCTTCATGGTGGCGCAGAAATGGGGTCGTATCATCAATGTCGCCTCGGTCGTCGCATTCTCGAATGGCGCGGCCGGCCACACGCTCTATCCCGCCGTCAAATCCTTCGTGCTCAAAATGTCGCGGTCGCTCGCAGCGGAACTGGGGCCCTCAGGCGTCAAGGTGAGTGCCCTGTGCCCGGGCAGCACGGCAACCGAGTTCCAGGCCGCCAATGGGCTCGCCATTACGGGCGCTAAACCGCCCCCCGGCCCGGTCCAGACCGCCGAAGACGTGGTCGCCGAGGCACTGGCGCGCAATGAACGCGGGCATGAAGTGATCGTCACGGGGCTTGGCAACAAAATCGGCGTCGGGGTTTTGCGTTACGCACCGGAATTCCTGACCACGCCCCTCATCCGCAAAATGGTGGAGAAGCAAAATGAGTGATCCCGTTCCGGCCCCCGCCGCCTCCGCGCCGCTTGCCACGGTCGCCGCGCCCGAGGCCACCAGTGCCGCCATGGCGGGCAAGCATTACGACGTGATCGTCATCGGCTCGGGTGCGGGCGGGGCCACTTTTGCCCAGAAGGTCGCCGCGACCGGCAAATCCGTGCTCATGCTGGAGCGCGGCGAGCATCTGCCGATCGAGCCCGATAATTGGTCGGCCAATGCGGTGTGGCTGCAGCGCAAATATCGCGCCAATGAAAGCTGGATCGATCGCAAGGGCCGGCCGTTCCGGCCCAATACCCATTATTGGGTGGGCGGCAACACGATCTTCTATGGCGCGGCACTCATGCGCCTGCGCAAGGGGGATTTTTCCGAGACCCCGCATGCCGGCGGAATATCCCCGGCCTGGCCGATCGGTTATGGTGACCTCGCCCCCTTTTACGACGAGGCCGAGCGCGTCTGGAACGTGCATGGCGATCGCCGCGCCGACCCCTCCGAAGACCATGACGCCCCGCAATATGCCCATGGGCCGCTCACCCATGAGCCCAGTGTGACAGCGCTCAAGGGCCTGTTCGAGCGCCGCGGCTGGAAACCCTTTCCCCTTCCGCTCGGCGTGCGCCGCGAGGATGCGCGGCCCTGGGCCTCCGATTGCATCCGCTGCACGACCTGCGGCGGGCATCCTTGTCTGCGCATGGCGAAATCCGACGCGCGACTGATCGTCAACGAGGTCGAGGCGAGGCCCAATGTCACCTTGCTGACCGGGCGCAAGGTAAAAAAGCTCGAGACCGATGCCGCGGGCCGTCAGGTCAGGGCGGTGGTGTGCGAGACCGCGGGCGGCGAGGAAATCTTCCGCGGCGATCTCGTGGTGCTGGCCGCGGGTGCGGTGAATTCGGCGGTGGTTCTATTGCGCTCGGCGACCGGCACCGGCGCGCATGAAAACGGCCTCGCCAATTCCTCGGACCAGGTGGGGAGGAATTACATGTTCCACAATCTCACCGCCACGGTGTCGATGACGGCGGCCAGGGTCGAGGCGCAATTCCCCAAGACGCTCGGGCTGAATGATTTCTACTGGAAGGATGTGGAGGGAGGTTTCGACTTCCCGATGGGCCATGTGCAATTGCTCGAATATATGAGCGGGGAAACCATCAAGGGCCAGATCGCCAACAAGATGCCGGCCTGGCTCGTGCCCGATTTTGCCGCTGGTGCGATCGCGCGGCGCATGATGGCATTTCTGACCATTTCCGAGGATCTGCCCGATCCGGCCAACCGCGCACGCCTCAACAAAAAGGGGCAGATCGTGCTGGAATACCGCCACAATAACCTTGCCGGGCATGAAAGGTTGCGGCTGAAATTGCGCCGGCAGCTCGAAAAAGCCGGCATGATGTGCCATTGCCTGCATCAGCACAAATTCAGCATGGACGAGCTTTTGCCGCTTTATGGGACCGCCCATCAGGCAGGCACCGTGCGGATGGGTGCCGACAAGGCGCGTTCGGTCGTTGATCCCATGTGCAAGGCCCATGACCTCGACAATCTCTATGTTGTCGATTCCGGAGTGTTTGTGACGAGTGCCGCGGTCAATCCCACGCTCACCATCGTCGCCAATGCCATGCGGGTGGGCGAGCATGTCGCCGCGCGGCTTTCGGGACACTGAACGCAGAAAATCCATGCACTTTGCCAATCGCGCCAAAACGCTGGCGATTGTTCTTGCGCTCCTGTTTTCGGGATGCGCCACCCAACCCGGTTCGCCTCGTGAGCCGCAGCCCCCGCTGAGCCGAGAATACGAGAGCGGTTGGGACATCGTGTTTGGATCCCTTTATTTCGGGCGGTGCGGTTAGCCGCATGCGGACCCAGCGCCCTCAAAAGGATTTTCCATTGTTCGCCGTGAAAGGATGGGTTCTTCTTTTTGCGCTGTTTGCGTGTACCCCGCAGAGTGCGCGGCAAGCGACAATGTCGACGGACGGGGTCGCGACGTATGAATGGGAACGCCTTGTAGAGACTGCGGCCTTTCCCGCAAGCTACAATTTTCCGGTCCATGTCAGCGAAGACGGCGTCTTCGTCGCGCTCCATCCCAAAGGAACATGGCGGTCGCGAGACGGTGCAGAATGGACGTCCTCGCCGCTTCCGGCGGCCGTATTGAATTCAGCGTACATGAACTATGTGTTCCATGATGGCGGCGCATGGGCCTTAGGGCGGCACATCGGAAGCTACGAGAAATTTGAGATTGATCCGCTGATCTTGCGGACGCGCGATTACAGCACATGGGAAACAGTCGGCCGGTCAGAGACATTCCCACATGTCGTCTTTAGCGCTTCTACCAGTTTCCAGGGAGCGCTTTGGATTCTTGGCGGCTATGATGGGCGCAGCGATAGCGGCTCAGTCTGGCGTTCGACCAACGGCTTGGATTGGATCAAGGCGGTGGACGTTGCGCCATGGGGCGCGCGCTCCGGCGCCAAAGCCATCGTTTTTAAGGGTCGGATTTTTCTGATCGGCGGAGGCGTTCTTGATGGCGCCACCGCAAACGATGTCTGGTCGAGTGCGGATGGGATCACATGGTCCCTAGAAACCAGCATGATTGCGCCGGAGGCGCCTGTGGGTTTTACGCCCATTGTTTTCGACGATCAGCTTTGGCTTGTCGGCGCCAACCGCTCTGGCGCATTCAAGAGCGAAATGCTCGTCAGCGATGACGGTAAGACATGGCGTCCGGCTGCTGCGCCATGGTCGCCGCGGGGCGGAGTGGCGGCTTGGGTGCATGGTCAGTTTTTGTACATGACAGGAGGTAAATACTCTGTCGAACACCTCGGAGAGACGCGTTTTATCTACTCCAACGATGTGTGGCGGATGCGCCGCAAGTAGAAAAATTCACACGCTTGTTTGAGTCGAAAGGCTCAAATCTCTGCCGCATTTTCGCTCTAGCGAGCCAAGCTCGCGACGAAACCGTCGCCGATAATCGCGTTCCATCCTGACGTGATGGACGTAGCGATCTCTGGGCCTAAGCGGCCAAACACCGAGTCAGTGAGCTTTATCGAACACGTGTCTTTGCCAAGATCGATGAACTCGATATGCAGCAATGTCTGCGCAGGGCCGCCATAACGGGTCGCCAACTGGCCCTGCAGGTCGACACATTGGTGAGGTTGAAGTGCAAAGATCGTGTACCATGTGACAGCCGCGCCAAATTCATTCCGCTCAATCAATTGACCGCCGATCTGCGCTTCGAAACTCATCTTGGTTGCGTTCCCAAACACGCGAGACTCTGATGGCCACCAGCTTTGTGGCGCGGAAAAGAAATGATCCCAGGCGCGCGCTTGCGGGACGCGAAGCGTCCAATCAAGCGCGATATCGACAGAACCCAAACGGTGCACCGGTAGCGGATCGCTCATGCTGAGTTCCTCCATTGAGTTCGCAAATGCCTTGGCTCCAGTTGCCCAAGCGATGGCGCGCGGCGACATCCAGCGACTCAGTTGCTCGATCCGCGCCGCATTGAGATGGTACAGACGCGATCGACCATGCTTGCGAGAGCTGACAAGCCCCGCGCCTTCGAGAACCGAGAGATGCTTGGCGACGCCAAACCGGGTCATGGCAAAGCCTACGGTCATTTGCGTTACCGCCATTGGGCCGTGCGCCAGGCGGTCCAGCATGACGCGCCGCGTCGGGTCGGACAGGGCTAGCCAAACCGACTGCTGCTCATCGGATTCCTTTGAAGAAAATGCGACCGCCATTGGAATAGGAGACTAACGGGTCTCCTATTGTCTGTCAATTGGGCCGCGAGTCGCCACTTCAGGCCTCGCCCTCTCAACCAGAGGCTACAGCGATCAATAGACCTTGCATTGCTTTGGATCGTGCTTGGTGATCGCGGAATCGGGTCGGATGAAAGTCCGCTGTGAACCGCGCCGACATTTAAGCCGATCACATGTTGAAGCAATTGAACGCGCCCGCTGTTCCAATGGATAGCATTGCCGCAACCCCGAAACTTTGCTTCAGCCTCGTCCTGAACTCGAAACTCTCCATTCGCGGTCAGTCTTACCACCGCCTGCCGACCGTCACGCCATCGTGCGTTTCGTCACCCGTGGCTTTCCGATCGAACTTGCGGTTTGGCGACCTCGCTGGGCGCTGGCCGTAGCGGAGCCTGCGTTGCCGCTGGTCGGCTTAGCTAGCCCTTCAGTTGGTAGCACAGTGGTAGCACGATCGACGAGCGGTGCGCGCTCGCCCTTGTGGATCGTCCCTAACGAATTGATTTATTTGTTGAAAATGGTGCCGCTTGCGTGACTCGAACACGCGACCCCCGCATTACGAATGCGATGCTCTACCGGCTGAGCTAAAGCGGCGACTGCTTACACGCCCAAGCGATTAGCGCCATTCAGGTGCAAGGGCAAGGCCATTCATCGGCCCTTTCGGGTGATTATGAGCCGGCCATATCGCCCGCAGCTACAGCATGCAGTGCACACAAAAAAAGGAAATTTTTCCTATACATTGGCTATAATCTGGATTATATTCCGTAAAGTGGACAAGTTTCCAAAACCAGGGCTTCGGGTCCGGTTTGATCCCGACCCGGCC
>JAKFWO010000034.1 GCA_021731815.1 Hyphomonadaceae bacterium | reverse complement strand
TTGCCGGCATCGCGGCGGCTTTTGCAGCCTTCGGACCGAATGCGCAGGCCGCTGAGGTCAAATTGGGCCTGTTCAAGCATGATGTGGTGTTTCTGGGCGAGGGTCTGGGCCTTGGCGCGGGCGGGCTGGAACAGGGCGTCGCGATCATCGGCAGCGTCTATTTCGATCGGCCGTTCCTGAAGGATGCCGGATGGGTGCCACGGCCTTATTTCGTCGGCTCGGTCAATCCGGGCGTGGGGGCGGATTTTGTCGGTGGCGGGCTGGCCTGGCAGTTTAATTTTCTGCGCCGCTTCTATTTTGCCCCCGAAATCGGACTGGCGGTGCACAATGGGGAGACCGTGTTCGCCCGGTCTTCGGAGGTCGCGCCCGAGGATCTCCCGGCGCTCCGGGCCTTGCGCGCGCAGCGGATCGAATTCGGCTCGCATGTGCTGTTCCAGCCGGGTGCGCATTTCGGCCTGCGGGTGAACCCGCGATTATCCGTCGAAATCAGCTATATCCATCTCTCGAACGGCCAGATCCTGAATGGACGGGTGTTTGGTGCGGAACGGAATGTGAATGAGGGGCTTGACCTGCTCGGTGCGCGGATTGCCTGTAATTTCGGGCGCGTGAGACCAATCGCGCAATCGCGGCATGCCCGGTGAAATGCGAGTATCAGCCTGAGCGGGCCGGTTTATTCTGCAGAATCCGTCAAAATGGGTTTTAACCCGGTACTCAAGGAGGGAAAATCGTCTCGCAATTTTCCTTGTCGCCAATATCCGGACATCATTCAACGCCTGTGACCATGCAATATATCCATTCGGCGGGTCTGAGCCTTGAGGGCGGCGGGACGATCGCACCCGTCATCATCGCTTTTGACATGGCAGGGGCGCTCAATCATGAGCGCAGCAATTGCGTGCTGGTCTTCCATGCGCTGACCGGCGACCAATATGTCGGCCGGGCCAATCCGGCGACCGGGCGCCCACCCTGGTGGAGCCGCGTGGTCGGGCCGGGCCGTATCCTCGACACCACCCGGTTTTGCGTATTGTGCGTCAATGTTCTGGGCGGCTGCATGGGCTCGACCGGTCCCTCGGAGCGTGACGCCGCGGGCCGTGTCTATGGGGCAGGGTTCCCGGTGATCACGATCCCGGACATGGTTCGTGCACAAATGGCCGTGCTCGACCATCTGGGCATCGCGCGTGTGATGCTGGCGATCGGCGGCTCGATGGGCGGAATGCTGGCCCTGCAAATGGCCGCCGATTTCCCCGATCGGGCCGGGGCTTTCGCGCTGATTGCCACCGCCGCCCGTCATTCAGCGCAGAATATCGCCTTTTACGAACTGGGGCGCCAGGCGATCATGAGCGATCCCGACTGGCGCGGCGGTGCCTATGCGGAGGCCGGGACCTTTCCCCGCCGGGGACTGGCGCTGGCGCGCATGGCGGCGCATATCACCTATCTGTCGGACGAAGCCCTGCACCGCAAATTCGGCAGGGCCCTGCAGGCGCGGGACGCGGTTTCCTATGGCTTTGAGGCCGATTTCGAGGTCGAATCCTATCTGCGCCACCAGGGCGAGCGATTTGTCGATCGTTTCGACGCCAATTCCTATCTCTATATCACGCGGGCCATGGATTATTTCGATCTTGCCGCCGCCCATCACGAGGTGCTCGCCAACGCTTTCCGGGGGGCCAGAGCGCGCTTTTGCGTGTTCAGCTTTTCGAGCGACTGGCATTACCCGCCGGCTGAAAGCAAGGCTCTGGCACGCGCGCTGGTGGCGGCGGGAGCCGATGTTTCCTATGTGGAAACCGACACCGACAAGGGTCACGATGCCTTTCTGCTGGAGGAGCCGGAATTCGAACGCGCATTGGCGGGGTTTGTGAACCGGACGGCGGCTCTGGCGGGCATTGCGGCCGGGATTTCAGGGGGGATCCCGGGCGGGAGTGGTGCGAATGACCCCGCCTGATTCCGCTGGCGCAGGTGGCCGGCTCGATCATTCCGTCATTCTCGGCCTTGTTCCGACGGGCGCAAAAGTGCTCGATATCGGTTGTGGCGGGGGCGAATTGCTGCGCCGCCTGCGCGCGGAAAAGCAGGCGCGCGGCCAGGGCCTCGAACTCAGCCAGAAGGGCGTCAATGATTGCGTGGGGGCGGGGCTTTCGGTCATTCAGGGCGATGCCGAGCGCGATCTGGCGCTCTATCCCGACGATTCCTTCGATTGGGCGATCCTGTCGCGGACCATTCAGGCGACCCAGCGGCCCGGATTGATCCTGCGCGAAATCCGCCGGATCGCACCGCGCGCGATCGTCAGTTTTCCCAATTTCGGCCATTGGCGCGTGCGGCTGTCACTGCTGGTCAAAGGCGAGATGCCGACAACCAGCGCCCTGCCAACGGCCTGGCATGAGACCGACAATATCCATCTCTGCACCTTGCGTGACATGCTGGCGCTGACGGCCGCTACCGGATTATTGGTGGATGAAGCGATCGCGCTCTCGGCCGGGCGGGTGCAGGATCGCCGGCGGGGCCATTCGGGGCTTCCGGGAGCCCTTAATTGGCGCGCGGAGGAACTGGTGCTGTCGCTCGTCCGGGGAGGGAAGACGAAAGAAGATATTTAACTGTTCAGGGATTATATGTAATATGCGAGTTTGTGACCCGATCAGCGGATATCTGGGCTGAACCGGTTTTTGAGGATCGCCGAAAATGAAAGTTCGCCGCATTGATCGCGTCCCCGGCGCGTTCAGGAATTTGGTTTCGGGGGCAGCCAGTGTTTTCTCTCCCAATACGGATTATTGGTCCGGTGGGCTGGAGACGAGACGCGCTTTTTCGGTGATCGGCGCTGATTACACCCGGGTCGTGCGCGATGTCCGCGCCCGGATCGGGAGAGAAAAAATCGTGGCGGGTAAAGAGAACGCCGCGGTCAAATCCTCCGGATGACCAGGGAAGAAGAGACCGGCGATTGGTCAGGCCAGGTCACGACCCCGGTCGCGATTACGAATGATTCAGTCCCCGATCGCCGTCGGGAGGGGCATAGCGACGATCTCGACTTTGCAGCCCCGCTCCCGGAAATTGAATTCGCGGATTGGCTTCGTGATAATCGCCCGGCGAAACTTGACCACCATCTCGACAATCTTTTGTCGGAACCCCTTCACCGTCGAAAGATGGAAATTCGCGGACAATGGCTGGGATTTTGCCTCGCGGTTCTGGTCCTGGGGGTGGCAATTTACGCGATCGCCACCAAGAGTTTTTTGACCGCCATGGTAATTTTCGGGATTGGTAGTTTCACCGCCGCGATGACCACCCTGATCAGGGCATTGTCATCCCATGATCGCGAGCGCCCGATCCGTTTTTCGCACAGCCGCCAATCGGTTACGGAGACCATGGGCAACCACGGCAATGACGGCCCGGGGACGTAGATCTGTTGCCAGAGCATGAACCGATCCAACGGCATCAATTTGGTTGGTGAAGCGCGTTCTGAATCAATGGTGCAGAGCAATTTTGTCGAATGAGAATGATCCGGAATTGCTCTGGAATCGAACCAATATCGAAGATGACATGAGTTTGATTTTTCACATTGGTAATTTGAGGCTATTGATCATTCTCGATCACAGCTCACAGAGGTCCGATGTCGAAAAATTTCGATTCAAATGGTCAAGGGAATCGTCGGGTCGGGAAGTTGGCGCTGTCGCTTCTTCTGGGGGTGCTGCTCACCGCCTGTTCCACGGTCACGCCCTATGCGCCGGCGCGCAATGCTGACTCGCTCGGCTATTCCGAGATCCGGATCGAATCGAACCGCTTCCGCATCCGCTATCGTTTCGGTTCCGATGTGCGTCCCGAGCGGGCCGAGGCGCTGCTCCTTCGTCGTTCGGCGGAAGTGATGCTCGCCAACGGATTTGACTGGTTCCGGGTGGTTGACCAGAATTCCGAACGCGACCCCACGCCCTCGGGCGGCAACACCTCGATCGGGATCGGTGCCGGCAGCGTCGGGGGCCGTGCGGGCGGCGGCGTGGGGATCGGGTTCGACCTCACGCCCGAACAATTCCGGTCCACCGGGCGGATCGAAGTGCTGGGCGGGACAGGCGAGAAGCCGAAGGACCCGAATGTCTATGATGCGCGCGACGTGCTCAACACCACCAATAACGCGCTGGGCGGGAAATAGCTTCGCCGTCGGTGGTGATATTCGCCCGGGGCATGGTCTTTCCCTGCCTGGTGGCCCCTGCCCGATTACCGATCCCCGATTGCCCCCGGCCGTTTGCCGATATATGACGATCGCGTGACACCGCGCCGTCATGCCTGGAGCATTTTCAAGGAAATCCGAGCCGGATGTCTGAATTGAAAATGCCCGGATTCAATGATTTGGAGCGCGTTCAGGCGAAAAACCGGACACCACTTTTTCTGAACGCGCTCCAGAGCATTTTCAAGGAAACCGAAGTCGAATGTCTGAATTGAAAATGCCCGGATTCAAGGATTTGGAGCGCGTTCAGGCGAAAAACCGGCTTCCACTTTTTCTGAACGCGCTCCAGCGGAAATAGCCTTGCGATCAGGCCAGGGGGGGGGGGAACTTCTGATGGATCTGGATTCCTCTGGTGCGGGTGAGTCCATGGCGCGCCTGTCTCCGGCCTCCGGGCCCGATCCCGGCGCGGAGAGTTCCGACGGGCAGATCCTCCCCGCCGATAGTGTGATCGGCCATTGGGTCCATCGCAGCCCGGCTGTTTTGCGGCCGTTTCTCATCCTGTCGCGGTACGACCGGCCGGTCGGGTTCTGGCTTCTGGCTTTGCCCTGCTGGATCGGGCTGGCGCTTTCGGCGCTGGAATCGGGCTTTGCGCCGAACCTCATCACTTTGGCGGCCTTGTTTGGTTTGGGCGCGATCGCCATGCGCGGGGCGGGCTGCACCTATAACGATATCGTCGACCGCCGGCTGGACGCACAGGTGGCGCGCACGGCGGGGCGACCGCTGGCCTCGGGTGCAATCAGCCTGCGCGCGGCATGGATCTGGGGCTTTGCGCAGATTGGCGTCGGATTTTGCGTGTGGCTGGCACTGCCGCGAATGGGACAATTGGCGGCCCTGGGCGCGATCCCGGTGGTGGCGGCCTATCCCTTCATGAAGCGGGTCACCTTTTTTCCACAGATTTTTCTGGGGCTTGCCTTTGCCAGCGGAACCCTGATCGCATGCCTCTCGGCCAGCGGAACGATCATTCCGGCCACAATCGCGTTGACCCTCGCCATCATCGCCTGGGTGGTGGGCTATGACACGATCTATGCCTTGCAGGACCGGGAGGACGACGCGCGAACCGGGATCAAATCAACAGCGCTGAAATTTGGTGCGCAATGGCGGCACCATGTGCACCGGATCTACCTCGCCGCGGGCAGCCTTGCGGGGCTTGCTGCATGGCTGGCATCGGGAAACATGCTGTGTGTGCTGGCGGCGTCCCCATTCGCGGTCCATCTCTGGCTCCAGCCCGCCCAAATAAGCGAGCCTGACCCTGAATCGGCGCTGCGGGTTTTCCGCTCCAATGTCGAAGCGGGACTGATCCTCGCGGGGGGATATTTGCTGGCTGGCGGGCTCCAGATGTTTCGGTAGTCGCGTCTTGCCTTCCCGGTCACTACCATGCGCCAAAGCCCTATTGCGCGGCCAGGGCCCCTTTTTCGGCGAGCAGGGTCTTGAGTTCACCCGTTTCGAACATTTCGCGCACGATATCGCAGCCGCCGACAAATTCACCCTTCACATATAATTGCGGGATGGTCGGCCATTGGGTGAATTCCTTGATGCCCGAGCGGATTCCGGCATCGGCCAACACATCCACGCCCACGAATTCGGCCCCGACATGTTCCAGAATGCGCGCGACGGTCGCCGAAAAGCCGCATTGAGGCAGATCGGGGGTCCCCTTCATGAACAGCACCACGGGCTGTTCACTGACCAGAGTCCTGATTTCGGAAGCAATGTCGCGCGTCATGGATATTCTCCGGTTCGGGCGTTCCGAACTAGGGTTGATATTGGCAGAACCTAAGTCGACATCTGGGCGTTACGTCCGCCAAGGTCAAGGCCCGGGGATGCGTCGGCAGATTCCCGATGCCGCCGCGATGTTGCGGGCCAGCCGCGCGGGATCAGCACTCGTCATCAGCGCGGCGGTGACATTGCGGTCGGCGAGCGCCGCACCCAGCATGGCCGACCGGTCCGCGGGAGCCGGAGGGATCACGAAAGCCGAAAGCCCGTTGCGGCGGATCGCCTGCAAATTGCGCCAGAGATCGGCCCCGCGCAGGCTGCGCCGCAGGCCGTTGCGGGGGACATGCATGGTCTCGATCGCGAGAAAAGCGAGCCCGCGGGCTGCCACTTTCCCGGCATTGGTGCGGTGTACCTCCGACCCGGGATGCAGGGGGGCCATCATGGCCGCGAGCGGCAAATGATCGAGCGCATGGAGCCAGTCATCGTGCCAAAGCGCGCACAGGCCGAGCGCACCCACCGCCCCTGATGCCTGTTGGGCGCGCAGAAAATCGCCAATTGCGGGCAGGTTTTCGCGCGGCGGGGCACCGTGCAGAAACAGGAAATCGATGGAGCGACCACCAAAATCCTGTTGGGTTTCGGCGATCTGGGCGGCCAAAGCCTCGACCCGCCAGTCCTTGCCGATGCGCCCATTGCGGCGAACCGTTCCGCATTTCGAGGACAACATGACTTCGCCCGCGCCGGGTCGCGCCTGCTCCAGCCATGCCCCCAGCCGTTTCTGGGAGAGACCATAAAAGGGTGCACTGTCGAACAGGCGGATACCACCGGCAAAGGCGCGGTCGATCAGGTCAAGCACCGCCCGTTCGCGCATAACTACCGAACCCAGCGGGCCGGAAACGCCGTATCCCAGCGACGGCAGACCCAGCCGCCCCTTTGTACCGGTCGCACATTCATCCGGCGAATGTGCGGTTTGAATGGGGTCAGTCGCGACACATTGTCCGCCGGCTTCACTTATTTGGCCGGCTTCGTTCATTTGGCCGGCTTCGATCATTTGGCCGGCTTCGTTCATTTGGGATGCGTGGCGAGCGCCAGGGCGTGCAATTCCCCGCCCATCCGGCCCTTGAGCGCAGCATAGACCATCTGATGCTGCGCGATTCGGCTTTTCCCGACAAAGGCGGGAGAGTGGATATGGGCGCGGTAATGATCGCCATCGCCGGCGAGATCCTCGATCCTGATGTCGGAATCGGGGAAGGATTCGCGCAGCAGGGCTTCAAGCTCGGCGGCGGGCATGGGCATGGGAAATTCCTGACAGAAGCGGCAGCGTAAGCGCAATTTGATCGAGTAATAGCCTAATTCCGGGGTGCAGCAAGCTTTCGGGTTCCACAAGCGCTTGCGCCCGGAACCGATGGGCGCCATGCTGGGGGGAAATGTCTTTGCGAATTTGTACCCGCGCGTCGCGAATGCTTACCCTGAGGGGGACCTTATGACGACCCGAAAAAGCGACCCTTCCGCATCGGAAAAGGATCCGATCGTTATCAAGAAATACGCCAACCGGCGGCTTTATGATACCGAATCCTCGGCCTATGTGACACTCGACCATCTGGCCCAATTGGTGCGCGATGGAACCGAATTCATGGTCCAGGATGCCCGGTCGGGCGAGGATATCACGCGATCCGTGCTCACCCAGATCATTCTGGAGCAGGAAAACCGCGGTGCCTCGATGCTGCCCATGAATTTCCTGCGCCAGATGATCCGCTTCTATGGTGACAGCATGCAATCGGTGCTGCCGGCCTATCTCGACATGTCGATGGAGAGTTTCACGAAGAGCCAGGAGAAAATGCGCGAGCATCTGGCCAATGGCATGAGCGGGCTCAATCCACTCGCGGCGATGAATCCGATGAACCCGATGACCTCGATGTCGGGCGCGGCCAATCTCAAGAACTCGGCGAAGATGATGGAAGAGCAGGTCCGCACCAATATGGGCCTGTTTGACGAGGCATTCCGCGCCTGGAGCAGCGCGTTCCAGACCCCGGCAACGCTTGCGGCAGCGGCGATGAATCCCGCGACCACGTCACGGCCGGCAAAGCCCGCCGCGCCGGCCGAAATGGACGAGGAGGCGGAGGATGTCGATCATTTGCGGCAGGAATTGGCGGCCATGAAATCCGAACTCGCCGAACTCAGAAAACTGAAAGCCGCGAAGAAGAATTGAGCCGCCGGCATGGGGATGTGGCGCAGATCGTCGAATAATCCCGGGTGGCGCATTGATCCGTCTGCCGGAGACCGGTGTCGCCTGAACAGCGGGTGTGTATTCGCCGGGACTTGTTCATGGAAAATCAGTGGAACTGAAATTGACTGATCCAGAATCTCCGGTGATGACCGGTGATCACCCGGACATGGCGGAACCCTGCCCCGGAAGCAAAGATGTCGTGAAAACAGGCAAGCGAGCAGACACCAAGCGCGCCAATCGCGACGCGATTTTGCGTGCCGCGCGCCGCGTGTTCGCTGAAATGGGCTATGAAGGGGCAAGCGTGCGCGACATCATTCGCCGCACCGAACTCGCTTCTGGAACTTTTTATAATTATTTCAAGTCGAAGGAAGAAGTCAGTGATGCGATTGCCGATGATGCGGCCCATCGCTTCCGGCCAATTCTTGAAAAAGTCCGCGCCGAGGCCCGGGGGATCGAGGACTATATCGATCGGGCCTTCCGCGCCTATTTCACCTTCATTGCGGCCGATTTCGCCCAGGAAGCCGGTGGAGCCCGCAACCGGAACCGCTATCTCAGCGCTGCGACCCCGGAAACCATGGCCATCCACGCGGAAATTCGTGCGGCATTGACCACGGCCATTGAGCGGGGCCGCGCGCCCCGCATCGATGTCGAGTTCCTTGCCGGTGCCTGTATTGGCATTGGCAAGGAGGTTGGTGAAATCATGCTGGCCCGTGATCCGGTCGATGTCGAGGCCGCAAACAGCTTCGCGCGCGAGCTTCTGCTCGGCGTGCTACGCAATCATGCTCCGAATTCGGTCAAATCGGAAGATTAGAGCGCGTTCAGAAAAAGTGGAGTCCGGTTTTTCGCCTGAACGTGCTCCAATTCATTGAATCCGGGCATTTTCAATTCAGACATCCGGCTCGGATTTCCTTGAAAATGCTCTGAAGCTTTTCCGATCGAATGGAATCATTCGATCGGGAACAAAACTCTTGTTTCAGGTTTTAGATCATCGTCCCCAAACGGACGCAGCCCCTTTCTTTGCGGAAATGGCTTGTGACATCGCATTTCCACGACAAACCTTTTGACTGCCAGGAAGACTGACGGTGCCCGGGGCGTCCGGGCGTTTTCGGGAAGGACCGGGTGGAGTTTTGGCGAATACATGCTGGCGGCCTTTCGCGAGCCGAATTTTCACGGCCGAATTTTCACGGCCGAATTTTCACGGGAGCTGAATTTGGGCCTGACGTTTTCGTCCATCACCGCTGATCGCGCCCGTCGACCCCGCCCGGACGGCGCGAAAACCACGCACCCAGAAGAAGCGACACAAGCGTTCCCAATGCAATGAGCGAGATCACGGCACCCACGTAAAGAATCCCGGGTTGGAAGCGAAGCTCCACCACGCTTCGTCCGGCCGGGGCCAATATGGTCTGAAACGCGTGATTGGCGCGATAGATTGTAGTCGCCTCGCCGTCGATGGTTGCGCGCCAGCCGGGATAAAATTGCTGGGAGATGACCAGCCATTGGGGCGATGGAGTATCGACCTCGAATCTGATGAGGTCCTTGGTGCGCGTCTGAAGCCTCGAGACGCCCAAATTTCCCGAAGTGATGCCAGCCGCGCCAATAACCGGCGGCTCCGGGTAATCGATCAAGACTTCATTTCTGAGATCGAGCGGTGCGCCGGTCGGCGATCGCTCTTGCCGGATCAGATCGAGGGATCGCGCAGAAGACGTATAATAGGCAGATGGCACGAGCCAGGCGAAGCCGAGGAACCGTGTAAACCGCGCTGACTTGAGACCACCCGAAATGTCTGCTCCTTTCTCGATGTCTGTAATCGGTAAACCAGCAGGAAAACCGAGTGGAACCGTTCGGTTTTTATTTGTTACCGTATCGACAAGGTCGATTGAAAAAATGCGCAATGCTGCGTCAATAGCAGGAAACTCGATTTTCAATCCTTCAACAGTCACTTCGCTGCCGTCGGTCGCCAGTGGGAATTCTGCGGAATAGATGAGTCCAATTCCATCAGTTCCTGGAAGAATTTCTGAAACAGGTGGCTCGCGATGCCGGGCGATCGGTGCCACGTCGGCGCGCCGCAAGGCCCATTCTGCTGTCTCTACGCCTGCCCGGACCGTAACGCCCGATTGGATCCCCGCTCCGATCGGCGTGATCTGGAGAACAGGGGTATCCTGGGCAATTGCTGGCGCGCAACCCATATGCGATCGCAGTCGCAGATGGGTCGCCTTGACTTTTTCAGGCAAGACGATCGTCACAGGCCGAACCAAAGCCTGCTCAGCCGGAGCGCCACAACCGCGCGTAAACTGAAGTTCGCCTTTGGCGTCCGGCCAATAAACCACATGACTTGCGCCCATCGCCTGCAGGATTGACGGGTTCAGCGCGCCCATTTCGGTTTCACCGCTGGTGATCAAACGCGCGACGTTGCGATAATGCGTTGGCAAAAGCGGACCATAGCCGCTGGTTGATCTGATATCGAACACACTATTGATGTTTGGCAGGAGCGCAGGGGGACCACGAAATATCCCTTCGGTCGGTACAACTCGCCCTGCAATTGCATTCGAACTATCGCGCAGCGCCATCACAGGCGCATCGAGAGACGGCGGAAACGGGGCGTAGAAGCGCCATTCCATGTTCACGGAGGACCAGGTCAATTCGGCGCAAACCAGTAAAAGAGCGGCACTCGCAACATACCGCGGAAATTTTGATGCAGCGAGAACGAGCAGGAGGGCCGCCCCCCCCCCGAAAACAGGAACGAGATAGGTTTCGCTCAGCATTCCGGGTGCCGGAACTCCGACTGCCGAAGCAGCCGAGGCAATTGCCGGAGCCGCATATGCGGCCACAGCAATTGCCGCAAAAATCGGAAGTGAGCCGGACAACGCCGTAACAATCCCCGTTTTTTGCCTGATGAGCGAAGAAAGCGCCATGCCAACCAGCGCGCTCGCGGCAAGCGAAATGATCACTGTACTTCGCGCGGGCACACGGAATTTGTTTACGAGTGGCAGTTCGAAGGCAAATTGTCCAAACGGCGTACTCGACCCGAGTGTGAAGAGGAACGCCGCGACGGCCACGATCAACCAAAAATATTTCTTTCGGTCCGTGATTCTCCCAAACCCCGCAGCGATCAGAACAAGAACCGAAAGTCCAAAATAATTTGCAAGTTCGGTGTAATTCCACTTGCCAAAAAAGGGCGCTTCTCCGGGGAGCCACGGGCCCCAGGAAAACGGGAAAAACATCATGGACGCCTGCGGTAATGGCAGCGAGTAGGTCGTGAATTCGGTGAAGCTCAAGGTTGCCCGAGCAGTCTGGCTCGCGAGCTCTGCAGTCGGGATGATCTGGATCGCGGCAAGTGCACCGCCAAGCGCGATCATTTGCGCGTAACCGATCGCAAGTCGCCTCGCAGTTCCCCGATCCGAGCGCATTCCCGCAAAAACATTAACGGCCATCAATGCTGCGCCGACAAAGAGTCCATAGACGACGACCTGGGGGTGCCCGGCGAGCAGTGCGACGCCGATTGCCAGCGCGCCACCCACACGCCACGGCACGGAGCCATCCCGCGCTTGCCGTTCAATCGACGCAATGATGAGCGGAAGCCAGGCGGCAGCGTGAATGATGGTGGTGTGCCCGAGATGGGCCATCATGAAGCCGGAAGCGGCGTAGACCAGCGCCGAGACGCCGGCGACCATTGGCGGCGCGCGGTATTCCCGGGCCAGCGCATAGGCCCCGAGGCCTGCGATAACAAAGGCCGAAACGACAAACAGGTTGAACGACGGAATCAACCAACGCAGCGGATACCAGGTCAGCTGCTGGGGATCGGCGAAGGCCGGGAATCCGGAAAGAATCCACTCATTCCACAAGTGGAATCCGCGCTTGAACACGACCCAGTATTGCCCGCCATCGCCGGGGCCAAGAATCGCTCCTTTTAGAATTACCGGCGAGAAGAGGATCAGAAAAAAAGCGGTAAGAACGCCAAATGTAACGAAAAATTCTCGCCTGCCCATTTTCTGCACCTGTTTCATCCCGCCCGAGCCGCGGACCATACGCGGGCGGCATGGGCGCATCAGGCTGCGATTCCGCCGTTGGACAGAACGCTTCCGCTCTGCCATAGAGCACGAAAGTGGTGATTGTGAAGAGGTTACGATGCAAACGGCGGTGGTTCTGGCCGGGGGATTGGGGTCTCGGCTACGCCCCTATACTGTCGTGCTTCCCAAGCCATTGATGCCGATCGGCGACATGCCGATTTTGGAGGTTATTCTTCGGCAGCTCAAGTCGGCCGGGTTCTCGCGCATCGTCCTCGCGGTTAACCACCAGGCCAGCCTTATCAAGGCGTTTTTCGAAACAGGCGAGCGCCTCGGCCTCGTCATCGAATATTCGCTGGAAGGCCAGCCGCTCGGGACCATGGGCCCGCTGCATCTCATCCCCGATTTGCCGGAAGACTTCATTGTCATGAATGGAGATATTTTGTGCGATCTCGATTTCGGGACATTCTTCCTGCGGCACAAGCAGCGGGGCGGCGTTTTTTCGGTCGCCGCAGCCGCGCGCGAACAAATGGTCGATTATGGGGTTCTTGAGTGCGGTGCTGACGGAACGCTGGTCGGCTTCCACGAGAAGCCGAAAACCCATTACCTTGTCAGCATGGGTGTCTATTGCGTCAATCGTCGCGCTCTTGGCTGGATCCCGGGGGGGCAGAATTTTGGCTTTGACACCTTGATGCATGCGCTGATGCGGGATGGTGAAAAGGTCTTCGTTGAACCACACCGGAGTTATTGGCTCGATATCGGCCGGCCGGACGATTATCATCAGGCCATTAATGACTGGCCCACAATCAAGTCCAGCCTCGGTCTCTGAATGTCCCCGGGGGCCAATATCCGACGCGCGCTTGTCACCGGGGCAGCCGGATTTCTGGGCCGCCGGCTTGTGGCGCGACTGCACGCGGGCGGCGTCGAAACAATAACGCTGTCGCGATCAAGCGGTTTTGACCTGCTCAGAGATCCCATCCCTGTCGATGGGTGCGACATGGTGTTTCATCTCGCGGGACGAACCTATGTCGTTGACGCCTGGCGCGAACCGGCGGATTTCCATCTGGTCAATGCGCATGGAACCGTGCGTGTGCTCGAGGCCTGTGCCCGATCAAAAACGCCGATTGTCTATGCGAGTGCGTATGTCTATGGCGCACCACAGCGACTGCCGATTGACGAGGCGCACCCCGTTATGGTCAACAACCCCTACGCTTTTTCGAAATTTATGGGCGAGGAAGCGTGCCGGTTCTTCAGTTCATCCTTTGGCGTCGAGGCGACGCTTTTGCGGATTTTCAACATCTACGGCCCAGGACAGGAACGACATTTCCTGATTCCGACCATTCTGGAGCAGATTCTCGATCCGCAAATCAAGGAAATCGTCGTCGCCGATCTTGGCCCCCGCCGCGATTATCTTTACGTTGACGACCTGATTGACGCCATCATGGCGATCGCGGGCATTGGTGGCGTGTTCAATATCGGGTCGGGCAGGTCGTGCAGTGTTCGTGAGCTGATCGAGGGTGCGCTGGCGGCGACCGGCGTCGACAAGCCGTTTCGCGACCGGGGCGAACGTCGACAAAACGAAGTGGACGATGTGATCGCCGATATTTCATCCATTTGCAGGCGGACAGGATGGTCGCCGCGAACCACATTGCAACAGGGACTTTCATCGATGGTGAATGCGCGGTGAAAACAATTGACATCGTCTCCCCGGTTTTCCGTGAAGAAGCAAGCATTGATGCCTTTCACGAGGCTTTGTCGGCGGCGATCGAACCACTGTCGGGGCGATACCGGTTCCGTTTTTTGTTCGTGCTCGACCCTTCGCCTGACAACACGGAAGCACGGCTTCGGGACCTGGCCGCGCGCGATGGGCGGGTGGTCGCACTCGTGGCCGCACGCCGGTTCGGCCATCAGGCGGCACTGATCGCCGGCATCGACCATTCGGACGCCGACGCGGTGGTTATGCTCGACAGCGACCTTCAGCACCCGCCGTCGCTGATTCCCGAAATGATCGCGAAGTGGGAAGCCGGCGCGGAAATCGTTCAGACGCTACGGCAGGATGGAACGGAAACGAGGACAGCAAAGCGGGCGACATCGCGATGGTTTTATGATCTCATGAAGAAGACGAGTACAGTCGTGCTGGAACCCGGTGCCGCAGATTATCGCTTGCTCGACCGGTGCGTGGCTGACCGGTTCAAGACCGAAATTCGTGAACACAATCCCTTTCTGCGGGGCCTCGTGTCCTGGGTCGGCTATCGAATCGTTTATTTGCCTTTCAGGCCTTCCAGGCGGCTTGGCGGACGATCGAACTATACCGCGTCCGCCTTGTTTGGATTCGCGCTCAATGGTCTTTGTTCGTTCTCCAAACTGCCGCTGCGTTTGTGTATCGGTGCCGGGATTGCCATCGCTGCGCTCAGCATCGTCGCGGGCTTTGTTAATGTCGCACTCTATGTCCTGGGAGACCGGTCGGTCCCTGGTTGGGCTTCACTTTTCACCCTGACAATTTTTGTCACAGGCATCAATCTGATCTTTCTGGGCGTCATTGGTGAATATGTCGGCCTTATTTTCGATGAGGTGAAGGGCCGGCCCCGATATCTGATCAGCCATCAGCATGCGCAGACACCCGCACAGGATGTTTCCTCCACCATGCGAATGAAGGAGCGCGCGCGCGCATGACAAGCACGCCGTCATTGGAAATGTTGAGTGCTGCGGTGACCGGGCGCGCGCAGTCGCTCTTTGCAGCCGACATTGAAGCGCAAGGCGACGCTCTCCTGGCCGCGGCGAAGGGGAAGCGAATCCTTGTCGTCGGAGGCGCAGGCTCTATCGGTTCAGCAACATCGATGCGACTCGCCAGACTCCGCCCGGCGGCATTGCATATTACCGATCTCAGCGAAAATTATCTGGCCGATCTCGCGCGCGACATGCGCAATGCAGACCTGGATTTGTCGGGTGTCGACCTCCGGTTCATTCCGCTCGATTTTGGTGGGCCGATCATGCGGCGCTTCCTCGCCGACGAACATGCCTATGATGTCGTGCTCAATTTTGCTGCGCTGAAACATGTCCGCTCCGAAAAAGATGTCTATTCGCTCCTGCAGATGATTGATACCAATGTTGTCCGGCAAGCGCATTTCAAGACGGCGCTCAATGCGCGGGGGGATTGTTCGCGTTATTTCGCTGTATCGACCGACAAGGCGGCGAATCCGACTAGCCTCATGGGCGCGAGCAAGCGGCTCATGGAAGACGTTTTGTTCGATCTGCACCGGCGCGCGGGGCAGGTGGTGACCAGTGCGCGTTTTGCCAATGTCGCATTTTCCAATGGCAGTCTCCTGCAAGCGTTTCTTCGCCGCCTGGCGCTTGGCCAGCCGCTGGCCGCGCCACGCGACACGCGCCGTTACTTTATTTCGATGCAGGAAGCCGGTGAAATCTGCCTGTTGGCGGCATTGCGCGGCGAGGAGGGCTGCATCTATTTCCCGGACATGGATCCGCAGACGGAATTGCATCGGCTCGAGGATGTCGCGGCCATCGTCATCCGCGCCTATCGCTTTGAGCCTGAAATCTTTGAGACCGATTCCGAAGCGGTGCGTGCTTTGCCGGCGTTGATGCGCGAGGGTCGTTGGCCGCTTATTCTGACAGCGCTCGATACGAGCGGAGAAAAAGCGTATGAAGAATTTATCGGTCGCGGCGAGAGATTGGTTTCGACGCCCTTCCACACCCTGCGCGCGGTCGGTCACGATCGAGGCAACGCCATCGCCAGCGGATTGATCGGGCATCTCGAAAGGCTCGTGGTGGATGAAGCGTCCGGCGTCGCCAAGGCCGACATCGTTGCGGCGATCAGTTCCGCGCTCATCAATTTTTCGCACATTGAAACCGACAAATCGCTGGATCAAAGGGTGTAACATGAACAATATTGCTGCGGAAACCGCACTTCATGTTCAAGAAACCGGATCGCCGGCCAGTAATTGTATTGTCTGTGGCGGGCTTTATCGGGCTTCGCACTTGCCCGCACTTTTCGAGTGCACAAACTGCAAATTCGTTTCAGCAAATCTCGCAATCTCGGACGAAGAGCTCGCAGAAATTTACGGTGAAGATTATTTCCATGGGGAGGAATATCTTGACTATATCAAGGAAGGCGAAAGCCTGAGGCTGAATTTTCGGCGGCGGCTCGATAGTCTGGAACGGGTGTTTCCCGAGCTTTCGGATGCGACCGTGTTCGAGGTGGGGTGTGCCTATGGCTTCTTCCTGAAGGAGGCGGAGGGACGAGTGATGCGCGCGTCGGGAATGGATATTTCAGCCGACGCTGTCAATTATGCCCAAAATGTCGAGCAGGTTAACGCGCAATGTGGGAATTATCTTGACCTGAAACTGCCTGAGTCTGTTGATGTGATAACCATGTGGGACACAATAGAGCACCTCAAACGACCTGACTTGTTCGTAAAAAAAGCAGCAAATGATTTAAGGAAAGGTGGTTGCATTGCAATTACAACGGGAGATATCGGCTCACTCAATGCGCGAATGAAAGGAAAAAACTGGCGAATGATTCATCCGCCATCCCATTTGCACTATTTCTCGACCAAAACATTGTCCCGCTTGCTGGACCTCGCAGGATTTGATGTAATTCACGTCTCTCATCCCGGTAACTCACGCCGATTACGCTCTGTGCTTTATTTCTTGACGGTGATTAAAGCTGGCCGGAAGGAATTGTATGAACGCTTTCAGCATTCAAGTATTTTCAATATCGATGTAACGGCAAATCTGTTCGATATCATGTATGTCATTGGTCGGAAACGATGAGCGGTTATGTGAATACGGCGCTCTTTGCCACCTATGCCATTGTCAACGTATTGTCAGTTGCCTTACTCAAGTTCAATCTGGCGCGCGCGGCAGCTTCGTTAAGGGTGGATCCCGATTGGGCGGCATTGAGCGCAACCGGTGTCGGTGGCACGCTCTATATCGGCAGTTTTGTTTTGTGGCTGGTGCTGCTCGCGCGTCTTGAGCTGACCTTGGCATATCCGATTGCGGTCGGGCTGACGCTCGCTGGTACCTCTGTTGTTGGCGTTTACGTTCTTGGCGAAGCATTGTCTTTGGGTCGTATAATCGGGTTGCTGCTGATTCTTGCGGGTGTGATTGCCGTGTCAAGAAGCTGACCGAGACGGGTGCCCGCAATTCCTTCGACTGACGGAAATGTTGAGCATCCAGGAGAGCCGAAATCGGTTCGGAGTTCCGGAAACACGAAAATTCCGTATCATCTCCATATCCGTTTTATCCATGCGATTGAGTGGATGAGGCAAAGTCTGTTTAATTGCGCCATCAAGGTTACTGTGAAATTTCAAAGGCCATCGGACTGCTATCGAAGCAATCCATGAACTCCAAACATGATTAATGATAAATATTTCCACTGCACTGGCGGTAGATGGGTAGATTGACAATAGCCGAGAGGAGTCCTGGTCGGGAAGCCTGCATAGTCTGATGTTGGAGCGACCTCGCATCCAGAGCGTATTCGAAGAAATTGGACCCGAATCTCTGGATTGAAAATGCCCGGGCTCAATATTTCAAGGCGCGTTCAGGCGAAAACCGGGCTCAACCTTTCCTGATCACGCTCTAACTGTGAGCTTTCAGCAGGTTGTCCATTCGGGGCGGATCGAGGAGACTGGAGTTACCACACAGCCAGTCTTCAGGAACGCCGCGAATGAACATCCACCAGAATGCCCGCCTTACCCCTGTTCGTCGAGAAGAGATGGCCTTGGCAGTCATCTCCGGTCGGTTGTCCAGAGCCCGGGCCGCGAGGGTTTACGGCGTGTCGGCCAGGATCGTGAGCCGCTGGACAGAACCATTCACGGCTGACGGGCGCGACGCTATGCAGGACCGTTCGTCGCGGCCAAAAGTGATCCCGAAGCAGACCCCGGAGACACATTGCTGAGCTGCACATTGCTCTGAGCTGACCGGGGTCTCGCCCGCCACCGTCAGCCGGGTATTGCGCCGCGCCGGGCTGTCGCGGCTGCGCGACTTGGCTCCACCCGAGCCGGTGATCCGCTATAGCCAGAGCTTTTTCCGGTCGAACGGAATCATTCAGCCGGAATAAAAAACTTTTGTTTCAGATATTTAGAGCATCGGACCCCGATCAAACTGAACCTGTTTGATCGGACGATGCTCTATAAGGAGCCGGGGGGCTGATCCACCTCGACATCAAGAAACCTGGGCGTTTTGAAAGAGTTGGCCACCGCATCACGGGGAATCGCACCGGGCAGGGCCACTCACGCGGAGCAGGCCGGGAATATGTGCATGTCTGCATCGACGACGCATCCCGCATTGCCGTAACGGGCATCTATCCCAACGAGAAGGCCCTCAGCGCCATCGCAGCCCTGCGATCAGCCGTGGCCTGTTACCACAAACCCGGCATTAGAGCATCGCGCCGAAAAGTGGGAGCCGGTTTTCGGCAAAAGCGACGCGACAACAAGGAAATAGAGCATCGCGCCGAAAAGTGGGAACCGGTTTTCGGCAAAAGCGAGGCGACAACAAGGAAATGGAGCAAATCAGATGATTCATATCATCGGTATTTTGCTCTAAGGTGAGCCGGGTCATGACGGACAATGGCTCCTGCTACAAATCCTTCGCCTTCGCGGCAGCCTGCAAGGAACTGACGCTCAAGCATATCCGCACCAGGCCCTGCACAGCCAAAACCAACGGCAAGAGCGCATTCAGGAAAAGTGGAGTTGCGGTTTTCGTTCGAATGCGCTCTAAATTATTGAATTAGAGTATTTTTCCACTCAGAAATCGACTTCGGTTTCTTTGAAAATGCTCCAGGGTGCCGAGCTCAGGCATGTCGATCAGAAGCGCAAAGGCTGACCTCATGGCAGCCTGAACTCAACGCCACCCATCAGCCGCTTCGGTCAAACAATGGACAACCTGTTGAGGTTCCACAGCCAGGACATCCGACTGGCGACCCCGGCAGGGTTCGAACCTGCAACCGTCCGCTTAGAAGGCGGATGCTCTATCCAGTTGAGCTACGGGGTCTCCGGCACCATTGCGCGCGCCTGCGCCTGTCTGAGCCCTTGTGGCTGCCGCCTGTCAATGCCCCGCCGACATTATTGCCCCGCCGACATTTTTGCGCGGCCGCATTCCGGCCATGCGATCCCATGACCGGAATGGCAGATGACATTCCTTCTGGTCGCCGGGGCGGCGATTACCCCTTTTGCGCCGCAATAAAGGCGTTGAGATTTTCCTCGAGGATCAGCAGCGGCACCGGGCCGTCCTTCAGCACCGCGTCGTGAAACGCACCGAGGTCAAATTTCGTCCCCAGCTCCAGCGAGGCCTTCGCCCGCAATTCGGCGATCTTGAGCATGCCCGGCGTATAGGCCAATGCCTGCCCCGGAAAGACGATGTAACGCTCGATCCCCTTTTCGATGTCGCCTTTGGGATTGGGGGTATTGTCCAACAGATATTGGATGGCCTGCGCACGCGACCATTTCTTGTGGTGGATTCCGGTATCGGTCACCAGCCGGCAGGCACGCCATAATTCGAGCGCAAGTCGGCCGAAATCCGAATAGGGATCGGTATAGAATCCCAGATCCTTGCCCAGACGCTCCGAGTATAATCCCCAGCCCTCGGAATAGGCGGTATAGCCGCCAAAGCGCCGGAAGCTCGGCACGTCCTTCAGTTCCTGGGCAATGGCGATCTGCATGTGATGGCCCGGAACGCCCTCATGATAGGCCAGCGCTTCCAGCTCATGTTTCGGCACATTCGCCATGTCATAGAGATTGACATAAAACACGCCCGGCCGCGTTCCATTGGGTGCCGGGCGCTGGTAAAAGGCCTTGCCCGCCGATTTTTCGCGGAAGGGCTCAACTGCCTTGACCACCACATCGGCCTTGGGCAGAATTCCGAAAATCGTCGGAAGCCTGGCGCGGGTGTCATCGATGACGCGTGTCGCCTCCTTCAGATATTCCGCCCGCCCCTCTGGCGTATTGGGATAATAAAAGCGCGGATCGCTGCGGGTGAATTCAAAAAAGGCTTTCAGATCACCCGAAAAGCCGACCTTCTGCCGCAGCGCATTCATCTCGCCATGGATGCGCGCGACCTCGCGCAGACCCAGTTCGTGGATTTCCACCGCACCGAGATTGAGGGTCACATAACGCCGGATCTCGGAGGCGTAATATTGATCGCCTTTGGGCAGCTTCCACACGCCGTCATCCGGGGTGGCGACCGCCTTTTGCGTCTGCATGAGCGCGATCAGGGCCTCATAGGCCGGTTTGACATGGTCGGTGAGCGCCTTCCCCGCGGCGGCGATCAGCCGGGTCTTTTCAGAATCCGCAATTTTCAGCGCATTGACTTTGCCGGTAAAATCCTCGAGCAGCGGGCTCTGTTTGCCGGATTGGTCGAAAGGCGCGCCCGCGACGATATTGCGCGCATCATTGATCACGAAATCATAGACCCAGGCGGGTGGCGCGATGCCGGCTTTCGCACGGGTTCGGGCCTGGCTCACGAGTTCCGCCATCACCGGCCGGATCCCGGCCAGGCGCCTGATATAGGCCTCGGCCTGGGGAATATCGGCGATGCGGTGCTGATTGATCAGGAAGGCCGGGATCGCTGACTGCGCCCCGTTCTGCTGGTTGAAAATATAACGATGGCGCCGCCATCTGGCGCTTTCGACCGCACGTTCGGTCTCATAGGCAAAGAGCCGATGGGACAATTGCGCCGCCTTGTCGAGATCGGCGGGTTTGAACCGCTTTTTGATCTCGGCATTCATCCTTACCCGGATTGCGAGTTCGGCGATCGCGGCTTTCTCGCTGCGATCGTCCCAGCGGTCGTAATTGGTGGTGCGGCCGAGAAAGGTCTGGGCCTCGGGCGAGCGCGCGATTTCGGCTTCGTAGATTTCCTCGAGAAATGCGTTGAAGCGTGCCGTTTGGCTGAGCGGGGCGGTTACATTGGCCGCGGGGCTTTGCGCCAGCGCGGCAGATGGAGCCATGACCCCGAGGCCGAGAGCCGCGGCGAGGGCGATTCCCCGCCAGTAAACCTGAGTAATGTGCATCGTCTCTCTCTCTCCAGACCCAAACCCGGCCAAACCACCGAAATCCACAAGAAAAAATGCAAATTGCGGGTTTTTCCGCAAGACATTCTTCACATTTTCCAGCCCCGAACCCGGCAATTTTTGCCGGGTTGACATCTTTCGTTAACGGCTTCGGTGCCAAGCTTAACCATTGCGTGCTGAAAGCGCCAGCTTCTGGTGCCAGCTCTTGCGCAGATGGTTAACGAAGGAAAAGCGGCCATGACCAGTGCAGAAGTGCTCGACATTGCCCGGGATGCGATCTGGCTGACGCTCGTCATCTCGGGGCCCGTCATGCTGGTGGGCCTGATCGTCGGTGGGGTGATTGCCCTGTTGCAGGCGCTGACCCAGGTTCAGGAACAGACCCTCGTCTTCGTGCCCAAGATCATCGCGACCTTTCTCATGTTGCTGATCTGCCTGCCGCTGATGGGAGCGCTTCTGGGCGCATTCACCCAGGAATTATTCGCAAAAATCGCCAAATTCTGATTTTCCCCGTTTTCGGAGCTGGCCCAGCCTATGGCGGACACGATCGCACTCTATCTATGGGCGGGAACCATCGTGTTCATTCGCGCGGGTGCGATCCTGATGCTGAGCCCGGGAATCGGCGAGAATTCGGTGCCCGGTCGTTTCCGGCTGGTGGTGGCGCTGCTGACGGCGATGGCCGCGGCCCCCGCCTTGCGGCCCGTTCTGCCGGCCCAGCCGGGCGATCTGCCGGGCGTGCTTGAAATCCTGTTCGCGGAAATCGTGGTGGGGCTGCTGATCGGCACTTGCGGGCGGATCTTGATGGGCGCTGTCCATGTCATGGGCCAGATCGGGGCATTGCAGAGCGGCCTCGCCTTCGCACAATTTTTCGACCCGGCGAATGGGGTTCCGAACGCAACACTCGGCGTATTCGCGGGGGTCACGGCGCTCGCCGTGGTCATGGCCGGCGATTTTCATCACATGTTTCTGCTGGCGGCCGCGCAATCCTATGCCCGCTTCCCCGCCGGCGACATGCCGCCCTTCGGCGACGGGCTCGAACTCGTGGTGAGTGCGGTCTCGACGATGTTCCGGCTGGGGATGCAAATGTCAGCCCCGCTTCTGGTGTTCGGACTGGTGTTCAATGCGGCACTCGCCATCCTCTCGCGGCTCGCGCCCCAGATTCAGGTATTCTTCATCGGCATCGGGCCCTCGATCGAACTGGCCTTGTTCATCTTCATGGCTTCGCTCGGATCGGCGATGATGGTATTTGCCGACGGGCTCGAAACCTTCTTCCGCGGATTCCTGTAGGCCCAAATGTCATCCACCGACCAGAGCCAGAAAACCGAGGAACCCACCCCGCGCAAGCTCGAGGAAGCGCGCAAGCGGGGCGAATTGGTCAAATCGCAGGATGTATCGATCTGGTTCGGCTTTCTGGGCATTGCCGTGATGGCCGTCCTGATGGGCGGTGTGACGCGGGGTCTGAACGGGCCCTTGCGCGCGTTTCTGGAGCGCCCGCACGAAATGCCGGTATCGGGGCCGGGCTTCACGCGATTGTCCTGGGAGATTTTCGGCGCGGTGATGGGATCTGCGGGGATCCTGTTTCTGGTCGGGTTTCTGGCCGCGCTGATCGGTCAGCTCGCCCAGGCCCAGCCGGTGTTCACGGCGGCGAAGCTCAAACCCGATCTGTCCCGGCTCAACCCGATTTCCGGCTTCGGGCGCCTGTTCGGGCGCGATGCGCTGACGCGCTGGCTCAAGGATGTCCTCAAGCTGACCGCAATCGGCTTCGCTCTATGGTCGGTGATCGGCCCGCGCCAGAAGGAATTCGACCTTTATCCCGGGCTCGACCCCGCCGCGTTGCCGAAATTATTTGCCGATCTCGCAGGGCAATTGCTGACCGCCTCGCTCATCGTCATCGGAATGGTCGCCGCGCTCGATTATTTTTTGCAATATCGTTCCCATATCCGCCGCAACCGGATGAGCCGCCAGGAATTGCTGGAGGAGCTGAAGGAATCCGAGGGCGATCCCCAGCTCAAAGCGCGGCTGCGCCAGATCCGGCAGGAGCGCTCGAAGCGCCGCATGATCCAGGCCGTGCCGACGGCCACTGTTATCGTCACCAACCCGACCCATTATGCGGTCGCCCTGCGTTATGTCGAGGCCGAGACCCCCGCCCCGATTTGCGTGGCCAAGGGGGTGGACGCGGTGGCGCTCCGCATCCGCGCCATTGCCGAGGAGAACAAGGTTCCGGTGCTCGAGGATCCACCTCTCGCACGCGCGCTGTTCGCCACCGCCGATATCGACGCTCCAATTCCGCGGCAACATTACGAAGCGGTGGCCAAAATCATCGGTTTCATCATGAATCTCGAAACCGCAAAGAGCCGGAACCGGCAGATCCGAAGGCCCGAATGAGTGATCGGGATGAACGGAATGGTAACCTGAACCGGGTGAGGGGACGCAAACGCGCAAGTCCGAATCGGTTCACACTGTGTACGATCGTGCGGACGATGCCGATCGAGTTTTTTGTTCGACAGCTTCCGGGATTTCCCAATGACCGACGAAACCCGTTCCGCTTCCGGGAACACCAGATCCACGGGCTCGCGAGAACCGAAGGCCGGAAAATTCGACATCGGACGGCTGACATTCTGGCTTGGGCTGGCATTGTGTGCCTTTGCGACTGCGGCGGCGGCGGTATTGTTGCCGGCGCTCGGAACCTCGGGGCGGGTGCTGTTGATCGGGGTCGGTGCGGCCGCCATCGTGCTCCTGATCTGGATCATGCATGGGGGTGGGCGTCGTCTCGGGCTCTATCCGGAACAGGGGGCGGCCGAAAACCTCGCCAATGCCAGTCAACGGGCACAATTCGGATTTCTCGCGGCGCTGGCCGAGCCAGCATTGGTAAGTGAACGCAGCGGTGTCCCTGTGGCGGCCAATGAAGCGTGGCATTCTCTTGCCGGACAATTGCGCGTATCGGGCGACAATGAGCGTCCGCCCAGCCTCGACATGATGTTTGGGGCCAATCCCGGGGGATCTGGCCCCCTGTTTCGGCTGGCGCGCGCCGCCAAGGCCGGTAAAGCGGCGAGCGAAACCCTGCCTGCCCTGATGGCCTTGCTCGATGCCGGGCCAGAGCGCGCCGAGGGACCGGAGCGGTACGAGGGCATCGTTTCCGCACTTCCCAATGGCAAGGCGCTGTGGCGCCTGCGCGCGCTTTCGGGTGCGGGGATGCAGCCGGGCAGCGCGCGCAGTCATTATATCGATGAGGCGCCGATCGGTTTTTTCTCGGCCGCGGGCGACGGACGCATCGTCTATCTCAACACCACATTGCGTGCCTGGCTCGGGCTTTCGGCTGATTCCCCCAATCCGCGTCTCAAGGATATTGTGCGCGCCGATCCGGGCGTCATCCTGCGGCGCGAGAAACGGGCGGCCCAACGCACCGAGGTGATGTTGCGCCCGCGCGACGGAGTGGAGATCCCCGCGATCATCATCACCTCCTGGCCCGACGAGGCCGATGGCGACGGCTTGTCCCGTTCGGTGGTGTTCACCCCGAACATCTATTCCCACGCGATGGCCCAGCGCCTTGTGGCGGAATCCTCCCTGCGGCCGCTGCGGGCTTCCGGCGATGCCCTGTTCGAGAGCATGCCGTTCGGGGCGGCGCGGCTGACCGGCGAGGATCCTGCCGAGAGCCTGATCGAGGACGCCAATCCCAATCTGCTCCATATCTCGGCGGGGCGGGCGGTAATCGGCAAACGGTTTTCCGAATTATTCCTGGCCGAAAGCGGACCCAATGCGCTTGCCCAGGCCATTCGCGATGCCATGGACAGCCCACAGGAATTGCAATTGGCGGGCGATGAGCCCCGCAATGTCCATCTGTCGATCACCGCTGCCAAAGGCGGGGCAATTGCCTATCTCGTGGACCTCACCGAAAAGAAGAAGCTCGAAGCACGGCTGTTCCAGAGCGAGAAGCTCCAGTCCATCGGTCAATTGGCCGGGACGCTTGCCCATGAATTCAACAATTGGCTGCTGGCGATCCGTTTGCGCTGCGACAAATTGTTCTGGCGCCATACCCGGGACGACCCCTCTTTCGAGGATATTTATGGCATCAGCCAGACCGTCAACGAGGCAGCCCAGGTCGTGCAGGCCATGCTGGCCTATTCGCGCAAACAGACTTTCGAGCGCGAAGTGCTGGATATTTCCGAGATATTCTCCGGCTATAATATTCTGCTCCGTCAATTGATGGATGAAAGCGTCACCATCGAACTCGATCACGGCCGGGACCTGCCCTTTGTCCGGGCCGACCGCAATCATCTTCTGACCGCCATCATGAATCTCGCGGTCAATGCGCGCGACGCCATGGTGGAAAACGGAGGCGGAAAACTGGTCATCCGCACGCGCCGCGCCACCGGAATCGAGGCCCAGGCACAGGGCTTTTCGCATGTGGTCGATGGCGAATATCTGTTGATCGATGTCGCCGATAGCGGGCCCGGGATCCCGCCCGACATTCTGGGCAAGATTTTCGAACCCTTTTTCACCACCAAGGAAGCCGGCAAGGGGACCGGGCTCGGCCTGTCGACCGTCTGGGGCGTGGTCAAGCAATCGGGCGGCTATATCTATCCCGTCAGCCAGATCGGGAGAGGAACAACGTTCAAGATCTTCCTTCCGGCCTATGACGGGCCCATGCCGACCGACCCGTCGGCCGCGCGCAGCGCCAATTCCGACAAGCCGGTGAAGCTTGAGAGCCTTGCGGGACGCGGACGCATTCTGCTCGTCGAGGACGAACCCGATGTGCGGATCATTCTCAGTGAATTGCTGCAACGCAGCGGCTATGAGATGACTGCCGCCGCCGATGGGTTCGAGGCCATCGATCTGATCAGGAGCGAACCGGCATTCGACCTCATCATTTCTGACGTTGTCATGCCCGGAATGGATGGTCCGAAATTCCTCGAAAATGTCCGGCCCATTATCGGACTTGAAATGCCCGTTCTGTTCATCACCGGCTATACCGAGCGCGATTTCGAGACGCTGCTGGCCTCAGAAAAATCCGGCCGCGTGGCGTTGTTGCGCAAGCCATTTTCGCTCACCCAGGTGGCGAGCTGTGTGCGCGACGAATTGGCGGCCGCGCGCGCAGCAATCCATTAAGGATCTGCCCCTGTGCGCCTGCCCCTGTGCGATTGCCGCATTGCGGGGCTTTCGTTGGCGTGAAACCAAAGCTATCAGAACCTGCGGGTTCAACTGTTTGGGCAGAGCGCCGGGTTCCGGATCATGGTTGTGCCGCGCGATCTCGACGTCGCCTGAAATCAACCAGGATTTCCCCATGTCCGAAATGATTGCCGAACGGCAAAGAACCTATTCCTTCGGCGGTGGCCGGGCCGATGGCGCCTCGGGCCTGCGCAATCTTCTCGGCGGCAAGGGGGCCAATCTCGCCGAGATGTCGCTGCTCGGCCTGCCGGTGCCGCCAGGCTTCACGATCACCACCGAAACCTGCAATCACTATTATGCGGCCGGGCGCCGTATGCCCGAAGGCCTGTCCGAGGAAGCCGGAAAGGCGCTGGAGGCACTTGAGACCCTGACCGGAAAGCGATTTGGCGACCCTTCCAATCCGCTGCTCGTCTCCGTGCGCTCGGGTGCCAGGGCCTCCATGCCCGGCATGATGGATACGGTGCTCAATCTCGGCCTCGGCGATGCGAGCGTCGAGGGGCTGGCGGCGCGTTCGGGCGACCGGCGATTTGCTTGGGATTCCTATCGCCGCTTCATCCAGATGTATTCCCATGTCGTGTTGGGGGTCTCGCATGATGCCTTTGAGCACGCGCTGGAGGTCTACAAGGACGAGCGCGATTTTCGCAATGACCTCGATCTCGGACACGAGGATTGGACTGAAATCGTTGCGCAATTCCAGGATATCGTGCTGCGCCGCACCGGACAGCCTTTCCCCCAGGATCCCCGTACCCAATTATGGGGCGCGATCGAGGCCGTGTTCCGCTCCTGGATGAATGACCGCGCGATCTTCTATCGCAAGCTCCACGATATTCCCGAAAGCTGGGGCACGGCGGTTACGGTCCAGGCCATGGTGTTCGGCAATATGGGGCTGAAATCTGCGACCGGCGTCGCCTTCACGCGCAATCCCTCGACCGGTGAGAACGCCATTTACGGGGAATTCCTCATCAATGCCCAGGGTGAGGATGTCGTTGCCGGCCTGCGCACGCCCAATGCCATCTCGCGCGCCGCGCGTGCCCAATTGGGCGGGCGGGAGCCCTCGATGGAAGAGGCGATGCCCGTCGCTTTCGCTGAATTGTCGGCGATCGCCGCGCGCCTCGAGCGCCATTATCGCGACATGCAGGATATCGAGTTCACGATCGAGGAGGGAACCCTCTTCATGCTCCAGACCCGTAACGGCAAGCGGACCACGCCGGCCGCCTTGCGTATTGCGGTCGACATGGTCGGCGAGGGTCTGATCACCAGGGACGAAGCCATTCTGCGCATCGACGCCAAAGCGCTCGACCAGATGCTTCACCCGACCATTTCGCCCAATTACAAACGCGATGTGCTGGCGATCGGGCTGCCCGCCTCGCCGGGCGCTGCCGTCGGCGAAGTGGTGTTCGACCCCGATGAGGCCGCCACCCTCGCTGCCGACGGGAAGGCCGTCATTCTGGTGCGCGTCGACACGGCGCCCGAGGACATCCATGGCATGCATGCGGCGCGGGCGATCGTCACGGCGCGGGGCGGCATGACCAGCCACGCCGCAGTGGTGGCGCGCGGCATGGGCAGGGCCTGTGTGTGCGGGGCCAGCGGGCTGCGGATCGATGAGGCCGCCGGCCAGTTCTCCATTGGCGGGCGCGTGGTGCGCAAGGGCGAGATCATCAGTGTCGATGGATCGACCGGCCAGGTGCTGGCGGGCGCGGCTCAACTGGTGCAGCCGGAATTATCGGGCCCATTTGGTGCGCTGATGGGCTGGGCGGATGAGCGTCGCCGCCTGCGCGTACGCGCCAATGCCGAAACCCCGGCCGATGCACGCATGGCGCGCGATTTCGGTGCCGAGGGTATCGGGCTGTGCCGCACGGAGCACATGTTTTTCGACCATGAACGCGTGGCCTTTGTGCGGGAAATGATCCTCGCCGACAGCCTCGCCGACCGCAACAAGGCGCTCGCGAAGCTGCTGCCGGTCCAGCGCGGGGATTTCGAGGCCCTGTTCGAAATCATGGGCACGCGTCCGGTAACCATCCGGCTGCTCGACCCGCCCTTGCATGAATTTCTGCCCCATGGCGAAAAGGACATCGCCGCAGTGGCCGAGGCGACCGGCCTGCCGGCATCGGCGCTCATGGCGCGCGCGGGGGAATTGCATGAATCCAACCCGATGCTGGGTCATCGCGGCTGCCGGCTCGGGATCACATTCCCCGAGATCTACGACATGCAGGCGCGCGCGATTTTCGAGGCCGCCGGTGCCGTCGCCGCCCGCACGGGATTCATGCCCAATGTCGAGATCATGATCCCGCTGGTCAGCGCGAAAAAGGAACTCGACATTCTCAAGGCCAATGTATCGCGGGTCGCCGATGAATGCCGTGTTGCGACCGGTCAGGAAATCCCCTTCAGCGTCGGGACCATGATCGAATTGCCGCGCGCGGCCCTGCGCGCCGGCGATATCGCGCTGGCCGCAGAGTTCTTCAGTTTTGGAACCAATGATCTGACCCAGACGACGCTGGGCATGTCGCGTGACGATGCCCGCTTCCTCAAAATCTATGCCGATCTCGGTATTTACGACAAGGACCCGTTCCAGACGCTCGATCAGGACGGCGTTGGCGATCTCATGCGCATCGCGCTCGAACGCGGCAAGGCCGCGCGCCCCGTCCTCAAGACCGGCATTTGCGGCGAACATGGCGGCGACCCGGCAACCATCAGTTTTTGCGAGGAAATCGGGCTCGATTATGTGAGCTGTTCGCCCTTCCGGGTCCCGATTGCGAGATTGGCTGCCGCTCAGGCGGCAATCCTGCGGGAGAAATGAGGGCGGCGAAAAACATCCCTTTCGCCTTAAAGCGCCGAATGTCAGACTCGATTCACAGGCCGGAGCTGCCATGACCCTTCTCGCGCCAATCATTCTCGGCGATTGGGGTAACAGTCATTTGCGGCTGTATCTGTACCGGGACGGGGAAATCCTCGCCGACGCCCACGGACCCGGTGTGGGCGCACTCAATGGACGCGACCCGGGAGACATCCTGCTGGCGCTGATCGCCGGCTGGCGGGCCGGGCATGAAATCGGTTCGGTCACCCTGTGCGGGGCGATCGGCTCCAATCTGGGCTGGCGCGAGGTACCCTATCTCGACTGCCCGTCGCGCCCCGGGGAATTCCCGAAAGGGGTGCTGCGCTTCGAGGCAGGCGGGCTTTCGATCGCGATCGCCCCCGGGCTTGCCTGTATCAATCCGTGCGGGGCACCCGATGTGCTGCGGGGCGAGGAAACCCAGATCGCCGGTGCCATGCGGATCGATTCCGGCCTCGCCATTGGCCAGCACCTGCTCTGCCTGCCCGGCACCCACACCAAATGGGTGCATCTGAGTGAGGGGCGGATCGAGAATTTTCTGACCGGCATGACCGGCGAACTTTTCGCGCTGCTGGATGCCCACAGCATGATTCTGCGCGGTGGAGCATTATCGCCGGATTCCGGTGCGGATGCGTTCGATGTGGGCCTCGCCCGCGCCGGCGCGCCTTGTGCGTCACTCGTCCACACCCTGTTTGAGGCACGCAGCCGCCGCCTGCGCGAAGGCATGTCCATTCCGACCGCGCGGAGCCTCGTTTCCGGTCTGCTGATCGGGTCCGACAGCGCGGGCGCTCTCGCTTCCTACCCGGAATTGCGCGAAATTCCGGTGAGAGTGATCGGCGCGCAGGTCATTTCTGACTTGTATGCGCGCAGCCTGCGCGCCCAGGGTGTGGAACCTGTCTGCCATGACGGCGCACAATCGGTACTCGCCGGACTGAGCGCGCTGCATGATGCACTGCCATGGGGGATAAATTGAGCTCCGCCTTGCCCGAATCTGCCCTCGACGACCTGCCTTTGGTCGCCATCCTGCGCGGCATCAGGCCGGAAGAAGTCGTCGACATCGCCGCTGCCATCATTGCCGCCGGCATTCGCGTGCTGGAGGTTCCCCTGAACTCGCCCGACCCGTTCGAAAGCGTGGCGCGCCTCGCGCAGCGCTTCGGCGAACACTGCCTGATCGGGGCGGGAACCGTGCTCAGAATCGAAGAAGTCGCCGATGTGGTCAGGGTGGGCGGAAAGCTGGTCGTCAGCCCCAATGTCGCGCCGGAGGTCATTGCGGCCGCGCTCGAATCCGGACTCGTCGCCATGCCGGGATTTGCTACGGCGACCGAGGCTTTCACCGCTTGCGCTTCCGGCGCGCGCCGGCTGAAACTGTTTCCCGCCGCAAGTTACGGCCCCGCCCATCTGAAAGCGTTGCGCGCTGTGCTCGCATCCGATGTCCAGATCTTCGCGGTCGGCGGGGTGGGGCTGGCCGACATCCCGGCCTGGCGTGCGGCGGGAGCCGCAGGCTTCGGGATCGGTGGCGAACTCTGGCGGCCGGGCGTTTCCGCAGCCGATGCCGGCCGGCGCGCGGCGCAATTCACAGGTGCCTTGCGGGCGGTCGCCTGAACGCCATCGGAGGAAAGTCCCTGAAAATCATGCCATTTGCTGTTGTGCCCGTCGCTGCCATTCTGGGCGAAGGCGTGCGCTGGAACCCGGCAGACGAAGCCTTCTGGTGGACCGATATTCAGAGCCGCCGGCTGTATCATTATCAACCGGAGACCTGCGCGATCGGCCATTTCGACCTGCCCGAACGGCTAGGGGCCTTCAGCTTTGTCGCCGGCGAGGACGGGCTGGTCTGCGCCTTCGAAACCGGCTTTGCCCGGTTCTGGCCGGAAAGCGGACGGATCATCTGGCTCCACCGGGTGGAAGAAGCGGGCTCGGGCCGGCGCCTCAATGACGGCCGCACCGATGCCCAGGGCCGCTTCTGGGCGGGCTCCATGGTCGAGGATGCCGCCCGCGCCGGTGACAACAGCGCCGCCCTGTATCGCCTCGATGGCGACGGCACGCTCTCTTGTTTGCGGGAAGGGATCGCCATCTCGAACGGATTGTGCAGCAGCCCGGATGGTGCGCGGCTCTATTTCGCCGACAGCCCGACCCGCCAGATCCGCTTTTTCGATCCACGCGAGGATTCGGTGCTCAGCGGCCCCGGCACCTTGTTTGCCGAAACCCCGCCGGGAGCCTTTCCCGATGGCGCGGCGGTCGATAGCGATGGCTGCCTGTGGGTGGCGCTGTGGGGTGGGGGCCGGGTTGCGCGCTTCGCGCCCGACGGGCAATTGCTGCTGGAACTGCCGGTTCCTGCCAGCCAGCCGACCTGTGTGAGCTTTGGCGGGCCGGATCTCGATCTGCTCTGCGTCACCAGCGCGCGCGATGGCCTGTCCGAATCGGCGCTCGCGGCGGAGCCCGAGGCCGGCCATGCGTTCATCTTCCGGGTCGGGGTGCGCGGCCTGCCGGAAAATCTGTGGGGGAGCGGGGGCTGATTCCGAAAGGGGCGCTCCGTCGGCAAATCCCTCTCGCTCGAAGCGCAGCAGGCGCGCACCCATCTCGTGGCAGGCCTTGTCGCGGGGCTTGTCACGGCCGCAGGCGGCGTGCGTCTGGTCGCGGGTGCACCAGATGGTCCGCCAAATGGGCAGGCGCGGGGACTGGAATCAGCCGCCTTCTCCGCCGCAATGATCCTGTGGTTGAGATAAATGTCGACAAACCCTTGTGGTGAGCGATGCAGAGACCGGCGAGGACGACGCTCGCGGCGAAGTCGGTGATGCATTTCTCCTTTGCAAAGGCTTTCGATCGAATGCCCCGGCCGCTCACTGGCGCCCGGGTTGAATCATCACCACGGCCAAAGTCACGGTTGCGATTTTCGGCCCCAATATGGCATCGACCGCGTTTTGCAGGCGCCGCTTGATCTGGGCGGGATCGGGTGCCGTCCCGGCGGTATAGAAATTGCCGACATAATCAGCGACCGCCGTGCGCATGGAATCGCGCAGCCGCGGCATGGATTGCCCGGCCCGCGTGCGGGCTTTCGCATCTGGAATGTCGAGCCCGGCTTCCACCTGCAACAGGCCAGAAAACCGGTAATTGACGGCGATCGCGGCGATCAGGCCAGGCACCGCCACATAATTTTCGCTCGATGTGATGCGTTTTTGCTGCGGAGATACCGGATTGGCGGCGGGTGCCGCTTTCTTTCCGCCCCCGGAAGCATGCGCGAGAGGCGCAAATGCAAGCGCCAGAGCCAATGCCGGAAACCACATCAAATTCCGGAAGGCATTGGGGGACATTGGTTCGGACATGGCGGAAATCCCGGTGGGTAGAGCATTGGTTCCGGCGATCTTGCCATGTCCCTGATTAAGATTGCTTTGCCCGGCGGGGAAGTCAAAGGCAGAGCAACCAGTCGGTCCGAGGTGCCGTTCGTTCTCTTTTCCGTGGTCCGTAAATTGCGAAGCTTCCGCCGATTATCCCAAAAGCCAGGGAGCAGAGCGATGTCTTTTTCTCAACAAAGTTCTACAATTCAATATTTTACCACAAAAGCAGATCTGTTTGTCGGGGGCTGCGCCCCGGCAGATTTTGCCTGCATGGCGGCAGGAATCTCCCGCTGCAAGGTTAATCGGCACCGGGCCTCTGTCGTGGATGACGGAATTCACGCATGACCATTTCGTCCATTTTCTCCAATGCGACCTCGGCGCTGTTTGCCAATCAGGAAGCATTACGGATCACCTCGACCAACATCTCCAATGTCGGATCGCCAGGCTATGTGCGTCAGGACGCCGTATTCGAACCGCGGGTACTGGCCGGCGGCACTGGCGGGGTGGATGTCGGTAGCATCCGGCGCACGGCCGATCGCTTTTTGCAAAACAGCGTGTTGCGCGCCCAGGCCGGGGCTTCGGCCAATGAGACCGCGGCCGAATTTCTCAACCGCGCCCAGGCCAATTTCGGTGATCCCTCCCAGCCCGGCTCGGTGTTCAACCGGCTCGACGCCTTGTTCACGGCCTTCACCGATCTCACTGCCGATCCGGCGAGCGCCCCACGCCGGGCGACCGCGATCAATAATCTCCAGGAGACCCTCGCCAATCTGCGCACGGTCTCGGGCAGTCTCGATGCGCTGGCGCGGGAGGCCGATGCGCGCCTCGTATCAGGTGTCAACCGGGCCAATGGCTTGCTCACCCGCATCGCCGATCTCAACCGCGAGATCGTCCGCTTCACCGCGACGGGCCAGGATGCCTCGGGCGTCGAGACCCAGCAGCGTCTGGCGATCGACGAATTGTCGCGCCTCGTCGATCTGCGCACCACGCCGCGGGGGTTGGGCGGGGTCGAAATCCGCACCGTGGACGGCATTTTGCTGCTGGGCGAGGAGCCCGCGCAATTCGTCTATGCCGGCGGAACCGCCAATGCCAATCAGGAATTTGGCGAGATCGGAATCGTTCCGCCCAATGTGCAGGGGGCAAGCGTCCGCCCGGTGCAGAACTCGATCGGGGGCGGCGAATTGCGCGGGCTGATCGATGCGCGCGACCGCGAATTGCCGGCTTTGCGCGCCGGTCTGTCGGAGCTCGCCGCTGGCCTCGCCGATGCGCTGAACGCCGCCCATAATTCCGCGGCAAGCTTGCCACCGCCCGCGGTGCTCAATGGGCGCAATACCGGATTGCTTGCCACCAATTCGCTGGGTTTTACCGGGCGGACCACCGTCGCGGTGGTGAACAATGCCGGAAATCTGGTGGCGAGCGCCGATATCGACCTCTCGACCCTCGCCAATGTCAACGACGCTGTCACGGCCATCAACACCGCTCTGGGCGGAGCCGCAACCGCCAGCTTTGCCAATGGCCGGCTGACAATTTCGGCCGGCGCGGCGGGAAATGGAATCGTGGTCGCCGATGCGACCGCGCCGGTGTCTGATCGCGCGGGCCGGGGCTTCTCGCAGTTTTTCGGATTGAATGATCTGGTTTCGAGCTCCACGCCGATCTTTTTCGAGACGGGTGCCGCGGGAACCGACAGCCTTGGTGTCACATCGGGAACGCTCGCGCTTGAAGTGCGGTCGGCGCAGGGGGCGGTGCGCAGTTCGACCGTGATCTCGCCGGCCGGATTGACCGTGCAGGGATTTGTCACTGCGCTGAATGCCGATCCCGCGCTCAATTCCAGTTTCGCGTTCAGCCTGAGCGCCGAGGGCGAAGTGCTGGCCACGCCTCTGGCCGGGCAAAGCGGATTTCGGCTTGCGGTGACCAGCGATTCCAGCGTGCGCGGCGATACGGGGCTGACCCTGTCCTCCTTTTTCGGCCTGTCGCGGGCCTCGCGCGACACACGTGTATCCGGGCTTGAAGTTCGCGCCGATATTCAGGCCAACCGGAATCTGCTGGCTGCCGGGGTGCCGGCCCTGACCGGGGCCGTGCCCGGAAACCGGGTCCTGACGCCGGGCGACGGTAGCGGTGCCAATGCGCTGGCCGCCGCCTTCGAAACCTCCCGCCTCTTTTCCCCCGAGGGCTTTTCGGCCTCGACGTCCACGATCGCCGATTTCGCCGCGCGGCTGGCGGGCGAGGCCGGGGAGCGCGCGGCCGCCGCCGAGCGCAATCGCGACGGAGCGCTGGCATTGTCGGAAGAGGCGATTTCGCGCCGCACCTCTATCGAAGGCGTCAATCTCGACGAGGAACTGGTGCGCCTGACACAATTCCAGCAATCCTTTGCCGCAGCCGCGCGGCTTATCCAGGCGGCGGACGAACTTCTCCAGACCCTGCTCCAGATCGGGGCCTGACCGGGGCGGGATCGCGCCGGTTTGACGACCAACAGAATTAAGGACATGCCATGACCCGCATCGCCACCGAGACCTTCGCCCGCCAGGCCCTGTCGGGACTTGCCCGCACCCAGGCAGCCTTTGTCGAGGCCCAGAGGCAGACTGCGCAGCAAACCATTGCCGATGACCTTCAGGGCTTTGGCCGCACGTCGGAGACCCTGATCGGCGTCAATAATTTGCGGGCACGCGCCCAGAGTTTTCTCGACCTCGGCCGGGAACTCACCAACCGGCTGGCCCAGCAGGATCTGGCGCTTGACCGCACCACCAGTGCCGCTGCCGGACTGCAACAGCAATTGACCGAAGCCCTGACGCTCGACGATGGCAGTTTCGTCGGCGATGCCCTGCTCGATTCCTTCGAGACCGCGCGTCAGGGGCTCAATCTGCGTTATGCCGGCCGCAGCCTGTTCAACGGCACCTCGACCGATATCGATCCGGTTCTGGCAACGCAATTGTCGGATCTGACCACACCGGCTGCACTCGGCAATATCGACACCCTGTTCGACAATGCCGATCAATTGCAGGCCATTCGGGTGGATGAGGCGGTCACCATCACGCCCGCGCCGTTCGGACGCGAGATCGGCCGCGATCTTTTCCTATCCTTCCAGCGCGTGCAGCAATTCATCGAAACCAACCCGACACTCGGGCGCCCGCTGACGCCAGCCCAGCGCGATTTCCTGACCGCCGAAATCGCACTGGTGTCAAATGCGGCCGATGGCCTGCGTGCAGCCCAGGCCGAAAACGGCATCCAGCAGGCGCGGCTTGGTCGGCTGGAGGTCAGCCAGCGCACCTCCGTCACTTTGCTGACCGGGGTGGCCGGCGAGATCGCCGAAGTCGATCTCGCCGAAGTCGCCGCGCGCCTGTCGCAGGCGCGGACCCAGTTTCAGGCCTCGGCGTCGGTGTTCAGCCAGATCCAGGAATTGTCGCTGGTCAATTTCCTGTAGGGATTTTTCAACAGAATCCTGCCCGGACCGGATTTCGGGCATCCCCGAATTCAATGCTTTGGGACTTATCCGGGTAAAAGACCGGACTCCACTTCCGCTGCCATGGGTTCTAGAGTTCCCGATGCGGGGGCGATTCGCGCCTGCCCGCCTTCTTTCACCGGATCAGGATTCCCATGGCCGTCATCCCCTTTGCGTCCGGTGTCGAAGATGCTGTCGACGCCGCCCCCCAGCATCTCACGGAATCATCGCGTGAAAAGCTCAAGCAATTCATTGCACGGATCGAGAGGCTGGAGGAAGACAAGGCTGCTGTCGCCGCCGATATCAAGGACACCTATGGCGAGGCCAAATCGCTTGGCTTCGATGTCAAGGCAATCCGCCAGGTTGTCCGGCTGCGCAAGCTTGACCGCGACGAACGGGCCGAGCAGGAAGCGATCCTCGACCTTTATCTGTCGGTGATCGGCGAGATCTGATCCCGCCGATCACTCTTTGCGACCTCAGAAGGAATAGCCGAGCGCGATCCGGAAGAAATTGCTCCGCGTCGTGTTGGAGCCCGCAAACTTTTGTCCGAACGACCCGGAAAGATTGACCTTTTTGGGCAGGCGGATGGAAGCGCCGGCCGTCCAGTCGGCGAAATCCTCTTCGACTTCGGGAAAACGCGCCGGCGTAAAATCGGGATCGCCAATGTCGAGATTGGCGAACGCGTTCACGAATTGCAGGCCGCCGAACACTGTGATCCGTTCGGTCACCGAATAACCGCCATAGGCCGAAAGATCGAACTCGGGAGGGACATTATTGGCCCGGATCCGGGCCAATGCATTGAGACCGACCGAAAATTTGCCGCCAAGGATCTTGCCGACCAGGAAGCCGAATTCTGCCCCCGATGCCGAATCGCCAACCGCGTCGATCACGCCCGGCTCATAAATGCCGGAAATGATGCCGGCAGCGCGCAGGGTCAGCGTCGCAGGTGCCCCGAGCGCCTCATCGGCCACATTATAGCGCAGGCCGAGATGGAAATCGGTGACCCCCTGGCGTCCTGAACCGCCCAGGCTGGACAAGAAAGGCGCAAAGCGGGTGCTCGAATATCCAATGCGGCCATCGATGGCGAATTTGTCGGTGATGCCCCGTTCGGCGCTGAAAAAATACGCATTTTGCTCGAGATCGCCGGGAAGCCCCACCCGGACCTCGCCCACGAATAATTCATCCGCGCTCTGGCGGAAATATTCGAACTGGACATGGGTGGCACGCGGTGCCGGAAGCCAGGGCGAAGTGCCCGTCGCAAAGGCCGGCACCGAGCTGCACATCGCCAGAGCGGCGACCATAAGTGAACGTATGGACATTGTTTTCCCTCATGAAAGATCGAGGCGCGCAAAAATGGCGCTCAGAGCCGCCACACGCGACCCGCCTCACCACCACCCATGCATGCCGCCCCCGGCCGGAATCCGGCCGAAATGTCAGACACGCATCCATCCCGTTTCCAGTCCCGCTCCGGGCACGCCGGAATCCGGTCGTGCCGAAGCGGGCTGGCCTCTCGATCCAAATCTCAGGCGAGCTTGAAGCGACGATTCATGAATTCCTTGACGGCCTTGCGTTCGCCGTCATCGAGGCCGAATTCGCCGGCATCGATACGCGCCAGCGCCGATTTGGCGGCCTCGGGGGTTTCGACCCCGGAAGCGAGCGGGCAATCGGCGCAGGTTACCTTGCGCGCAAACACCGCCTTGCCGCGGGCATAGGCATCGGCACCGCCGGCACCCGAAACGGTGCCGGAGGCGAAAGCTGTCGCGCCAAAGCTCGCCATTGCGGCGGCAAGCATGAGAAATTTGAATGTGGAATTCTTCGCCATCACCGGGCTCCTGACTTCTGTTAGGGCAGAATGCAGGGGCACCTTTAGCAATTCGGTTTTAAGATCACGTGCAGGTGATCACGCGCAATTGCCTGGATTTGGAAAGCTTTTTTAAAGCCTGTCCGGCCGGGTGGGATAGCGGTATCAGCCCTGATATTCGCTGGCCGGGCGGTGCAGAATTCCGCGGGTCGGATCCTGCGCGGATTCGTCGGGCGAGGTTCCAAGCCGGTTGATATCGCCATGCGACACATCCTGCAGCAGGAGGAGAGCGAGCGTGGGCGCAATGGATTGGGTGGCGCGAATATCGAAGCGATTGGCCGTGACAAAGGCTTCAGAGGCCGCGAAATCGTGTGTTTGACGCAGATGTGGCGGGGATTGGTCGGGCGGATCATCCGCGGGCCCTGCGCCGAAGCCCGCCACCGATTCCGTGCCGAAACGGGCTTCCAGCCGATCGACGAATTCGCGAACGGTCAGCGCCCGGCCCTCGTCATAGAACAAGGCGCGGTTGCCGCGGGCGGCAGCGGGTAACAGGCTGGCAGCGCGCTGATGTGGATTTTCCTCGGCCGCAGCAAGGATCCGCGACGCGCCCCCCGCCCCAAGCAGATGGGCGGCATAGAGTGCGCCCCCGCTCACGGATGCGCCCTCACGCGACAGATGACCGGCATTTTCGCGGGTAAAGATCGCCGCCGCGGCGGAGGCGATCGCCGGGTCCTTGCGCAGATTGAGGATGGCGGCTTTTGCCCGTGAATCGCGGACGACGGGCCCATGGGCGGTATCGCGAATCTGGCTGGCCTGCGCCGCGAGCCCGAGTTCAGCCCCGTGCCGGCGGACAAGGTCGAGCCAGGTCCGGTCGATGAACTGGAACAGGCCGGTGGCGGTGGATCCCCGGTTACGCGCTTTGGCATCGAGCCCGCTCTCGGCAGCCGCGGTGCGCAGCAAATGCCCGAAATCGACGCCGGATTCCCGCGCGGCGGTCTCGATCGCGGCGCGCTCCGGGCTCAACCGCGCCGGTGTGGCCTGTTTACCGCCGGTCACCGTGCCGCTGAACCCCGGGGCACCGGATATTGGTCCGCCCGCTTCGCTCACGTTTCCGGCTCCTGTCATCTTTCATTCAGGCTTTACGGAGCGGGCGATCCGGTAAAGAGACGGTTAATCCGGGTGGCGAGGGATCGCTGCCGGGGAGATTCCTGACTGACGCTTTTGTCCCGAAGAATGATTCCATTCGATCGGAAAAGCCTCTAGGTTGGCCTGCGAATCGGTGCTTCCGAATTCCGTCGGACCGGAAGCCCACGGGAAAAGACCCCGGAGGGGAAACCATGAGTGACACGATTTTTCTGGGCGGTCCGAATCCGCAGCATCTCGTGCTGCGGCGCGCCAATCGCCATGGCCTGATCGCGGGCGCGACCGGCACCGGCAAGACGGTCACCCTGCAGGTGCTGGCCGAAGCCTTTTCGCGCGCCGGGGTTCCGGTCTTTGCCGCCGATGTGAGGGGCGACCTTGCCGGGATTGCCCTTCCCGGCGATCCCAAAGGCAAGCTTCATGAGCGTTTCACTGCCCGCGCCACGGAACTCGGGATCAGCGATTACGCCTGTCGCGCGCCGCCGGTGATGTTCTGGGACCTCTATGGTGCCCAGGGCCATCCCCTGCGGGCCACGATGTCGGATCTCGGCCCGGTCCTGCTCGCGCGGATTCTGGAATTGTCGGATGCCCAGGAGGGCGTGCTCAATGTCGCCTTCCACCTTGCCGACATCGAGGGTCTGGAACTCCTCAATTTCGACGACCTCAAGACCCTGATCCGGCATGTAGCCGAGAACGCCCAGGAGGTGTCAAAGCGCTACGGCCTCGTGCAACCGACCACCGCAGCGGCCATCCAGCGGAAATTGTTGCAGCTCGACATGGGCGATGCCGCGCAATTCTTTGGCGAGCCGGCACTCGATCTCGCCGATTTCATCCGCACCGATGCCAATGGGCATGGATTCGTCAATGTGTTGGCCGCCGACCGACTGATCGGAAGCCCGCGGCTATATTCGACTTTTCTGTTGTGGCTGATGTCGGAATTGTTCGAGCGCCTGCCTGAAATCGGCGATCCCGACAAGCCGAAGCTCGTCTTCTTCTTCGACGAAGCGCATTTGCTGTTCAAGGATGCGCCCAAGGCCCTGCTCGACAAGATCGAGCAAGTGGTGCGGCTCATCCGTTCCAAAGGCGTCGGCATCTATTTCGTCACGCAGAATCCGCAGGATGTGCCGGAAACCGTGCTCGCCCAATTGTCGAACCGTGTGCAGCACGCCTTGCGCGCCTATACGCCGTCCGAAACCAAAGCAGTGAGGATTGCAGCGGCCTCGTTCCGGCCCAATCCGGCCTTCAGCACCGAGGCGGCGATCACCACGCTGGAAGTCGGCGAGGCACTGGTCTCGACACTCGACGAAAAGGGGACACCCGGCATTGTCGAGCGCACGAAAATTCGCCCGCCAGAGGCGCGGCTCGGCCCGCTCAGCGCGGCCGAACGCGTGGCCATTCAACGGCAGAGCCCGGTCGCCGGAAAATATGACACGATGCTGGATCGCGAAAGCGCCCACGAAAAGCTGTCGCAGCGCAAGGAAAAAGCGGACGCCGCTGCGGACCGGGAGGCCGAACACGCAGCCAAAGAAGCCGTCCGCGCCAAAGTCGGGAAGGAAACGGGTACGAAATCGCGCGGAGCTGGCGGGACACGCAGCAATGGCGGCTCACGCCGTCAGGGCATGTTCGAAACCTTCATGAAATCCGTCTTGCGCCAGGCCGGCAGCCAGATCACAAGGGAAATCACCCGCGGCGTATTGGGCGGGCGCCGGCGGCGCTAGAGTATTTTCAAGGAAATCCGAGCCGAATGTCTGAATTAAAAATGCTCGGATTCAATGATTTAGAGCGCGTTCAGGCGAAAACCGGATCCCACTTTTTCTGAACGCGCTCTGGCGTGTATTCAGGAAAGGTGGAACCGGGCTTTCTTCTGAACTGGATCTGAGGTTATTCAATCTTCGGATCAAAACAGGTTCCTTGTTCATCCATACATCTATGGTGAGGGCTGTCGAAGTAACCATATTCAACAAGGGTAAGCTTCATAGCTTGATCTGGAAAAATCCGAGCGAAGATTGAAGAATGAGAATATCTTCAAATTTAATTTTAACTTTAAGGTTACTTTTTCACTCCACGGCATGGACAAATTGAATAGGGCAATCAATCTGAATTTCAGTAAAACCCCAACTCCGTGCCGAATTTTGATCCTCAGGGTGCTCAATATTGCTGTCGATTGGAGGAATTGCAGGGGCGGTTCAATCAGCTTCTTGCGACAGCGATAACGCCTGCGAAGATCAGCAGTAATCCGGTCCGGACAAAACGCCTGCGGCGAAGCGTGCCGTCACATCCCGGCCGTGACAGGGCCACTCACTCCGCCTCCCACACCATCCATCACACGGCTTCGAGCGGGCCGGGGCCGGTGCCCTGGCCCGGTTTGGCGCGGAAGGCCTTGACCACCCGGCTCGTGAATTCCGTCGACAATACATTATCGACCACATGATATTCGGCGATAGCTTCTTCCCTGGTCAAAGTCACCAGCAGGAAGCCCTTGTGGACGGCATCATGCCAGACGACTTCCTTGTTTTTCTCCGCCCATAATTTCCCGACATCGGCCATATCGGGTGTCACCGTGTCGCCGAGGCCGGGCGAGGAAATGCTGGTGCCGGCAAATTCGAGGCCGATACGGGTCTCCCCGTCGCCGGAATAGAGCTCGTTGGCCCAGGCGGTATGGGTATCGCCGGTCACCACGATCATATTGCCCTTTGCCTCCCGCGCGGCGGCATAGAGCCGGTCGCGCGCGGCGGGATAGCCGTCCCAGGCGTCGAGATTCCACGGCAGGCCCAATTTGGAAAAAGCGATCAGCCGGCGGATGAAGCCCGAGCCGGTGGATAATTTGGCCTTGTTCTCGTCTGACAAGGCCGCGGCGAAATCGGGTGTATTGGTTCGCGCCATCACCACCTGATTGCCGATCACCTGCCACACGCCTCCATTGGCGGCGCTGTCCTTCATTTGCGCGGCAACATAGGCTTCCTGTTCGGGCCCGAGCAAGGCGCGGCCTGGATCGTTGAGCGTCTCGGCCATGAATTTCCGGATTGCGGGCAGAAATTCCGGTGCATTTTGAATATCCGCGGGGGCCACGGGCGCACCGCGAATGGCGCTTGCGGCTGCGGCGATGCCGGCATTCCATTCCAATTGCCTGCTGCGTCCGGTCATCCGGGTTTCCAGCATGATGAAGCGCGCCAGCCCGCCAAAATCGAAGCTGCGATAGATCGCCTCGAAGGAACGGCCCGCTTCCGGGTCGCGGATCGGCAGCCATTCGTAATAGGCCTGAACCGCGACCTTGCGCCGCGCCGACCATTCGCCTTCGCCACGTTCGGGATTGTGGTTCTGCGCGCCCTCGGCCCAGGTATCATTGGCGGTTTCGTGGTCGTCCCAGATGGTGATCCAGGGCGCGGCTGCATGCGCGGCCTGAAGGTCGGGGTCGGATTTGTACTGGGCGTGACGGGTCCGGTAATCGGCGAGGCTCAGGATCTCGGTCCGCGGATTCACCACCCGGCCGAGTTTCGCGCCGGTTTCGCCCCCATAGCCCTCGGCACCATATTCATAGATATAATCGCCGGTGTGGAGTACGAGATCGAGCCCCTTGATCCGCGCCAGTGCCCGATAGGCGTTGAAATAGCCGGCGGGGTAGTTCGAGCACGAACACACCGCAAACACGACTTTCTGCGCACCTGCCCTGGGCAGGGTCCTTGTGCGGCCGACCGGGCTTTCCGCCCCGGCCACGCTGAAACGGTAGAAATATTCGGTCGCCGGTTCGAGACCCGTCGCATCCACCTTGAGGGTGAAATCGCGCGCCGCCGAGGTCATCACCTCGCCCTTCTTTACCACCCGGCGCATTTCGGGATCGCGTGCCACGCGCCAATGGACATTGACCGGGGCCTGATCGCCGGCCGAGAGCGGGGTCACGCGCGACCACAGGATCACCCGGTCGGACAAAGGATCGCCCGAGGCCACGCCATGTTCGAAGGCCAGCGCCCGCCCGGTCTCGGCCCCTGCATGATCGGCGGTCTGGCAGGCAGCGAGCGCGGCCGCCGCCCCGAAGCCGAGCCCCGCACGCGTCAGCGCCTCGCGGCGGTTGAGCCCGGTCCGGCTTTCTGTCCGGTTTTCGGGGGCGGAGATTTCGGGTGAATTTTCCGGATCGGCGGCCATGGATTTTCCTCGGGCGTATGGAACGAAAGCTGAGCGATCATAAACATGCTCTGCGACAGAATTTCGCGCCGGAGATTGCCTTATGGCATGACCGGCCACAACAGGAACAGCATAAATCCGGCCGCCGCAAGAAAAGTCCCGAAGGGCAGTGGCCGGGCAGGATCAATCGCGCGCCCGCGCAGGCGCTGGAAAAAGACCAGGCCCAATCCCAGAACTGCCGCCAGCAGCAGCACAGCGGGCAGCTCGCGCCAGCCGAGCCAGGCACCGAGCCCGGCCAGCAATTTTGGATCGCCGCCGCCCATGCCCTCCCGGCCGCGGAGCCGCTTGTAGAGCATCGCGATCAAAAACAGGCTGAGGAAACCCGCAATTGCACCAATGGCGCGATCGGGAAATTCCGCGGGGACAAGGATCAGTGCGGCGCCGAGCCCGCTCAGGCCGAGCGTGAGGGTGAGCCCGTCCGGCAGCCAGAAATGCTCCGCATCGAGCAGCGCAAGCAACACCAATTGCCAGCCGAAAATGGCCCCGGCCAGCGCGAGCGGTCCGGGAAAGAAAACGGCTGAAGCAAGGCCGACAGCCAGAAAACCGAGCTCGATCGCCGGATAACGCACCGAAATTGCTGCGCAGCATTTCCTGCATCGCGCGCGCTGGAAAAGCCAGCTTGCGATCGGCACCAATTCCACGGGCGACAGGGTCTTGTGGCAATTCCGGCAGCGCGAACGGCCGAGCAGGATCGGCTCGCCCATTGGCAGGCGCACGCTGACCAGGGCCGCGAAACTCCCGATAAAGGGCCCGAGCCCGGTCGCAGCCAGCCGCCACGGGTCGGCGAGGATGGGGGCTTCGGACAGGGAAGCGAGGAAGGAATGGAGGGACACGGAATGCGACCGTTCAATGATTGAGGCGTGCAGCGGTCATCATATGGAATTCTTCCCCGAACACGAAGCCAGAGGATCGAATTTGACATTTGCATCCCGTTCAACATCAGGCGGGCCGGCAAATGTCGAATTCAGAAGACCCACTGGGTCCCGTCAAAAAACAGGGACAAGAACGGGAGATCCTGATCGACGGAGGTGACCGAAGAATTCTCGCGCAGGGTTCCATCTGCGACCTTCGGCTTTCCTTCTCCATGCAGGAATGGCAGAGATTTGCCATGAGCCACAACAGTTTCGGACATTTGTTTCGCGTCACCACCTTTGGCGAAAGCCATGGGCCGGCTTTGGGCTGTGTGGTGGATGGGTGCCCGCCGGGCCTTGCGCTCGACGAAAGCGATCTCCAGCCCTGGCTCGATACCCGCCGGCCCGGCCAGAACCGCTTCGTCACCCAGAGGCGCGAGGCCGATCGCGTGCAGATCCTCTCGGGGACCTGTGCGGAAAATCCGGGAGAAAAACCCCGGACCACCGGAACGCCGATCGCGCTTCTGATCGCCAATGAAGATCAGCGCTCGGCCGATTATGATGCCATCAAGACGGCCTTTCGTCCCGGCCATGCCGATTATGCATATTGGGCCAAATATGGCTTTCGCGACCCGCGCGGCGGGGGCCGGGCCTCTGCACGCGAGACCGCGGCAAGGGTAGCGGCGGGTGGCGTGGCGCGTCTCGCGCTCGCGGCGTTATACGGCGAAAGCCTGCGCATTCGCGGTGCCCTGGTCGCAATGGGCGGTGATGCCATCGATCGTGCGAATTGGGATTGGGCGGCTTGCGGAGAAAATCCGTTCTTCTGCCCCGATCGCGACGCCGCCTTGCGTTATGAGCGCCTGCTCGATGACGCCCGCAAGGCGGGCTCGTCACTCGGTGCCGTGGTGGAGATCCGGGCCGAGGGCGTGCCCGCCGGACTGGGCGCGCCGCTCTATGGCAAACTCGATTCCGATCTCGCCGGTGCCATGATGGGAATCAATGCGGTCAAGGGCGTCGAGATCGGGTCGGGCTTTGCGCTGGCGGCAATGCGCGGCGAGGATGCGGCCGACGAAATGCGCATGGGCTCCGACGGCGGACCGGTTTTCCGTTCCAACCACAATGGCGGCGTGCTGGGCGGGATTTCCAGCGGTCAGGACATTGTCGTCCGCTGCGCGGTGAAGCCGACTTCCTCGATCCTCATCCCGCGCCGCTCGGTCACGCAAGACGGCACGGAGACCATGATCCGCACCACCGGCCGGCATGATCCCTGTGTGGGCATTCGCGCGGTTCCGGTGGCGGAAGCCATGATGGCGCTGGTGCTGGTCGATCACGCCTTGCGCCACCGTGCCCAGACCGGGATGTCCGGGCCGCTCGGCCATTTCGGAAATCCAGAATGAGCTTTACAGCCGCGTTTTCCCTGCCTTTTCCGCGTCTCGAGACGGATCGTCTCATCCTGCGTGGGTGGCACGAGACGGATTTCGACGGCTTCGCCGCTTTGTTGGCCGATCCGGAGGTCGCGCGCTGGATCACCCTCGAAGGACGACCCCAGACCCGCGCGATCGCCTGGCGCAATATGGCGTCGGTGATCGGTCATTGGGTGTTGCGCGGCTTTGGCATGTTCGTGGTCGAGGACAAAGCGAGCGGCCATTTTGCCGGCTATGCCGGCCCTCTGCGGCCGGAAGGGCGGCCGGCGCTCGAGATCGGCTGGGCGATATCGACAGAGTTTCAGCGCCGCGGCTATGGGGTGGAAGCGGCGCGCGCGGCACTTGGTTTCATGTTCGATCATCTGGGCGAGGACCGGGTGATTGCCGTCATTCATCCCGACAACGGGCCCTCGGCGGCGCTGGCCCGCGCGATCGGACAGGTCCGGGCCGGGATTTTCGAGCTCCAGCCCGCCGGGATCCATGATCTTTACGCCATCACGCGCGCGCAATGGCAGGCACTGTCGGCCGGGTAGCAGGCAGGCGCGCCGGGGATTACCGACGCAGAAATCGGCCGCAAGAGCTGCAAGGTGGTGGCGGAGTCGCATGGTACCGCCACCCGGGATGCAGGTCCCTCAGGATGCGGGATTTTCGGCTGCGCGTCTGCCGGAAGCGGCATTGCGCCGATTCCGGCCTCTTCGGCGGGGCTGGATCGTGGATGGAGCCAGTCCTGCCAGCGATTCCGCAAAGGGTGACGTGCCGGCCGGGGCGGAAGGCGGTGCGGATTTTGTCTCATGCGGTATTGTTGTGCGCAGTTGATTCCGGGAATTGCCGGGCCGCCACAGGATCTCTGCCGTCCGGTTTTCGTCTGGCCGGTTTTCGTCTGGCCGGTTTTCGTCTGGCCGGTTTTCGTCTGGCCGGTTGGCCGGCGATTGCTCATTTTCCGGGCTGGATGCCGGCGGCGGGGGTGATGCAGGGTTCGGGGGGCTCGCCGGTACAAAACCGAGTCCGCGCAGGATGTCCGCCGCCTCGGCCGCCCGCGCGCCGATCACGCTCGGCCAATGGGGATCCGCGACAAATCCCGCTTTGCCGGCCGCTTCCGCCTTGTCGCGCACCAGCCGAACGAGACGCTCATACACATCCCCCCGCACCAATCGCGATCCAAGGCGGATCCAGAAACCGGGCGGTGCCGGGCCGGTCATGGCCGTTCCTGTTTCGTGGCGACCAGAGGGTGCAGGGAAAGACAGCGGCGCGCTCCCGCCCGAAACCTGACCGGCCGGTTGGGTTCCGGCCTGAAGCGCGAGCAGCAGACCAATCAACGCCAGTTTCTCCGGACGGAACAAGGCCGGCAGAAACACAAATTCCACCCCGAAACGCAGGCCGAGCGCCCGCAAGGCCCGCTTTTCATTCTGGCTGAGCCGGGCGGGTTCAATCGTCAGCGCCTTGCGCGCGATACATCCATGGGCGGCGAATGTCTGATAGGCCAGCCCGCGCGCGAGTCCCGTCAGCGCTTCGCATTGAGGGCCGGGCTCCACCGCCCGTTTCAGCGCGAGCAGCGGCGCGAGATGTTTCTCGATTTCGGCGAGGACGAAGGCCTCGACCCGCGCTTGCGCCCGCTCCCGCGCCGGGCCAGTGGTAAAATCGGCCCCACGAAGATCCACACGCGGCGAAAAAGGCGGGCGGCCCGGCCGCAACGCGGCGATTTCCGCATCAGCAAAAACGATCCGTCCGTCGGATGTCATCCGGAAATCGTCATGGCCTGCTTCGGCGATCGCGCCCAGCCGCCGGTGAAGCTCGGGGCGCAAGGCGCGCTCGGCAGCATTGCGCAAGGCGCGTTCCTCGAGCCCCGGTCCCGCCCGGTCGAGCGTGAAGGTGAGCCCGGTCAGGCGGCCCACGAAATGCCCGTCCACCCGCACTTCGCCTTCCGCATCCACTTCCGCAGCAAGGGCGTCCTCGCGTTTGAGGCTGCGCAACAGGCTCGCGGTCCGGCGATCGACAAAGCGTTGCGCGAGGCGCTCATGCAGGGCGTCCGACAGGCGGTCCTCGATATCGCGGGTGCGGGCGCGCAGGGTCTCGGGATCCTCCGCCCAATCGCCCCGATTGGCGACATAGGCCCAGGTCCGGATGAAGGCCAGCCGCGCCTGCAGGGCGTCGAGCTCCCCCTCCATACGGTCGAGCGGCAGGATCTGCGCCATGGCCCAGGCGTTGGAAATCCGGAAGGGCGGCACAAGCAGGGGGCCGGCAATGGCCCGCACCAGGCGGAAATGATGCTCGGCCCCCGATTTGCGGAAATCCGGCAATTGAGCGGCTGCCCATAGACGGCGCGTCATGCCGGGCCCGCGGGCATATGCACATAAATCGTGGTCCTCGGCCAGCGCGCGCAACGCCATTTCGTCGCTGGCGGGTGAGGTGCGGCGGAACAGCCCATGCGGCGCGGGCCGGTCGAGACTGGCGATCAGCGCCCCGACCGAGTTGAAATCGAGCTCCGGATTGCGCCATTCCAGATGGCCGGCGGGTTCGAATTCGTGGGATTCGACGCGTGCGACCAGTTCTTCATCGAAAACGGGGCAGTCCCCGGTCTCGCCAAAAGTCCCGTCATTGCGGAAGCGGCCGGCACGGCCCGCGATCTGGGCGGTTTCCTCTGCGCTCAACCTTCGGCGGCGGGTGCCGTCGAATTTGACCCGGCTGGCGAAGGCGACATGGTCGACATCCATGTTCAGCCCCATGCCGATCGCGTCGGTGGCGATCAGGAAATCGACCTCGCCATTCTGATAGAGCGCAATCTGGGCATTGCGGGTGCGCGGCGACAGCGCTCCCATGACCACGGCCGCACCGCCACGATGGCGGCGGATGAGTTCGGCGATCGCATAGACTTCCTCGGCCGAGAAGGCGACGATGGCGCTGCGTTTGGGCAGCCGCGTCAGTTTCATCGGCCCGGCATAAGAGAGTTTCGAGAAGCGCTCCCGCTTTTCGATCAATGCTCCGGGAAAGAGCGCGCGCACCAGCGGGCGCATGCTTTCGGACCCGAGCCACATGGTCTCGGCGCGGCCGCGCGCCGCCAGCAGGCGCTCAGTGAAGATATGGCCGCGATCGGGATCGCGGGCGAGCTGGATTTCGTCGAGTGCCAGAAATTCCACTTGCTCCGCAGCCGGTCCCGGTTCCTGCTTGCGGGCGGCAAATGGCATGGCCTCGGTGGTGCAGACGAAATAGCGGGCGCTGTCGGGGGCGATCCGCTCCTCGCCGGTGATGAGGGCGGCGGCGCGCTTGCCTTTGGCCTCGACCACCCGGTCATAGACCTCGCGTGCCAGCAGCCGCAGCGGCAGGCCGATCGTGCCCGTGGAATGGCCGAGCATGCGTTCGATGGCGAGCCGCGTCTTGCCCGTATTGGTCGAGCCGAGCACGGCGGTCAAACGGGCGGCGGATTCGCGAACCATGCGCCTTTTGTCGCAAAAGCGCCGGACCATGACAAGCGGGACGAATTCCGGCCGCACAAATTCCGGTGGATACAGGCGCGGTGCGGATGAGGGGTCCGCGGAATGGTGGAGGGAGCAGGATTCGAACCTGCGAAGGCGGAGCCGTCTGATTTACAGTCAGATCCCTTTGGCCACTTGGGTATCCCTCCATTCGCGGGTGATGGTGGATCTGGTCAGCGCTGCACTGGTCAGAGCGGCGGCGGGCTGATAGGACCCTCGACCTTTCCACCGGCATTCGCCCGGCGAAATTGGAGGCCGTCTTATAGTGACCCCGTTTGATGAGCGCAATCGCCAAAAGGGCGGGAAACCCTTTTATCCCCGAACCGATCGCAGCAAGGTCCGCAAAAGCGGCGGCTTTTCGCGTGAGGGGGGTGAGGAGGATATTCTCGACCGCGAATGGCGCTGGCTGTGGGGTGCCCATGCCGTGCAGGCGGCACTGGCCAATCCGGCCCGGCAGATCGACCAGATCCTGCTCACCCGCAATGCGCTGGCCGAATTGCCGGAAGAGGTTCTGGCGCTGCCCGATCGTCCGGCCCCCCAGATCGCCGAGCCACGTCACATCGCCATGCAATTGCCCGAAGGGGCGGTGCATCAGGGATTTGGCATCCATGTGCACGATCTTCCACCGGCCGATCTCTATACCGCCGCCGGAGGGCGGGGCATGGTTCTGGTGCTCGACCAGATCACCGATCCGCAAAATGTCGGCGCGATCTTCCGGGCGGCGGCCGCGTTCGAGGTGCGCCTCATCGTATTGCAGGACCGTAAATCGCCGCCCTTTACCGGCTTTGTCGCCAAGGCGGCGGCGGGCGGGCTCGAACGGGTCCCGTTCACACGGGTGGTCAATATCGCCAAAAGCATCCTCGCTTTGCGGCAGGCGGGCTTTCGGGCAATCGGGCTGGCATCGGAGGGCGGAATGCCGCTCGCTGAAGCGCTTGCGCCGGCAGGGCCGCTGGCGCTGGTACTCGGCGCCGAGGGCAAGGGACTGCGCCCGCTGGTCGCCGAAAGCTGCGATCTGCTGGCGCGCATTCCGATCGCCGCGCAGATGGAGAGCCTGAACGTGGCGGGTGCCGCTGCCATCGCTCTCTATGAAGGGGCCAGAACCGCCCGGAGATGAAGCACACGGAAATAGCCCGTGATCGCGCCCCCAATCCCTTTGACCCTATAAGAGATTCGCGATAGGCTGCGCGCAGGATCAAATCTGCCCCGGTCGGAGTTTCAATCGTGAGCGACACTGGATCAATTGCCACCGGACCAATTGCCACCGGATCGACCATAACGCGCGCCGAGCTCGTGGAGGCGATGATCCGCGAAGTCGGCCTGAGCCGCGGTGATTCCGCGCGCTTTCTGAATGATTTGCTGGGCGTGATCGAGGAAAATGTCGTGGCCGGGCAGGCGGTGAAACTCGCCCGTTTCGGGAATTTCTCGGTGCGCAGCAAGAAGGAACGGATTGGCCGCAACCCCAAAACCGGGAAGGAAGCCACGATCACTGCCCGCCGGGTGGTGACGTTCAAGGCCTCTGCATTGCTGAAAGAAGCCGTGATCCGGGGAAATCTGTGATCCGGGGAAATCTGTGAGAGATTTGTTTTGACGCGAAAATCGCTGCCGTCTGTGTTGAGACGGGTGAGGGGCGACAGGGTTCATGTCGAGAATATTCCGGAGCGACCAGCCAGAGGGGGGCAGCGCATGAGTGATCACGGGCAGGAGCCACCGTCGCGGTTGTCCAAGGGACCACAGGCATTGCGCACGATTGGCGAGGCGGCGGGAGAATTGGGGCTCGAGCCCCATGTGCTGCGGTTCTGGGAAACGAAATTTCCGGCTCTCCAGCCGCTGAAGCAGCGGGGCGGGCGGCGGCTCTATCGGCCGGCTGACATGGAATTGCTGCGCCGGGTGCAGGGCTTGCTGCACAAAGACGGATACACCATCCGCGGGGCCCAGCGTTTGCTCGGAGATGCAGTCATCAAAACCGGTAATGAAACGGCCGGTAATGGAAGAAGACGCGCGCCCGATTCGCCGCGCGCACGGGCGAAGCCAAAACAGCCGACGGCACCCTCACCCCACAAAGCGGGGAAAGCGGAGGCGGCTATTGGCCCTCGCGACCTTCAGGCTGCTGTGGCCGCCGCCGCTGAGGCCGGGGCATTTGGCACCGAGACCGGAACCCAACACCGCCTCGCACCGGAGGAAAAGCGCCGGCTCGGCCGGGCGCTTGATGCGCTTACCGCCTTGCGCGCGCGGCTCGAAGCGCATCGCGCGCTACCTGAATCAGCGCGTTAGCATGTCTTCCGGGGAACTGGTCTGCCAATATCCCGGAAGTGCCCGTGTTTTTGGTGACGCGCCTCGCCGCTTGAATAGCGCAGGCGCTTCCGGCATAGTCGGGAGCTGACGAATCTGCCGCAGAAATATCCGGGAGATTTTTCGCCGGTCGTGTATGCCCTGACGGGCTTTGGCGCGCCGGCGTTCCGTATCAGAGGATTCGGAGGCGGATTGGTTGACCGGTTTCTGGTCGCCAATTTTTTCCGGAGCGATGATTTCGTTACATTCAAGGCAATATCGGGCGCTTGGGCCACGATGATTGGCCCCTGACAGGAGACAAATCGAACCTTGCGCAGACCCCTCGCCGCTCCGCCCGCGCCGAAAGACGGGCCACGGATCAATGAAGAGATCAAAGTTCCCCGCGTGTTGCTCATCGACGAAAACGGCGAGAAACAGGGCGAAATGCCGATTTCCGCTGCTTTGGAGGCAGCCCAGGAAGCAGGCCTCGACCTCGTCGAGGTCGCACCGAATTCCCAGCCGCCCGTCGTCAAGGTGATGGATTTCGGGAAATACAAATATCAGGAACAGAAGCGCAAGGCCGAAGCGCGAAAGAACCAGAAAGTGGTGGAGATCAAGGAAATCAAGCTCCGGCCGGGCATTGACGATCACGATCTCGACGTGAAGACCCGCGCCATGAACGGGTTTTTCGAGGAAGGCGACAAGGTCAAGCTGACCTTGCGCTTCCGGGGCCGCGAAATGGCGCATCCGCATCTGGGAATGGATGTTCTCGACCGCGTGCGCAAGCAATTCGACGGCGTGGCGAAGGTGGAGCTTGAGCCCCGACTCGAGGGCAAGCAGATGATCATGGTGCTCGCCCCGCGCTGAGCGTGGCATGGGGAGCCGATGCGAGCAGATTGGCCGAGTACCGGGGTGTGAACCGGATTCCGCCTGCGCGGCCTGCCCGGTTCTTGCGGCCAGCGGCCAGTTCAGGCAGGTGACACCGGCCCAGGATCAAGCGACCAATGATTAACCGTTCGATGGCGGAAGTATCGGACGCAGTGGAGGGGAGCCCGGGTCGTCTTCGGGCTCGAACTGGCCGCGCAGGCGGTCGGCGCTCAAGATCGCGCGATCGGCGCGCATGGCCACAAGGATTTGCGTCAGTGCGCGGGCACTCGTCACTTCGATATCGAACAGGATGTCGAAGGCGTCGAGCGCCCGGCGGGTGACGCGGACATTGTCGATATTGCCATGCGCATCGGCGGTATAGGCGCAGAGCCGCGCCAAAACACCAGGACTGTTTTCGGCCGAGACCAGCACACGTGCGATCGCCAGTCCGTCAGTCTCGGCCTCGGGCGTCCAATGGAGGTCGATCCACGACCATTCTTCGGCCGTAGCCAGGCGATGGCAGCCAATGGAGTGAATAAAGAGGCCCTGGCCCGGCGTCATGACGCCCACGATGCGATCGCCCGGCACGGGCGTACAGCAGGGCGCGAGCGTGAGGCTTCCGCCGGGCGCAAGTCCTTCGCCCACCACATAGAGCCCGATGCGCCGCCCCGAGATGCGGGTACGTGCGGCTTCGCGCCGCATCTCCTGGGTGAGGCCCGGAAAGACCGATTCAACGAGATCGACGGCCGGCAATTTTCCTTCCCCAATTGCCTGAAACAAGGCGGATTCGTCGGCAAAGCCGAGGCGCGCCAATGAATCGGCAAAGGCGATGTCGTCGATCGACCGGCCGAATTGATGAAAGGCATGCTCGGCCAGTTTTCGGCCGGTGCGATCGAATTGCTGGGTCCGGTTGCTGCGGATGAGCCGCTTGATCGCCGAGCGCGCCCGTCCGGTCATGGCAAGCGATGGCCAGTCGGCATGAATCAAAGGTTCGGTCGCGGCGAGGATTTCTACCACATCACCGTTTTTGAGCGGTGTGCGCAGGGGACGCTCCGCACCGTTGACGCGCGCGCGCGCACAGCGATCGCCCAGATCCGTATGGACGTGATAGGCAAAATCCAGAGGGGTCGCCCCGCGCGGCAATTCGATCAGCCGGCCTTTCGGCGTGAAAGCGAAGACCTGACCCTGATAGAGTTGCAATTTGGCGTTTTCGAGGAATTCCCTGGCGTCGCCGCCATCCTCGAGAATGGCGATCAGGCTGGCGATGCCCGCGACCGGATCCTGCCCGGAAGTTTCGGCGGCATGGTCGTCACCGGCATAGCGCTTTTCCTTGTAGCGCCAATGGGCGGCAAGGCCATATTCGGCGACCTGTTCCATTTCGCGCGTGCGGATCTGCAATTCGACCCGCGCATTGCCTGCCCCCACGATCGTCGTATGCAGCGAACGATAGCCATTGGGCTTGGGCACCGAGATGAAATCGTGAAAACGTTCAGGAATGCAGCGCCATGCCCGGTGAATGATCCCGAGCGCGCGATAGCAATCATCGGGCACATTCACGAGAACCCGGAAGGCGTAGACATCGGCCAGATCCTCGAAGGAAATGCCCTTGCGTTCGAGCTTTCGCCAGATGGAATAGGGCTTTTTCTCGCGGCCAAAAATCTCGCATTCGACGCCCGCTTCCTCGAGCTTGCGTGCGACCTCGGCGGATAACAATGCCACATTTTCCTTGTGGCGCGCGCGCATATCCGCGATCCGGCCGAGGATTGTCTCGCGCGCCGCCGGGTTGAGCGTGGCGAAGCCAAGGTCTTCCATTTCGCCGGCGATGGTATAGAGGCCGATCATGCGCGCGAGCGGCGCGTAGATTTCCAGCGTTTCGCGCGCGATGCGGGCCCGCGACCGGGCTTTCGGGTGAAATTCAAGGGTCCGCATATTGTGGAGCCGATCGGCAAGCTTGACCAGCAATACGCGGATATCGTTCGACGTGGCCATAAAGAATTTACGTAAATTCTCGGCCTGTTTTTCCTCTTCAGTGACAAGCGGGATTTGCGATAGCTTGGTAACGCCCTCGACAATCCGCGCGACATCGACGCCAAACTGGACCCGGATATCCTGTTCGGTCGCGTCCGTGTCTTCCAGCACGTCGTGGAGCAGGCCCGATACGATACTGGCGGCATCAAGGCGCAGATCGGTGAGAATCCCTGCTACCTGAATGGGATGGGCAAAATAGGGGTCGCCGGAATAGCGGGTCTGCGCGCCATGGGCCTTGACGGCAAACACATAAGCGCGGTTGACGAGTGCTTCATCCACGCCCGGATCATAGGCCTTGATCCGCTCGAGCAATTCATATTGACGCAGCACCCGCGCCTTGCCACTGGGCCGCGTTGGCGGAGAGTGCCCGGGCGCGGGCTCCATTTCGGGGCTTTTGAGCGGGGAATTCCCGGGCGCTTCCGACGACGCAGCACCGTGTGGGGCCGCGGCAGAGGGCGCAATCGCATCCGGAGAACCCGGAACCGGCGCACCACCATTCTGCCCGCGAAGCGCCCCCACGACCGGCGGCTTGAGCGGAGAGATTTCCGGCGGGATGCGCGCTGCGAGCTCCGCCCTGCCGTCCATGGCTCAGAACCGGTCTTCGCGCTGGGCCTGTTGTTCGGCCTGTAATGCGGCGAGCACCTGATCCTCGGTCACCGCGACCGGGGCCTGGAGTGCCAGCAGATCGGCCTTTTCATCCGCATCGGCGGTGGGCTTCACTTCCTGGAGCGAGGTAATGAAGCTGTCGCGCAAATCATCGACCCCGACGGCGCGATCGGCGATCTCGCGCAAGGCGACCACCGGATCCTTGTCATTGTCGCGATCGACCAAGGGCGCGCCGCCAGCCGAAATCGCCCGCGCCCGGTGCGAGGCGAGAATGACCAGCGCAAACCGGTTGGGGACTCTTTCGATACAATCTTCGACGGTAACCCGCGCCATTCAGGCATTCTCCGATGAGGGTGAAACGCTGATCCTAGCGCGAGCCTGCATGCAAGGCAAGCTGCCTGGTGGAGCGAATTTGACATTTGAGTCCCGCTCACCCGAAGCGCCTGCACAAATGTCAAATTCAACAGCTCCACTCGAATCAACACCTTGCCAGTGGTTCTGATGATTCAGACATTTGCCGAACGTCTCGGGGAGGCGGGATGCAAATGTCTGAATCGAACCATTAGTGGAGCGAATTTGACATTTGAGTCCCGCTCACCCGAAGCGCCTGCTCAAATGTCAAATTCAACAGCTCCACTCGAATCAACACCTTGCCAGTGGTTCTGATGATTCAGACATTTGCCGATCGTCTCGGGGAGGCGGGATGCAAATGTCTGAATCGAACCACTGGTTCAATACGGCTTCCACATTGACGAGGCCGGCGAAGTCCAGTGTCTCTGCCGACACTTGCGCAATCGGACTATTGGAGAATGCATTTGGCTGCTTGATCCGCGAGCCGGTGACCACCAGTTCCGTTTCTTCTTCGGCCTGGTCGCTGGCGGCGTCCTGCGCCATGGCTGTGCCGGCACACATGAACAGGGCCGCGCCCATCAATACGGTGCTGATCCCGCTTCATGCGCCTGTCACAGGCCTGTCAACACACGCCATCGGTTCGTGTGGTCGGAGTTTCAAGGCGTTGCGAAAATGTCGCAATTGCTGTTCAACGCCGCCGGTGACAGGTTTTGCTGTGGGGCGGGGGGCGGCTGCAGCCGTCATCCCCCTTGCCAATCGCTCTGAAGGCCACTCGTCTTCAAGGAAAGAGCGCGATTCCCGTGGGGCCGAAATGGCGGGCAAAGGTCGCTGCCAGAGTCCGATCAACCAGTGCCATATCGTGGGAAGCCCCCAGTTCCGCGAGGCTCGTCACCCCGTGTTCGGAGATTCCGCAGGGCACGATTCCGGCGAAATGGGAGAGGTCTGGCACCACATTGAGCGCAATCCCGTGGCAGGTGACGAACCGCTTCACCCGAACGCCGATGGCGGCGATCTTGCGCTCGGTCGTGGTTCCGCCTGACTCGCCCGCCACCCACAGCCCGACGCGGCCTGGCCGGCGTCCGGCCTCGACCCCGAGTTCCGCCAGCGAATCGATCAGCCAGTTCTCCAGCCCCGCCACGAAGCAGCGTATATCGCGGCCACGCGCCCGTAAATCGAGCATGAGATAGACCACGCGCTGGCCCGGCCCGTGATAGGTATATTGCCCGCCGCGCCGTGTATCGAACACCGGAAAGCGTCCGGGATCGAGCAGGTCCTCGCGCCTTGCGCTGATCCCGGCGGTATAAAGCGGCGGATGCTCCAGCAACCAGACCAGTTCGCTGGCTTCTCCCGCCAGAATGGCCTCGACCCGGGCTTCCATCCCGGCTGCGGCTTCGTCATAGGGAACAAGGCCGGGCGACACGCGCCATTCCACCGGCTCGGTGCGGTAGAGTAACGAATTGACAGTGCAAGCGGTGGATGCGTCCGCCATGATTCAGGGTGTGGGCGTCGGAGCGGCGGGCGACCCGCATTTCACACAAAAGTGCAGAAAGGCGAATTTGCGCGTCTCGCACTGATGGCAGTGGTCGAACAGCCGAATACCGCAATGGGCACAAAAATCGGCCGGCTCGCCCTTTGCGCTGACAAAGGGTCGCGCGCAAGACGGGCAGGATTGGGTGGAAAGGCTCTTCAGGAGATCGTCATAGGAACCGCCCGGTGCCCGCGCGTTTGAGGTAGCGGGGGTTCTGGAGGGAATTGCGGCCGTTCGGGCGTTTTCGGATGACGTGACGGGTGCCGTGGATTTGAGCTCGCGTGCGGATTCGGCGCGCAGCGCGGATTGCTCCCGCATCCATCGGGCCGCGAAATGCACGATCACCGCAGTCAGCGCGATACCCACGCCAAAGCGCACATACCAGCCATAATCGGGCAGATAGGGAATGAGCTCGATGAAGAAGACATAGGCGGCGAACACTACGAATCCGCGGGTCAGCGGCCAGTAATCGCCCTTCCGTCGCCAGAGCAGCCAGCCCGCGAGCCCCAGAAGCGGCAAGGTGAGTGCCAGCCGAAATCCAAAGACCCGGGCCTCGCGAAAAAACTCCGCGCGTTCAAAAGCCGGCCGGGCCGCAGCATAGAGCGCGTTTCGCTTCCCTTCATTGGTCGCCCCGGCTCGGTCGATGGCGTCGAGGCGCTCCCGGTCCTGGGCAACGGCCCGATCGGCGGCTTCTTCTGCTGCCTTGAGTTCGTCGAGGGTTCTTGTGCGCGCCAGAACTTCCGGGTCCTGGGCAGGGTCGGTAGTGGCGGTCCGCGCGGCGATCCAATTGTCGAAGCGCGCTTTTTCCGCCCGATAGGCACCGTCGGCCGCCTGTCGTGCTGCGACCGCAAGGGTCAATTGCCCTTCGACTGCCGATTTTTGCGTGACCAATGCGGACTCATCCCGTCTCAGGCGGTCCAGAGCCTGCGGATCGACGAAAGCTTCGATCTGAACCGAGCGGTCGACGCGCGGCAAATCGCGCAGGACCAGCCCGCCAAGCCCAATCAGAAACCCGGCAAAGACCAGCGAGGCAACCCACATGCCGATCGCAAATATTTGCTGGCGAAGGTGAAGATTAATGGCCATGTTTCCCCTGCGTCGGTCTTGGTTTCGCTGAAAAGACGTAAGAGTGCAGTTTTAGAGGCGTCATGCTCATGCTTTTACTGAAAACGATAAAGCACGCCCGCATTGAGTCAAGGTCGGGGCCACTGGCGCGAGGGCCCTGGCACCGCGATTACTCAACCACAATGCCATCATCCTTTGGCCGTCGTCCAAAGTGCCTTCGTCTTCAAGGCCGCGGATAGCCCAGGCGGTCGCACCAATGGCCGAGCCGTTCTGACACGAATCGCGCGGCCGCCTCATCTTTCACAAAGCGGTTCTTCTCGAAGGATTTCACGCGGTCGAGATAGGCTGTGAATTTTTCTGCGTGGCGCGCAAAGGGCCCGATATCGGGCAAGGCGGCAAAATCCAGTTGCTCCCAGATATTTGCCAGATGCGCCATTGGGGCGGCGACGAAATCCTCATAGCGCAGGACCGCCAGTCGCCCGGCCGGCAAATGGCCGGCATCGGCCATCATTGCCGTCATCATCCGGTCATAGGTCGAAATAATGATTTCGTCGATGTCGACGGGGTGATCATCCTGCAACGCAAATTCTGCGATGAGCTTTGTATAGAAATTCCGCATCGACAGAAAGACATCGAACGGGTTCCGGTAGATATGAATGAAACGCGCCTGCGGAAACATTTCGGCGAGCATGGCGGCACGCGCCGTATAGACCGGGTTCTTGATCAGCAACCGTTTCCGGTCCTGCTGGACATGAAGTTTGCGCAGGAAAAAGGCGAAAGTCCGCTGCCAATTGGTGATATCTCGCGCTGCGATCCCATCGAAAAAAACACCTTGGCCGATCCAATCCTTCAATCGGCGCGGGAAATATATGCCGTGATAGAATGATAATTCACTCATATTGGCGAGCGCGATTTCATCTTCCTGGGGACTGTCGGGCCTGACCGGAATATTGTCGATATAGCGCTTTGCGGGTAATCTTTTTTCGATCTGCTTTTCGGTCAGGCGGGCAAGAAACAGCAAATCCCATGGCAAGCCTGTGGCGGCAGGCGGAACGAAGCCGAAGCCGGCCTCCACCAGAATCTGGTAGAGATGCGTGGTGCCCGATCGCCAATGGCCCAGAATGAACACCGGGGCTGGCAAGGCTTCGGCCTTCGGAAGAGACGCCGCGCACCACAGCCATTCGGCAAGCGTGAAGGGCAGCCTGCCGATTGCCGCGGCCCAGATCGCCATCGCCCGTTGGCGTTGCGCGGGCGCGATGGCCCCACCCCGCCGAAACACCTTCGCGAGCGTGGCAAGATCCGCCCCGGCCAGCGGGTGCATCGGCGTATTCATGGGCTCTTGTCCGGCAATTCAGTGGAATCTGCGTGGGGCTATGGCGGGTTTTTGGCGGCTTCGCAACGCGTCGTCACCGAAACAATCCGACCGGCGGCGGTTCCGGCGAAACTGGCGGCGTTCAATTCCTGCCCCGGTTTTGTCCCGACCGCCTTGCGAAAGAATATCCATGCCCGATAATTCGCCCCGGCTCGATCTGCCCTTTCTGGCCCCTGCCCAGGCCCAGAAACATGTGACGATCAACGAGGCCCTCCGTCGGCTCGACAGCCTCGTCATGCTGACCGCCGAAAGTCGTAACCTTGCCGCTGAGCCGGCGTCCCCACAAGCCGGTCAGGCATGGCTGTTGCCGGCCGGCCCAACCGGTCCGGTGTGGCAAGGGCTCCCGCCTGGTGATTTCGCATTGTTCGAGGACGGGGCGTGGCGTTCCTTTGCGCCGCAGGCCGGATTCACCGCGTTCATCCGCGACGAGACCCTGCTGATGGTGTTTGACGGCACGGGCTGGCGAACCCTTTCGGGGCCGACGCTCGAATTGCAGAATCTCACGCGTCTCGGCATTGGCACCAGCGCCGACGAAATCAATCCCTTTTCCGCGAAACTTAATACGGCATTATGGACCAACCGCATGCGTGCCGAGGGCGGTACTGGCGATTTGCGCTATGTCCTCAACAAGGAGACCGCGGGCAATGTTCTGTCACTGCTGCTGCAAAGCGGCTTTTCGGCGCGTGCCGAGATCGGTCTCGTGGGCGACGATGATCTGACCCTGCGCACCAGCGTGGATGGCACGGCGTTTCGGGAGGCCTTGCGGCTGCGGCGCGCGGACGGGGCGCTGGTGGCAAGCCAGGTGCAGGTCGCCTCCCTGAACTCCGGCCCGCTCAGCGGATTTCGCAACCGCCTGATCAATGGCGATTTCCGGGTCAATCAGCGTAGATTTGCAGGCGGCGCGCTGGCAAATGGGGAGTTTGGACCGGACCGCTGGCGCGCCAATTCAGTTGGGACAAACCTGATCGTTCACGGCGGGAACCCGCCTGTGGTCACACTGACAGGTGAAGTCCGGCAGGCGGTTGAAAATATCCATTGGGGGCTGGCTGGCCAATCCGTAACGGTGAGCATTGGCGGAACCAGTGCTGCGCCGGTTTCCTTCACGCTTGAGGCGTCGCAGGGCGGATCGGGATCCGTGTCAGGAACCATTCCCCCGGGCTCCGGTCGCCGGGGCGTAACATTCATCGTGCCGGAGACGCTCGATCAGGGCGCCGCATTGCGCCTCGCTGGAACTAATGCGACGTTTTCCGAAGTCATGCTGACGCCTGGAACGGTCACGGAACAATTCTTCGAGTTCCGCCCTCTGTCGATCGAGCAATTGCTGTGTATGCGGTACTTCCAGAAGCCGGTGCAAATGTCCGGGACCGTGGCAGAAACCACAGGCAACCTTGCCATTCTATCAGTGTTACTGCCGGTTCCGATGCGCGCAGTGCCCACCGCAACGTTTTTTTCAGCTCCGGGTGCCGTCAACGCCGTGCGCCCGCGCGTCGCGTTTATTCGGCTGAGTGCAATAGATAGTGCATCTTTGTCAGAGATTGGCGGCTATTTCGATTTTACGCTGGAGTCGCCGTCCCCGCCGGGTGTGCCAGTGGTGACAATTTTCACGTTTGACCTGCGCCTCTCTGCGGAGCTTTGACACATGAATTTCAGGTTTTGCAATCGAGAGCACACATCTATTGCGGATGATGCCGGCCGCTTCATCCCGGTGGACCCTGGGAACAGTGATTATGCAGCGCTGATCGCCAGCGGCACCGTAATTGCGCCGTGGTCGCGCTTTGCCGGTCTGACACTGGACGCGGCCAAACAGGTTCTGATCAGTGAAGTGGATCGCGCCGCAGAGCAATTGCGTATCTCAATTGCAGGGACGAGCGACCCGACGAAGCTCTCTGTTTACACAGAGAAGTACCAGATCGCGCTTCGTGCGCTTGCGGGCGATGTGGACGCGCTCGCATTATTGATGCCCGAGGCGCAGGCGCGCGGCGAAAGCCCGGAGGCCCTGGCCGCATTGGTCAAGACTTTGGGCGATCAATGGCGGGCGGCGAGCTTCGCCATCGAGGCACGCTCTGGCGCGATCAAGACCGCGATCGCCGGGCTGCACACCATCGAGGACGCCGAGGCGTTTGATGCGGGCGCTTTGGGGGTGGCGGGTCAATGAGTCTGATCTCTACCTGGCGCGAAATGGACGAGGCAGCGTTCAAAGCGCGCTGGCCGCATTTTTCGCCGCGCGAGCTCGCTTGCCGTTGCAACGGGCGGTTTTGCGCCGGGGAATATTGGCACGACCCCGGGTTTCTTGACGCAATGTCGGCCCTGCGCCTCGCTCTGGGTGGACCCGTGCGGGTCAATTCCGGTCATCGCTGCGCCTTGTGGAACGCCCATGTCGGGGGTGCACCTCTCTCGCAGCACAAGAAGATTGCCGTCGATGTCGCGCTCGCCGGTCACGATCCCGTGCGGATGTTCCACGCGGCGCAGGCGGCCGGCTTTACCGGGCGCGGACTCTATCAAGGTTTCATTCATCTCGACCGCGGGCCGATGCGCCGGTGGTATGGCGGCAAGATAGCGGAGGATTTATGGCAGAACTGGCTCAAATCGGATCACGGATCGGCGAGCAGGCCAGCCTGATCGGGCTGGGGGCCTCGGCATTGTCGGGCGGCCTGTTCGGCGTGCTGGGGACAGCGGCCGGCCGGGTGGCCGGGTTCTTTGAACGCCGGCAGGCCTTTGCCCAGGAACGCGCGCGCTGGAGCCACGAAATGGCGCTGCTCGAATTGCAGTCCAGGACCCGTGCGGCGGAAACCGAAGCCGAGCATCGGCTGATCGATACGCAAGGGGCCTGGCAGGCGCTGGAAGGCTCCTATGAGGCCGAGGCCCGGATCGGGGACAGCTATAAATGGGTGAATGCAGTGCGTGCGCTGACCCGCCCGACGCTCACCGTGCTGTTGTGGGGCGTGGCGCTGGCGATTTTCGCTGGCACGAACAAGGCACAAGGCGCGCCGCAATCCTTTGTCGAGACCATTACCTTTGCCGCGACCGCAGCGACCCTTTGGTGGTTTGGTGATCGCAGCCGCGCAAGACAATGAGCACAAGCGTGTATTCCGGCCTCTGTTCCGGCCTGTATTCCGGCCTGTATTCCGGAAAATCCGGGCGACAATTTGCGCGCGGTTTTCAAAGAAGCCTTAACAGAGCGGGTCTATGGTCAGGAAGGCTCCAGAGGAGGCCTTCGCCATGACCCGCTTTCTCGTTTCTGACAATAATCCCGGCGGCTACAAGCTCGAGGATATTCTGGGCGTTCTGCGCGCCGATATCATGACGCGCTGCCTCAAGATTTCCAGCGACGAAAGGCCGGAGGCCCGCCATGTGCTGGCCAATAATATGCGCGTGCTCAACCATATCACCGATGCGATCCTGCTGGCCGAGGATTCGACCCGGGTGCTCGACAAGGCCTTTGGCCGTTCCACCGCCTTTACCGGCGGCGCGCCGCGCATTGGCACGGAATAGGCGCGCGGGAAATCGCCTTCCGCCATTGTCGGCCGCGGCGCTTCCTGCAATGATCCCCGCAGCGGTCGCCTGACCGCGCAGGCTGACAGGACGCCGCCCGAATGCGGGAGAAACATCTCGAAAGACGAAGCGGTCCCGGCGATCCCGATGCGGGTGCCGATATCGGCCGCTCGATGCGCTTTGTGTGGCGCGCCTTGCAGCGGGCCGAGGCCCCCCAGGCCCGGGGGCGGATCGTCGCGGCAATCGGCCTGACCCTGTTGGCCAAGGTGTTTGTCGTGCTTTCGCCGCTCGCTCTGGCGGCGGGGATCAATCTCCTGTCGGAAAATTCTGCTTCGGGGGCCAATCAGCTCGCGGTCACCTTGGCCGCCGGCTTCGCCGGATTTGCCGGATTGTGGGTGCTCACCCGCTTTCTCGGGGCTGTTGCCCCCTTTCTCCGCGATGCGATCTTTGCCCCGGTTGCCGAAGCCGCCATGCGCCGCACGGCATTCGAGGCGTTTGCCCATGTCCAGACGCTGTCGCTGGCCTTTCATCACACGCGTCGCCTCGGTGCCTTGCAGCGGATGATCGAACGCGGGGCGCGCGCCATCGATTTCCAGCTCCGCTTCATCTTCTTCAATATCGGTCCGACCCTGTTTGAACTCGCACTGGCGGCAGCGGCGCTGACCCTCGCTTATGGCTGGCAGTTTTCGGCCATTGCGACCGCGGCGATCGCCCTTTATGCGGCCGCGACCATTGTTCTTTCGGACTGGCGGTTGAAATTCCGCCGCGCGATGAACGAGAACGATCAGGAAGCCACAGCACGCGCGGCCGACGGGCTGATCAATTTCGAGACCGTCAAGGCTTTCGCAGCCGAGGATATGGAGGCCGCCCGCTATGACCAGGCGCTCGGTGCCTATGCCCGGGCCTCGGCCAGGGCGACGGCATCGCTGGCTTTGCTCAACGGGGTGCAGGCGCTGATCACCAGCCTCGGATTGTTGGCCATGGCGCTGCTGGCCGGGCGCGAGGCCGCGGCCGGGCGCATGGGGCCGGGCGATATCGCGGCGGTCATTCTGGTGATGATCAATATCTATCAGCCGCTGAACATTCTCGGCTTCGCGTGGCGTGAGATCAAGCAATCCTCCGTCGATATGGAAAAGCTGCACGCCTTGTTCGCCGAGGCCCCCGAAATCGCCGATCCGCCGGGGGCGGTTCCGCTGCGGGCCGAAGCCGGCGAAGTGCGGTTCGAGGCTGTCAGCTTTTCGCATGACGGGCGGCTGGCCGGGCTGTCGGGGCTCAGCTTTACGGCGGAAGCCGGGCGGATGACCGCTATTGTCGGCCCTTCGGGATCGGGAAAATCCACCCTGTTACGGCTATTGTTCCGTTTTTATGACCCCTCGGCCGGACGCATTCTGGTCGACGGGACCGATATTGCTTCCTGCACGCAAAAGAGCCTGCGGGCGGTGCTCGGCCTTGTCCCGCAAGAGGTCGTATTGTTCAATGATTCCATTGAATATAATCTGCTTTATGGCCGGCCGGATGCCACACGCGAAGCGTTGCGGGAGGCCGCAAAGGCCGCGCAATTACTCGATTTCATCGAAAGATTGCCGGATGAATTCGCCACCAAAGTCGGCGAACGGGGACTGAAATTATCGGGCGGGGAGCGGCAGCGGCTTGGCATCGCACGCGTTTTGCTGCGCGACCCGAAAATCCTTGTGCTCGACGAAGCGACCTCGGCGCTCGATTCGGTGACCGAGCAGAGTGTGCAGGCCGCCCTCGAACGCGCCGCCGCCGGGCGCACCACACTTGTCGTGGCCCATCGGCTGTCGACCATTCGCGGGGCCGACAGGATCGTGGTGCTGGAGGGCGGTCGCGTGGCGGAGGAGGGCGATCACGCCAGCCTCATCGCGCGCGATGGGCTTTATGCCGAGCTCTGGCGCCGCCAGGCGCAGGAGCCGCTCCCCGGACCGCCCGCTTCGGTTCGGGGGGAAAATCCGGGCCCCTTGCCAAATCCCCTTCTGCACGCGATATAGGACCCGGAGGCTGGCGGTGGACGAAGTCCTCGCCAACCCGGTCAGGTCCGGAAGGAAGCAGCCGCAACGAGCCCGCTTCGGGTCGCTCGCCAGTCTCCACCCTGACCAGTCTCCACCCTGACCAGTCTCCACCCTGACCAGTCTCCACCCTGACCAGTCTCCACCCTGACCAGTCTCCACCCTGACCAGTCTCCACCTGCCATCATTTCAGCCGGTCGTGAGCTGAACGGACCTCATCCTTCGGGGTAGAGCACCGCCATATCGGCGAAAGCGCGGGTGAGCAGGGCCTCCAGCACGTCCGCATCCCACGCCGCGAGCCTCGTCGTGTAGAGGCAGCTCTTGCCGGTAGAATGTGCGCCGAGGCGTGCGAGCTCTGCTTTGTACCGTTCGAGACCTGGCATCACATAGACCACAAGCTTTGCCTTGCGCGGGGAGAATCCGATTCGCGGGGCCGCGCCGCTATGGCCGCTGTCGTAGCGATAGGAATATTTTCCAAAACCGATGATGGAAGGGCCCCACATCACGGGGTCCTCGCCGGTCACCCGGCGCAGGATCGCGATGAGCTGCGCCGATTCGGCGCGGCGGATCTCCGGCTCGGCGCGTGCCACGAATTCCTCAACCGATCCGGCATGAGGTTTGGTTTTGGCTTCGTAATTGCCCATCACTACGCGCCCATCATCGTGCTGGAATGGGCGCGGTGGCCATTTGCAACCACGCGGCCGTGTCCGGCGGCACGAGCTTTGTCAGCGCCCGCCGCACGCGCGCATGATAGGCATTGACCCAGCGGCGCTCCTCGCGGCTCAGCAATTTCGGATCGATGAGAGAGCGGTCGAGCGGCGCGAGCGTCAGCGTCTCGAATCCCATCATTTCGCGGTCGCCGCCCGGAACGGGCGCTGGCGGCGTCACGAATTGCAGATTCTCGATGCGGATGCCGTAATGGCCTTCGAGATAGAATCCAGGTTCGTTCGAGATGATCATGCCCGGTTCGAGCGGGATGAGGCTGCCGAATTTGGCGATGCGCTGGGGCCCCTCATGCACCGAGAGGAAGGAGCCCACGCCGTGGCCGGTGCCATGGTCGTAATCGAGCCCGGCATTCCACAGCGCCACGCGCGCCAGCGCGTCGAGCGCAAGCCCCGACACACCTTTGGGAAACCGGATGGTCGAGAGCGCGATGTGGCCCTTGAGCACCAGCGTGAAATGGCGGCGCATTTCGGATGTCGGCGCGCCAATGGCAATAGTGCGGGTGACATCGGTGGTGCCGTCGCCATATTGCGCACCCGAATCCACAAGATAGAGCGTACCGGGCAGCAATTTCAGATTGCTGTCGCGGTTGACCCGGTAATGGGGCGAGGCTCCATTGGCGGCCGCCCCCGAAATCGTGTCAAAGGACAGGTCCCGTAATTCGGGCGATTGCCTGCGCAATTTTTCCAGCTTTTCGGCTGCGCTGATTTCGTCGAGCCCGCCTTTGGGGGCCTCCAGCGCCAGCCAATGCAGGAATTGCGTGAGCAGCGCCCCGTCGCGCAGATGGGCGGCCTTTGCCCCGCGAATCTCGGTGGCGTTCTTGCAGGCGCGGGGCAGCGCGGTTGGCTCCGGCTGGCGCAGCACACGGGCCCCGGCGGCTGAAAGCGCCTCGAAAAATCCCGCCGCGGCAAGGCCGGGATCGACACTCACGGTCCGGCCCTTCAGTTCCGCGAGAACACGCGACAATGTGTCGGGTGCATGCAGGCGGACCGGGATGCCGCTCTGGCGGTCGAGCCCGAGCGATTTGCGCAATTCCGGCGTCAATTTGTCGGCCTGCATGAACAGATCGACATTCCCGTTGGCATGGAGAATGGCCCGGCATAATGGCACGGGGGTGCGCGCAATATCCTCACCCCGCAGATTGAGCAGCCATGCCACTGAAATCGGGCTGGTCAGCAGCGCGCAATCGGCGCCCGACCGGGCAAGTTCCGCCCCGATGCGGGCGCATTTTTTGCCAAAAGCTTCGCCCGCCCATTTCTCGGGATGGGGAATGGCCCGGCCAAGCGGTTCGGCGGGGCGGGCATTGCCCCAGGCCAGATCGACGGGATTGGCCGCAAGCGCCCGCCAATGCCCCCCGGCACCCTCGACAGCCGCGCCGATGCGGGCCACGGCATCGGGGCTCATCAGCCAGGGATCATAGCCGATGGTTTCTCCGGCTTTGACATTGGCGCGCAGCCACAGATTGGTGCCGTCATTTTCCATGGCCACGCGCTCGAACAGGCCGGGATCGGTCTGCACCGAGGCCTGCAAGGTATAGCGCCCGTCCACGAAGATTGCGGCACCTTCGCGCCCGATAAAGGCCGCCCCCGCCGATCCGGTAAAACCGGTGGCGAAGGCGAGGCGCTCATTGCGGGAGGGCAGATATTCGTTCAGATATTCGTCGTCATGGGGCAGATAGAGCCCGTCGATCTTCATTTCGCGCATATGCGTCCGGATCGCGGGCAATGCCGCGCGGCCCCATTCCGGCCCGCCTTTGACGTCAAAATCCTGGGGCGGAAAATTCTGGTGCAGCATGGGAAGCCCTCCGGGCGGAACGCGATGAGCGGTGATAAGCCGCGATGGTAATCCCCGCCGCAGGCCCCGCCAAGCCCCCTCTGTTCTGAAGGGCTATTCTACAGGGGTGTTTTGCAGGCAGGTTATTCCCTGCGCAGGGCCTCGATGGGATCGAGCCGCGCCGCCCGCCAGGCCGGATAGGCACCGAACAGCACCCCGACCGCTGCCGACACCAGCAGGGCCACCAGCGCCGAGGCCGGCGAAACCACCAGCGGGAACTTGATCAGCGCCGTGATCCCCCAGGCGATCAATATGCCGAAGACGAGCCCGATCGCACCTCCCGCGCTCGAAAGGGCAATGGCCTCCAGCCCGAACTGGTTGAGCACATCGGCCGATCGTGCCCCCAGCGCCTTGCGCAGCCCGATTTCGCGCGTGCGCTCGGTCACCGAGACCAGCATGATATTCATGATCCCGATCCCGCCCACCACCAGCGACACACCAGAAATTGCGGCGAGCAGCCAGGTGAAGGTCTGGGTTACCTGTTTGAAGGTGTCGGCGATGGACGCCAGATTCTGCACCGTGAAATCATCCATGGCACCGGGCTGGATCTTGTGGCGCTGGCGCAGGAGATTGGTTACCTCTTCCTGAACCCGGTCGAGATCCTCGGCGCGTTCGGTCTTGACATAGATGGTCGAGACCGTGTCGGCGCGGCCGCCGAACCGCCCGGAGATCCGCCGTTTGACCACGGCGAAAGGGGCGATCAATATATCGTCCTGATCGTTGCCGGTCGCCGATTGGCCCTTTTTGCCCAGCACGCCCACCACTTCATAGGGGCCATTATTGATGCGGATCTTTTGCCCCACCGCATTGCCATTGGGAAAGAGATTGTCGACCACGGTCTGGCCGAGCACGACGATCGGCTTGCCCTGGCGTGCCTCGCGATCGTCGAACATGCGTCCGCTGCCGATGGTCCAGTCGCGGGCAATCAGATAATCGGGCGTCACGCCCTCGATCCGGCTGTTCCAATTGGTCCCTTCCGCGACGATCTGCCCGCCCGCGCGCTGGGAAGGTGCCGCGACCTGCACCCCGGGGATTTCCTTTGCGATGGCTTCCACATCATCGAGGGTCAGCGAGAAAAAGGAGCTCGGCGTGAACACCACGCCCTGACCGCGCGTGGCACCCGGCACGATGATCAACAGATTGGAGCCGAGCGAACGGATGGAGTTCTGGGTCTGCTCCTGCGCGCCCGCACCAAGCGCGGTCATGGCGATCACCGAAGCCACCCCGATGATCACGCCCAAAGCCGTCAGAAACGACCGCATCGGGTTGATGCGCAGCGAGCGAAAGGCGGAATCGATCAGATCCTGCGGGCGTATCATCAGCGGGTCTCCGTTCGGCGATCGGCAACGATCCGCCCGTCGCGCATTTCGATGACCCTTTGGGCATTGGCGGCGACGCCCGGATCATGGGTTACGATGACGATCGTCACGCCATCGCGGTTCAGTTGCTTGAACAGGCCGAGGATCTCCGTCCCGGTTTTTGTATCGAGGGCACCGGTCGGTTCGTCGGCCAGCAACAGGCTCGGCGAACAGGACAAGGCGCGCGCAATCGCCACGCGCTGTTGCTGGCCGCCCGAGAGCTGGGTCGGCCGGTGGCGGCCGCGTTCGCCCAGCCCGACCTGCGCCAGCAATTCGGCGGCCCGCTTGCGGCGTTTGGCCGGCGGAACACCGGCATAGATCATTGGCAATTCGACATTTTCCAGCGCCGAAAGTCGGGGCAGAAGATTGAAGGACTGGAACACGAAGCCGATTCTCTTGTTCCGAAAGGCCGCAAGTGTCGCATCATTCATTTTGGCGAGCGTGCCGCCAGCGATGGTGAGCACGCCATCGCTGGCGCGGTCGAGCCCGCCGATCAAATTCATCAGCGTCGATTTCCCCGACCCCGAAGGACCGACGATCGCGGCGAATTCGCCTTCGTCAATGTCGAAATCCACGCCATCGAGTGCGCGGACCCGCTCCTCGCCCATCCGATAGATCTTGGCGAGCATGCGGGCGGTGATCAGCGCCGCCATCAGCCGCCCCGGATCCGGACCTGGGCCCCGCCCGGCGTGACGCTGGTCGCACCCTGGTTTTTGGGTCGGGGGCCGCCACCGATAATGACCCCGTCCTTCTCCTTGAGCTCGCCTCCGAGGATTTCGGCAAAGGAATCATCGGTCAGCCCCAGCCGCACCTGGATGGGGGCGGGCGCATCCTTGCGCATGACCCAGATGGTCGCCATGCGTTCGCTTTGTCCTTCGCGGGCCGAGCGCAATTCCTTCAGCTTTGCCAATTGCGCCGGGTTTAAATCCGGCTCCAGCGCGCGAAAGGCGTTGTCCCGGACGCGCCGGAAAAAGGCCTGACGTTCAGCGGGGGCCGATTCGGGCCCCGGCCGGCCGGCGGTTGAGGCAAAGGCGCTCTGGAAGGCCGACTGGAGCTTGGCGGTCTGCTCGGGCGTGAGATCGAGGCTCTGGGCAAACGCCTGAAGGCCGGCGCCACCCGGCCCTCTGCCCTGATTCTGGCCCTGACCCTGATTCTGGCCCTGATTCTGGCCCTGACCTCTGGCCCCGTTTTGGCCCTGTGCCGGGCCCTGCGCATTTCCGGGTGCATTATTTGCTGCGGCCGGAGCTGCAGCAAGATTTTCCGCAAGCGCAGCAATTTTCGGATCCCCCGGACGGAAGCGGATCGCGGCGACCGGCAGTCGCAGCACGTCGACCTTCTCCTCGATGCGGATTTCCGCATTGGCCGTCATCCCGGGCAGCAATTTGTTCCGGGGATTATCGGCCTCGACCACCACGACATAGGAGACCACGCCCTGGTTCTGCACGCCGAGCAGACGCACCTGCGCCACCCTGCCGTCGAAATCCTCGCCCGGAAAGGCATCGACCGTGAAGCGGACCGACTGGCCTTCCCGGACATCGCCGATATCGGCCTCGTCGACCGAGATATTGGCCTGAAGCCGCGACAGGTCCTCGGCGATCTGGAACAGGATCGGGGCCTGGAGGCTCGCGGCCACTGACTGGCCGGGATCGACCCGGCGATCGACCACGACCCCATTGACCGGCGAACGGATCACGGTGCGCGCAAGATCAACCTCCGCCGTGCCCAATTGGGCCTCGGACTGGCGCACCCGCGCCCGCTGGGCCTTGATATTGGCTTCGGCAAGTTTCACCGACGCAATCGCCCGCTCATGGGCGGTGGCGCGAACCAGAACGGCCTGTTCGGAGGCAAAGCCCGAAGGGGCGAGCTTTTCCACCCGCTCGAGTTCGAGCTTCGCGCTTTTGAGATCGGCCTCGGCCTGAAGAAGCTGCGCTTCCTGCACCGAAAGTGCGGCGCGCTGGCTTTCCACATCGGCGCGCAATTGGGTGACGCGGGTGGAAAAGCTCTGGGAATCGATGCGCGCGAGTTCCTGGTTGATCCGGACCTTGGCATTGTAATCGACTGCAACACTTTCGATGGGGCCCGAAACCGAGGCGCCCACATCGACCGTGATGACGGGTTCGAGCCCGCCGGTTGCGCTCACCGCGCGCACCACGCGGCCGCGATCCACAGTGCCCATCCGATAGGAATCATCGCTCTTGTTCGCTTTTGCCGAGCAGGCGGCGAGGATCATGGCGAATGCCAGTGCCGCAATTCGGGAACCCGTTCCGGCGCGTGCAGACCCTGAAAACCCTGTCATGATATGTCCTTGTCCTGCACCTGCGGAAGCCGGATCATCGCTTCGTTTACCCGAACTGATTTCGCGATGGTGGGTGCAGCTTAGCGATACTCGATAAAGCATTGATTGCGCAAGCCCGTGATGCCGCAGGGCGCAGCTGGCCTCGCGGTGCCTCGCGGATGCTCAGACCCTGCACAGGCGCGCTGCGCTTTGCGACGGATATCGGCTGATGCTGCGTTGGTGTAAAGGTGAAAGCACTGGCCACCTGGCACTGGCGGAAACATTCGCAGAGAAGCTGGCCGGAAACCCGGCATAAGCCGGGACACAGAAACCGGATTATCCGATATCATCCTTGGTCACTGGAGTATTTACGATGAAAACCACTCTTTTCCTTGCAGCATCGGCTCTGATCCTTGCTGCGCCGGCCTTTGCACAAGGCGGCCCCGGTGGTCCCGGGGCGCGGCTCGGTGAATTGCTGAAGGAAGCCGATGCGAACAAGGACGGTGCCCTGTCAAAGGCCGAGCTCACCGCCTCGCGCGAGGCGCAATATGCGCGCGTGGATACAGACAAGGACGGCTTTGTTTCGGAGGCCGAACGGGCAGCGGCCGTCCCCCCGGCCGCTGCCGGAAGAAGCCGCGGCCGGGAATTGGCGGGCGGAGCGGCAGCCCGTTTCGATTCCAATGGTGATGGCAAGGTCAGCAAGGCCGAATTTCTCGGGGCACCAACCCCCGGCTTTGATTTTGCCGACACCAACAAGGACGGCAATCTCAGCAAGGAAGAGATCGCTGCCGTCCGCGGCCGCGCGGGAAAGCTCCGCAAGGGAGCGAACCAGCCGTAACAGGGTCGCCGTCATGAAAGCCGACGTCACGCCGCGCTGCAAAAATGGCCGGCGTGACGTCCCCCTTTCCGGCTGTACTGTTACCGATTGTTCCAATTCTGCTTCTTTTCTGTTCCCTTTTTCGGACTTGACGATGCCCATCGCATCACGCCATCCCTGTCATCCGGCCTTCCCGGCCTTCCCGGCCTTCCCGGCCTTGATCGGAATGCCGGGCGCGCGCGGAACCCTGTTCAGCACGGGATCGGCAATGATGCCCCGGACGAGTGAAGATGCGGGCGGTCACACCGGAACAGACGGGAATGCGGGCCGTGCCGACCCGGATCTCGCGCTGGTCCTCCGCGCCGGCAAAGGCGATCACCAGGCGGCATCGCTGCTGGTCGGGCGTCATCTGCGCCGCATCACCCTTTATGCCTTCCGGATGCTACGCGACGGGGCCGAGGCCGAGGATGTGGCCCAGGAGACATTTCTGCGGGCCTGGCAGAACGCGCCGAACTGGCGGTCGGGAGAGGCGAAATTTGAGACCTGGCTCTATCGTGTGGCGGGCAATCTCTGTCTCGACCGCTTGCGCCGGCGCAAACGCTGGTCTGATGAAGCCCCGCCCGAGCGCGTGGATCCGGCGGAAGGTCCGGCGGGACAATTGCTCGCCCGTCAGCGGCGCGATCGCGTGGCCGAGGCGGTGGCGCAATTGCCCGAGCGCCAGCGCGAGGCCTTGATCCTGTGCCATTATCAGGAAATGTCGAATAATGATGCGGCCGCTGTGATGTCGGTCAGTGTGGATGCGCTGGAATCACTTCTGGCAAGGGCGCGGCGTGGTTTGCGTGGGACGCTCGCCGATCTCGGTCGCGATCTTTATGGTGAGGAGCCGCATCATGCCGAATGATCCGCTGATCTTGTCCCGCGACCGCCTGATCGCATTGATCGAGACCTATGGAGCCGAGCCCTTCCATTGGCCGTCGCGCGAGCGCGGGGCGGCCCGTGCGCTGCTCGAAAAGCTCCGGGCGGCGGGGACTGATCCCGACATCGAGGCACTCTTGGCCGCGGCGGCGGAAATGGATCGCGTGCTTGCCGAAGACGACGCGCCGGATGATTTTCTCTCGCCCGAGCGGGAAGCAGCGCTTGCGGCCTCATTGCTCGCCGCCCTCCCGGCCGGAACCGGAATTGGTCGCGAAGGTCTTCGCAGGTCGTTGCAGCCCCGCCGGGACGGAAGAACGGGGTTCGGCATCTGGCCGGGGGCGTGGACCCAAATGTGGCAAAGCCTGGCCGCGGCATTGGCCCTGCTGGCGCTCGGAATGGCGGGTGGGTGGTCGCTGGCCGGCGGGCTCGCTCCGGAATCAGGATCCGACCAGATGGCGGAATTCTTCGCGCTCGCCGAGGAATGGGATGGCGGCGGCGAACTGATTGGCACCGCATCGCGCGGCCTGGCGACGGAGGATGAAACGTGAGCCTTTCCGAACCGCCTTCAATGCCACCTCGCGGCTCGACCGGGGGCGGAAACCGCCTGAAGATGGCGCTGGTGGCTTCGCTTGCGGTCAATCTGCTGGTCGCCGGCCTTGCGCTGGGCCTTGTCCTCGCCGGGGTGAATTCGGATGGAGCAGGATCCGGCGGGCGGGCGGAAAAGAACCGACGGGCAGGGCCTGACATCGCCGCGCTGCCTGGATCGGAGCGGGCGAGACTGCCCGCGGGCGTGCTCTCGCCCCGTGCGTTGCTGGCCGCCTTGCCGCCCGAGCGGCGCGCGCCTTTGGTCGCCGGATTTCGTGACACGCTCGCAACCCATGGCGCGCTTGGCGATGAGGCCCGTGCGGCGCGAATGGCGGCAATCGGGGCACTCAGGGCCGATCCCTTCGATCCGGCCGCCGCCGAAGCCGCGCTCACGGCCTGGCGCGCGAAGCAGGATGAGGTGCTGGCCCTCAGCCACCTTTTTCTGGTCGACATCGCGGCGACCATGAGCGCTGAAGAACGTGCCGCCGCGCTCGCAAAAGCGGGCAGGGCCAATGCGGGCAACGGAAGACCGTCCGTGCCCGGCGATGGCTCGCTCCTGCGGCGTCTGCGCGAATTCCGGGGCGAAGGCGCGGCTCCTTCGCCGCCTGGATCCGGTTCGGGGACCGAAACCCTGCCCGAAAGCCGGCCTGCGCCCGAATGATCCATTTATGAAGTCAGCAGGATGGCCGACAGATTGCGTCCGTAATCGGGCTCGCTGTGTTTGAAGGCGCGGCGGTTGGAGAAATAATCCGCCTCGAGCGCACAGGTATCGGCGGGCAGGATCTCCACATCCATGACCCCCGCGCGCGCCAGCATCGCAGCGCAAAAGCCCTTGAGGTCGAAATGCGGGCGCGGGCGTTCGAGGTTGAAAAAACCCGCAAAGCCGGGATCGGCACCGGTGAAGGTTGCCAGAAATTCCGGGCCGACTTCATAGCTGTCGGGCCCGATACAGGGGCCGATGGCCGCGGAAATGCGCGCGGGACCGGCCCCGGCCGCGATCATTTCGGCGATGGTCGCCGCGATGATGCCCGAAAGTGCCCCGCGCCAGCCGGCATGGAGCGCTGCCACAACGCCCGCCGCCGCATCGGCGAGCAGGATGGGCGCGCAATCGGCCGCGAGCGCCGTCATGACGAGGCCCGGAACCCGTGTCACCATCCCATCCGCCTCGGGCCGGGCTGCGGGCGCTTGCCCGGCCATCACCACAAAGGGTTCGGTGACGATCACGGCGCGCGCAGAGTGGACCTGGTGGAGCGACAAAAGATGTTCCGGCGGCGCACCCAGCGCCATTGCGATCCGCCTGCGATTTTCCGCCACATGTTCGGACCAATCCTTCGAACCAGGTCCGGTGTTCAGGCTGGACCAGATTCCGGTGCTCACCCCGCCGGCCCGGCCGAAAAAGCCATGCCGGATGCGGGGCGCGAGCCGAAGGAGATTGCCGGCGGTGACGAAAGGCGGCGGCGCGGGAGGCGATGGAATCATGCGTGCTGGTCCGGGAACGGAATTTCAGGGTGCGATATTTCAGGCGGCGATCTGCGGCGATCTGTGTCCCATTCGCGGCGTTTCCGCCATCTTCCTGCTGCGTGCGGGCGTGACATGGAATCGGTCACCCATTATCAGCAAGGCGTACAGGATCAGCAAGACACCCATTATCAGCAAGGCGTTCAGGATCAGGAAGGAGTTCAGGAATGGCGGCAATGCCACCCGATCTGTTATTGCCCGAGGTGCCGCCGAAAACCGGGCTGCCCGCGCTGGATCCGGTGTTTCAGGAAAGGGTCATTTTGGCAGCGGTTTTCCCGGAACCAGCCGTTCCGGAACCAGCCGTTCCGGAACCAGCCGTTCCTGAAATCGCCGCGCCGGAACCTGCCCAGCCCTCGCCGGCGGCTCCCGCAGGCCTCGGGCAATTGGGCCGGGCCGTGCGGGCCCCCGAACGTCCGCAGGATGCGTTGCTTGAACATGTCCCCAATCCCCACAGGGATGCGCTGTATCTCGTGCGTTTCGTCGCGCCGGAATTCACTTCGCTCTGTCCGGTCACCGCCCAGCCCGATTTCGCCCATCTCGTGATAGATTATGTTCCCGGGGACTGGATCGTCGAATCCAAGAGCCTCAAGCTCTATCTCGGCAGTTTTCGTAATCACGGCGCATTCCACGAGGAATGCACGCTTGACATTGGCAAGGCGATCATCGCCGCGATCGACCCCTCCTGGCTGCGGATCGGTGGCTATTGGTATCCACGCGGGGGAATTCCCATCGATGTGTTCTGGCAGACCGCCCCCCCGCCGCCCGGCCTGTGGTTACCCGATCAGGGAGTTCCTTCCTATCGCGGGCGCGGATGAGCAGGAATTTATTCTTCATGTTAGGTCTTTCCTCACCCTTTTGGCGGCCATAAGGGATATGATACGGATTCGGTGCGGCCATTCGACGGCACCGGCACCTGGCGGAGCATCCTCATGAAAGTGCGCATTCTTCTTGCCGAGGACGATCCGAGTCTGCGGATGTTTCTCACCAATGCCCTGAAACGGGCGGGCCATGTGGTCGATGCTTTCGGCGATGGCGATGAGGCGGTCGAGGCGCTCCAGCGTATGCCCTATGACCTCGTGCTCACCGATATCGTCATGCCCGGAACCGATGGCATCGAGCTTGCCCGCCGCGCTGCCGAGCTCGACCCCGCCGTCAAGATCATGTTCATCACCGGATTTGCGGCGGTGGCGCTGGCCTCGGGCAGTCCCGCGCCGCGCAGCGCCAAGGTATTGTCCAAACCCTTTCACCTCAAGGATCTGGTGGCCGAGGTCGAGCGCGTCCTCGCCGCCTGAGGCCCCGGGCCCCTGAATCTCCGGGCTCTGGCGGCCCGGCCAAAGCCAGCGCCTTCAGCATCAGGCGCGGCATGGCGATGGAAGCCAGCTCCCCGGCGTTGATCCAGACATCGCCGGCGGGGATGCCTGGGATGAGGGTGCTCAGCCGGGCCTCGAACACCGCCAGTTCAAGATCGAAATGGGTGAAGGAATGGCGCACGCTTCCGTGGGCCTGCCACATGGCCGGAATGGGCGCGAGCATTGTCCAGTCCGGCGGAGAATCCGGCTCGAATTCCGGCATGAAATCGGTCAGTGGAGCCGTCCATAATCCGCCCAACAGGCCCTTGTCGGGGCGTCGGCGCAGCAGAAGCATTTCCTTCCCGTATTCCGACCACCGGATGATGAAACAGGCGCCAAAGCGTCGCGGTTTTTTCGGGCGGTGGAGGGGGCCAGGAAAATCCTCCGGTCGGCCACTCCGCCGGCCCGCGCATGCATCCGCGATCGGGCAGGCCTGGCAATCGGGTGATCGCGGCGTGCAGATCCCGGCCCCCAGATCCATCAGACCCTGCGCGAAATCGCCCGGCCGGGGCCCGGGCGCGAGCTGTTCGGCGCAACGCAGCAGGGCCTGGCGCGCGGCGGGGGTTTGCGCCCGAATGGCCTGAAGCCGCGCCACGATCCGCGCAATATTGCCATCGGCGGGGACCACTTTCGCGTCGAAGGCGATCGCTGCAATGGCGCGCGCCGTATAGGGCCCGATGCCTGGCAGGGCCTGAAGTTCCGGCACGGCTTCAGGAAAATTCCCGTCCCGCTCGCGAACGAGGATTCGCGCGCAATCATGGAGATTGCGCAGTCGCGCATAATATCCAAGCCCCGCCCATTCGGCGGCCACGTCATCGCGTGGCGCGGCCGCCAGCGCGTGGATCGTCGGAAAACGCGCCAGGAACCGGGCAAAGCGCGGGCCGACCACGGTCACGCCGGTCTGCTGGAGCATGATCTCCGACATCCACACCCGGAAAGGATCCGGGCGCTGACCGGCGCGCCGCGCGGCGGGAGAGGTTCTCCACACCAGATCTCGGGCATTCCCGTCATACCACCGCAACATCTTGTGGAAAATCGCGGGAAGGGGCTGGGGCGAATCATTGGCGCTCATTAACCCGATCTTAAGCCCGCTGAGGCGGGATGGAAGTGTCGCCCCGCTGGCACATGAACGGCAGCGGGGTCACTACAAGTCGTTGATTGCAAATATTTTTTAAACCCGGCTTCCGGAAGCATGCCTGAATGGCCGCGCCCGGGGGCAAATGACACCGGGCCTTGGGGGCTGAAGATGCGTTATTTTTCCTCTGCCGCGGCAGAAGCGTTGTCGATTCTCGCGGAAAATCGCGGCCGCGCGGTGCGCTATGGTGCAAGACGGGCGGCGGCCGCCCTCGCACCGGTTCTGCGCGAGCAGCGGGCCAAAGGCGGGATTCAGCTTCCGGAACTGGCCGCCGCCTGGCGTGAGATCGTGGGCCCCGAGCTTGCCACCCTGTGCGCGCCGGAAAAACTCACGGGCGAGAAGGGGGCCCGCACGCTGCATCTGGCCGCGGCCGGGCCAGCAGCTTTGGTCTTGCAGCATCAGAGCGCGCGCTTGCTCGAGCGCATCAATCTGTTCGCGGGGACCGGGAGCATCGCCAAAATCGCGTTTGCCCAAAAGAGCCTGCGCCAGATCGCGGGGAATGCCCCGAAACCGGCACTGGCGAATCCTGCAATCAATGCCGCCGAGCGGGCGCGGCTTTCGGCATTGCTCGCCACCGTCGACAATCCGGTGCTGCGCGAGGCGCTGGACAGGCTTGGCCAGGCGGTGCTGTCGGCTCCGGGCGGGCAGGCGCGTGGCTGAGCGGTGATGTGACCCCGAAGGTCGATTGTCCTGAGACCGGCTGAAACCGGGGCTGCAAAAGCCTGCGATCTCGGTTAATCAGGGTCCATGCGGGAACAAAATGAATCCTCGGCCCTGACTTCCGGGACCATTGAGGCCGAAGCCGGTCATGCGGGTGCCAGCCCGCCATCGCCGCTGATGGTGCAATATCTCGCTGAAAAGGAAAAGCATCCCGATTGCCTGTTGTTCTTCCGGATGGGCGATTTCTACGAATTGTTTTTTGACGATGCGAAGAAAGCCGCGGCAGCGCTCGACATCGCGCTGACCGCGCGCGGTGAATATCGCGGCGCACCCATCCCGATGTGTGGCGTGCCCTTTCATGCCGCCGATGCCTATCTCGCCCGCCTGATCCGCGCCGATTTCCGCATCGCGGTGTGCGAGCAATTGGAAGACCCGGCCGAGGCCCGCAAGCGCGGAGCCAAGAGCATTGTGCGGCGCGGTGTCGTGCGTATCGTGACCCCCGGCACGCTGACCGAGGATGCGCTGCTCGAACCGCGCACCCATAATTGGCTGCTGGCCTTCGCTTTTGTCGGCAAGGAGGTCGCGATCGCGGCGGCCGATATTTCCACCGGTGCGCTGGAAAGCATTGCGCTCGCACCCGGGGATCTCATGCATGAGATCATGGCCTTTGCGCCGTCGGAAGCACTCTATGCCGAAAATGAGTCCGCGCGGCCCGGGATGCAGGAGATCCTTCGCCTGCTCGCGGCGCGCCAGACGGCGCTGGTGCCGCTTTCGGCGGCCAAGGCCAATCCGCGGGCGGGGGAGCGCCGTCTGCTCGATCTGTTCGAGGCGGGAACGCTGGGCGCATTTGGCGATTTCGGCAAGGCGGAGCTTGCGGCGCTTGGAATGCTCGTCGATTACATCGCGCTGACCCAGGCCGGGATGACGCCCCGCCTGACCCCGCCGCGGCGGCGGCGCGACGGTTCGTTCATGGCGATCGATGCCGCCACACGCGCATCTCTGGAAATCGACCGCAATCTGCGCGGCGAGCGCAAGGGCTCGCTGATCCATGCGGTCGATCGCACGGTGACGGCCGCCGGGGCGCGGCTGCTCGGCCGGGCGCTCGGCCGGCCGCTGATGGATCTGGCGGAAATCCGCGAGCGCCATGATGGCGTGGGCTTTCTTCTGGAGCGGCCCGGTCTGCGCGCCGATCTCGTCCGCGCATTGAAGGCCGCGCCTGACCTGACCCGCGCCCGCATGCGGCTGGCGCTCGGGCGAGGGGGGCCGCGCGATCTCCTCACGCTTCAGCGGGCTTTGACATCGGGAGACGTGCTGGCGGCCCTGTTGCTGGAAGAGGGGCTCGACCTCGTGCCCGATGTGCTCGCCAAATGTGCGCGAGCGCTCTCATTCGCGCGCAATCCGGGGCTTGGACGCCTCGCCCAGGAACTGGCGGCCGCCATCCATCCCGAACCACCCTTTCTGGCGCGCGAGGGTGGCTTCATCCAGAAGGGCTATGATCCCGCGCTCGATTCCCATCTGGCCTTGCGCGACGATTCGCGCCGGGTGATCGCTGAACTCAATACGCGCTATTGTGCCGAGACAGCGCTGTCATCGCTGAAGATCCGGCATAATTCCGTGCTCGGCTATTATATCGAGGTCAGCGCCCGCCAGGCGGAAACATTGCTGGCTGCACCCTTCACGGCGCGCTTCTTCCACCGCCAGACCATGGGATCGGGCGTGCGGTTCTCGACCGCGGAACTCGCCGAACTCGACCGGGCGATCGCGCGGGCCGAAGGCGAGGCGCTGGCGAGGGAAATCCATCTGTTTGCGGAATTCACCGCAGCGGTGAGCGCCGAGGAAATAAAGCTGGCCGGCGCTGCCGATGCCATGGCGCTGGTCGATTTCATCGGCGGGCTCGCGGAATGGGCCGAGGAGATGAATGGCATCCGTCCGGTGCTCGATGATTCCACCCTGTGGGAAATCGAGGCTGGGCGCCATCCGGTGGTTGCCGCCGCTTTGGGACGTTCGGGAACCGGTTTCACGCCCAATGATTGCGCGCTTGACGGGGCGGGCGAGGCCCATCCGCGTTTGTTGATCGTCACCGGCCCCAATATGGCCGGGAAATCGACCTTTCTGCGACAAAACGCGCTTCTGGCCATTCTTGCGCAGTCCGGGGCCTTTGTTCCGGCCAAATCCATGCGCGCGGGCCTCGTCGACCGGGTGTTTTCGCGCGTGGGGGCGGCCGATGACCTCGCGGGTGGGCGTTCGACCTTCATGGTGGAGATGGTGGAGACGGCGGCCATCCTGCAACAGGCGGGGCCGCGCTCTTTTGTCATTCTCGACGAAGTGGGGCGCGGCACGGCGACCTATGACGGGCTCGCCATCGCCTGGGCGGTGCTCGAGCATCTCTATGAAACCAACCGCTGCCGCGGGATTTTTGCGACACATTATCACGAGCTGACGGCGCTGGCGGGGGCGGGGGACATTGCGCGCGCGGGGGCGCCGGCCGGGTCCGCTGCGGGTTTCCCGGCAGGGTTCCCGGCCCTGGCCAATGCCAGCCTCAAGGCCCGGGAATGGAAGGGGGAACTGGTGTTCCTCCATGAAGTCCAGAAGGGCCCGGCCGATCGTTCCTATGGGGTGGAGGCCGCCCGCCGCGCAGGTATGCCGAAGAGCACATTGTTGCGCGCGCGCAACATCCTTGCGGATCTCGAATCGAGCGGCAAGGTGGAATTGCTCGCGCCTTTGCCCCTTTTTTCCGGGCACCTTCCTTCCGGCCCCCCGGACCGGGAGACAGAGCGGGAGAGCGCGGAACCAGCGCCGGTGCCCGATCCGCTCCGCGAAGCGCTGTTCGTCATCGATCCCGATTCGCTGACCCCGAAAGAGGCACTGGCCCTGTTGTACAGGCTCAAGGAGATCGGCTCCTGACTTCGCCGGGGATGGCCGGGGTGCGGCATTTGCGGGGAACCCGCGCCCGGCTTGCATTTGCTGCCTTGCTTTTCACAGCGGGATGTGGTTTTTCGTGCGCTCCGATCGCCGGGCCCAAGGCATGCCTCTGGCGGTTGATGCACGATGAATGGGGCAGGACCCCGGATGAGGGGCGCGCCCCCGAAAGGATCGAAATGCCGAAGCTGAAGACGAAAAAATCCGTCGCCAAGCGGTTCAAGATCACGGCGACGGGCAAGGTGATGCATGGGGTGGCGGGCAAACGCCACCGGCTCATGAGCCACAATGCCAAATATATCCGCCAGAACCGGGGTACATCCGAACTGGCCAAGCCCGACGCTGACAAGGTCAAGCGTTGGGCCCCCTATGGCCTCGATTAAGCGAACAGGCGGAGATAACACATGGCTCGGATCAAACGGGGCGTGACCGCGCGCGCGCGGCACAAAAAGGTTTTGAAGCTCGCCAAGGGCTATTACGGGCGCCGGAAGAACACCTTCCGCACCGCCAATGCCGCGGTGGAGCGCGCCGGGCTTTATGCCTATCGCGACCGTCGGCAGAAGAAGCGCAATTTCCGCGCCTTGTGGATCCAGCGGATCAATGCCGCCGTGCGCATGGTCGATGACAGCCTGACCTATTCCCGCTTCATCGGCGGGCTGGTCAAGGCGGGCGTGACGCTCGACCGCAAGGTGATGGCCGAAATGGCGATCAATACGCCCGCCTCCTTTGCCGCCCTGGTGGCACGGGCCCGGACGGCGCTCGCCTGAGTTTGAACGGATCGGCACACCCATGCAGGCGGCGGCGGAAGCGCAAGCGTTGAAGACCCGCGTGCTGGCGGAGATTGCGGCGGCACCCGATGAAGCGGGGCTCGAGGCCGTGCGCGTGGCTGTGCTCGGCAAGACCGGCTCCATCTCGCTTCTGATGCGCGGGCTGGGCGCGATGAACCCGGCCGAGCGTCAGGTGATGGGCCCCGCGCTCAATGCCCTGAAGGACGAGGTCGCTGCCAGCATCGCCGCGCGCCGCGAGGCCTTTCACGAGGCCGCGCTCGATGCACGTCTGGCGAGCGAGCGGCTCGACCTCACTCTGCCGGCCGCGCCTTCGCGCCGCGGGGCAGTGCATCCGGTCTCCCAGGTGATGGAGGAAGCGGCCGCCATCTTTGCCGAGATGGGCTTCGTCCTCGCCGAAGGACCGGATATCGAAACGGATTTCAACAATTTCACCGCGCTGAATTTCCCCGAAGGCCATCCGGCGCGGGAAATGCACGACACGTTTTTCTTCCCGCCGGGGCCGGATGGCACGCGCAAATTGCTGCGCACCCATACGAGCCCGGTGCAGGTGCGGACCATGCTGGCGCAAGAACCGCCGATCCGGATCATTGCCATGGGCCGGACCTATCGCTGCGACAGCGACCAGACCCACACCCCGATGTTCCATCAGATCGAGGGGCTGGTCATCGACCGTGAGACCCATATGGGGCATCTCAAGGGCTGTCTGATGGATTTCTGCCGCGCCTTTTTCGAGGTGGATGACGTTCGCGTCCGCTTCCGGCCGCATTATTTCCCCTTCACCGAACCCTCGGCCGAGATGGATATCGGCTGCGACCGCTCGGGCGGACAGATCCGCATCGGCGAGGGGGAGGATTGGCTGGAAATCCTCGGCTCGGGCATGGTCCATGCCAATGTGCTGCGCAATTGCGGTATCGATCCGGAGATCTGGCAGGGCTTTGCCTTCGGCATCGGGATCGACCGGCTCGCCATGCTGAAATATGGCATGTCCGATCTGCGGGATTTTTTCGCCGGTGACCCGCGCTGGATCCGGCATTATGGCTTCTCGCCCTTTTTCCCGGCGAGCCTCGCCTCGGGCCTGAGTTGAGGAAGCAATTCCGGCCCCGGACGGGCGGATGGCCTGCGCGATGAGGAGAGGCGAGCCCGATTGGACCAGATCACGCCATTCCTGACACTGGCGGCCATGCTCGCCGCGGCGGGGCTCGCCTCTGGTCTGGCGGCCGGCCTGTTCGGGATCGGCGGCGGCACGGTCATCGTGCCGGCATTGTTCTTCGCCTTCGAGACCCTGGCACCAGATGCGGCGGGCAATCTCCATACCGCCATCGGCACGTCGCTTGCGATCATCGCGGCGACCGCCTGGCGCTCGCTCGCCGCCCACCGTGCCCATAAGGCGGTGGATGAGGAAGTGCTCAGGGCCTGGACCCCGATCGTCGCCAGCGGGGCGGCGCTGGGGGCAATCGCTGCGGGCTTTGCCAGCGATCACGGCCTCGCATGGATCTATGCGCTGGCCGCCGGCGCGGTGTCGCTGACCTTCATGCTGGGCGGGGAGAATTGGCGCATTGCGGCCGATCTGCCGAAAGGCTTTGCGCGCTGGCTGACCGGCGGGCTGATCGGCGCGCTCTCGGCGCTGATGGGCGTGGGCGGGGGGGCCATGGGCTCCATGCTCATGACCCTGTGCGGGCGGCCGATCCATCAGGCGATCGCGACGGCCGCTGGCTTCGGCATGGCGATCGGCCTGCCGGCGGCGGCGGGCTTTGCCCTGTTCGGCTGGGGCTTGTCCGGCCGACCATGGGGGTCGCTCGGCTTTGTCAATCTGCCGGGACTGGTGCTGATGGGTGTGCTGGCCGCGCTCACGGCACCTTTTGGTGCGCGGCTCGCCCACCGCATGCACCGCCTGCTCTTGCGCCGGGCGTTCGGGCTGTTCCTTGCCCTGACTGCGATCGCCATCCTTTGGCGCCAAAATGGGGGGTGACCGGGTGGGAAATGAGCGGGCGGGCGTGAAGCCCGGTTTTGAAATCCAGTTTTTCAAAACCGGGCTTCCCGGACTGAATACCCTCAGAACAAGCCCTGCTCGAGGAGCGCCGGCTTGAGCGCGAGCCAGCCGATCACCAGGATCGACACCCACGACACCAGATAGGCCGGCGTGCGCAGAAAGGGGATGCCAAACCAGTAAATAACGGCATGCGCCACGCGGGCAAAAAAGAAGATCATCGCCCAGTGACCGACCTGATTGCCGACGAGTTCATCGGTATAAAAGCCGGCCGTCGCCACCACCGCGATGAAAGCGGGCATGGTCTCGACCATATTGAGATGGGCGCGTTTGGCGCGCTCGGCCCAAAGCGGGGCCCTGGGCTCGCTGGCGGGAAAATCGCCGGTGTAGTTTTTGAGCAGCGCCGGCAGCCCCCAGGTGAAGAGGCGGGCGGCCACATAAGGCAGCCACAACAAAGCGGTCAGCACGCCGCTGAGACCGAGATAGACATAGGCCTGGTTCATGTTCCCCCCTGATTTGAAAAGCCTGATTTGAAAAGCCTGATTTGAAAAGCCTGATTTGAAAAGCCCGATCTGAAAAGGCCGATCTGAAAAGACCGGGCGATTCTAGCCGTGATCGGGACCCGCCGAAAGCCCGCTTCGCCCGTGCAAAATGCCGTCGGGATCTCAGCCGGGCAAGGCGCGCCCAATCGCGCACCCGGACCCTGTAACCGGATCCTACATATGCCCGCGGCGGGGCGGATAGCCGGCCTCGCGCAGGCGGTCGGTGATCTCCTGGGTGTGCTGGGCGTCGCGGGTCTCGACAAGGATGTCGAATTCCGCCCCCTTGGCCGGCACGTCGAGCGCGAGGCGGTTATGGGCGACCTCGATGATATTGCCCTCGCACTGGCCGATGATCGCCGCGATTTTGGCCAGCATTCCGGGCCGGTCATCGCCCACCATTTTCAGGAGAACGATGCGGTTCTCGCGCACCAGCTCGCGCATGAGAACGGAGGCGAGCAGCCGGCTGTCAATATTGCCTCCGCACAAAACCAGCCCCACCCGGCGGCCCTGGAACCTGCCGGGATGGGCGAGCAGGGCCGCCAGCCCCGCCGCGCCCGCACCCTCGGCCACCGTTTTCTCGACATTGACGAGCAGGCTCACCGCGCGTTCGAGATCGGGCTCGTCCACCAGCAGCGTGTCATCGACCAGCCGCCGGGCGATGGCGAGCGGCAGACGCCCGATGCGCTTGACGGCGATGCCCTCGGCGATGGTTGCACCGCCGCAATGGGATTCCTCGCCCCGCAACTCGGAATAGAGCGAGGGATACATCCGCGCCTCCACCCCGATCACCGAAATGCCCGGCTGGCGGGCTTTCGCGGCCGTGGCGATGCCCGAAATCAGCCCGCCGCCCCCCACCGGAATGGCGAGGATGTCGAATTCCGGGCCGTCATCCAGCATTTCCAGCGCCAGCGTGCCCTGGCCCGCAATGATCGCCCGGTCGTCATAGGGATGGACGAAGGTCAGCCCCTCCTTGGCCTGAAGGGCAAACGCGTGGTCGGTAGCGTCGGAAAAATTCTCGCCCGCCAGCAGCACGCGCGCGCCGTGATTGCGGGTGCGCTGGATCTTCACAAAGGGCGTGCCCATCGGCATGACGATGGTGGCCGGAATTTTCAGCCGCGCGGCGTGATAGGCCACGCCCTGGGCATGATTGCCGGCCGACACTGCCAGCACGCCGGCCTCACGCTCGGCCTGGGTCAATTGCAGCAATTTGTTGAGCGCGCCGCGTTCCTTGAAGCTCGCGGTGAATTGCAGATTCTCGAATTTCAGCCAGACATCGGCCCCGGTGATGTCCGACAGCGTGCGCGAGCGGCGCAGCGGCGTCCGCTCGATCAGGCCCTTGATGCGGAGCGCCGCTTCCTCGATCTCGGCGAGCGTCACCGGCTGCAAATGGGGATCGTCACCGGCCTCGGCTGAGATCGATTCGGCCGACAGGGAGGATTCTGGATGTGCCGGATTCATGCGGGGGCTCGTTTC
>JAKFWO010000036.1 GCA_021731815.1 Hyphomonadaceae bacterium | reverse complement strand
AAATCCAGACCCTGCAAAACCGACGCTTGCAATTCCAAAAACAAGCCGCTTAATATCAACCACAATCGAGGCCAAACTCTCCGCTATTTTGATATCCACCTTGGCCCAAAAACTTTGACGACGGACAGTCGGCCAGTGCGTGCGGATCTGGCGCACAATCCGGCGCAGCCAGCCGCGGACTTCCTTGCCCGAAGGCGTCTTGCCTGGACGCAGGATAATGACCACAGGGCGGCCGGTGGCGACATCATAAACGTGGATCGGCTTGAAGCAGCGTTCGTCCTCGTGTGCGTTGAACAGCGACATCTGCTGATGGCCATGGGCGACATCGACGGTGTCGTCGATGTCGAGCGTCACCGCCGTGGGCGGCGCGGGAAAGCTGGCGCAATAGGCGTCGACCAAAGCCGCGGTCAAGGCCGCGATTTCGCGCATTGTCGGCGCGTTTTCCCAACGCGATACGGTCGGCTGCGAACACAGATCGGCGCCGCTGTCGGGCAGGCGTCCGCACGCGAGCTTGAACGCGGGATCGCAGCGCAAGGCATCGAGATCGTTGCCATCCTCATAGCCTTGCGCGATCGCAAACACGCGCGCGCGCAGGATCGAGGCGAGCGAATGAACCGTACGGGTCTGGTCGCGCGGATCGGCGATCAACGCCGCAAGTCGATCGATCAGTCCAAGACGCTTGTCGGCTTGCGCCAGCAGCATCACCCCGCCGTCGGAACTAATACGCCCGCCGTCGAAGGCCGCGCTCACTTTCTTGCGGCTGACACTTGGCAAATCGAACGGAAGATCGGTATCGTCAGTCATGGCGAACGTGGCGCCTCCGAATACGCGGGTGATGTGGTCGTAGACAACCAAATCATACTCGAATTCAGACGGTTAAGCTACGTTTGTCATACCTATTTTAAGCCTCCGGCGCATAAGACGGGCTAAGATGGTGGTCCATCTCCGCGCCCAGCGCCCGCTCGGCCAGCGCTTTCTTCAACGCGTCGAGCAGGCCATTGCGCCCAAAGGCGTCCTTGGCGTCCAGGCCGTCAAGCAATTGGTCGAGAATTGCGTCCGGCATCATAGGGGCTTTGCGGCGGGCCATGCGATATCTCCTTAAATCGCAGCATGAAACCCCTCACACGAAATTTTCGATATTCCCATGAGCAAGGCTGACGAACCACCGACTCCTAGACTCGCAACATTCTCGACCCAGCAATGTCGACCACCTAGGAACCCGCAGCCCCAGAGATGAATTCACTGTAAAATTGAATACCGCGGCTGAGATTATCAAAACTAATCCTCTCATTTGTGCCGTGAACCGTAGCCAGTTCTTCCTCCGTGAGGATGAAAGGTTGAAAGCGATAAACGTCGTCGGCAATATCGGCAAAGAAGCGCGCGTCCGTTGCCCCAAACACCAACGCAGGAGCGACTGCGACCTCACCATCGAAAAACCTCCGAGCTGTAGCGGATATCAAGCCGTAGGCACGTGTATCCGTGGCAGAGACACGGCTGGCTGCCGTCGGAACCTGAGACCACTGCGCGGAAACTCTCAGCGGACCAACAACATCGGCGATGCGATCGATTACTTCGTCTGGCGTGTTTCTTGGGTGCAGTCGAACATTCAACGTTGCTGTCGCGCGCGCCGGCAAGACATTTTCCTTGTCAGATCCTGTCAACATCGTCGGCGCTACTGTTGTGCGCAATAGCGCGACCGCTCCTGCATTTCCCAATAACGACGAGCGAACGATCGGCTCCATCAGCCATAGATTCTCGACAGCCCACCTTCTTGCCCCGAGCATGTCCGCCGCCAAAGCTTCAAGGGTATGGCGCGTCACACCATCGACTCGCCCGCCGAAATCAATTCCGCGAACCGCGATCACAGCGCGCGCGAGCCGCTCTATCGCCGGATCCTCGGGGGGCACAGCCGAATGTCCACCGGCGTCTTCAGCCGCTAGTACGACAGTCCCATACCCCTTTTCAGCCACGCCAATAAAGATGGCGGGGCGACCGGTGAGAGAAAACGGCGAGAGCGCCATCGGGCCCTCGTCCAACACAAACTCCAGCCGTACGCTCCGCTCTGCGAGATACCGCGCTATCGATTGCGCTCCTCCGCCCGCGCCTTCTTCGTCCGACCCCAAGCCTATGAAAAACGTCCGACGCGGAGAAAAACCACTTTGTATAAGCCGCTCCATCGCTTCGAACATACCAATGAGCTGCCCCTTCATGTCGAGCGCACCACGCCCCCAAACGAACCTATCAGCGATCTCTCCAGCAAACGGCGCATACCGCCAACCGTCAGCCTGAGCGGGCACCACATCCTGATGTGCAAGCAACAGGAATGGCGGCAGCGATACATCCGTGCCCTGCCACGAGTACAGTAACGCTCCCTCCGGAGTGACTTCGACTTCGAGCGTCGATGCAACGTTTGGATACGTTCGCGCTAGGAATGATCGAAACTCTGCAAGCGCGCTGTCATCGCGGCCATCGGGTTCGTCCGTTGAGACAGTCTGAATCTGGATCGCCGAACTCAGGTTCTCGGCGGCGCTGCCAATGTCCGCCTCAGGCAACCTAGTGACCGCAACACCGCGCGCGCCAACACACGAACCAAGCGCCAACGCCATGCAGAGAAGCAAGCTACGCCACATCACCGCCACCTTCCCCCAAGCCTGCCTCGGAACTCTTTTTTGAAATCGTTAAATCGAACTATCGCCGGATGGAACTGATATCCGAGCAGTAAGAGGAGCATGATCGACGGAATTGACACGGCAACATACAATCGCCAATCGCCCGCCAAAGCGGAGATCCGATCTCCATAGGTGTAGACTAGGTAGGAGAGCGCCACGATTGCCGATACGGATACAGCGCTCAACAAACCTAACGCTACACGCCTATGCTTCACGATCAGACCGATCGCCATGCAAGCATAGCCGATGAAAAAAATGCTGCCGATAACGAAGTCAGTCAGGAAAACGCTTGGATCGAGTGCGCAGGCCTCCACGTCCGCACAGTAATAGCGCTTTTTGGTGTAATTCGTCACCATTCTGAACGGGACCCAGAACATCAGAGACACAAATGCGTAGGTGAGACTTAAGTATGCGTCTTCGCTAGGCAATCGATACTCCACGTACTGATCTCGACCGCGAATACTAGCAACCACAAAGAAAGCAGCCATTGCCGCGCCCACAGCGCCAAGCAGAGCAAGGATAGAAAACGAGACCAGGTAAGCCCAAAAGGTCCTTGAGTAAGGTACCCCGTTTTGCTCCAAATGCTTAGTATTCAAGACACGCATGAAGGCTTGATGCACCTTGGGTCGCTCGCGCCTGTAGGCATCGCTAATAACCAAGCGCTCATCTGTCAGGTAGAATAGAGCGTTCGGCCAACATTTGTTTGTTAGCCAGAACGGTGCCTCCTGGCGCGACTGAAGGTCTCCGCCAGAGCCGTAAGCAACGACTGCCTTGAGCTCTGCATTCGCATAGCTCCCAACGCGAGACGGCCCACAATCCAACGCACCTGATTCCATCGCGAACACGGGATGCACGGTCCAAGGCACCTGCTCGGGACTGTAAATCTCTAGAGACAGGCCGAGGCCAGCGATGATGCAACCAAAAATAAGCGGCGTAAGGTTTGACAATACGTCACTCAAGCGGGTCGCATTCATCACTCCTTCGATCAAGATCTGCATGGGGCGATAAAGAGCAACAAGCGCGAACGGCAGGAAGACCAGCGGCCAAACGAATAAGCCGCTCCAACGTGTGGCCATGCCGATCCAAGCGTCGGCTCCGTACTCATCAAGCCCGACGCGATTGGGCTCAAATGCAGCAAAGTAGTAAATCGCCAAAGCAAGCAGCGCGTAGCCGTAGGTCCAGCGCCTACCCAGTCGCTGACGCGCGCTCAAGGACTCGACTTTGTTCGACAACAGCCGCGAAACACTTTCGTTTGTGTCCTCAGGTGATATGGAGAGGGCGTGCTTGAAATGCAGCGTTCGGATCTCTTCAGGCAAGTCGGAAGGCTCGGGCATGCGAGCACCCGCCACTAGGATCGGAACGATTTCCTTTTCATATCGGACCGCGGCATGTATTTCGCGCAAAACAAAATCGTCCTCCCCATTAACAGCGCGCTGCTCGCAGATCTCCAACCAAGCGCGTCCAATCAAAGGTACGAAGAGGTCGCAGTTCTTAATCGCTGAATGGATTTTGGCCTCATAGTGGTCGCCAAACTGCATGGTATCAGTGTCGAGGAAGACTTCTTCAAACCCGAGCCCCTCAAGGATGGAGCGAATTTTCTCGGCTAAAGCTCGGACAGCCTCTTTATCGGTCTCAGCCGTGGACGAAACCGGGTCGTAAACGTCGCGACGGCGGTAGGAAATGAAGGCGGAAAGCCCTTCTCCGGCGGCCATTAGCTCTCCCCAGTAATCAATGGACTATAGCGCTTCCGAATGTAGCGGCAAGAGATCCGGTTTAGGCTCCGAACGCGACGTGTTGTGACCTGCCTTACTTCTTCGGACCGCGTTTAGCTAGAAAAAGAAACTTTTTCCGCCTTTCTTTTTGTCCCAGGCGAGACGGTTGATCGACGGGCCGGGGCGCGGAGAGACTGTCTGAAATTTTGTGCTCTGCCGTCGTTGGTCAGGCTATTGGGAAGCGGCCCTCGAACATGATGGCGAGCTGGCCTCTGACGGCGTGCCATTCGCGCACCGAGCGCTTCCATTCGGTGGACGTAGCATTAAGCGCCAGATAGATCAATTTCGCCGCCGCATCGTCGCTGGGGAAATGGCCCCGGGTGCGGACGGCCCGTCTGATCTTCGAGTTCAAGGCATCGATGGCGTTCGTGGTGTAGATCAGTTTGCGGACCTCGGGCGGATAATCGAGGAACGGACTGACCTCGTTCCAGGCCCGCCGCCAGCTTGGCGCGATCGCCGGGTATCGTTTGGCCAGATCGCTGTCCTCGAATTCAGCCAAGGCCTGCTCGGCCGCACCGGCATCCACCGCCGTGTAGATCGCCTTGAGGGCGTCAGGTGAAACATCAAAATGGTTATGCCCCCGATCATGGACCACGAGCCCGTTGCAGCCGAGCCCATTGCAGCCTCCTTCGCTGCTGCTGCTGCTGCTGCTGGCGAAGAAACGCGCAAGCCGGCTAAGGCTGTCGTTTTGCCGCCAGCGGCTGCGTGCCCTGAACTTGCTGACCGGCCGCGGCGGGGCACAACGAGCGAGCCGACCTCGTTCGCCGGCAGGAAACAGTGCGCAAGCGCAGGCCGGTCGAAGCCCGCGCGCTTGAAGCCAGCACATGAGATCGCCAGGGCGCCGGGCAAAGATATCAGCCGCCTGAATGGCATCCCATCGCCAAGGAAAGACCGTGCCCGCGCGGCGCCAGAATCCTGGGCCAAGGATGGTTCGGCCAGAGAACACAAACCGCGCGATGGCTCCAAGCAAGAGTGGTAACGGAATGGTTTTCGGAGCCAGCGCCAAGACCGCTTTCAGGAAAAGTGGAAGCCGGTTTTCCGACTGAAAGCGGTCCAACTAATTGAATCTAAGCATTTTCAATTTGAAAATTCGCCAGCGCGTGCATCCCATCCGCCGCAAGGCGCGGGACGCGCTTTACCCTTGAGGGACGTGGCGCGGCGGATAGCCTCGCGGTCCTATTCGAGGCGCGACTGCACCCGAAAACCGGAAGGTTTTTGGTGTAGCTGCGAGCGCAGGCGGGCCTAAGCGTCGTCGAATGCGCGTCCCCAATCCTGCCCGCCAAAGAAGAGGCGAAGGATGGTCACCTCTGCTTCCGTGGCGGTGAAGGCGATGGTGATGCGGCGCTCAAACCCCACTATGCGAAGGCCAGGACGCACATCATCGCGCATCGTGCCCCGCTCCGCAGTGTGTTCGAAGCCACGAATATAGGCTTCAACGCGCGCTAGATGTGGGCTTTCAATAGGTTGTCCCGGCCCGCCAAATAGCTGAAATCCGGTGAAAAACCGAACTGAAACAGCGCCGACGCAAGACCTGCAACGCCTCATTGTTAGGCTAAGACATTGTTTTCATGGTAGAACGATAGCGCCTGGATAGCGATAGTCACGGACGCGCCGAAGGCGCGCCGCATAGCGGTAAATCCTTGACGATCGCTAGCCAAGCGCAAAAATGCCTCCATGAGAACAAAGGGTTACTCCGTCCGTTGGACGAAGCGTCACTGCCGCGAACTCATCGGGCAGATCGCGCGGCTGGTACAACCTGTTGAAAGCCCACAGCTAGATAGCGTTGCGCCACCACGGGTGACGCGGCGTTGGCGATATAATCATACAATGCCAGAAGATCGCCCTGCGCTTCGGGCGACAGGATGACCTTGCGACGTTTCACGAACAGTCTTTCATCCTGCCGGCGTGATGGGCGTGCACGACGGCGAACACGTCATCGACGGCGACGCCGCGTGTGGGGTCCGCCTTCATGGCGTCATAGGTTGCCGCCACTTCGCCTTTCAGCCAGCGCTCGACGGCGTCATCGCGTTCCTTGAGAGCACGAAGACCAGCCCGGATGACCTCGCTCGCTGTGGCGTAATCGCCCGCGGCCACCTTGGCGTCGATGAAAGACGCCTGATCGGCAGGCAGGCTGATGGTGCGTTTTTCGGTGCTCATGGGCTCACTCCTTCATCCCAATATAGCACGCGGTGTGATAATTTCATACCGCGTTTACGCCCTGGCGGACGCGCCGGATACCCGATTGTACCCGAAAATACCCTATTTTCAGGGCAAGGCCCCGCCTATCTTTGCTGACGCGCCCAATTCTCTTGGTGGAGCGTTGAGGGAGGGCCGAATGGGGCCTTGCGGTGTTGTAGTCGGTGACCCAGGCCGCGATCAGATCGCGGGCATGGGTGAGGTTGCGGAACAGTGTTTCGTTCAGGAACTCGTCTCGCATCCGACCGTTGAAACTCTCGACAAAGCCGTTTTGCATCGGCTTACCTGATGCGATGGAGTGCCATTCGACCGCTGGCGAGACGCACCACTTCAGGATCGCGTTCGAGGTTCGTTCGGTGCCGTTATCGCTTACGATAATGCCGGGTTTGCTGCGGCGTTTGATCCGCGCTGCCCACTCGCGGGCCACGCGGCGGCCCGAGATAGAGGTGTCAGCTATCGCAGCGAGGCATTCACGCGTGACATCGTCCACCACGTTCAACACCCGGAAGCGCCGCCCGCAGGCGAACTGGTCCTGCACGAAATCCAACGACCAGCGGGCATTGGCGCGCGCTTCGATCAAGATCGGGGCTCTGGTGCCGATGGCCTTGCGACGCGCTTTGCGTTTACGTTTGGTCAACCCTTCCTCGATGTAGAGCCGGTAGATGCGGTTGATCCCGGCAGGTTCCCCTTCACGGCGCAGGAGAACGAACAGCCGCCGATATCCGAACCGGCGCCGTTCATTGGCCAGATCACGCAATCGCTCTCGCAGCGCCGTGTCAGGCGCGCGTCGTGACTGGTAGCGGATGGTCTTCCGATCCGCCCCGGCAATTTGGCACGCCCGCCGCTCCGAAAGCCCGAGATGGGCCTTCAGATGCGCGACAGCCTCGCGCTTCGCGGCGGGCGTCACCATTTTTTGACAGAAGTTCCTTCATCGCCCCTATGTTGAGTATCTGCTCGGCCAAGAGCCGCTTCAGCTTTGCGTTCTCATCCTCCAGCGCCTTCAGCCGCTTGGAATCCGACACCGTCATCCCGGAATACTTCGCCTTCCACGCATAGAACGTGCCCTCCGACATGCCGTGCTTGCGGCAGAGATCGGCACATTTCGCGCCTGCGTCATGCTCCCGCAGGATGCCAAGGATCCGCTCTTCTGTCCGATTTGATTTCTTCATCGTCCGTCCTCTCAATGGGCCGGACTCTCGTCGCAGATGGAGGAAAAATCCCGTGGCAGGTCAATCTGGGGACAGGGGCCGAAAGACAATGTCTTCTGCCTGCCGCCGAAACGATACGCCATCCGCCACAATTTCGAGCCGTTGACGCCGACATACAGGTAAAGCCCACCCATTTCATGGCGCACTGGCCGCGAGCTTTTGGCGTGCGGAAGTAATTGAAACTTTGCGATATTTAAGGTCAGTGAGCTTCAATTTTTGCTCTTTGTTGGTATCGGGATCGGCCACCCGGCCGATACCAACAAAAATACCACAAATCGCTGGAATACCCGAAAAACAATAAATCCCGCCTGGTCCAGCCCGATCCGGTCGGGCCTCGCAGCGCGCATCAAAAAACCGTTGAATATCTGCTGCCCGGAGTTGATTTGAGGCGGTTTGATCCAGCGCGATCCAGGCTAAAAAACCCGGCAAAATCAAGCAATGGTGCCCAGGACTGGACTCGAACCAGCACGCCTCGCGGCGCTAGTACCTGAAACTAGTGCGTCTACCAATTCCGCCACCTGGGCTGAGCGAGGGGCGGCCGCGCGTGGCGTGCTGTCCCGTTCCGATCAGGACCGGGCGGATACCCCATTTGCCCGGGACGGTCAATCGGAGCACATCAGCACAGCGGCGATTGTCGCTTGTCAGGGCGCGGCCTTTTGGCTATTGCACCCGCCTTCCACCGCTCTTGCGTGAGCGGTGACGGGCCTGCCGGTTGGATCCGGCACGCGACCCGGGCGCGTAGCTCAGCGGGAGAGCACTTCGTTCACACCGAAGGGGTCACAGGTTCAATCCCTGTCGCGCCCACCATTGGCCGCCGGATTCATATCCGATGATCCCGACACCCTGGTCATGGTCCTGCGCTGCCCGGTATCGTTCGGCCATGCCGGTGGAAATCACCGCTGGTCAGGCGGCATTTTCCTGCCAGTCTTCGGCATCATCCTCGCGAAACAATGGCGGCTCGGTACCGGTGTCGGAAAAATCATCGTCCTTGAACAAGGCCGCCTCAGCCGGTTGGGGATGAGAGCGGATGGTCAGCACGAATTCAGAGCCCCGTCCGGCTTCGCTGTCGACGGCCACCTCTCCCCCCAGCAATTGCGCAAAACGCCGCGTAATCGCAAGGCCGAGGCCCGTTCCACCATATTTGCGCGTCGTCTCAGCATCGCCTTGAACAAAAGGCTGGAACAGGCTCGCCAATTGCTCAGGCGAAATCCCGATGCCGGTGTCGCGCACGGCGAAGGAAACGAGGTCCGGCTGGTCCGGGTTCCGCCGGACCAAAACCGAGACATCCCCGTCTGTGGTGAATTTGACCGCATTGCTCAACAGATTCAGCACGCATTGGCGTAGTCTCAGAGGATCGGTGCGCAAGCTGATCGGCCCATCTACAACTTCCACCCGCAGGCGATTGCCGTTTTGCCCGGCTGCCGGTCTGACATGATCGAAGCATTGATGGACCAGCGCCTCGGCATCGACCGGATGCAAATCGAGCTGCATCCGCCCGGCATCGATCTTCGAAAGATCGAGCACTTCATTGATCAATTGCAGCAAATGCTGTCCTGCAGATCGAATACGCTCGAGATCATCAAGTCCGTCTTTGGACATGATCGCCTGATTTTCCTCGATCAGGATTTCCGAATAGCCGATGACCGCATTGAGCGGGGTGCGCAATTCATGGCTCATATTGGCGAGGAACAGGGTTTTTGCGACGCTGGCTTCCTCGGCGGCGTCACGCGCGATCACCAGTTCGGCGACGGCTTTTTCGAGATGGGCATCGCGCTGCCGGATTTCCGACAGCATGGCATTAAAGCTTTGGATGAGGGCACCAATCTCGTCGCCCGAGCTACCGCCTGGCACGCGCTGGCTGTAATCCTTCTGCTGGCGGATCAGACTCATTGCATCGCTCAGCCGCGCGATCGGAGCAGTCACCCCCCGGTGAAGATGCGCCGCCGCCAGCAGGGACGCGAAAATCGCCGCCGCAAATATCTGCGCGGCAACCAGCAGAAATCCCGCGCGCTTTTCGTGCAACCCACGGGTCGAATAAAACAGGTGCAATTCACCCACGAGATCAGGTTCGACCCGGATCGGGGTGATCACCACCACTATGGAATCCCCGAGATCGACGATGCGGTTGCCCGTGATGACACTGCCGTAATCGATGGTCAGCGACTTTTTGAAGCGCTGGTTGCGAAAACTGGCCAGCACACCGTCATCGGTCGCCACGATCGCCGCCAGAACATCGGATGTGGCCGAAAACACGGTCAGGCTGTCGGTGACCGCATCAGAATCACGGAACACGACCGGTCCAGCCACCGTCCGGGCCATCAATTCAGCGATGCTGGCCTTGGCGAGTTTGAGCTCGTCACTTTGGCGCCGAAGATCGACAATCAGAAACCACGCACAGGCAATCGCCAAAGAAATCGACGAAACGCCAATGACGAGGCCGATAATTTTTCCGCCCAGAGTTTTGAAAAGCCGGAACCGCTTCATGGCATCTCTGTGGCATAGTACGCACGAACAATCGTGCTTCCGATCGGGTGGGTTCGGGCCGGAGCGCGTTCAGAATAAAGTGGAGTCCGGTTTTTCGCCCGAACGCGCTCCAGATTATTGATTCTGAGCATTTTCTAATCCGAAGTTAGGCTTGGCGTTCTTTGAAAATGCTCGAGGCACATCGCTTCAACCTGCAAGGATACCCGAAAGTCCTCTTACCCCATGTCGCTGAAGATCTGCTTAATCAAGGCCACCTGCACGGGACATCAAACGCGCCCGAGCATCATTACCCGCAGGATCGCAAGCCGGCTCCGCAGCGGGAAAGGATGTGCGACGACGCTTGTTCCGCGTTCCCGCGCCCGAAAACGTGCCTGGCATCCGTCAAGCGCCAGAGAAGCCAGTGCTGGCAGCACGGCCACCGGAATGGCAGCATGGTCGAGCCCTGTTCGCGCACGCTTCCATTCTGCACCAAGGACCAGTGCCAGTCTCTCAATGTCACTGATCGGGCGCAAAACACCCGCCCCGGTCTCTGTCAATCCCCTTGAAGTTCCGAAGCCCGGCCACAAGGGCCGGCGGGCCCACCGAAGCCATTCCAGGGCCACGCCGGCAGTCGCCAGGTCAAGGAGCCCGCTTCCCGGCTGCCAGGCCGAATGATTGAGCGCGGCTGCGCACAGACGCATCCGCTGACCGGCCAGATACCGCATCTGGGTCAAAAATGTCATTTCATCGGAAAAGAGAATCGGATCGAGCCGGTCCTCGTGCCACGCGATCAGGGCGAGTGCGGCGGATCTGCCCGCCGGTTCGCGCGCAAACAATGCCGAAAGCGCGGCCAGATCCGGCGGTGCATACGCATCGACCCGGGTGTCGGCATCCTCGCCCGTTTGGCAACAGGAATCGACCCATTCGCGCCGCCATTGGAGGCGTATGGCCCCGGCAAACGGGGCAGGAACCCGCTCGATGGCACGGCGCAATTCCGCCTCGAACAGGATCACCGCCCAAAGAAGGGATGCGGCTTCGCGCGGTGCAAATCCTGCGGCCAAAGCGCGATCCGGATCCGCCGCCAGTGCCAGCCCGCGCAGCTGCCGCCAGTTTTGCGTCGGGGCCTCCGCTCTCCGTTTCATTGCTGCACTCCCCCGATACATTCGCGGGATGGACGCGCCCGGCCCGATCTGCCAGTCTCCCGCCACCCATAGCAGAACAGCCTGCGCGCGCCGATATTGAGCGGCTTCATGCTGCCCGTCATCAAAGGTCACCTCCCATGGATGCCAACACCCCCTCCCCGAGCCTTGACCTCTATTATTGGCCAACGCCCAATGGATGGAAGGTCACCATCGCGCTCGAGGAAATGGGCCTGCCCTACACGCTCAAGCCGGTCAATATCGGCAAGGGGGAGCAATTCGCCCCGGAATTCCTTGCAATCAGCCCCAATAACCGGATGCCGGCGCTGGTAGATCATGCGGGCCCTGACAATGCGCCGCTGTCGATCTTCGAATCGGGAGCCATATTGCAATATCTGGCCCGCAAGACCGGGAAGTTCTACGGATCCGGCCCGCGCGAGGCCGTAGCCATCGATCAATGGCTGTTCTGGCAAATGGGCGGTCTCGGCCCGATGGCTGGCCAAACGCATCATTTCCGCCAATATGCACCAATGATCGAACCCGACCCTGTCAAGCTGGAATATGGGGTCAAGCGCTATACCAGCGAGGTCAACCGCCTGTACGGCGTGCTCGACCGGCAATTGGCCGGCCGCGATTGGGTGGCAGGTTCCTATTCCATCGCCGATATGGCGATCTGGCCATGGGTGGTCCCTTATGCCAATCAGGGGCAGACTCTGGAGGATTTTCCCGATGTCCAGCGCTGGTTTGCTGCGATGGGGGAGCGTCCGGCGGTCCAGGCGGGCTTTGCGGCCGGCAAGGAATTGCGCCAGCAAGGCAGCCTCGCCGACGACACGGAAGCCGGCAAACAGGCCCGCAAAGTGCTGTTCGGGCAGACCTCGAAAAGCTGAGCGCCGAGCGGGACCGTCAGGCCACGCTGTCGACACGGAAACGGCGGCGTTTGTCCGCAGCCTCGGCCCTGGCGCGCTCCACTGCCTCGGCCTCGGTGGCGGCGAACACCATGTCGGCCACCCCATGTAAATGCGCGCGCATGGCGGTCCGGGCGGCGGCCGGATCGCGCCGGCGCAATGCCGAGAGGATGGCGGCATGCTCATCGATACGCGGCTTGATGCCCTCTGCGCGTACTTTTTGAAGAAAGGCGACGGACTGGAGGGAACGGGAACGCGCGTCCCAAAGCTCTGTGACCACATGCAACATCGCGGAATTATTGGTCGCCTCGGCAATGGTCAGGTGAAAGCGGCGATCGGCATCTTCCGACATCACAACATCGCGCGCGTTTTCAGCCTCCATTTCGCGCACCAGCGCCTCGAGCGCATCCAGCAGCGGATCCGTGATCTGCGCAGCCGCGAGCGCCGCGGCCTCTCCCTCGACAAGCGCACGCGCCTCCAGCAATTCGAACGGACCAATATCCATGGGCGCGGCCTTGCCATGCCGGCGTGTCAGCGCGCGCACATAGACGCCCGACCCGGTGCACACCTCGACCAGCCCGTCCACTTCCAGCGCGATCATCGCCTCGCGAATGGTGGGACGGCTGACGCCATATTGCTCCGCCAGCTCGCGCTCGGAGGGCATGCGCTCATCGATGCGATAATCGCCGCGGAGGATCTGCTCGGCCAATATTTCGGCGACGCGTTCGTAAAGACGCTTGTGAGCCATCGCGTTTGCCTGCATCATTGGTAATATATGATACCGGAAAGGTGCCGGACCAAACCCGTGCTGTCAATGCATTCCACCACAATCACGCAAGGAAAAGATGTAAAGGGAAAAGATGGACATTGAAAACCGGAGCCTGACCGTTTCTGCCCCGGCAACAACAGCGTGAGTCTCAGGATCCCCAGGATCGGGGCACCGACGGCGCGGGGCACCGACGGCGCGGGGTGCCGGCGGCGCGGGGTGCCGGCGGCGCGGGGTGCCAGCGGCGCGGGGTGCCGGCGGCGCGGGGTGCCAGCGGCGCGGGGTGCCAGCGGCGCGGGGTGCCAGAAGTTGCAGGACACAAGCTGGCGGTGGCGGTGCCTTCTTACATCGCTCATACGACCAATGCGGTTTCGCCAGGATGGCGACCTCTTCTGCCCGCAACCCGATCCGGACCGGTGCGCGCGTAGTGCTTGCAAATAGTGGTCAAACCAATGCTGCAAGCCAAAAAATCAGAAACCCGTGGCGAAAAAGCAACGCTTTTCGTTAAAGCAGCGTTTCCCACTGGACAAACCAATTTGGTCAGATACCTTGCCGGCGCGATCTGAATCCGCCGGCACAAGCGGAGGATCGAGCCGGAGGGAATTTGGGCGCGCGGTCACATTCCGTCGGGTCCAGGGATTTCCTCACGTGGGAAAAAATCATCGGGGAGCGCGGACCATGAAACAGAATGAAGCGGGCAATAATGCCACGACATTGAAGGCATTGCGGTTCGTTGCCTGTAGCGCGCTGGCTTTGGTTGCCGCGATGCCGGGCGCCTTTGCGCAAACAGTGCCGCCAGCCCAGCCGGAAGCGGAAGCCGGGGATGTCGTCATCGTGCGCGGTGTCCGCAGCCAGGTGCGCGAGTCCGCGGCGATTGAGCGCGCCTCCGACGCTATCGTCTCGGTAATCACCGCCGACGACATTGGTCAGTTCCCTGATCAGAATGTCGCGGAATCGCTGCAGCGACTCCCGGGCCTCACCATTGTCCGCGACGAAGGCGAGGGTCGCTTCATCACCATACGCGGTCTCGCACCGGAATTTACGCAAGTCACCGTCAGTAACGCCCAGCTCGGCTCATCGGAAGATGGCAACCGCTCGGTGGCGCTCGATGTGATCCCTTCGGATCTGTTGAGCCAGATCACGGTGGTCAAGACCCTGTTGCCGGATGTGGATCACGACAGCCTCGGGGCCAAGGTCGATCTGCGGGCGCTGTCGGCCTTTGATCGTGGCGGACGCTATACAGGCCGCATCCTTGCCCAGGGGACGCTCACCGTATTGGCGGAAGATGTTCGACCCAAAGTGACCGCCGATTTCACCCATCGCCGCCAGTTCGGCCCGGGAGAATTGGGGGTGGCCGCAGCCTTCAATTATTTCCAGAGAGAAATCCAGCTCGACCGGCTTCAGGCTGACAGCAATGGGGGGATTATCCAAAACGGCAATTTTCTCACCCTCACCGAACTCGATCAACGTATCGAGCTCGGCCGGCGCAACCGCATCGGGGGGACCTTCAGCCTGGATTACCAGATCGCCGATCAGCATGACTGGAACTTTTCGGTACTGGTAGGGCGCCTGAACGATGACGATGTCCGCGTTCAGCAGGAAGTCGAGATCGGTGATGCGAGCCCGGGCGAAACCCTGTCCGTCGGCCCGCGTTTCGGGACGTTCAGCGATGTCGATATCGATCGCCAGATTTTCTTTCAGCCCCGTATTGAAACCACCTATGCCCTGCATTTTGATGGCCTGAATAGTTTGGGCGAAGGCTGGAAGCTGGGCTATGCAGTTGATTACTCCCGCAACCGTTTCACGCTCACACCGGGCCTGCGCGGCCGGTTCCGTGACCGCGATCTCGTGGTCGCGGCCGACACGCTCACCGAAAATGGCGGCTTCACCGTGCTGGGCCGGGGCGATCTCAATGGCGGCGGCGGCTTTCGGGCCGGGCTCGCGAATATCGACTTCAATTTCCGCCCGGGCCTCGATGATTTCGAATTCGACGAACTCCTGATCATCAACGAAAACCGCACGGATGAAATCTTCTCCTATAATGTTGATCTGGAGCGCGCGACGACATTGTTCGGCGCGTCGGCGCGTTTCAAGATCGGCTGGAAACAGCGATTCCGCGATCGCGCCTTCGTCCGCGGCGAGAACAGCCTCGAAGATGACGCGCTCGAGGCCCAGGCAGGGCTCTTCCCGACAAGCCTTGCGGACGCGCCGTTGTTCAGCCCCAATTCGCGGCTGAATCCGGGTGGCGGGCTGGCCGAAGGCTTTGTCGTGCCCGAGCTCGGCTTCACGCGCGATTTTCTGCAAAACCTGGCTACCGCCTCCGGCATTCAGCCCGACGGAACCCCCGTCAATTTCGATGTCTCGGAAGATTCGATTGCCGGCTATTTCCTGAGCGATTTCGAGCTGACCAATTCGCTCCAGCTCATCCTTGGCTTCCGCGTGGAATCGTCCATCTACACCGCAATCGGTTCGGTGGATCGGGAGGTGGAACTGGATGGTGATCTGCTGGAGCCATTGTCCACCTCGCAAATCGAAAGCTTCCGGAACCGCTATACCAATTTCTTCCCGGCAGCGCATTTCCGTTGGGATGCCACGCCCGATATCGTAACCCGGCTCAGCTATTCGCGGGCCCAGGTGCGCCCCTCTTTCGACGACGCCAGTCCGCTGGTTTCACTCGGATTCGACCTCGAAACGCCCGGTGGAACGCCCGGCGAGCAAGTGTTCAACGCTACTCTGGGTGGGCAGACCGTGCCGGTAGTGATCGGTGGCGGTGGCATCACGCTCGACGGCGGCAATCCGTTTCTCGAGCCGCTCACTGCTGACCAGGTGGATTTCAACTTCGGCTGGTATCCCGGCGAGAACTTCAACCTGACTTTCGCGGCCTTTTACAAGCGCCTCAAGGATACATTTGTCGACGTCTCGGCCGATACGCCCGAAGCGTTCGCTTCTCTCGGCCTGGCAATCACTGATCCTGTCACTGGCCTGCCGATAACTTTCGTTGATACCACCATCAATGGCGAACGCGGGCGCCTGCTGGGCCTCGAGATCTCCTACAGCTATTTCTTCAGGGATTTGCTGCCCGGGCCGTTCCGTAATTTGTTCACCACCGGCAATTTGACGCTGGTGGACAGCGAAACCAGCTCCCCACTGATCCGCGATGGCGAGTCTTTCCGGCTGCCCGAGCAATCCAACATCATCGCCAATGCCTCCATCGGATATGAAACCGACAAGGTGCTGGTGCGGGTGGCCGCGAATTACCGTGGCGGGCAATTGCTCGCTGTGGATGCGGAAGACGCGTTCGCTGACGAATTCAACCGCTATTTCGCGAGCTATGATGTCTCGGTGCGCTACAATATCACGCCGAACTTCCAGTTCTTCGTCGATGGCATCAATCTGGCCAATGAACGTGAATCCAGCGTGTTCCGCGGGGATGCGAGCGGGTCGCTGTTCCTGCGCAATGACCGTTTCGGTCGCACCCTGCAATTCGGGTTCGTGGCGAGCTTTTGAGGCCGGTTTCCGTATTCCCGTGGCGGCCGGCAAGTATTGCCAGCCGCCAAGTCATGGATGCAGCAATATTGTTGATACCGGGAACGGGGCAGTTTGCCCGGTTCAGGCTCTGACGGGATCCACCAGGATCACCCGCAGATCATTCACATTGGTGCCAGTCGGCCCGGTCACCACGGCATCCCCCAATCGTGCAAAAAATTCAGAGCTGTCCTGATCGGACAGGCTTTTGCGCGGGTCCATCCCTGATGCCTTCGCCCGGGCGAGTGTTGAGGGAACGACCATGGTGCCCGCCGCCTCGCTCGTACCGTCAATTCCATCGCTGTCGGCGGCCAAAGCGCTAATCCCTTCGGCCCCATCGAGTTCGAGTGCCAGCGTCAGGGCAAAAGTGAGATTGCGCCCACCCTTGCCGCCGCCCGGCACCAGAGCGACCGAGGATTCGCCTCCGGAAATGATGGCGGCCCGATGGTTATTGGCGAGACATTCGATGGCGAGCCGCGCATGCTCACGGGCCATGTGCCCGGCTTCGCCTTCCAGATGATCCCCCAGAATGACCGGATCATAGCCCGCAGCCGCCGCGCTTTCGGCCATCGCGCGAAGGGCGTCCGCAGCTTTCGCAACCACCATCGTGCGCCCGAATGCGCCTGAGGACGGGCGATGGCTGGCCAAAGCGCGCGCGATCTCTGCTGATATCGCAATGCCATATATCGTCACTATTTCCAGCGCGCTCTCGCCCTCTGTCATCGCGCAGGTCGGCCCGGACGCCACAAAGGCCGGATCGTCACCCGGCACGTCGGAGATTACGCAAGTGATGATTTCGGCGGGAAAAGCCAGATCGGCCAGCCGCCCGCCTTTCACCAGCGACATCGCGGCCCGCACGCGATTCATCGCAGCAATCGGCGCGCCCGAGGCAAGCATGGCACGATTGACGGATTGCTTGTCTGCAAAGCTGATGCCCCTGGCCGGTGCGACCATCAACGCCGAACCGCCCCCGGAAATGAGTGCGAGCAGCCGGTCGCCCTTTCCCAGCGATGTCGCGAGGCTTTTCGCGGCCTCCCCGGCCAGCAGACTTGCGGCATCGGGATTTGGATGTCCCGCCTCGATCACCCGGACCTGGGCGGGCGGCGTCCAGCCCGGCGGCATATGGCCGTGGCGGGTGATGATCAAAGCCTCATCGATATGCAGGCGATCGACCGCGACCTTCGCCATCTGTCCGGCAGCCTTGCCAAGCGCCAGAACCACATTGCGGCCCTGTGGCCGTTCCCCGGGCAGAAAGGGGGGCACGCAGGTTTTCGGTTGCACCGCAGCGATACCCGCCCGGAAGATTGCCTGCAGGGTCGCGCGACGATCGCTCTCACGGGCGGGAGCTGCCATCAGGGATCGACGCGCGCCGGCTCAAGGCGCGGCACGAGGATATGGATGATCGCAAGCGCCACAAGATACATCGACCCGATCAGCACAAAGATCGGCGCATAGCTGCCGACATTTTCGAGGACATAGCCGGCATATTGGGCCATGAGCATGCCGCCGATTGCGCCGGCCATACCGCCGATCCCGACCACCGATCCCACAGCCCGTCGCGGCATGACATCTGAAACCATCGTAAAGAGATTGGCAGACCAGCCCTGATGTGCTGCTGCCGCAACGCCAATGATCCCGATCGCAATATACAGGTTTTCGGCGAAAACGGCGAGGCTGACCGGCAGGACACACAGGGCGCAGACCAGCATGGCCGTTTTGCGCCCGTCATTGATACTCCAGCCGCGCTTGATCAGGGTCGAGGACAGCCAGCCCCCGCCAATGCTGCCAATATCGGCCAGCAGATAGATGGCAATCAAGGGCGGGCCAAAAGTTTTCAGGTCCAGTCCGTAGGTTTTACCAAAAAAATCGGGGAGCCAGAACAGGAAGAACCACCAGATCGGATCGGTCAGAAATTTGGCAATTGCGAAAGCCCAGGTCTGGCGAAATCTGATCAGCCGACCCCAGGCAATCGGTGCGTCGCGCTCGACCGGGTCGCTGCGGATATGGGCAAATTCGGCGGAATTGATTTTGGGATTTCCTTCCGGCTCGCGATAGATCATCAGCCAGACAATCAGCCAGACGAAACCCAGCGCACCTGTGATCAGGAACGCGCCCTGCCAGCCCATCGCCAGATCGATGACGATGAACGGAACGACCAGCGGCGTGAGGATCGCCCCGACATTGGAGCCGGAATTGAAAATTCCGGTGGCCAGCGCGCGTTCCTTTTTGGGGAACCAATTGGCGGTCGAACGGATCGCGGCCGGGAAATTTCCGGCCTCGCCAATGCCAAGGCCGAAGCGCGCCATGGCAAAGGTCGCAACGCTGGATGCTGCGGCATGTGCCATGCCAAAGAGGCTCCAGACCGCGACGGCAATCGCAAAGCCCCATTTGACACCGACCGTGTCAATGAATCGTCCGACCAGAAGCAGGCCGATCGCATAAGCGGCCTGAAAACAGAACACGATATTGGCGTAATCGGTCTCAGACCAGCCGAATTCGGCACTCAAGGTCGGCTTCAATATGCCGATCACCTGGCGGTCGACATAATTGATGGTCGTTGCAAAAAACAACAACGCGCAAATGACCCAGCGGTGCCGGGTCATTCCGGATTTTTGTGTGGCAGATGCGGCGGGGATGTCGCTCACGAAGCGATACGATCAGAAACGGGCATGGATACAACCCTGGGCTTTGCGTTCAAAACGATCAATTTGCAGGGAAACCCTGCTCCGCTCCGTCCCCCGGATGCTATTATTGCGCTCATCGAAGAGGCGGATGGCGTGCCGCCCCGTCCTGATTTCTCAGGAGAACCCGATTTCTCCGGCGAACCCGATTTCTCCGGCAAAAACGTCATTGAGCGGCGCATCGGGGACGAATTTGGCACCCCACAAAAGGCTTTCCCTTAATTTGCAATCACAGCCAACTTGCCGTACCAATTCTACCCGATCGCACTAGAATGGTCTGGCCAATTTGTCAATCACGGTCTAGCATGGTGCGAAATAGCGGTATTGAAGGATGGATCCATGTTCCTGATCGTGATGCTGGCGGCCCTCCACTTCGCTGGCCCCCCGTCCGGGGACGCCATCCCGGCCCGACTGGCCGGGATGGCGGGAAATTTGTGCAACGTGAAGCTTCATGGCGCGATCGCCGATGATGGGATGCCCGATACGCTGGCGGTTCAGGCCGCGATTGATCAATGCGGGGGGCGCGGCGGGATCGTCATTGTGCCCTCGGGCGAATATTTGCTGGGCCAGATCGAGCTGCGCTCGAATATGGAGTTTTATCTCGCTCCAGGTGCGGTTCTGCGGGCGTCGGCCGCCCTCGCCGACTTCCCGGCGCAAAAGGCGATCGATGACAACGGAAACCATCGACCCTTTATATTTGGCGCGAATATCTCAAATCTGGAGATCAGCGGTCTGGGGGTGATCGATGGCTCGGGTCCCGCTTATTGGGGCAAGGAAGACAGGGACCGCATCCGCTTCGGTCTGATCGTTCAGGGATGCAATAATGTGAAGATCCGCGACATCAGCATTCGCGATACGCCGATGTTTCTGATGGGCGTCATGGATTGCGACAATGTGGTGATCGATGGCGTTACACTGACCGCGCCCGCCGATTCTCCCAATACTGACGGGTTGCAGGTGATTGATTCACATGATGTACGCATATCGAATTGCCTGATCTCGGTGGGTGACGATGGTATCGTGCCCAAGATGCGCAAGCGGATGATCGAACGGCTTCAGGTCAATAATTGCCGCATCACCTCCGATGATGGTGCCATCAAATTTGGCACGCGCTCGTCTTCAGGCATGCGCGACAGCCTGTTCACGAATTTGACCATCACGAATTCGCGCTATGGCATCGCGATGTTCATGATCCATGGCGGAATCTACGAGAATATCCGTTTCGACAATATCCGCATCGCGACGGGCGGGCGTCATCCGCGCCATTACCCGATCTTCATCGACATCGATGCCAGAGCTGATTCGCCCGCCGATCAGGAGACGCAGCAGAACCGGCCGCCCGGCCGAATTCACGGCGTGACCTTTGACGGGATCGATATCAGCACTGGTGGAAATGTCCTGATTGCCGGCCATCCCAAATCGCCCGTGACCGATCTTTCCATCCGTAATCTGCGAATGCGGGTCACCGACCCGCAAGATTTGCCACAACTGAAGGGCAAGCCGCTCGGGAACCGCAATTTCAAACCCCTTGCCGGCTCGTCCGATTTTTCCGCTGTCAATGCGCATCTGGTGCTGGGAAATGTCGCCGGGGCACAAATGTCAGGGATCGATGTGCAATCCGGCAATGGTCGGGGCGGGCGGCCAGTCTGGGCACTCCCGGGCAGTACGCTGATCACGGTCGATGGAAAGGTGGTCGCCCCGTGAACATCAATCGACGTGACATGCTTCTCGCTGCACTGGCGGCAATTCCGGCATCGGCCTTTGGCCAGGGGATTGTTGCGCGACCCGACCGGAAGGGCCGCTTGCGCTTCCCGGTTGACCCCCGGCCCCGGACCGATTTTCACAGCTTTTTCGACCGGCCGGTGATCATCCGCAGCGCCGAGCAATGGGTGACCCGGGACGCCGGAACACCCCTGATCCGGGTAGTCTCCGCCGATGGCGTCGAAGGCATTGTTCGCGGTTCGACCAAAGCGAAGGAGACATTTGAGTTTTTCCGGCTGTTTGCGGTCCCGCGCTTTCAGGGGGCCGACGCCCGCGACCTTGCCGGGCTGATTGGCCGCGCCGCTCGCGAGGATTATGAATTTGCCGGGCTGCCCTTCTGGTCGGCGATCGGACAGGTCGAACTGGCCATCTGGGACCTGCTCGGGAAAACCGCACAGCGCAGCTGCGCTGATTTTCTGGGGCCGATTCTGACCGAAAACATCCCGGTCTATATGTCGTCCAATGCGCGCGACACCTCCCCCGAGGCCGAGATCGCGCATCTCGGGCAACGCGTGGCCGAAACCGGCGTGCGCTGTGTCAAGGTCAAGATCGGCCGGCGCATGGGCTATAACAGCGACGTGTCGCCAGGGCGGACCGAAGCGATCATCAGCGGCCTGCGCAAGACCTTTGGCGATGCCATGACGATTTATGCCGATGCCAATGGCGCCTATGATGCGGGGAAGGGATTGGAGATCGCTGCGATGCTGGAGGATTATGGTGTCGCGCTTTTCGAAGAACCCTGCCCGTTCGAGGATTTCGAGATGAATGCGCAGCTTTCTTCCGCGATCCGCAAAAGGAGGCTCAAACTGAAGGTCGCGGGTGGTGAAAATGATTATGCGCTCGAACGATGGCGCTGGCTGACCTCGCACCGCGTATTTGACGTTATCCAGCCGGATCTCATCTATGCGGGCGGAATATTTCGCAATCTCGAGATCATGCGAATGGCGCGCGAGCAAAAACTGCTTTATAATCCGCATTTTCCGCGCAATGGGGCCGATATTGCGCCCATGCTGCATCTGTGCGCGACAGCCCCCGATCTCTGGGGCTTTCAGGAATATCGATCGCGCGAGAGCAGGCTCGATTTCGTCCATGATCCGGTGCTGAAGCCCGTGGATGGCTTCGTGCGGATACCAAAAGGCCCGGGTTGGGGTATCGACTATGATCCCGCCATTTGGAAAAATGCCGATCGGATATAGGTCTCGCTCTGAACCATCGAAATCGCTTTGGCTTTGAACAATTGGCGCAGCGGATTCCAACCAGGTGGCACCGGTTTGTCCTTACGAAGCGCTACCGCGCCGCGATTTCGGCCATGACTTCCCGGTGGCGGCGTTGATCCAGCGGATAATTCCAGATGAGCAAGGCAGACGCCCCGACCCCCAGCAACGGAATCAGGGACATGATCGCCTTCAGCCCGGTCAGGGTTTCGGCGCTCTGCGGCTGGTTTGGGACATAGCCAATATTGGACAATAATAATCCGAGCAGCGCCCCATTCACGCCGAGCGCCAATTGTTTTGCAAATGATGCGAAGCCGAATACCTTGGCGTCGTGGCGCTGGCCGGTTTTCCAGAGATTATATTCTACCGTATCGGGCAGCATGGCCCAGAACAGCACCTGATAGGCCACATTGGCTGCCGAAATGATGCCGATGAGAATCGCTGCAATGAACGGGTCTTTCGATGTCGAAAAGAAGAAAAGCGTGTAGGCAACCGCGCTGATTCCATTGGCAATGAGCCAGGTCAGCCGCTTGCTGCCGCGCTGGGCGATCCACGCCCAGACCGGCGCGAATATCAGATTCATGATCAGCGCGAAAGGGACCAGCGAAGAAACCAGATCCTTGCGATCCAGATAATAGGTCACATAATAGACCAGACATTTATTGGTCATGGTGAAGGCAAGGCTGGAGACGATGATGCAGCCGAAAATCCGCATCAGGGGGCCGTTAAGCCGGGCCATCAGCCAGGTCGCTCTGAGATCCTCGCCGGTTGACGCAAGCGAAAACCCCTGTGGATTGGTTTCCGACAATCGTGGAGGTTCGCGGGTTGTGGCAAAGGTCAGCCAGAAAAATGGCAGGCTGACGATTCCGACCAGACCTGCAGCGATGACATAGGTCGTGTTATCCGCCCTGTCTCCCACCATCCCCACGAGGCGGGGCATGAAGAAGGTGACGACCGCACCGCCCGAAAAGGCAAAAAACATCCGCCAGCCCGCCATGCTGGCCCGTTCATTGGCATCCAGCGATATGCGCGCCGAAAGGGAGCTATAGGGGATCGACACCACCGAATAGGCCGTCCGCAGGAAGATCTGGCTCAGAAGCGCATAGACAAACAGCCCGCCCTGGTTCCAATCCGGCGTCAGGAAGGCCAGCATGAAGGCAATTACCAGCACCGGGGAGGCAAAGATCAGATAGGGCCGGTAGCTGCCCCAGCGGGTTCGCGTGCGGTCGGCGATCGCTGCGATGATGGTGTCGGCAAATCCGTCCCACAGGCTCGCAATCAGAAACACGCTGCCGGCGAGTTTCGCATCGAGGCCGAGAACATCCGTGTAAAAGGGAATCATCAGCAGGTTCAGTGCCTGCCAGAAGATGTTGAAGCCGAAATCACCCGAGGCCCAGCCGAGCCTCGCGCTGGTTTTCAGCCTGACCGGGTCGTTCATGCCATACCCCATAAGGTTCGCAGCGCCCAGGCCGCCATTTTTGGCTCGCGGGTACGGGTAAAGACGCCCTTGAGATTATGCACGACGCGCCGCCCATGCTGGGCCGTGCGGAAATCGGCAAAATTCCAGACATGCCCGCCGGCCAGTGCCGGATGTGCGACGATCTCGCGCCAATAAGCCTCGATGAAGCGCATCTGATATTCTTCAGTGAACATCTGGTCATGGCTGGCATGCTGCCCGGCCATGGCATCGGCACCGAATTCGAACAGGACGATGGGTTTGCCATGCATGGCGACCGCGTCGAAATCGGCCCGCAAACGCGCCGTCGCGCGGTCGAGCTGCGCGGGTTCGCTGTACCAGCCGTGATAGCGGTTCATGCCGATGATGTCGGATTCCGCAAATGCGGGGTCATCATTTCCGGCATAGCCGACATTGGCATGCGTCATTGGCCGTGTCGGATCGAGCGCACGCGCATGCGCAAAAAGTTCCTTCCAATACGGCGGCGACTTCTCGCGATATTCGGCCTCCGCCAGATAGCCGGGCTCATTGGCCAGCGACCAGGCGACGACGCAGGTCCGGTTCCGGTCACGGGCGATCAATTGGGAAACCGCGTCCTTGTGATTGGCGAGCGTGGCTTCATTGACCAGACGGAAATCAAGATTGATCGAAAAGACCTCATCCACCACGAGGATCCCGAACGCGTCGGCTAATTCGAGGAAAGCCTCGCTATAGGGGTAATGCGAGGTGCGCACCGAATTGGCACCGATCCATTTGAGCAGATGGAAGTCCTTGATGAGTTGCGGTAAATTGAGCCCGCGCCCATGAAGAGGGCTTTCCTCATGCTTGCCAAAGCCCTTGAGCCGAATGGGCTGGCCATTGAGCAAAAGCTGCCTCCCCTCCACCCGGAATTCGCGCAGCCCGATGCGCTGGCTGATCTGATCGACCGTCACGCCCTTCGCATCCAGCAGGCTGATTTCCAGATCATGGAGAAAGGGCGAATCGGGGGACCACAATTCAGGGCATTGGGGTGAGAGTGTGAGCGAAGCCTTGCCGTCGATCAGCGCGGCCCGCTGTTCGACACATTCACTCCCATCGCTCAGGCGAACCACGACTTCCGTGCCATCATGGGCGTCAATAGTGACCGAAACGGTGCGCATCGAGCTGACCACGACATGATCGCGGATCCGCATCCCCGGCCGGCTCGTCAGAAATACGGGGCGGTTGAGGCCACCGAACGGGAAGAAATCGAAGCGCACCGCCGGCAAATATTCGTCCCGCGGCCGTTTCTCGGCCTCATAGATGGCGCGCGTAATTCCTTGCGTGGGTCCTTCAGAATCGAGCGTGGCATCGACCCGGACCACAAGCACCGCTATTTCCCCTGGCTGCACGAGCCCCTCAAGCGCGATTTCAAATGGCAGCATCGCGGCCTTGCTGCGGCCTGCCGGCTGGCCATTGACCCAGATTTCCGCAGAAAAATCGGCGGAGCCGAAATGGAGCGAGAGAACGCGGTCAGCGCCCGTTTCTGGCACGTAAAACCGCGTTTCATACCAGGCCACGCCGCAATAATTCATGTATCCGGCTTCGGCGAGCTGCTCGTTCCAGCTCCCGGGAACCGCAATCGCGAAGGCCTGGCGGCGGTCGATCCCCCTGTGCCAATTGCGGCTCACGCCATCGGCCTGCGGATCGAAGCAGATATGCCAGATCCCGGAAAGATCCACGGCGCTGCGATAGCGGTTATTGACGGGGGTTTGGGTCATTGGTGCGTCAGGCCGCATTGCAGCGGCATCAAGGCGCGCGGCAGGATGGCGCCGGCATTTTGCACGACGCTCGCGGCGAGCACATGCCCGGCTTCAGCCGCCGCAATCCCGGTTTTTCCCGCGCAGCGATGAGTGAGATAGGCTGCGTTGAAGGCGTCACCTGCGCCGGTCGTGTCTTTTACGATTTCGACATTCAGCGCCGGAACCACCCGGTGTTCGGAGGGCGTTGCGATCAGCGCACCCGCAGCACCCAATTTGACGGCGACCTCCGTGGCCCCAAGGCCCAGCCAGCGTTCGGCGCAGCCTGCGGGGTCGGAATCGCCAAATAATCGCTGGTCGTCCTCAAAAGTGGGGAGCGCGATATCGGTTTCCCGGCCAAAGGCCGTAAACACGTCGCAGGCTTCTGCCTTGTCCGGCCAGCCGACCAGGCGGTAATTGGTGTCGAACGCAACCTGGCCACCATTGTGCCGCACGGCCCTGACCAGTTCCATCACGCGGGCGCGGCCATCCCGATCAAAGAGCGACAGGGTAATCCCCGACAGATAAAGCAAACGCGCCTTGGCCGCCTGCGCGAGGGCGTTACCAGCCCCGGCACAGGCGAAAAATTCGCGTGCCGCGGATTTTGACCGCCAATAGGTGAAGGATCGTTCGCCGCGATCATCGACCCGGATCGCATAAAGCCCCACGACACGATCGGGGTGCCGCAGCACCAGGCTGGTGTCGATATCTTCGGCGCGCCATTCCCCGAGCATGCCTGCGCTGAATTCGTCCGGTCCGATCGCCGTCATGAACGCGGTCGGCAGGCCAAGGCGGCGGCAATAGACGGCGACATTATAACTGTCGCCTGCATAACCCTGCGACCAGATCCGCTCACCACTCGCTGAATTGCTCAGCTCGACCATGCATTCGCCGAAACAGACAAGAGTTTTCACATGGATCACCAGTTCCACATCGTTCCGTCGTCCAGCCGGGCGACCGGAAGAAAAGCGGGATTATATGGATATTTGCTGGCGAGCGCTTCATCGATATCGACGCCATGACCGGGGCGATCGCCAATGCGCAAAGCCCCTTCTTCAAAGCGATAATCATGCGGAAAGACGGCGTCGGTCTCTTCGCTGTGGCGCATATATTCCTGGATACCGAAATTGGGGACCCAAATGTCGAAATGGAGTGCCGCCCCCATGGTGACGGGCGACAGATCGGTCGCGCCATGACACCCGGTTCGGATCTGATAGAGGCTGGCGAGATCCGCAATGCGCCGCAAATGCGTAATTCCGCCGGCCCCGACGACCGTGCAGCGGATATAATCGATCAACTGGTTCTGGATCAGATCCTTCGCATCCCAGATGGAATTGAAAATCTCTCCCACCGCCAGCGGCGTGAGGGTGTGTTGGCGAATGAGCCGGAATGCCTCCTGATTTTCGGCGGGCGTTACATCTTCCAGCCAGAACAATTGAAATGGCTCGAGCATCCGGCCGAGATTGGCGGCCTCCTGCGGGGTGTAACGATGATGCCCGTCATGGAGCAGATGGAGGTCAAACCCATATCTCTCTCGCAATTGGGCGAATAATTTCGGAACGTAATTCAGTGCTTTGCGGGTGTCCCAGCCGGTAACCCCCGGCAGTGCGGCATCGGCGGGCTCGTAATGGAGCCTACCGCGCCCAATTCCATAGGCATCCTTGATGCCCGGCACACCGGTCTGCGCGCGGACGGCCTTGTAGCCCATGTCGACATAATGACCGACGGCATCCACCGTCTCTTCAATGTCGCGGCCATTGGCGTGACCATAGACCATCACGCTGTCACGGCTCCGGCCGCCGAGCAGGTCATAGAGCGGCATGCCTGCCATTTTGCCCTTGATGTCCCAGAGCGCGACATCAACCGCCGCAATGGCGCGCATTGTTACCGGCCCACGCCGCCAATAGGCCCCGCGATAGAGAAATTGCCAGATATCCTCGATCCGGCGCGGATCCATCCCGATCAGGCACGGCACGACATGCGATTCCAGATAGGAAACCACCGCCAATTCCCGCCCGTTCAGCGTGGCATCGCCAATTCCGTAAACGCCCTGATCCGTCTCGATCCTGAGCGTCACGAAATTGCGCCCTGGACAGGTGACGATCACTCTTGCAGCGGTAATTCGCATTTCGCACTCCGGAAAACGCCCTTGCCAGATGCCTTCCTAAAATTGGCCTGTCAAGTAGGTATAAGTGGCTCGACCAATTCTCTTGACCGCGCCCGACCAATAAACTAGTTTCTCTCACATTCCCGCGAAACATATCGATCGGACCATGGGGAGTCGCTGAAGGTTTTTGAATTGCGGGAATTGGCCCCGTACACGGCCGGCCAGGGATCACAGTGCAAAACCAGTGAAAAAATTATCGCGACAGAATCAGAGCCGCCATGGAGGATTGGTCAAATCCTGTACTGCGAAAGGCTTCTGCTCCGGCGAATGCCTGCCTGTCCGGTGCCTCCGCCGGCATGTTTGATTTCAAAGAATAAAAAGATCCATAAACACCTCGAGAAACCAAAAACACCTTGAAAAACCAAAAACGCCTCGAGAAATCAAAAGCACAATGAGCAAGTGGAATAAATGCTGAGAAAATTATCCCTGCATCCGGATCGCCTTTTCTCGCCCAATGAGAACATTCGGGCCATTGCGCGACGGCTGTTTGCCCTTGTGCGTGATTTGCCAATCATCAGTCCGCACGGTCATACCGATCCGGCGTGGTTTGCTTCCAATGAACCCTTTGCCAATCCGGCGGCATTGTTTGTCGAGCCCGATCATTATGTCTATCGCATGCTCTGTTCGCAGGGCATCGCGCCAGAACAGCTCGGCATTCGCGATATTCGTGGCCGGCGCAATGAAGTGGATCCGCGCGAGGTGTGGCGGTTATTCGCCGCAAATTTCCACCTGTTCCGCGGCACCCCGTCGCAAATTTGGCTGAACTGGGTGTTTGCCGAAGTTTTTGGGCTGGATATTCGCCTGGGCCGCGAAACCGCGGATATGTATTACGACACCATTGATGCCGCGCTCAGGACCGATGCGTTCCGGCCGCGGGCATTGTTCGAGCGTTACAATATCGAGGTGATTGCGACGACGGAATCGCCTCTCGATCCGCTTGATCACCACCGGAAAATTCGTGACTCGGGCTGGAAGGGGCGGGTGATCACGACCTATCGTCCGGATCCGGTGGTCGATCCCGAATTCGAGGGTTTCCGGGAAAACATCACCGCGTTTGGCGCTCTGACCGGCGAGGATACCCAATCCTGGACCGGATATCTGTCCGCGCACCGCAAAAGCCGGGCCTTTTTCGCCGCGATGGGCGCGACCGCAACCGATCATGGTCATCCCACGGCCGGGACCGCCAATCTGTCGGCGGCGGAGAGTGAAGCCGTGTTTCATCGTGTCGTCTCGGCCCCTGCGGGTGCGGGGGATGCGGAATTGTTCCGTGCGCAAATGCTCACCGAAATGGCGAAGATGAGTCTTGATGACGGGATGGTGATGCAGATCCATCCCGGCTCGCTGCGGAATCACAACCGGCAGATTTTTGAACGCTTCGGGCGTGACAAGGGGGCGGATATCCCCATGCGCACCGATTATGTCCATTCGCTCAAGCCGCTGCTCGATGTGGTCGGCACTGCGCCCGGCCTGTCGATCATCCTGTTCACGCTCGACGAAAGCGCCTGTTCGCGCGAGCTTGCCCCGCTCGCCGGGCATTATCCCTGCCTGAAGCTTGGACCGCCCTGGTGGTTCCATGACAGCCCGGAAGGGATGCGCCGTTTCCGGCAAATGACCACGGAGACTGCCGGATTCTATAATACCGTCGGTTTCAACGACGATACCCGGGCCTTCCTGTCCATTCCCGCACGGCACGATGTCGCGCGGCGGATGGATTGCAACTGGCTGGCCGAACTTGTCGCCGATCACCGGATCGAGGAGGACGAAGCCGCCGAACTTGCGGTGGACCTCACCTATAATCTGGCAAAGAAGGCCTATCGGTTGTGAGGCTGAGCACATCAAATCTGTCCCGATTACCCGCCAATATTCGCATATTTGGCCATGACCCCTCTGCGCATGGCATCGGCATTGTCCATCTGGGCATCGGCGCTTTCCACCGCGCGCATCAGGCGGTCTATGTCGACAATCTGCTGGCCCTGGGTGCGGGTGACTGGCGGATCCTGGGCGTTTCGCTGCGTTCGCGCGGCGTTCGCGATCAACTGGTTCCGCAAAATGGGCTCTACACGCTTGTCGAGCGCGACGGGGACCGCGAAGATCTGCGCATTATCGGCGCGATTGCCGATGTTCTGGTCGCGCGAGACAACCCAAAGGCGGTGATCGACGCGATTGCAGCGCCGTCCACACATATTGTTTCTCTGACGATCACCGAAAAGGGCTATTGCCACATTCCCGCAAGCGGCGCGCTCGATGGGGATCATCCCGACATCGTTAACGATGTCGCAAACGGGTCCGCGCTGGTGAGCGCGATCGGTTTTCTCGCCGCCGGGCTGCGCCAGCGGATGAATTCAGGCGCGGGCCCGGTCACGCTGATGAGCTGCGACAATCTTCCGCAGAATGGCGCGGTGCTGAAATCGGTTCTCACCGCGTTTGTCGGCACGGCGATGCCGGACCTCGATGGCTGGCTGGCGGCCAATGTGTCCTTTCCCTCGACGATGGTGGACCGGATCGTTCCCGCGACCACGGAATCCGACCTTGCCCGGCTGCACACGCAGCTTGGCATGTCCGACCATGGCATGGTCAAGGCCGAAGCGTTTCGCCAATGGGTGATCGAGGACGATTTTGCCGGTCCCCGCCCGGATTTCGCAAGCGTCGGCGCGCAGATGGTGGACAATGTGCAGCCCTTCGAACTTGCGAAACTGCGCATGCTCAATGGCAGTCATTCGACCATTGCCTATCTCGGCCTGCATCATGGCCATGAAACGGTCGATCAGGCGATGGCCGATCCCCGCATTGCAAAGGTCGTCGATGCGCTGATGAATGAAGCCGCTGCGACACTTCCTGCGGTTCCGGGCCTCGATCCGGAATCTTATGCCGAGGCATTGAAAGCCCGGTTTCGCAATGCGGCGCTCGGGCATCGATTGTCGCAAATCGCCATGGACGGGACACAAAAGCTGCCGCAGCGTTTGCTGGCCACGATCGCCGATTTGCATGCGGCCGGAGGCGCACCGCGCGCCGCCGCCACCGGGGTCGCCGCCTGGATGCGGCATTTTTCAGGCCCTTTCGTCAGTGATCCGTTGTCGGAAATTCTGATGGCCGCGGCCAATGACATTCCCGCACAATTGGTCGGCAATGCGATGGCGATCGAGCCCGTTTTCGGCCCTCTCGGATCGCAGGACTGGTTGCGCGAACTCCTGCTCGAGGTGATGCCGCGATGAGCGAGGCAATGACCCATATCAAGGCTTCTGCGAAAGACGGCGTTGCGGTGGCGCTTGCCGATCTGCCCGCAGGCTTCGACCTCGGCCACGGCCTGCGCACGCGGGAACGGATTGGTGCCGGACACAAGGTGGCATTGCGTGATTTCAGGTCGGGTGAGCCATTGATCAAGCTTGGCCAGCCGATCGGAATCATTTCCGCAGACATCGCCGCGGGCGCGCATGTGCATGTCCATAATGTGCGTTTTTCTGGGCGCGCCGATCGCGAATCCTTCGGCACAAGAATCGTGACCATTCCCCTGAAGCCCGCCGGGTTCATGGGATATTTGCGAGAGAATGGCAGCGTTGGAACACGCAATTACATTGGCATTCTGACCTCGGTGAATTGTTCGGCGACGGTTGCGCGCCGCATTGCTTCCCATTTCGACGAGGAGCGTCTGGCCCCCTGGCCCGGCATCGACGGCGTCGTGGCGTTCAGCCATATGTCGGGCTGCGGAATGGCAAAGTCCGGGCGCGGCATGGACAATCTGCGCCGGACCATTGGCGGCTATGCCCGACATGCCAATTTCGCAGCGATTCTGGTGATCGGACTGGGCTGCGAGGTGAATCAGATCAATCCCTTGCTGGTCGATCAGGAACTGAAGACCAGCGAAATGTTGCGGACGATGAATATCCAGTCGGAGGGCGGGACCCGGACCGCCATCGATGCCGGCATCGCCATCGTCAGGGAAATGCTTCCTCTGGCCAACAGAGCCGAACGGTCCGTGCAATCCGCGGCACATTTGACCCTCGGTCTGCAATGCGGCGCTTCGGATGGCAATTCCGCACTGACGGCAAATCCGGCGCTGGGGCTTGCGGCCGATCTTCTGGTCGCAGCTGGCGGCAAGGTCGTCCTCTCCGAAACCCCGGAGATTTTTGGTGCCGAAAACCTGTTGCTGGAACGGGCCGCCAGCCGCGACGTCGCCGACAGGCTGATCGCACGCCTGCAATGGTGGGAAGATTATGCCGCGCGCGATGGCGCTGATCTCAACAATAATCCCTCGCCCGGCAATATCGCCGGCGGAATCACCACGATCCTCGAAAAATCCCTTGGCGCTGTCGCCAAATCGGGGTCGTCGCCGCTGCGCGATGTGATCGACTACGCCCAAACCATCACGGCGCCCGGCCTGAGCTTCATGGATACGCCGGGCTATGATCCCTGTTCGGCGACCGGACAGATCGCCGGCGGAGCGAATCTCATTGCCTTCACCACCGGGCGCGGTTCGGTCTTCGGCTCGAAGCCGGCCCCCACCCTGAAATTGGCGTCGAACAGCGCGCTTGCCGCGCGGATGCCAGATGATATCGACATCGATTGCGGGCGATTGATCAGCGGCGAGGCGACGCTCGCGCAATTGGGCGATGAAATCTTCGATCGGCTGCTGCGGGTCGCCAGCGGCGAAAAGACCGCCTCCGAACTCAACGGGATCGGGGATGAGGAATTTGTGCCCTGGGTCCCGGGAGCGGCGATGTGAAGGCGGCCCTCGCCCTGTTGGCGGCCCTCGCTCTGTTGGCGGCAGTGCTGCTGGTCTTTTCGCCCCCTGCCGCGGCGCAGCCTGTCGCCGCGTCCGAAATCAGACAGGCCCTGGTGGAAATCGCGGATGGCATTGATCGGGTCGTGCTCGACGCCAAAGGCGCGGCGCGGGGCGACTATGACTGGCAAGCGGGGGAATGGCGCGATTATGAGATCGCCTGGCACAGCGGGCAGGCGATCGAAGGGCTTCTCGCGGCCTATCATGTGACCGGCGAGAAACGTTTTCTCGACCGGGCGCGACAGGCCGGCGATTTTTGGATTGGTCTTGAGATCAAATCCGGCCCGTTCAGGGGCATGATCGCTGCCGCGCACGGGGATCGGCTCGGACGCCTGATCAATTTCACCACCGTCAGCAACGGAACGGCCGGGCTGTTCCATCTGGCCCGCGTCACCGGCGAGCCTGGTTATGCCGATGTCGCAGCGCGCGCGATCACCTGGCTGTATCGCAACACCAAAGTCCCCGGCCACGAACTCTATTACAATATTCTTGATCCTGACACGGGCAGGATCTGGACGGACAAATCCCCGCATCACGCGGTCGCGAAAGCGGGGGTCGAGCAGGTCGCGCGGCCCAATATCGAAGGCTCGCCTTTTCTCGATGCCTGTCTGCATCTCGATTTGGACGCTTTGTGCAAGGCCCATGACCGGCTCGCGGTCGCGACCATGGAACGGCAGGATGCCAATGGTCTCTGGATGGCGTTCGAACCGAACAATCCGGTGGATGGCACCGTCCATCCGCGCTTCAATACATGGAACGCCGAAGCGATGTTGCGCCAATGGGTGCGCAGCAAAGAGCGCCGCTTCCTTGATGCCGCGTTGAAGACCGCCCGTGCCAATCTGCGCATGATGCGTGCCGATGGCAGTTTCGACTATGTGCAGAATGTCAATGGCACGCGCGGCTCGAGCGCGCCGACCGGATCGGCAAGCGCCTTTGCGGGAATTCTGTGGCTGGGGCTGCGTGACGAGGGTTTTACCGAATTCGATCCGCAGATTCACGCCGTGGCACGCTGGCTGACCGCCAATCGCTTCCCGGCCGATCATCCCGATCCCAATCTGCGCGGGCTCGTGATCGAGCGGCGGATCAAGGGCGGCAAAATCCTGCAACGTGATCTCGGCAATCCCTTCGCCGCGCGGTTCCTCGCGCTCTATGCCGGGGCCTTTCCCCCATGACCACACGCCGTTCGCTACTCACCGGAAGCGCATTGGGCGCATTGGCCTTTGCATGGCCTGCGCAAGCGCAATGGAAAGTTGAACCTGCGCGCCAGGCCCGCCCCTTGCTCCATGTGTTTGCCCGACGAAAACTGTCCCTCGACGGGCAATGGCGTTACATCATCGATCCATTTGACGCGGCAAAGCGCGGGAATAACGACCGGCGCACTTTCTGGAAAAATTTTCGCCCGCCCGAAACCGGGCCGTTGGTCGAATATGATTGGGCGGAAAGCCCGATCATGGATCTGCCGCGCGACTGGAACAGCCATACCCCGGAGCTCATCTGGTATAATGGCCCGGTCTATTTCCGCCGGACCTTCATGGTCGACAATCCCGGGTCCGGCCGCAAATTTCTCGCTTTCGAGGCGGTCAATTACCACGCGACCATTTGGCTTAATGGCGAAAAGATCGGCGAACATGAGGGCGGCTTCACCCCCTTTGCCATCGATGTCACCACCGGGCTCATTCCCGGCGAGAATGCGATCGTGGTTTGCGCCGACAGCCGGCATCATGCCGAGGCCGTACCCAGCGACTATACCGACTGGCACAATTATGGCGGGGTAACGCGCTCGGTCTGGCTGGTTGACCTGCCGGCAAATCATATTGCGGACTGGTTCATCCGGCTGGACAACGGTTTCGTCCTTGCCGATGTGCAGATGAATCCGAAAAGCGCCGGCATTGCGGTTGAACTTTGCATTGGATCGATGAAGCTCTCCGCAATCACGGACGCCGCGGGGATGGCGCGGCTGCGCAAGCGCAATCGCCTCGCGCTCTGGTCGCCGGAATCGCCATTGCTCCATGAGGTACGGATTGTGGCGGGGGCCGACGAAGTTTCCGACCGCATCGGATTGCGCAGCATCGAAACGCGCGGACGCGCCTTGTTGTTCAATGGCCAGCCGCTCTATCTGCGGGGGATCAGTCTCCACGAAGAACCCATCGGCCCGATCGGAACGCGGCGGATGACCGGGGGGGATGCGCAGCGATTGCTGGCCGAGGCAAAAGCGCTCGGTTGCAATTTCGTCCGCCTCGCCCATTACCCGCACAGCGAATTGACGCTGCGACTGGCGGATGAGATGGGCCTGATCGTCTGGTCCGAAATCCCGGTCTATTGGGAACAGATTCGCTATGACAGCGCGCATACGCTGACGCTGGCCCGGACCATGCTCGCCGACATGATCCTGCGCGACCGGAACCGTTGCGCGATCGGGCTGTGGTCGGTCGCCAATGAGACCCCGCAGGAAGAACCACGCACGCGCTTTCTGAAAACCTTGATCGAGGATGCCCGCGCGCTCGACCCGACCCGCCTCATCACCGCCGCACTCAACAAGAATGCCGATGTCGGCGGCGCGACGGACGGTCAAAGCGTGTTCAGCGTCACCGATCCTTTGGGCGAATATCTCGATGTGCTGGCGGTGAACCAGTACGAAGCCTGGTATTCGAAGCGCAAAGCCAATGAACTCGATCAGGTGAGCTTCACCACGCCCTATGACAAGCCGCTCATCTTCTCCGAATTCGGGGCCGATGCCCTGGCCGGAAACCGGGGGGCGAAAGAGTCATTCTGGACCGAGGATTTTCAGGCCTGGCTCTATGAAGAAACGCTGAAAATGGTGGAGCGGACCGAGGGCTGTGTCGGCCTCTCGCCCTGGCTGCTCAAGGATTTCCGCTCGCCCCGCCGCTGGCATGGCAAATACCAGCAATTCTGGAACCGCAAGGGGCTGATCAACGAGACCGGCACGCGCAAGGCGGCCTTTGTCGTGCTTCAGGCCTTTTATGCCCGAAAGGCGCGGCAATGATCAACCGGCGCATCCTGCTGTTGGGTGGCAGCGTGCCGGGGCTGTTTGCGCTTGTTCCGGGCTGGATGCACGAAGCCTCTGACCCATGGGCGAAAGCCCGACAGATCATGCGCGACATCCGGCCCCCGCGGATCGGAAGGCGCAAATGGCACCTGCCGCCGCCCGATGACGGCGATATCCGCCGCGCGATCATGGCAGCAATGGAAGCGCTCGGCCCCAGAGGCGGCACGATCATCCTGCCGAATGGCGAATGGGTGAGCAATGGCCCGATTCATTTCAAAAGCCGCATCGCGCTCCATTTTTCCGATCACACCCATCTGAAATTCAGCCGCGCCCCGGACCATTACCTGCCGCTGGTCTTCACTCGCTGGGAGGGGACGGAATGCTGGAATTACTCCCCCCTGATCTATGCGCGCGATGTGACCGACATCGCGATCACCGGCGGGGGCACCATCGACGGGCAGGGCTTTGACGGCTTTTTCCAATGGCGGTCCAAACAAAGGGAAAGCCAGCAATTGCTGCGCGAGATGGGCGCGGAGGGCGTGCCAGTTGCGGAACGCCGCTTCGGCCCCGGCCATTTTCTGCGCCCCGGTTTCATCCAGTTCGTCAATTGCCAAAGGGTGCTGATCGACGGTCCGCGCCTGGTCGATTCACCATTCTGGATGATCCACCCGGTCTATTGCGAACATGTCAGCCTGCGCAATCTTCGCCTGAAAAGCGACCACCTCAACAGCGATGGCATTGATCCCGACAGCTCGACCCATATCCTCATTGAACATTGCGTCCTTGACGTGGGCGATGATGGCGTTTCGATCAAATCGGGGCGCGACCAGGATGGCTGGCGGGTGGCGAGGCCATCGTCTTCAATCATTATCCGCGACTGTGAATATCGGGGGACAGCGGGTGGCGGCCTCGCCATCGGCAGTGAAATGTCCGGCGGCGTGCATGATATTTTCGTTGAGCGCTATCGCATGGGCAATGTTTCGCACGGTCTTTATTTCAAATCCAATCTCGATCGGGGTGGTGCCATTCGCGACATCCATATCCGTGACATCACCATCGGCACTGCACAGAGCGCGCTGATCTTCACCACCCGCTATCACGGCTATCGGGGCGGTCACTTTCCGCCGCGGTTTGAGCAGATCACCATCGAAAATATCCGCGTTGGCGAGGCGATCGTCGGCATGAGCCTGATCGGTGCCCAACAGGCTCCGCTGGACCGGGTATCCGTGCGCAATCTGGTCATCGACAAAGCAAAGACCCCGATGCGGGTGAAACATGTCCGCGCACTTTTACTCGATCGGGTGAGCGCCAATGGATTGCCATTGCACGCCGTCGAGGAAACACCGCCGGATACCTTTACTGACGGGATTGCCCAATGAAGGCATTTCTGCTTGCGTGTGTCATTGCGCTTCTGGCCCCCGGCTCCCGGTTCGCTCAACCGCTTTTCGCCCAGCCACCTTTCGCCCGGCCACATTTCGCCGTCGATGCCGGCTGGCCCGGACCATTGCCCGGCAGATGGCTTCTGGGCCATGTCACCGGATTGGCAATTGACCGGAAAAACCGGATCTGGGTGTTGAACCGGCCGGAATCGATCACCGGAGATGAAATTCTGGCGGGCTCGGTGGCGGCACCGCCGCTGGTGGTCTTCAACCGGAAAGGCAAGGTCGTCGCACATTGGCCAATCGGCCGGCGCGGAGAGAATTGGCCGCACCGCGAACACAGCATCGCCATCGACAAAAGCGATGGCAGCGTCTGGATCAGCGGCAATGGGGAAAATGACGGCTTCATCGTCAAATATTCCGCCGCCGGCCGTTTTCTGCTGCGCATTGGTGAAAGCGGCCCCTCGAAAGGCAGCAATGAGAATGGCCAGCTTGGCCGCGTGTCAGGCATGGTGGTGGATCCCGAAAGAGGTGAGATCTTCGTTGCCGATGGCTACAGCAATCGCCGGGTCATCGTCTTCGATGCCGGGAACGGATCCTATAAACGCCATTGGGGTGCCTATGGCCACGCACCGGTTGATGGCGCGGTCGTCGACCGCACCAGCCAGCTGATGCAGCCGCACGGAATTACGCTGGCACGGGATGGCACCCTCTTTGTCGGCGACCGGCCCAATAACCGGCTGCAAGCCTTCACCCGCGAGGGCCGCTGGATCGCCGATCTGGTTCAGCGCCCGGAAACCGGCGGCGGAACGGGTGGCGCAACCGGGAGCGTCGGCAGCGTCTGGGACAGCGCAATGTGGCCCAAGGGCAGCGAGACGCATCTGCTTGTGGTCGATGGCAGCAATGGCGAAGTCCGGATCATCGACCGTGCGACCGCCAATATTGCTGGCCGGTTCGGCCGTGAGGGCTCAAATCGGGGCGAGTTTCGCCGGCCGCACACCATCGCAATCGATGGGCGGGGCAATATTTATGTCGGCGAGGTCAGCACCGGCAAGCCTGTGCAACGCTTCCGCCTCCAACGGAACGGAACACAGGGGAAGTGACCATGCCCGGACCAGATACAAGCGCGATCCGCGACGAGACCCCCATCGCGCGAAAGGCGTGGTATCGCAGCCTTTATGCGCAGGTGCTGGTCGCCATGCTGATCGGGATCGCGGTCGGCCATTTCTTTCCGGCGTTTGGCGAGAGCCTGAAGCCATTGGGCGATGCGTTCATCAAGCTCGTCAAGATGATCATCGCGCCCGTCATCTTCTGCACTGTGGTGGCGGGCATCGCCTCCATGAAGACGCTGGAAAGTGTCGGGCGCGTCGGTGCCAAGGCACTCGGTTATTTCCTCATTTTTTCCACCCTTGCGCTGATCGTCGGCCTGGTGGTCGGCAACATCGTCCAGCCCGGGGCGGGCCTCGATATCGACCCGGCAAGCCTCGATTCCGATTCCATCCGCGAATTTCAGGGCAAGGCAAAGGACCAATCGATCGCCGGCTTCCTGCTGAATATCATACCGGATTCGCTGGTCAGCAGCTTCACCTCCGGCCAGATCCTGCAAGTGCTGCTGGTCTCCATCCTGACGGGCGTCGCGCTCGCCATGCTGGGCGCGAAAGGCGCGCGGATCACCAGCGCCATCAGCGATTTCGGCCCGGTGATTTTCAGGATCGTCGATATCGTGATGCGCGCGGCCCCCATTGGCGTTTTCGGAGCGATGGCCTTCACCATCGGCAAATATGGCATCGAAACCCTGCTCGGCCTCGGAAAACTGGTCGCCACATTCTATTTGACCAGCATTGTGTTCATGATCCTGTTTCTGGCACCGATCGCCAGGATTGCCGGATTCTCACTCTGGCGGCTGCTGGTCTATCTGCGTTCCGAACTGGTGCTGGTTCTGGGCACGTCATCTTCCGAGGCAGCCCTGCCCTCGCTGATCGAGAAGCTCGAAAAAGCCGGCGCAGAAAAGCCGGTGGTCGGGCTGGTCGTGCCCACGGGTTATTCCTTCAATCTCGACGGCACCAATATCTATATGACCATGGCGGCCTTGTTCATCGCCCAGGCGACCAACACCCCGCTCAGCCTCGAACAACAGATTTTGTTGCTGTTGGTGGCAATGATCAGTTCGAAGGGTGCCGCCGGCGTGACCGGGGCCGGCTTCGTCACGCTTGCCACCACCTTGTCGGTTGTGCCCGATATTCCCATCGCGGGCATGGCGCTGATCCTCGGCATCGACCGCTTCATGAGCGAATGCCGCGCGCTGACCAATTTCATCGGCAATGCGGTGGCGACGCTCGTGGTCGCACGCTGGGAGGGAGCGCTTGACAGATCAAAGCTTCATGCGGCACTGAAAATCCGGCGGCGGCTGCCAGTCGATTTGGGTGACGAAAAAAATTCAACTGCTGAAAAGAAACAACAATAGTTGACCAAAGCAAGCGGACGGGAACGGACTTCACGCGAAGAACTTTTTGCTTTGGCACCAAATCAAATCGTTGGCGTAATAACCATAATCAGGACGAAACCCGCAATTTGTATTGTTTATCTCCATCAGAAATCCTGCCATCATCCGATTTTCAACCGCTTTCATTCCATCGGTAGCGAATCGCGGCGAAGTCTTGTCTGCCCGGCAATATCCACGACAGGCATTCGATAATCTGATCGGTCCAGTGCTCAATATCGACTGGTTCGAGATGTAGGGACCGACCTTCCCCGCGCATCCACATGCCGCTTTCTCGGCGGGAACCTGTTTGTTCGCCGATTCTCCAAATGGCTTTCGCAACCAAGACAGCCTCGGTGAACAGCATGAAATTCGACCAGGCGGACTGCATTGGATCCGCGCGTCGCGGAGAATAATCCATGAAGAGATTCCGCCGGACGGCGGCGGCCCGGTGCGCGGCTTGCAGATCTTCTTCAGCCTGCCGGTGGCGCATCAGGGCGATGACGCGGCCGCTTTTCCGCGGTCACCTGAAGCAATGATTCGCAAATCAGCCAATGGCTGGCAAAGCCGCACCGCAATCGATGGCACCGGCATTGCCGAGGCCCGCGCGGCACCGCCATCGCCAGTGCGCGTGCAAGAAGTCCTGATCAACACCCGCTCAGACTATGAAGTCGCGCTGCCGGCCGGTTGGGGCGGCATGTCGATCTCGCTCGAAGGTTCGAATGCCTTGCCAGACGCGTTGAACCTGCGTGCAGCTGAAGCGATTGGCGTGGCATCAAGTCACGGTGGTGCGTTCAAGGTCTCAGCAAATTACGGCGCAGCGCGCATTGCCATCATCCTCGGCCAGCAATTGCATCAGGACGTTCATACTACCGGGCCGCTGATGCTGGCCTCTGCGGAAACGCTGGCAAGCGCCCCGGCCTGTGTCGCCACATTCGCGATCCCAACCCTTCCTCCCGTCATTTGAGGAGCCATGGGGACCGATTTGCTGTGCAGCCATGTTCGCACAGTCATTGAAAGCGGATAGGCAGACACTTCCAGTCGCGGGGGGCAACCTGGGCCGAAATCAGCAATGAACAAGATCAGCCAAACAAGGCGTCGATATCGTTCTGGCTTGGCGGCCCGTTATTGCCGAACAATTCGTCGACATCATCCTGCTTCTTCGCCTCGCCAATGAGCTGGGGACCGTTGAGCAGCAGTTTCTTGCGCCGCCGGTCTTCCTCGGTTTCCTCGATGACCGCGTCCTCGACCCCCATGACATGCACGAAGCGGGTAATGCGTTCCTCGATATGCTGCATGGTCTCAACGACCTTGCGGATACGCTGGCCAGTGATGTCCTGAAAGGAACAGGCCTGAAAGACGTCCAGCACCTTGTCATTGACGAAGTCAGCGTAGCCGGGCTCCAACGGATTGGCGGCCATTATGGCTTCGGCCGCACTCATGATCGTGTGGGTCGCATCTTCCGTGTGGCGGATAATGGCATCGAGTTCGAGCCCGGCGCGCGGAATCCGCTCTTCCTTGATGTCATTGGGCCGCAGATTGGAAATTTCCTGGCGCGTGCGGGCGATATAGGACGCGATATAGCGAAACTCGCCATAGATCGTGGTGTCGATACCGCCGAAAAATGCCTGCATCGCATCAACGAGTTGTTGCGATATATTCAGCACTTCCACGAGACGCGGATCCTTGAGATCCGCCGTCTTGACAGCTTTTAGCGCTTCGCGCACTTGCGCGGCAATTTCTGGCGCCGGCATTGGCGGCCTCCCATGAAAGCTTTGACCGGGAAGGAATCAACCCGACAGACAAAAGTCTAGAACGCGCCGAATACCGACTCGATCTTGGATTTCAAGGTCGCAGCGTTAAACGGCTTGACGATGTAATTGTTCACACCGGCCTTTTTCGCAGCGATCACGTTTTCAGTCTTGGATTCTGCCGTGACCATGATGAAGGGCGTGCCCTTCAGGCGGTCATCGGCACGGACCTCGCACAGCAGCTCGTAGCCGGTCATCGGCTCCATATTCCAGTCCGAAATGACCAGACCGAATTTCGCGGCCTGCATCTTTTCAAGCGCTGCCTTGCCATCGCTGGCTTCGTCCACGTTTTCGAAACCAAGCTGCTTCAGCAAATTCTTGATGATGCGGATCATGGTCTGGTAATCGTCCACGACCAATACTGGCATGGACATGTCGACGGCCATGTCGTTCTCCCTTAACCCCGGAACCTGATGGCGTGACCCTTTTTCAGCGGGTCAGCACCTTGCAAATCGCTTATAGGGGGGACCCAATGAAAATAGGGTAAACAGACCAGGCTATTTTCACAATTGGACGTCTTGACACGCAGCAAGGGCAACATGACGGGTTTTTTTTTCGAGGATCTGGAATTGGGCCAGAAGGCAAAACTTCGCCGCACGGTTACAGCAGGCGACATCGACCTTTTCGCATCCGTCACCGGCGACAATAATCCTGTTCATCTCGACGAGGCCTATGCCGCGACCACGCCCTTCGGCACACGGGTCGCACATGGCATGTTGTCGGCGGGCTATATTTCGGCGGTTTTGGGCACTGTCCTGCCCGGGCCGGGTGCCATTTATCTCAGCCAGAGCCTGAATTTCCGCCGCCCGGTCCGGCCGGGCGATGAGGTGGAGAGCGAGGTGGAGATTATCACGCTCGACGCGATCAAGGGACGCGTCACCCTGCGCACAACCTGCCGGGTCGGCGGCAAATTGGTGGTGGATGGCGAGGCCATCGTTCTGGCACCCCGAAAGATGGCGGCAAAGCCCGCCTCCGTATAATCCTTCTCCTCCCGATCGCTACAGAAAAGCCCGATGCGCATTTTCCCCCACTGGAATGAATTCCCCGCGGATCTGCGCGGCGCCGCCTGGGCCATTGGCAGTTTCGACGGCGTCCACCGCGCCCATGGAGAGGTGATCGCCCGTGCACGCGCGCTCGCCGGTCCGTCGACCAAAGTCGGCGTCCTGTGTTTCGAGCCCCCGACCCGCCGCTTCTTTCGCCCCGACGCCACGCCCTTCCGCCTGACCACGCCTTTGACCCGCGCCCGCGCACTGGCGGCAAGCGGCGTGGATTGGCTGATCGAGGCCCCGTTTGACGCGACCATCGCCGCCATGAGCGACGAGCAATTTGTCCGCGCGGCTTTGGTCGAGGGGATCGGCGCGCGCGCCGTGACTGCCGGCTTCGATTTCCGTTTCGGCCGCCAGCGTATGGGCGATGCGGCGCGGCTGGCGGAACTGGGTGCGATTTATGGGTTTGCGGTGGGCGTCGAACCCCAGATCGGCGACGAAGCCGGCGACAAGATCTCCGCGACCGGTATCCGCGAGGCCCTGACCGAAGGCGATCTCGACCACGCCAATTTCCTGCTCGGCCGGTACTGGGCGATGGAGGGCGTCGTGGCGAAGGGCGAACAACGCGGCCGGCTTCTGGGCTTTCCCACCGCCAATCTCAGCCCCGGCGATCAATTGCACCCGAAAATGGGCGTCTATGCGGTGCGCGTGGAACGGCTGGACAGCGCGGGCGCAACCATCCGGCACCATGGCGGCGTGGCCAATTTCGGTCGCACGCCCACCACGGGCGAGCGTCAGCCATTATTGGAGGCGCATCTGTTCGATTTCGGGGGCGAGCTTTACGGCACGCGGATCATCGTTGAACTGGTGAAATTCCTGCGCCCCGAAATGCGCTTTGAGGGCTTGGAGGCACTGAAGGCCCGCATCGCGCTCGATTGCGCGGAGGCACGCAGGATTCTCGCAATCAGCGCATGAGGTCAGCCGCACGAAGCGTGCCCGACAGGACGCACCGGTGGAATTCAGTCGCACCACAACTATCGCAGGTCACAGCGGTAAACCGCGTGCGGTCAAAGCCGAGAAAAGTCGACAGCCCCCGGCCTGTAGCGCGAATATCCCGGTGGGTCGCGTGATTGCCGCCGCATTTCAGGCAGGACCAGGCGGACATCAGCACACCACCTCCCATGAAGATCTCCCAACCAAAAGCTGGACCCCGAGCCTCGCCTCAGTCCGCAACAAAACCCCGGTCGAATGCATCGTCATCGGCAAGCGTGCAGGACGGATCACCAGGATCAGAAGAAAGTTTGCTTTCAAAGGGCGTCTCAAGCACTTTATATGGCCATTGGTGCATGACCCTTTCAAGTCGGGAGGGGTTGGGTCCGCGCCAGGCGGTGCGCATATCCTTGACGATACCGGGTGCCGGTGGCGCACGAAATACCGGCGGCTTCACCAGTCTTGCAATCGCCCCGACAATTTTGGTGGTCTCGGTCTGCCGATAACCAGTTGGCTCGGCGATGATTTCAGCAACCGCACATTTCGCCCCAATATTTTGAAGCTTCGTCACCATCGACGCATATCGCTGCGTTCCGGGTTCTTCGATGAAAAGAACCGGAACAGAAAAAGCGATCGCGGCCAATTCCACCTCGAACGACACCCATTCCGAAAGCCCGTTTCCGACGCGGGCCGAAGCGATCACGACATCGCTGGTGTATATCCGGGAAGCAACTTCCTGGGCGATCGAGTAATCATTGACCTGCCCGCCGCGTGGCCCGGTCAATTGCTGCTCCTGTGTCAGAGACAGGTCTTCAACAATCGTAAACTGGTTTTGCAATCCGGCAATCACCGCCTGGTAGAGTGCGACACCATAATCATAGCGGTGGCTGAAAAACACCCGCAATGGCCGGGCACGCCTGCCCGCACGCCACTGATTGGCCATCTTTACCAGATCGAACGATGCCGCGTTCCGGAATTTTTTATCACCGATCATGCCCGTGCCCTTCGCCCGCGATCGCCCGCCGGGTCACGTTATGGTTAAAAAATGATAAATGCAATGTGAGTCACGCGCGCTGCACAGGCCCGGTGCCAATCGGGCTTCACGCGCGCCGTCCGTCGCTCACCAGGTCGCGACGGGGGGCATGGAGGACAGGATCGCATTGACATTGCCCCCGGTCTTCAGCCCGAAGGTCGTGCCGCGGTCATAGAGCAGGTTGAACTCGACATAACGCCCGCGCCAGAACAATTGCCCGGCGCGTTCTTCCTCGGTCCAGGGCTCGTTCATGCGCCCGCGCAGGATCGCCCCATAGGATGAAGCAAAGCTTTTGCCGACATCCTGCACGAATGCGAAATCCTGCTCCCAGCTTTTGTCCCGAAAGCGATCGAAGAAAATACCGCCGACGCCGCGCGGCTCGTTGCGATGGGGCAGGAAGAAATAGGAATCCGCCCAATCCCGGAAGCGCGGATAATATTCGGGATCGTGCCGGTCACAGCAGGCGCGGAAATCGGCGTGGAAACGGCGCGCATCGGCGGCATCCTTGTGCCGGTCGATGGCGAGCGTGGGATTGAGATCCCCTCCTCCGCCGAACCACGACCTTGTCGTTGCGATCATGCGCGTGTTCATATGGGCGGCCGGACAGCGCGGATTGCGCAAATGGGCGATGAGCGAGATGCCCGAGGCCCAGAAATGCGGATCCACTTCAGCACCCTCGATCTGGCGGGCGAATTCCGGTGGAAAGGTCCCGAACACCGTCGAGACATGCACGCCCACTTTCTCGAAAAAGCGCCCGCGCATCAGGGAGGCCACGCCACCCCCCGCATCGGCAAGGCCATCGCCGCGCCGCCACAGCGTGCGCTCGAAACGGCCCGGCGCGCCGGGATAGAGCGCCGGCGGGGCCTCGTCTTCCAATTGCTCGAACAGGGCGCAGATTTCATCGCGCAAATGCTCGAACCAGTCCCGGGCGAGCTGTTGCTTTGTCGCGAGATCGGCAGGCAGAGCGAGCTTGTGGGGATCGTCAGTCGCGGTCATGACGGGCTTTCGGGGCTGGCTTTCGGGGCTGGCTTTCGGAGACTGTTTTGGGACGGGAACGAAAATTGTCGGGGTGTCGTGCCCTCAACAGGCTGGTGGGTTAAAGTCGAACGCGAATCCGCCAGTCTGGCGCAAGCCTTCATAGAGGGCGATTGCACCGGCATTGATGACATTGAACGACCGCGCGCCGGTGCAAATGGGAATGCGCAGATGTGCCGCGGTATTTTGGCGCACATCATCGGGGACCCCGGCAGTTTCGCGGCCCAGAACGAGCGCCTCCTGGCCGGAAAAACGAAAATCGGGGAGCATTGTTTCGGCTTTTGTCGACATAAGTACGAGCCTTAGCCCCTGTCCGGCCGCAAAATCCAGATAGGCTGACCAGCCATCATGACGTTTTATTGTGGCCAGCGCCCCATAATCCATGGCCGCGCGCCGGATTGCCTTGTCGGTCAGCGGAAAGCCCGTGGGCTCCACGATGTCGAGAGGAACTGCAAAACACGCGCAAAGCCGGATGGCTGCACCAAGATTCTGCGGAATGTCGGGTTGAAACAATGTCAGCCGCAAGCTAAGCGCTCTCTACAATCAGGTGGCGAATCGGATTCGGATTTCCGGCTCGGGTTCGGTATATGTTGCCGGATATGTAGCGGCCATAATTGGTGCAGCCAAATCGGTTGCAGGTCGAGACCGGTGGAGGCGAAATTGGCGGAAGCGAACACGGCACCCGGGATGATGACACCCCTCGGGCATGGGGCCGGCACGAACGAACACGATGCCAGCCGCCGGGATTTCATTTTCATCGCCGCCGGTGCGGCCGGTGCGATCGGGGCGGCCGCCGTGGTCTGGCCGCTGATCGACCAGATGAATCCCGCGGGTGACGCCCGGGCGCTGGCGACGATCGAATTCGACCTCGCCAAGCTGGAACTCGGCCAGGAGGTTCGTTTCACCTGGCAGGGCAAGCCGGTCTTTGCCCGCCGCCGCACGCCCGAAGAGATCACCAAATCCGAACAGACGGCGCTGTCCGCGCTCAAGGACAAGCTTTCCCGCAATCAGGGCCTGCCAGCCAGTGCCGATGCCAGCGATGCCAACCGGGTTCCGGTCGGACCCGATGGCAAACCAAAGCCCGAATTCATCGTGCTGGTGGGCACCTGCACCCATCTGGGCTGTGTGCCGGTATTTGGGCAGGGTGATTTCGGCGGCTGGTTCTGCCCCTGCCACGGATCGCATTATGACACTGCCGGGCGCATCCGCATCGGCCCGGCTCCGGCCAATCTCGAGGTTCCGAAACTGGCTTTCGTGACCGACAGCGTCGTTCGTATCGGCTAAGGGAAGGCGACATCCATGAGCGGCCCCTCCAATTACCAGCCCGGTTCGGCATTCGAGAAATGGCTCGACACCAGACTGCCGATCATCCGGCTCGGCTATGATTCCATCGTCGATTTTCCGACGCCGAAAAACCTCAATTACTGGTACACGTTTGGCGGGATCCTGACCTTCTGCCTCGCCGTGCAGATCGTGACCGGCATCGTGCTGGCCATGCATTATGTCGCGAGCGCCCAGCCCTTCATCGAAGGCAGCAATATCAGCCAGGCCTTTGCCTCGGTCCAGCGGATCCAGCGCGACGTATCCTATGGCTGGCTGATCCAGAGCCTGCACACTGTCGGGGCCTCGATGTTCTTCATCGCGGTCTATATCCATATGTTTCGCGGGCTCTATTACGGGTCCTACAAGGCCCCGCGCGAGATCCTGTGGGCGATCGGCGTGGTGATTTTCCTGCTGATGATGGCCACCGCCTTTATGGGCTATGTGCTGCCCTGGGGGCAGATGTCATTTCACGGCGCGGCGGTGATTACCAATCTCATCGGGGCCTTTCCGGTGGTGGGCGACGCGCTCCGTACCTGGATCTGGGGCGACTTCGCCGTTTCGAATGCCACACTCAACCGCTTCTTCTCGCTGCATTATCTGATGCCCTTCGTGATTGCGGCCATGGTCGGCATGCATATCTGGGCATTGCATGTGCCCGGAAATAATAATCCGACCGGGGTCGAGGTAAAATCAAAGGCCGATACGGTACCCTTCCATCCTTTTTACACGGTGAAGGACGCTTTTGCTCTTGCCTTGTTCATGATCCTGTTCGCGGCTTTCGTGTTTTTCATGCCAGATGCGCTTGGCCATCCGGATAATTACATCCCGGCCAATGCGCTTTCGACGCCGACCCATATCGTGCCCGAATGGTATTTCCTGCCCTTTTACGCCATTTTGCGGGCGATCCCCGACAAATTGGGCGGCGTGATCGCGATGTTCGGTTCGATCATGGTCCTGTTCGCGCTGCCCTGGTTGGACACGTCGCGCGTCAAATCCATGCGCTACCGGCCGCTGGCGCGCCAGTTCTTCCTGTTATTCGTGGTGGCCTGTCTGACGCTCGGCTATGTCGGTGCCCAGCCGGCCGAAGGCCTGTTCCTGATCATCGCCCAGATCGCAACGGCCTATTATTTCCTGTTCTTCCTCGCAATCCTGCCCATTCTGGGAATTGTCGAACGGCCGGGAAATGCCCCGGCCTCCATTTCGGAAGCGGTACTGAAGCCCGGCGCAGCACGTCCCGCTCATGCGGCGGCGGAATAGGCGGAGACCAAGATGAAACCGAATATCGTCGCGCTCGGGTCCCTGTTCGGGCTGTTGGCTTTCGGTCTCGCGCCCTCCGCGCTGGCGAGCGAAAGCAAGGCCCATCCCAAACATGTGGGATTTTCCTTCGAGGGACCGCTCGGAACCTATGACCGCGGGGCGCTCCAGCGCGGTTTTCAGGTCTATAAGCAGGTCTGCGCGACCTGCCATTCGCTCAATCTGCTCAGCTACCGCCATCTGGGGGAAAAAGGCGGGCCGTTTGAATGTTTCCCCGCACCGCAGACCGAGGGAGAAGGCGAGGCCCATGGCACGGCCCATGTGCGACCTATCTGCCCGGCCACACCCAATGACAACCCGATCGTGAAGGCAATTGCCGCTGAGGTCTCGATTACCGACCGCGACGAGAATGGCGATGAGATCGACCGCCCCGGTCGCCCCGCCGACCGCTTTCGGGCACCCTTCGAGAACGAACAGCGCGCACGCGGTGCCAATGGCGGTGCCCTGCCGCCGGATCTGTCCTTGATCGTAAAAGCCCGGCATGGCGGCGCAGATTATATCTATAGCCTGCTCCTCGGTTATGGCGAAAATCCGGAGGGGCTGAATGTTCCAGACGGAAAATATTACAACCCCTGGTTTCCGGGGGATGTGGCCTCGATCTGGAGCGGCGAAAAGAATTCCGTGCCGGAAGGCGGGCTGATTGCCATGGCTCCGCAGCTCGAAATCGCATCCCAGATCGTCGAATTCGGGGATGGAACGCCGGCCACTCCCGAACAGATTGCGCGCGATGTGGCAACCTTCCTCGCCTGGGCGTCAGAGCCCAAGGTTGAATCGCGCAAGCGCACGGGCGTGGTCGTGATGATCTATCTCATCCTGCTGGCCGGTCTGTTATTCGTCGCCTACAAGGCCGTGTGGCGGAACCAAAGCCATTGATCCGGAGGTAATCCTCGACCAGCGCTTGCCCAAGCGGCAAAAGCCCGCCGGGCTCCGGCGGCAATCCTCCCGGAAAAAGATGATTTCCTCTGTTCCAGGTGCTTGTCACTCTGCTGCATTGGGTACAGAATAAAAATTCACGCTGTGTCTTATTTGCAACAGCCTGTCGCGCACTTATTCGCCCGGGCGGTGGGGATCACGAATGGCGGAAGGCAAACGCACCTATCTGGATTTTGAGAAATCGGTCGCGACGCTCGAAACCAAGATCGATGAACTGAGCGCCGCTGCGCGCGATGCGGGTGCGACTTCGATCAATGCCGAGCTCGGCGCTCTCCGGGACAAGGCCGCCAAGGAGCTCGCCCGCCTTTATTCGAAGCTCGACGCCTGGCAGAAAACCCAGGTGGCGCGCCATCCCGATCGCCCCCATTTCCGCGATTTCGCCGCGGGACTGCTCACTGACTGGGTGGAATTGTCGGGCGACCGCAATTTTGGCGATGACCAGGCGATTCTGGGGGGGATGGGGCGCTTTCGCGGACGCCCGGTGCTGCTGATGGGCCATGAAAAGGGCCGCAATACCCAGGAGCGACTGCGCCACAATTTCGGCATGGCCATGCCGGAGGGTTACCGCAAGGCGATCCGGCTGATGGATCTCGCCGAACGCTTCAACATGCCGGTCATTACGCTGGTCGATACCGCCGGCGCGTTTCCGGGCCTTTCCGCCGAAGAGCGCGGCCAGGCCGAAGCGATTGCGCGGTCAACGGAACGCTGTCTGACGTTGGGCACACCGCTGGTTTCTGTAATCGTCGGCGAGGGCGGATCGGGCGGCGCAATCGCGCTCGCGGCCGCCAACAAGGTCGTGATGATGGAACACGCCATCTATTCAGTAATCTCGCCAGAAGGCTGCGCCTCGATTTTGTGGCGGGATCCCGCCCGCGCGCGCGACGCCGCCGAAGCCATGAAGGTCACGGCCCAGGACCTGCTGCCCATGCGGGTGATCGATGCCATTGCGCCGGAACCTTTGGGCGGGGCCCATCGCGATGCGAAGACCGCCATCGCCAATGTCGGGGCAGCGATCGCCCAGAACCTCAAGCAATTGAATGGCATGGATGCGAGAGCCCTGCGCATGCAGCGTCGTGAGCGCTTTCTCGCTATCGGACGCACTGGGCTGGAAAGTTCCAGTGGCGATGCGACAACCAGCCGGAGCGGCAAGAACCGCCAGGTCGAAATCCAGATCGCGGAATAATCAGCCGCGCGCCAGATCGCGCGCCAGATCGCGCGTCAGATATAGACCATCAGGTTGCGCACCGGTCCGGACGGGACTGGATTTGACAAATCCGCAAGCTGATCAAAATTTTGCGCGCAGAAATTCGAGAATCGCGGCGCTGGTTTCGGCGGGCTTTTCCTGCTGCGTCCAATGTCCGCAATCTCCGATCAGCACTTTGGTCAAATTGGGAATATGGGCTCCCATGCCATCGGCAAATCGCGGTTGCAGTACCACATCACGGTCGGCCATGATCATGAGCGCGGGTGCCGTGATGCGGGTCGGCAGGCCGGCGGAGGCCTGCCAGTTGCGCGTCAAATTGCGGTAAAAATTGATCGGCCCCCGAAAACCGGAATTCGCAAAACTGCTTGCATAGACTGCAAGTTCTTCGGCGGTCAAAAAACATTCCCGGCCAAAGATTTCCGTCGGGTCCTCGCTGGATTCGAAGGCCGAAAAGGATTTTTGCAGGGCAAGATTGCGTCGTTCGGCCGGCAAGGCATTGAACTCTTCGATGCTGAGCCGCGAGCGGCGCATGAAAAAGCGCATGGTGCGGGCCGGATCGGCCTCGAACAGGGCTTCGGGGATCTCCGGAGACTGGAAGAAGACGATATACATGTCTTCGCCGTAAATCGCACGGAAGGCCGTGATCGGATCGATCGGCGCGCGCGGCAGGGATGGCGTGTTGAGCCCGATCACGCCCGCAACGCGCTCGGGAAACATCAAAGGGAATTGCCAACCGATCACGCCACCCCAATCATGGCCGCAAATGATGGCGCGTTCGATGCCGAGCGCATCGAGCAGACCCGCGACATCGCCGGTCAGCGCTGCCATGTCATAGGCCTCGAGGCGCTCGGGTCGCGCGCTCTGCCCATAACCGCGCAGATCGGGGGCGATGACCCGCGCACCCGCTACGGCAAGGTCGCGAATCTGCGCACGCCAGGAAAAGGCAAGTTCGGGAAAGCCGTGCAGCAAAACGAGCGGCGGGAAAGCGCTGTCCTGCGGGCCTGATTCATAGACGCAAAGCCGAATGCCATTTGCCTGCACAAAGCGGGCCTCAGGCATCCCGGGCAGGGAATTCGGCGTCTCACCTTCGGTCGAAACCTGCTTCATGGCTGTGGATTCCCTGTCGATTCCGTGTCGGGGCCGGCGGCCTCGCGTGCTTCCGCTTCTCTGGATTGTTCCGATCTCATAAATTGCCAGGCCGAAATCGCCAGCGCCATCCAGCCCGCGAGGAGAAGCACCCCCCCGACCGGCGTCAAAACCAGCACAGAGCGCTCCGCACCCAGTCCCGCGGCGTAGAGCGAGCCCGAAAACAGCAGGATCCCCGGCGCAAAGGCGCGAGGGGCCCAACATGCGGCTCTCCCGCTCCAGCCCTGAAGCGCAAGGGAAGTGAAAATCGCCATCGTATGCATGAACTGATAGGTCGCTGCGGTCTGGACCCAGCCCTTGGCGACGGGATCGGGCATCGCATGCGTCGCAAACGCTCCCATTGCCACGGAGACGAAACCGTTAATCGCGGCAAACAGCGCCCACGCCCCGCGGGTGATCCTGAAGGGTCGGGCTGAGGGGCGAAATACCGATACGTGATCTGCCAAAGGACACCCGGTTGGTCGCCCGGAAAACCGGTGCGGGGCTCCATACTGGAATTTTTTTCAATGAAAGGGAACCGGTTTGATTGCTGCCGGATGCATGCATCCCCGATACGGAGATATTTGGGCCTGTATTCCCCCGCGCGCCATGCCATTGATCGCGAGGTCACGGAAAAACCGATAGGCGCAAGCAGGGATTCTGATTATGTCGGCAGAGTTTTTGTCGATCCGTTGATTCCGCTCACCCGAAAATCTGCCTGAACGATCCCTTCCGTGCTGATGGCAGGGATCGCTTTCCGTCAGTGAGAAGCGAATCAGTCAGAATCATTCATGTATCAGGACACGAAACCTCATGGTTAAAGGCCAATGGACGAAAGTCGAAACCTATCTGCGCCGGAAATTTGCGGTCGATAATCTGCGTCTCAAGGAAAGAAACAAGAAAGATGACTCGGTCGAGGTCTATCTTGGAGAGGAGTTTATCGGGATCGTCTATAAGGATGAAGAAGATGGCGACATGTCATTTCACTTCGAAATGTCCATACTGGCCGAAGATCTCGAATCATGAAGCCATATTTTGTAAATAACAGACGGCATCTGATTGCCGGAATTTCCGGAGACCGGCATGATTTTTGATGCGGTGGAATGGCTGGCGGTAATCGCTGGTGCGATGAGCAGCCTTGCATTCGCCCCGCAAGCCATCAAATTGCTGCGCGCCAAAGATGCGGAAGCTGTCTCCGCCGCCACCTATTGGATGGTCTTTATCGGAGCCATCTTTTGGACGGCCTATGGAGTGGGACGCCAGTCACCGGCCATTATTTTCTGGAACCTGATCGCCCTGAGCCTTTCGGGCGCAGTGCTGATGCTGAAATTCCGGTTCCGCAAGTCCTGACGGGCTGCCAACCCCGGGAAAATGTCTCACTGCGCGGGCGAAGCCCCCCCGTCACACGCCGCCAGGATGGCCGGGAAATGTATTCGCCGTATCGAAGCATCCCTTTTGGGAACCTGTACCGACACGGGATTCAGACTATGCGAAACGTTTCAAGAACTTTGGTTTATGTTCAATTCATTGCTTGATCCGGAATTCCTTGCTGCACACTTGCGCCAATCCTTGTCATGGTTACCAATGCGGTAAACTTGATGTCGCGCCCATTGAAATCGTCGCGACCGGTTTTACGAAATCTTAAGGGGTTCCGCGCATCTTGTGTGTGTCTTCCCTTTGAGACACCCCACCATTACCAACTCGGACGGGGAGCGGAAACGCTCCCCGCTTTTTTGCATGTGCGCGGTTCAGGACCGGGGGCGGCGATATTCCGGAGGCCCTTGAAATCCAGCGCCTGGAGGCAGGCAGTCTGGTTCCGGGTCGTCGTGAGGAACCTTGTCCCGTCCGGCGAGAAAGCGGCGCTCCAGACCCGGTTCGCATGCCCCGTGCGTGTCGCACCAAGGCTCCTGATCCATGGATCAGGTCTGGCCAGGCAAGAAGGTTTCATCGCTGCGCGACAACAGAGATTTGGCTGGGGCGCCAGGATTCGAACCTGGGGATGGCGGTACCAAAAACCGCTGCCTTACCGCTTGGCGACGCCCCAATGCGCGGGCGGGAGCGTGAGCTCCCGGGCCGGGAGGCGGGAGCATTAGTCACTTTCGCACCGCTTCGCAATATCCAGACGCGCATTCCAACACCGGCTTGCGCAGAAAACTCCCAAACCCGCCCCCCACATCGATTGTGCCCGGTGGAATCCCGGTACGCAGTGGAATCCCGGTACGCAATCGGTCCCCCTGCCCTGCCGGTGACCCGAAAGCGGGCGATGGCCGCGCCGGACAATAGGGCGAGGCCCGTTCCGTCAAGGACCAGTGGCGGCCAGTGGCGGCAAGATGGCCGAACCCGCAACCCGCATATCCGCAGCCACAGGTTGTTCAGCCGGCCAGCCGCGCCTCGATGAGCACCGGCCCATCGGCCTGCATGGCGCTGGCGAGCATCGCATCGAAGCCGGCGGCATCGGTCGCGCGCATGGCACGCACGCCCTGGCCCTCGGCGAGCTTGACCCAATCGAGGCTCGGGCCGGCGAGCGAGAGCATCCCTTCGGCCGCCTTGCCCGGTGCCCCCGCCCCGGTGCGGGCGAGTTCGATATGCAGGATACGATAGGAATCATTGGCATAGATGATGGTGACGATCGGCAGATTCTCGCGCGCCATGGTCCACAGGCTTTGTACAGTATACATGCCCGCCCCGTCGCCCGACAGGCAGATGACCTTCGCCCCCGGCCGCGCGAGGCTCGCCCCGATCGCCGCGGGCATGCCCTGGCCGATCGCGCCGCCCGTGAGGTTGAGCCAGTCATGCTGTGCCGCGCTCGCCGTCGCGAGCCACGCCCCGAGGCTGCCGGTCACGCCGTCATCGGAAATGATGGCATTGGCCGGCAAATGGCGGGCGAGGGAAGCCCCGATCGTCGCGGGCGTCAGTTCGCCCTCCGGCGGATCATAGTCGAAGCTCGCCACCACCGGCCCTTGCGCCGGGGCTTCGAGCAGATCGGCCAATGCCGCAAGCGCCGGGCCAGCATCCTCGCCCGGCCCGGCAAGGCTCTCCACCCGGCAGCCCTCCGGCACGAGGCGCGAGGGCTTGCCCGGGTAAGCGAAAAACGCCACGGGCGACGAGGTGCCCGCCAGCCCCATGAAATCCGTGCCCTCGAGATCGGCCATGGCGGCTTCGGCGAAATAGAGGAAGCGGCCGGGCTGGTAGCGACCGGCCCCGCGCGCCATGCGCGAGACGAATGTGTCGGCCAGCACGCGCACGCCAAAGGCTTCGAGCCGCGCCGCCGATGCCAGCGCCGATGCCGTCAGCGCCGAATGATTGAGCAGCAGCACGGGCTTCTGCGCCGCCCGCAATGCTGTTGCGAAAGCTGCGACGCGCTCAGGCGGAACCGCACCGGGCCCGGGGTGAAGGGGTGGCGCAGCAGCAACGCCGCCCGGATTCCACGCCGAATCGGCCGGAACGATCAGGGTTGCCGAACCACCCGGCGGGCCAAAGCTCTCGGCAAAGGCGCGGGCCGCCATGGGGCCCATCTCTTCGGTCCGCTCCACCGTTCCCACCCAGCGGGAATTGGGCGCGACAATCGCGGCGATGTCGGAATTGAGCGGCGCATCGAGCGCCCGGTGATCGCAGGCATGGTCGCCCACCACATTGATGACCGGCGAAAATGCCCGCCGCGCATTGTGGAGATTGGCGAGCCCATTGCCATAGCCGGGCCCCAGATGCAAAAGCGTCAATGCCGGCTTGCCTGCGATGCGCGCATAGCCATCCGCGGCCCCCGTCGCGACACCCTCGAACAAACACAGCACCGAACGGATGCGTGGCTCCCGGTCGAGCGCCGTCACCAATTGCATCTCGCTGGTGCCGGGATTGGCAAAACACACCTCAACGCCGCAATCGGCGAGGGTTTGGATGAGCGCCTGCGCGCCATTGATCGCGTGGGTCATGGCAGCGGGCTCAGCGTGTGGCGGATTCGGTGACGATAATGGGTGGCGGCACCTGCGCCAGAATGAAGCCGGACAGGGCATCGAGTGCGGCATCGTATTTGGGCTGGGGGTCGGTAAATGGACAATGCTGCGTGTCGGCCATGGCCAATTCACGGCAATTCTTGATGGCCTTGCAGGCGCTGGTGCTTGCTTCGGGGAGCACGGTGGCATCGGCCAGCGGATTGATCAGCAAAATGGGTGCGCTGATCCTTGCGAGATTTTCGCTCTCCCGGACCAGAGCCGCAGATTTGAGAAACGCCTTGAGCCAGTCAAAGGTTCCGCCGCCCATCCGGGTTTCGCTGCGTGCGATAGCCCAGGCCTGAAGCCCGGCCGCGCGCGCGGGGTCGGAACCGCATGCCCCGATCCCGTCAAGGCGCTCGGGTCCCCAGCTCCGCGGGCCATGCCCCGGGACATAATGCTTGCCGCCGCCGATGAAACTCACGCTCTGGGCAAGCAGCAGCGCCCCCTTGGCATCGAACGGAGCGGTGCGCAGGCCAACCGCCGGCGCGATCAGGGCAAAAGCGTCCGCCGAATCGGGAAACTCCACCGCCGTGCGCAAAACCGCATGCCCGCCGAGCGACAGACCACCCAGAATGACCGGCCCGCCGCGGCGAAGCCCCGTTTCCTCCGACAAAAAGCCGGTAAGGTCCTCGGCATAGGTCCGGAAATCCCGGAGCCAGGATTTCTGATGGTTTTCTGCCCCCGGCAAGCCGCGGGTCGAACCACCCTGCCCGCGCAATTCGATGGAATAGACCGTGATGCCGCGTTCGTGCAAATCGCTCAGAAATTCATAACCTTGCTCGATGATATTGGTAAAGCCCGGCACATAGACAAAGATTGGCGCTTCGGGAGATGGTGCCTGCGCAGAGCCAAAGCGCAGCGTCACGCCATCGGGCCGGGTATATTCGCCAAAGGTCCAGCCCGCGGGCGGGGTCCAGCGCGGATCGGCGAGAATGGTGGCCGCGCGCGCCAATTGGTCGGCGGGAGGGGAGGTGGGCTTTGCCTCCGGCGCATAGCCAAGCCAGAACAGCGCCGCACCGAGCAGGATCGCCGGAAGTCCGATCAATGCCAGACCGATCCCGAGAAGAATTCGTTTCATTTCCACGCCCCCAAATTAGTCGCGGCCCACTGATCCCGGCCCCTTGATCCAGGCCCGCAAGTCGTGCCTTCGGGAACCGGATTCCTATTCGACATGTCCGAAATCGGCATCCGCATCCCCGACCAGCGCCAGTTCGCGCCATGGCCCGAAAAGCTCCGGCCCGGGCAAGGCTGTCAAGCGGAATTCGCAATCCTTCGGATGGGGCAACGCCAGATGCAAGGCGTGCAGATGCAATCTTTCGAAGGGCAGGCCTGCTTTGGCCAGCGCGCCGCCATATTTACGATCGCCGGCGATCGGCGCACCGATCGCAGCCAGATGCGCGCGGATCTGGTGCATGCGTCCGGTTTCAGGGAAAAGCGCCAGCAATTGCGCCCCCGCCTCTCCCGTGCCGACCACCCGCCAGCGCGTGCATGCCGCCTGCGCGCCGGGATCGTCAGCACGGGCAGGGGCGGACAGGTCGATCCCGCCGCGATTGACACGTCTGAGGGGAATTTCTACCATCCCCGTCTCCGGTAAATCCCCGAAAATGAGCGCCAGATACGTTTTCCGCGCCCGGCGTTCGGCGAAGGCGGCGGAGAAAAAGGCCGCTGCCGGCTTCGTCCGCGCCGCGATCATCACGCCCGAAGTCTCGCGATCGAGCCGATGCACGAGTCGCGGGACCCGGCCTTTGGCGGTGGCGAGCACCGCGAGCAAATGATCGAGATCGCGCGTGACCCCCGATCCGCCCTGCACCGCGAGGCCGGAAGGCTTGTTGAAGCCCAGAACCTGATCATCCACATGGATGACGAGCCGCTCCACGAATTCGCGATCCCCCGGCCCGGGCAAAAAGCGGGTCGGCGCGCGCCCGGTACCGCGGGATCCGGCTCCGCTCGCTTTCACCAGATTCGTCGCCCGAGCCACAGGCCGAGCGCGCAGGCACCAAGCGCGCCCGCGATGGACAGAAAGCCATAGACAAGGGCGGGGCCCCAGTCGCGGCGCTCCATCATGCCGAGCATCTCGATCGAAAATGCCGAAAAGGTGGTGAATCCGCCGAGCAATCCCACGCCCCAAAACGCGCGGATGGCGAAATCGCCCGGCGCACAACGCAGCGAGATGAAGCCGACCAGCACCCCCATGGCGAGACCGCCCAGCACATTGGCCCCGAGCGTTGCCCAGGGAAACGCGCTGAGCCCCAGGCGGGCGACAGCGAGCCCGAGGCCGAACCGCGCCATTGCGCCAAGCGCTCCGCCCAGTCCCACCAGCAGAAATTCATGCAGGCTTCTCATCCGGTCCATCCCCTGTCAGATTCCCCGCCGCCCCGAGACCCACATTTCGGCGCAGGCCGCAATGATGGCTTCGGAATCAAGGCCATATTTGGCATAAAGATCAGGCAAATCACCCGATTGGCCGAAATTCTCCACCCCGAGCGCCCGCACGACATGGCCGCGCACACTGCCGAGCCAGGCGAGGGTGGCCGGCGCTCCATCGATCAGCGTGACGATCTGCGCCGCCCGGCCCACAGGGGCGAGCAAATCCTCGATATGGGCGCTTCTGTCCCCATTGCTCTGGCGGGCCCGGCATGCCGCCGTCCAGCCGCGGAACAATTGCCCCGGCGAGGTGATCGCCAACAATCCGGCGCCGGGAAAATCCTCGCGGAGTGCAGCAAAGGCCTGTTCGGCTTCGGGGGCAAGTACGCCGCAATAAGCGAGCACATAGTCAGACCCTGCCGCCGGCGGCACGCGCCAATAGGCCCCCGCGATCGCGCCTTTGTGCCAGGCATCGTCTTCGCCGCGGACCGGCTGGGCGAGGCTGCGTGTCGACAGCCGGAGATAAAGCGATTCCCCTTCCGGCCGATGCAATTGGCCAAAGCCATCGGCGAGGATGGCAGTCAATTCATCGGCAAAGGCCGGCTCATAGGATTTGAGGCCCGGCTGGCCCATGCCGATCAGCGGCGCGGAAACCGATTGATGCGCCCCGCCCTCGGGCCCCAGAGTGACGCCCGACGGCGTCGCCACCAGAATGAAGCGCGCATTCTGGTAGAGCGCATAATTCAGCGCGTCGAGCCCGCGCGCGATGAAGGGATCATACAGTGTCCCGACGGGAAACAGGGCCTGCCCGAACAAAGGCCCCGACAGGCCGGCCGCCGCGAGCATCAGGAAAAGATTGTTTTCCGCGATACCGAGCTCGAAATGCTGCCCCGTCGGGCTGGCGGTCCACAGATGGGGGCTGGCAATGCGCCGTTCGCGGAACAGGTCCGGATGGCCGGCACGCGCAAATAATCCCCGCCGCGACACGAAGCCGCCGAGATTGGTCGACACGGTGACATCGGGCGAGGTGGTGATGAGCGCCCGGCCGAATTCATCCTCGCGTTTGGCGAGGGCCGTCAGGATGCGTCCAAACGCGGCTTGCGTGGAGGTCGGCTTGCCATCGCCCCCCGGAAATTCCTCGAATGCCGGCGTGGCGACGGACGGAAATCCGCGATCGCGAGGCCCGGCATCGGCCCATAATGAATTTTCGAGTGCAGTGCGGATCCGCGCCTGTTCGCCGGCCGGCAGCGCCACGAGCGGATCCCATTCGGCCCCCTCGGGGATGGCCAGTTTCTCCTGCAACACGCGCATCTGGCCCGGATTCATCAGGCCCGAATGATTGTCCTTGTGCCCCTGAAAGGGCAGGCGATAGCCCTTGATCGTATAGGCGATGAACAGGGTCGGCTGCTCATGCTGCGATGCGCGCGCAAAGGCCGCGAGCAGCGTTTCGGGGCAATGCCCGCCCAGCCGGGTCATCAGGCCCTCGAGCCGGTCATCGTCCTGTTTGCCAAGCCAGGCGAGCGCCTTGCGATCCCCCCTGAAGGCGGATTTGAGTTCGGCACGCCAGGCGGAAGCGCCCTCAAAAGCCAGCGCTGAATAGAGATCATTGGGGCAGGTCTCGATGAAATTGCGGAGCGCGCCAGCCCCCGGTTCGGCAAAGGCCGCGCGTTGCGCCGCGCCGAATTTCAGGTTTTCGACGCGCCAGCCCATGGTATCGAACACATCGTCGAAGCGGTCCCACATGCGTTCGGGCGTTATGGAATCGAGACTCTGGCGGTTGTAATCGACGATCCACCACACATTGCGCAGATCATGCTTGTAGCCCTCGATCAGGGCTTCGTAGATATTGCCTTCGTCGAGTTCCGCATCGCCCATCAGCGCGATGAAGCGGCCCATTTCCGACGGGGCGACGCGGTCGCGCGCCGCCCAAAAATCCTGGACGAGGCTGGCAAAGGCGGTAATGGCCACCCCGAGCCCCACCGAACCGGTCGAGAAATCCACTCCGATCCGGTCCTTGGTGCGCGACGGATAGGCCTGCGCGCCGCCAAATCCCCGGAACCGTTGCAATTGGTCGAGGCTCTGGCGACCGAACAGATATTCGAGCGCATGCAGAACCGGCCCGGCATGGGGCTTCACTGCCACCCGGTCCTGCGGGCGCAGAAAGCCCATGAACAAGGCGGTCATGACGGTGACCATCGACGCCGAGGACGCCTGATGCCCGCCGACTTTCAGCCCGTCGCGCGCTACGCGCACATGATTGGCATTGTGGATCATCTGGCTGGCCAGCCAGAGCAGCAGATCCTCGATCCGCGCCAAAGCCGCGAGATCCATGGCATTTCCGCCAATGTCGCGCGCAATGCCTTCGCCGGCTCCTCTTTCCGCCGCCAATGGGTCACCCGACGCGTGCACGTTGTCGGCCATGCTTCCTCCCCGTCCCCGGTGCATAAGGTGATGCCCGGAAGATCCTGTTTTTTGTCCTGCGGCCTGTTCGGCCTGCGACCTGTTTGGCCAGCGACCTGTTGGGCCTGCGACCTGTTGGGCCTGCGGCCTGTTGGGCCTGCGACCTATTCGGCCGGAGCTGCCTTCGCGGTCTTCTCGGATGCCTCATAGGCATCGATCTGGCGTGACGTCCAGTCCGGGCTGCGGGTGAAGCGCGCCATGACCGAATACAGCGCCGGGATCGCAAACAGGGTCAGGATCGTCGCGAACACCACGCCCGAGAAAATGGTGACGCCGATCGCCACCCGCGCTTCCGATCCCGCCCCATGGCTGAAGATGAGCGGCAAGGCCCCGATCGCGGTAGTCATGGAGGTCATGACGATGGGCCGCAGGCGGAGCGACGCCGCCTCGATCACCGCCTCGCGGATCCCGCGGCCCTCATCGCGCAATTGATTGGCGAATTCGACGATCAGGATACCGTTTTTCGCGGCGATTCCGACAAGGATGATGAGCCCGATCTGGCTGTAGAGATTGAGCGAAAGCCCGCTCATATAGAGCCCGAACAGCCCGCCACTGATCGCCAGCGGCACGGTCGCCATGATGACCAGCGGATGGATGAAGCTCTCGAACTGGGCAGCAAGCACCAGAAACACGATCAGCAAAGCCAGAAGAAACGCCCACAGGATCGCCGATCCCGCCTCGTTGCGGTCCTTGGCCTCGCCCGCCCATTCATAGACGATTTCGGGCGCGTGTTGGGTGATCTGTGCCGCAAACAGGGCCGTCGCATCGTCAATCGTCACGCCGGGGCCGAAATTGACCGCAAAAGTCATGGTGCGCAGGCGGTCGACCCGTCGCCGGTCCGCCGAATCGCCCTCGATCCGCACCCGCGCCAGCGCCGACAGCGGCGCGAGTTCGCCGCTTCCGGCACGGACATAGACATTGTTGAGGTCGGAAACCCCGCGCCGGTCGTCGAGGCTGGCTTGCAGCAAGACGTCATATTCAAGCCCCTCGCGCAGATAAGTAGTGGCCCGGCGCGATCCCAGCATGGTTTCGAGCGCGCGCCCGATCTGGTCCACGGAGACCCCCAGCGAAGCCGCGCGCTCGCGGTCGATATCGACGACATAACGCGGGCTGTTGGGCTCGTAATTGGTGCGCGCCCGGCTGAAGCGGGGATCGCTGCGGAAGGCGGTCATGACCGGCTCGATCCGTGCGGCGATCGCCTTGAGATCCGCGCCCTTGAGCGCGACATTGAGTTCGCCTGCCGCGCCCCCGCCGCGCTGAAAGCCGCCGCGGGCGGTGACGACGATGCGGGCCGCCGTAACGCCGGACAATTCCTGTTGCAGCGAAGTCGCGACCTCGCTGGCGCTGCGTTTGCGCTTGCTCCAGTCCGTGAGCACCACGACCGCCCGGCCGCTCGAAAACCGGCTGTCACCAAAACCCGGCGATACGGTAATGACCCGCGCGATCTCCCCCTTGCCGATTTTGGGGATGAGTTTTTGTTCGAGTGTTGCCATGATTTTTGTCATGGAATCATAGCCCACCCCCTCGGGTGCCGAGACCGAGACATCGACACGGCCCTGGTCCTCGGTTGGCGTGAGTTCGCTCTTGACCGAATTGAGGAGGAGATACGCACCGAATCCGAGCACAATGATCGCGGCTCCGGACACCAGCGGAGCCCGTAGCGCGAGTTCGAGCGAGGTTTCATAGGATTTGCGCGCGGCCTGCACTGCCGCATCCACGCCGCGCGCCACTGGTCCGGCGCGGCGGGCGGGTGCGAGCATTTTCGAGCCCAACATCGGCCCAAGCGACAATGCGAGAAAGGCCGAGACCAGCACCGCCCCGCCGATCGCCACACCCAGTTCCACGAATAGCCGCCCGATAAAGCCGGGCAAAAACAGCAGCGGCGCAAATACCGCGAGCAGCACCGCGGTTGTCGCGATCACCGCGAAATAGACCTGTTTGGCACCGCGCAAGGCCGCCACCGCCCGGGGTTCGCCCAGATCGATCCGGCGCTGGATATTTTCCACCACAACGATCGCGTCATCGACCACCAGCCCGATCGACAGGACCAGCGCCAAAAGCGTCAGGATATTGATGGAAAAGCCGAAAATCGCGAGGAAAATAAACGCGCCCAATACGCAGATCGGCGCGACGATCGAGGGAATGAAGGCCGCACGCAACGCGCCGAGAAAGAAATAATTGACGAGCGCCACCAGCAGCACAGCGATGAGCATCGTCACCCAGACTTCCTCGACCGCGCGCGCCGTGAACACCGTGCCGTCAAAGGCCGTCAGGATTTCAGTGCCGGGCGGCAGGGTTTCCTGGATGCGCGCGATTTCCTCGCGCACGCCTTTGGCGATGTCGAGGTCATTGGCCTGGCTCTGGCGGACAATGCCAATGCCCAATTGCGGCGCGCCATTGCCGCGGAAATAGCGGCGGCGCTCATCGGCACCTTCCTCGACGCGGGCGACATCCCCGAGCCGCACCACATAGGCCCCCGCATCACCTCCCGCACTGCCGCCCCCGGCAGCGCGGGCCCCTGCGGCGCGGATCGGCAGGCGTCTGAAATCCTCGGGGCTGGAATAATTGCGGGCGAGGCGGACCGAATAATCCTTCTGTGTCGATTCAAGCCCGCCGGCCGGCGCCTCCACATTCTGGGCACGCAGAGCGGATTCGATGTCCTCGACCGTCACCTGGCGCGCGGCCATGGCCTCACGGTCGAGCCAGATACGCATGGAAAACCGCGGTGCGCCGAAGATCCGGGCCTGCGCCACGCCGTCGATCGTGGCGAGCCGGTCGATCACATAACGCTCGACATAATCATTGAGCGCCAGTGGTTCGAGTGTCGTCGAAGCCACATTGATGAACATGATCGGCTGGGAATCGAGGTCGGCCTTGGCCACTTCCGGCGGATCGGCCTCCGGCGGCAGCGCACCCGCCACGCGTGCCACTGCGTCGCGCACATCATTGGCGGCCTCGTCGACCGGCCGGCCCAGACGGAAGGAAATGGTGATCGAAGACCGCCCGTCCCGGCTGGTGGAGGAGATCTCGTCCACCCCCTGCAACCCTGAAAGCTGGTTTTCGATGACCTCGGTGATCCGCGTCTCGACCGTCTCGGCCGATGCCCCCCGATAGCCCGTCTGGACCGTGACGATCGATGGATCGATATCGGGCAATTGCCGCAAAGGCAGCGTGAAATAGGCCGCCACTCCCGCCACGCAGACCAGCAATGCCAGAACCGCCGCCAGAACCGGACGCTTGACCGAGATTTCGGAGAGATTCATGGCCGTGCTTTCTTGTCTCTGAACTTGGTGTCGCGCAGCGATTTCGGATTTCGGTAATGGTCACCCGGTCCGGTGTGCACGAAGGCCCTGCGCCAATTTGCGCCTGTGCCCGGTCCGGACCCCATCATTGCCCGCGGACGCTTTCCAGGCGGGTTCCGGCCGGGCGGGTATCGGCTGTACGGGTTCCCGCGCCGGTCGGCGTACTGCCATCCGGCGGGGGCACAGTTTCGCCGCCGCCCTGAAACGGAATGGTGCGCACGATCTCGCCCGGCCGCACCCGGTTGCCGCCCTCGGCCACGAAGCGCTCGCCGGCTTTGAGGCCGGAAATCACTTCGACATATCCGTCCTGCTGCTCGCCGGTCATCACTTCCCGGCGAACAGCGCGAACACCATCGCTCGAGCTGTCGAGTGCCAGAACATAGGATTTGTCGGCATCGAGAATGATTGCGCTTTCGGGCACGGCCAATGCCTCGCGGCCGGAAAACCCGACCTCGATCACCAACAGCATTCCTGGCTTCATCCGGTTGTCTTTATTCGGCAATTGGGCCCGTGCCCGCAAAGAGCGTGTGGCTTCATCGATCCGGCTGTCGATCTCGGCGATCTCGCCGCGGAAGATCGCGCCCGGCCACGCTTCCGACCGCGCCTCGATCGGGGTCCCGCGCCTCACCGCCGCAAGGTAACGCTCGGGCAGGTTGAAATCCACCTTCATGACCGAAAGGTCATCGAGTGTGGCCAGCGCATCGCCCGGCCGCGCCAGCGCACCGGGGCTCGTGTCGCGCAGGCCGATCACGCCGGCAAAGGGCGCGCGGATCAGCCGGTCGGCCTGGCGCGCCTTGATCGACAACACCTGGGCTTCGGCACGCTCAAGGGCGGCCCTGGCATCATCGGCCCGCGCCTGGGGGGCGATGCCCTGAGCCGCAAGGGTCGAAAACCGCTCATGTGAGCTGCGCGCATTGGCAAGCGCCACCTGCGCATCCAGCAGATCGGCGGCTTCTTCCGTTCCGGCGAGTTCGATGAGCGGCGCACCCCTGGCGACTTTCTGGCCACTGTCGAAAAATATCCGGGCGATCGTCTCGGTCTGGTTGGCCGAGATCACCACGGATTCGATTGCCTGAGCGGTGCCAAGCGCCTCGAGCCGCGAGGAAAAGCGCCGCAATCCGGCCTGCGCCTCCGCGACCAAAGACGGCTCGCCACCGCCGGGGCCGGCGGGGGAGCCCGGCGCACCGGCACGCGCGGAGCCGGCTTTCGCGGCCGGAGTGCCGCCCTTGTTTCCCGACAGCGCCTTGAGACCACCCGCAACGCCCATGCCGACCAGCGCGAGAACCGCGATGCCGAGCATGAAATAATTGCGCAGCAAAAAGCGCGGAGGCGGAGCAATTCGTCCCGCTTCTGCTTCAGATGGGGGCATGGTGTTGGCTTCCCTCAGCATTCCGGTTCCTGGCAGTTTTGGCCCTGCGCTCCGGGGCCGGATCTGGGCGCTACGGTTCATTGCCGCTGTATTGCGCGTCCTCTACACCAGAATCCGCAGCCTTGGCGCCCCTGCCAAGGTAAATTATCATTATTCAATACATCAAGGCGGGGGACCGTTTCTGGTCGGGCAGCCAGCGGCTGACACCCAGCGTAATGCCTATCAACTTGAAACTTTTAGACTTTCATACTGCCCAAAATCAAAACTCACTCATTGATTCGCGCGGATGAGTGGATTTCGGTTGGGTAGCCTCGTTTACGATAATCCGCCCCGATAATCTGCGCTTCGGCGAAACGATTGTTCGTTTTCCGTCTCTTCCTTCTCAGAATGAGCCCGCTCGACGACAGACCAGGGGAAATTCCAGAAGGCAGGCCCGGGACGAACGATACCTGCGATGATTACCCCGGACTTGCAGCGCAAAAGGACGACGATCCTGGTGTATACCAAAATTCCAGAATTGATTTTGCGAATGGCGAAACAACCCCGCTATTGACTTCCCTGAGTTCATGAACACCTTGCAAGCCATTACGCGCCGGATCTTCGCAAATCCAAATCAGAATATCCTCCTCCGTGCCGCGTGGGCCGGGCCAAGTATTTGCAGTTTCTAGAATAAATTTTCCGCTGAGGCGTTCTACGCCGCTCTCGGCAAATATTCTCCACTCTCCTGGTATTTTTGGTAAATCTTCGAACTGAGGAGCACCGTCATCGTTTTCCGGTGCGGTCATTTCATGGGCATGCCCCTCCGGATCGACAATAACCACGTCGAGCCTCGATGTGCGTTTGCGGGAAATTGGCAATGAAAACAATGTAGGCAATGCCGTCAAACGTGCATCTCCTCCTGGCAATCCGGCGATCGCAAAACGCATTTCCTCGTTACCGGACGGTCCGCGGGAGCCAGAACCAAGCGTTCCTGCAGTTCCGCTGGAACTGACTTCTCGCTCGAAGAAAACAGGCGCGGCATCTGCAAGCAAGTCGAAAATGACCCGCCGCTTTCCGGGGATCATAAAATGAGATCTGGGCCGAATGCGGATCGGCTCCCTTCGCCAATCGAGCACAAGTGAGACTTCCAGATCTTGCGCTATCACGCGATCACCGGTGCACAGTCGGACCCCGCCATTGAAGAATTTCATTGTGCGGTTGGAACGTTCTACTGAAAAGATGTCGGTTTTCCGGGGTGTCGGGGTTGAACCGGGCTCCACAATGTCCGCCGCATAGCGTTCGCCCGGGGGGCATTGTGCATCTGCCACCCCCGGCACGCCGAGGAGAGCTGTGATCAGGAAGAGTGCGGAGCTGTATTCGGAAATCGACGGCATTTCAGTCTTTCTCCTCGGTAAGAGCCAAATCAAGCAGTGCGAGGGCGGTGCCGCACCCGACCGAAACATACCAGAGCACCGGCCAGGAATTGGGTGCCACGAGATCGGCACCCAAGACCAGGGCCATCGTGGTCGTCAGTGACAATATTATGCCCAGGACCGGAGGAGAGAATGCAATTCGGGTGATCCAGACTGGCAGCCCCCGTAATGTTCGCCACTTGCCAAGCCACCTCACCAGCGGCCGACGGGCCGTTCGAACGCTCCAATATAAGGCACCTAATCCGCCGCCGAGGAGGAACACCAGCCCAATCCCCGAATATGTGCCCAGTTCTGTTCGCCCGCGATATCTCAATGCGGCGTACACATGGTCAGCGACAAGGTGCGCACCGGGCGTCAACTGCCCCGATGAACCGACCCATTGGTCGCCTGATCGGGCGTCCCACCGTCCAAGGACAATCACTCGGGAATCAAGTTCGCCCCTTGTGGCGAATTCCGTCAACTGACTGACAGCAATTGGCGCATCAGTCTCGTTCGACTGCCGGGGAGGGAACGGCACAGGACGCGGAAATGCGCCGCCCCCTGATTCCTGCAGGCACGCCTTCCGCCAAGCCGGAAGCAATCTGCGATAGGTCGCAGTCAAATCGACGGTCGGTGAGGCTTGCTGGACGCCGGATTTGGCCCATTCTCCCGGCGATGGGACAGGAAACCGCTCGCCCCAGTCGGTCTTGCGCGACGCACATCCCATTGGATGGAAACTACGGGCCGCCCCGTCCCGCGACAAGAATGGCAAGGAACACGTCCATGCGATACGTGTTGCCTCACTGGCAGTCGGTGCTGCCAACAAATCATAGGGGGAATTTTTCCAGGGCAACGGAAGCACACGCGTTGCATGATTTAGTGGCGAGGCACATCCTTCGCCTCGCACCAGAAGTAACGGTGCGGCTGCGGGCGCCCGCTTCCAGGCGTCGAGCGACTCCAACAGACGCGCCTCTTCTTCCGTGCGGAAATCCGAAGCATCGGCCGGCGGGGCGATATCCACATCGAGAACAACCAAATATGGAGCGCGGGGAGTCAGGCGGAGAGTATCGAGCGCGGCTGCAATCGTCCGGCGATCGGTTCCACTCGCGGGCGCCGACCGATTCCCTGAAGGAGAATTTTCTGACATCGGCGAAAGATCAACCAAAAGCACCCCGGAAACTGGCGATGGCGGCAATTTCCTGCGCGCGACGGCCTCAAGGAAACTTCGTTCTGTTGCCGCAGCCATTTCGGCAATCAGCACAAAGCGTACTGGTTCATCTCGCAGCAAGACACCAAGCCCGCCAACGAGTGCCCCTAGTCCGATGGCCGCCAGAAATGCCGTGACTTTCATCCCGCGCAATTCACGTACTGAATGATCCAATCGATCCCGCCTTCAGAATTTCAGGCGACCTGAGATTCGTTACATCCCAGACCCCGGGCATTTTAAAGCACGTTCTAACGAAAAACCGGACTCCACTTCTTCTGAACGCGCTCTGGTCTGGATGCCCGCAGCGCAGCCACGGTTCCGAATTCCTGTCGAGGCCCGGATTCATCGTCCGCCTTCCCCAATGATTTCGAACTGTCCCCAATATGCAGGACCAGACATGCCCCGCTGAGACCGGACCAACATCATCGCGTCCCGAAGCGCCGCAGTCGGCACACGTTTCCGGGTCAGCAGCCCTGTCGCAAGTTCCTTCCCTACCAACGATGCAGCTCTGTCTGATACGGGCAGATGCGCACTGACCACTGCCCGTGCCCCGCCGAGCAAGAACCCCCGAGCCATTCCTCCGACAGGATCGAGCCGCCGATTGGGGGCTGCTGACGTGCTACAGGCCCCGAGCATGACAACTCTTGCCCTGATCCCAAGTTGTGCGGCGTCCTGGGCACCGAGCAGCGCTTCCTTGCAAGGTTTGTCCGGATTGTCGTGATTGAGTGCAAGCGCTTGCGCAACACCGTAGCCGCACGCAAGGGTTACATCCTCTCCCACGCCATGCGTGTGAAAAAGCAGATAGTCAAAACTCCGGTCCCGCAATTTCGAAGTAACATTGATTCTGGTGGCATTGGCCCCGTCAAGAAGTTCGGATTGCGGAAAAAGGCTTTTGAGCGAAGCCAACGCTTGCCGCGCGGCGGGCGTAGCACCGAGAAAATAATTGAGATTGGAAATTCCGGGAGCGCCAGCTGTGTGGTTGGGCCGTTTTCCGGAACGAAGGCCATTCCCGGAACCAAGGCCACTGGTTGTCGGGCCGACGAATGGTACATCTCCGACCGCTGCAATCGCTCCCGAGGACACGAATGGGACGGCGGCCCGCAGACTGACTAATGATGCCAATGATGGGGCGACCATGATCTCCTTCTCCAGACCAAGCCATCGAACATCACCGGATTGAGCACGATCGAGAACCGCGACAGGAAAATTGTCGAGTCCGCGTGGCGGTGACCAGATTATCCGATCAGCTCCGTCAATGAACTCATCCGCAAACGCAAACAGGGACTGATAGAGTACGCGTGACGCATCCAGATTGAAATCCGGTGCTTCCCGACCGGGCAACAGTGTCATGGAAGCGCGCAATTGCGCGCTTTTCGCCGTCAGGTCCGCGAACGAACGGTCTACCCTTGCGACGCGAATCGGTTTTCCTCGCCTGATGGCTACTGCCAGCAATTCGCTGGCATAGACCATCCCGGTAATGAGAACCTCGCGGTCATCGAGGGCAGCTTGTAACTCAGCAAAATTGGTGGTCCGAAATTGCGGGAGCCCGTAGTTCGAGTTCTGCGCAGCAATGATCAGGTTTCGGTAAGCATCACTGACGGTGGACGCTGTTGCGCCCGTAACGGGTCTCCATTCGGAAAGAGCGCGGCCCAGTTGAAAGGCTTGTTGTGCACTGGCGCGACGGGCATCCCCATCGGCTTCAAGGTCCAGAGACAAGCGCCTCCATCGCTGATAGGCATCGCGAACTTCCTTGGGCGCGGCCTGCATCTCCAGTTGGATACTGAAATCCACGCCCGCGGCACTGCGATTTGCGAAATCCAGAGAATTGAGAAGCAGATCAGCATTTTTTCCCGTGGCCTGACCGGACATGATTCGTTGTGCGACCACCCAGGCCTGAATCGCGAAAGCGTTGCGATCCGCGCGAAAGTCCTGCGTGTCCTGGTTCGCATTGGTCGATTTCCCCGCCCGTTTTGCTGCAACCCAAAGGGACAAAGCAGTCTCCGTTATGACCGGACGCTGAAACTGGCTCCCAATTTGGATCAGCGACAAGAAGACCGCATCGTCGAGAACGCCCAGAGCTGTGTAGAATGATGAGCTGGCATCACCCCATTCTGAAACGCCTTCAGTAACAGCCTGTAATCCCTCGAGCAGAAATGCGACTTCCTCCTTCGCTCCAATATTATTCAGTTCACTCAGTGCCCAATAACCTCGTGCCAGAAAGATTTCGATCCCCTGACTATATATTGATGTCAAAGAAGTATAAGCGAAATCAGAAAATGAACCCTGATCAGACAGATCCGGCGGCTCAAAACTGTCTCTCAAGTCGACAGCCCAGTCGGGATCAAGCGACGCCATAATGGAGCGAATACCGTCCTTGTAGTCTTGCGCAATAGCGCGCGCCTCCGGAGAATTGCTGTAAGGCAGCGGTATCAGGAAACCAACGGCCAAATCGACAGAAAATTTGATGCCATCAATTTGATCCTTGGCCAGTGCCGCCGTTTCTGATGCCAGGCCGTTTTCTACACGTCGAGAAAGTTCCAGGCCGTATTTGGTCGCGACGAGTGCGGCCTGTTTGACGATCATGCCCGGATCAGTGCTGGTAACCGACCCGCCCAAGGCCGTCGCAAAACTACGTGCCAATCGCTGGCTTTTCTGTATTGCCGCGTTCAGTCGCCCCTTCTCTCCGGACCGGGCGGCAAGCATTGCCTCGCCATTGGCAAACAAAATGTCGACATACTGGATTGTTGCCTTGCGCAAAAATGGTATTTCTCGTCGAATGGCCTTTATTTCATTTATTTCGTCCGGGTCATCCGTCTGTTTGCCTTGATACTGAAAAACCCTGTCAAACAAAGTGGAAGTCATATTGATCAATCGCGACAAACGCGTCCGGAAACGGTCCAGTTCGAAATACAATGCCGCCGAATTACGGCTCTGCCGCGAAGGCTCCAGCAGCGACAATATGGCATCGCGCGCGGCAGAGGCGGTCGCGATCGCCTGATCGGCAGCAGGGTCAATGTCCTGCATCGTCAGCCCTGTGTCGACGATCACTTCTTCTGCGACAAACCCGCGGGTCTCTTTCCACGCATGCCTGATAACGTCATCGCCGAGTACCCGACGGATGGCCCCCAGAAACGGTCCGGTATCCCCCGACAATACCGGAAGAGCGATTGAACCAAGGCCTATGAGCGAAATGTTCAGATGATCATAGGTCTTTCCTGGTCGCGAAAGATACCAGTCCTGTAGGTCCTCGAAGAGCTCCTCATAACCTTCTGCTCCTTCCGACACACCAAGGCTGACCAGTGCTTTGGCCATAGGACCATCAAGATGACGAAATGCGGTGTTTCCGGCAGCCGATGCCAGCGCAAAATCTCCGGCCAGAAAAGCCTGTGCACCAAGTTCTCCGCATTCCAGGGTCCAGCGGGCCAATTCGGCGAGGCTTTTGGCAGGCGGGGACGGGACAGATGCTCCAAACACGGAATCCGTTTGAACCGCCAACAGGACAGCCTGGCCAATCGTCAGGATAGATGCGCTACTTGCCGGCGCAAATGTCCGCAGCACAGATTCCGGAGCAGGCGGTCGATCATACGTAATCAATCCTGCGCCGCCTGGAAAAACGAGGTGCAATAAATTTCCGCCACCCGAATAGAGCTCTGTAACGCGCTTTAATTCTTCTTCCTCACTCCGCCCTTCAGGTAAACCAAGACCGCTCTGCTTCCGCTCACGATAGATTGTGGCACGAAATGCCGCAGTCTTGATTTCAGCGTGATTTATCTTCCCGAAAAGCCGGGGGAAGCGTGCCAGGTTTTCATCGAATGATTCAGAGGCATCCAGAGCCAGCGCAGTTTCATGATCCAATCGATAGGCATCTACCAGCAAAAGGTCGACGGCCAGCAACAGAGGCGAATCGGGGCTTTCGCGCATCAGGCGATCGCGAATTTGATTCGCGCGCTCGGCAGCTACAGGTGCGTTGCCCGAGGCCACCAGATATTGAGCAATGCCAAGATCAACCATTATCTCGATCTCGCGGCGTGAGGGCGAGACAAGCCCCGCCCTGATCACTTCCCGACGCGTCAAAACGTGGTTTTCAATTTTACCAGGACCCGATTGAGAGCCCACCGACGACGGGGTGGAGTTCAATTCCGAACCGTCCTTATCCTGGAGCACCCATTCGTCTTCACGTTCCTTGATCCAGACCAGGGCGTTATCCAGGCCTTGCTGCAAAACAGCCAGTGCCGCCGCCTCTCCATCCGGCTTTTTGTCGCCACCGGGGTTTTTCAGGGACTGAAGTCGGCCCAGCGCGGCACGGGCACCCGAAAATGCAAAAGCCGTCAGCTTGTCGTCGAGAGAAAGCGGGCGAAGCAGAGGATTAAGGCGTTGAAATTCCTGAAAAAGTGGACTCTGGACCGCCAGTGCCGCGCAAGTTCCCGGGCGCATCTCTCTGGTATCTGAACTCTTGATAATGATCGAATCTGACGCCGCGTCGGGGCGAGCAATTCCCTGGTCGCTGCCCGGGATTATTCGAAATCCCGCAGTGACTGCACCCACGGGGACTTGCGAAACGCTGGCGGGAGCCATTACCGCAATCACCAAAGCAAGAATTGCGAAGCTCCTTTTCGACTCACGCGATTTCTTGCCTTTTATCGCCCTGGCTTGCCAATCCGGCATCATGCGCATGCCCCCACATGAATTGCGACCTCTGGATATCCGATAGATAGCAATAATGCATTCCCTGACGCTGTCAAGCAAAAAACTATCTCCAGATTCGTTGCTGGATCTCGACTCAAATAATCCAATAACATTACAATTATAAATAACGAAATGTACGAATTATTTTCTTTGAGTTACGTGATTTTTATTCGAAAATAATTAGGTATACATCACTTTCGTAAGAATGGTAACTTGAAAAACCAAGTTGTCTTACAAAACCAGACGCAGCCGGAACAGGCATCCGAGATGCGTGAGCGAGCAATTTGTATGGCGAAAGCTATTGGCGTTAAGTACGCATCCAATTGACATGCGATCGCGTCGTTTTCGACATACATCGGAGTCACGGTGCCGACATAAGACATCCTTTTGACGCGAGCCAGGCGGAATCGGGAGTTTTTCGGGGTGCCTGGATTTTGCGCCCCGCTGGATGGGAAACGGAGATCGCGCCACATTCGTCATTTTCGTCGGGCTGTACCCGATTGACGGAGCCGCCCGGGGCATCATCAATGCGACGTGACGAATTCCCTCCGCCACACTATATTCCACCGTTACGATAGCCACGCGCGTTACTCCTTCGGGTCCAATCGAAGGAGATCCAATGGCGAAAGACAAGGAATCGACCAAGCCTCTTGATGTCGAAGTGGATTGGTTTGCCGGGAAGAGCGCGATCATAACCGCGCAGGGAATATGGCGGATCGGATCGCGCCAGGCCCCACAGCCCCGCTTTGCGCCGCATTGGGCTGAAGACGTCCCGTGACCGTCCGGTACAGGACAATTCCGGCCCGATTACAAGGCGAGGATCGGGCATTTCCTCGCAGTTTCATCCATTCATCCCTCCAGATTTGAGGAATCGTTACCTCGATCTGTTCGGGTCACGTCGAATGAGCAATTCCCTGAAATCCCACATCTAGCCCCACAGTCCCGGCGCGCGGGCGGTGACATTGAAGCCCTCATAGACCAGGCCCGGCTGGCGGTCATTGGCGAGCAATAATGGCCCATCCAGATCGACAAAATCCGCAAGGCCCAGAAGATTGGCGGCCGGTGCCATGCCCAGCGAGGTTCCCACCATGCAGCCGAGCATCACTTTCATGCCGAATTGCTTTGCCCGCCGGGCCATCTCCATACCCTCGGTCAGGCCGCCGGTCTTGTCCAGCTTGATATTGACGGCGTCATAGCGGCGCACCAGCGTCTCCAGATCCTCGGTCACATGCGCGCTTTCATCGGCGCAGACACAGACCGGGAAGGAGCGGCCGGCCAGAACTCCGTCGCGATCCACCGGGAAGGGCTGTTCAATGAGGACGATGTTCCAGTCGCGCGCCTTCATGGCCAGACGTTCAAAGGTCTTTTCCGACAGCGCTTCATTGCCATCCACGATGAGCGCGCAATCAGGTGCGGCGGCGTGGATGGCTTCCACGCCCGACAGAGCACCCCCATCATCCACCTTGACCTTGAGCAATGGCCGATCCAAAACCGCCGCCGCTGCGGCCGCCATGGCTTCGGGCGTATCAAGACTGATAGTCAGCGCCGTCACCTGCGGCACGGGCTCGGGAAGGCACGCAAGTTTCCAGAAAGGGATTCCGGCCATCTGGGCCTCCAGATCCCATAAGGCGCAATCCAGCGCATTGCGGGCAGCCCCTGGCTGGAGCAATTTCTGCAGCGCGCGACGGGGCGATTCCTCGGGCAGGCGCAGGGCAATATCCCCTATGGTCGCCAGCACGCCTTCGACACTTTCGCCGTAACGGGAATAGGGCGTGGCTTCGCCGCGACCGATGAAATAGCCCGAACGGGCCTCGACGACGACGACATGGGCCTCGGTCTTCGCGCCACGCGAAATCCGGAACTCGCCGCGAATGGGCCAGGATTCCGTGCGGGCAGAAATGAGGATGGGATCCATCGGCACGGCGCAGACCTGTCAGGAAAAGAGGAATATCAGGCGATAGAGCCCAAATTCCGGCCGAAAAACAATCCCGGGCGGCAGCGCGCCACCCGGCGGTTAATCACCGGTCAGCCGAGACCCGCGCGCGCGCCAAAGGCCGGCGCGCCGCAGTCTCCGGCGCGGCGGGCTCTTCGGCGGCAAGAACATCGAGCAATCCTTGACGCAGCTTTGCGATCAAGTCGGGTGCCGTGAGTTTCTCCCCGGCGGCATCGACGACATAGAAACTGTCGGTGACCCGCGCCCCGCAGGCCCCGATATGGGCCGAGCGCAAGGACAATCCGGCATTGGCAAATTCGCGCGCCAATTGGGCCAAAAGGCCCGGCCGGTCGCGGCCGGACACTTCAACAAGGCTCGCCGAAAGCGAGGCTGAATTGTCGATATCGACATGCGCCTCGATCAGGAAGGCAGCCTCCCGCCGCCCGATCCGGAGCGCCGGTGTCGGAATCGATTCCCCGGAAATCGATTCCCTGGACATCGCTGCCGCTCTCAGGCCGTGAATGACCCGGCTGACGCGGTCCGGATCATCGGCACCAAAGGCCGCACCCGCATTGTTCTGGACGGCAAACACGTCAAAGGCCACACCTTCGGAGCTGGTATGGGCCGATGCCTGCGCCACATTCGCCCCCGCGGCTGCAAATATGGCGGAAAGGTCAGCAAACAGGCCGCGCCGGTCGGGGGCGGCCACCAGAAATTCGGTGGCCGCCCGGTCGGACGCATCGCGCGCGGCGACGACAACCATCCCCCCCTCGCCAGCTGTCGACGCCGCCAGCACCCGGGCATGCCAGGCAAGTGCCTCTGGTCCGAAACTCAGCCAATAGGAATCATCGAGGGTTTCCTGAATCCGCGCGACCGGATTGACGCCCTCGGAATTAGTCACCGCAGCGAATTCGCCCCGGCGTGCAGAGGCCTGGGCCGCCAGATGCGCGGCCACCGCCCCCTCATCGGCCCGCCCGCCGCGCAAGGCTGCCTCGGTCAGGCGATAGAGGTCCCGCAGCAATTGCCCTTTCCAGCCATTGAACACATTGGGCCCGACCGCGCGCATATCGGCCACTGTAAGGATGAGCAGAAGCCGCAAACGCTCGGGAAAGGCCACGAGTTCGGCGAAGCGCGCAATGGTGCGCGGGTCCGAAAGATCGCGCTTCTGGGCGGTGTCGCTCATGCGCAGATGATGGCCCACGAGCCAGGCCACGAGCGCGATTTCCTCCTCCGGCAGACCAAGCCGCCGGCAGGCCGTCTCCGCCGAGCGCGCCCCCGCCACTTCCTGATCGCCGCCGGTCTTGCCGGTGTCGTGGAGCAGCATGGCAAGATAGAGGGCGCGTCGGTGTTGCAGACGCGAAAACAGCCCGGAAGCGAGGGGATGCTCGGCCCGGAAACGGCCATGTTCGATGTCGGAAATGGTCTGAACCGCTTCCAGCGTGTGCTCGTCCACGGTAAAGGAATGGTACATGTTGAATTGTGTGCGCGCCACAATCGCCCCGAATTCGGGCAGGAACGCGCCGAGCAGGCCGGCCTCGTTCATCAGCCGAAGCGCACGCGCCGGCGCGAAAGGCGAAGCCGCAATTTCCAGAAATACCTTCTGTGCCCGGGGGTCGCTGCGCAATTCATCATCCACCAGATGCAGGTTGCGTGACACCGCCGACAAAGCGGCCGGATGGATGTCGAGATCGCGCCGGTCAGCCTCCGAAAACAGTTTCAACAATTGAACCGCATCCTCGCCCAGGATTTCGGGGCGCGCAAAGGCGAGGCGGCCGGCTTCCACCGCAAAGCCCGAATCCTGCTCCGGATTGGCGACATCGGCCAGGGGTTTCACCCGCGGCTCGAACAAACGCGACAGGCCCCGCGGGCTGCGCTTTTGTTCCTCGGCCTCGAGCTTGGCACACAGAATGCGGGTCAGGCCCCCCACTTCCTTGGCGATCCCGAAATAGGCCCGCATGAAGGCCTCGACCGGGGCTTCGCCGGCGGCCCCCACAAAGCCCATGCGCTTGGCCATTTCGGGCTGGAGGTCGAAAGTCAGCCGCTCCTCGGCCCGGCCGGTCAGGAAATGCAAATGGCAGCGCACGGTCCACAGAAATTCCAGCGCCCGCACGAATGTCCGGGCCTCGCTTGCGGTAAAGACGCCGAGTTCGGCAAGGCCTCCGATCCCCCCGGCCTCGATGCCGCGCGCCCGGAGTACATAGGATGATATCCAGAACAGGCTGTGCAAATCGCGCAGACCACCCTTGCCGTCCTTGATATTGGGCTCCACCATGAAGCGCGACTGGCCGGCCGCCTTGAGGCGCTGTTCACGCTCGGCGAGCTTCGCGCTGACGAAAGCCGCTTCCGAGCCCGGCGCGAGTTCGTGCCAGAAGCGCCGGTCGAGCCCGGCAGCGAGGGCACGGTCTCCACATAGCGGGCGCGCCTCCATCACCGCCGTGCGGATCGTGAAGTCCGCGCGTGCCAGCTTCAGGCATTCATCGACCGAGCGCGAAGAATGGCCGATCTTCATGCCCATATCCCACAACATATAGAGCATGAATTCGATCATGCTTTCCGACCACGCATTTTCCTTGTAGGAGCGCAGGAACAGGAGATCGATATCCGAGGACGGCGCAAGCTCGCCCCGCCCATAGCCCCCCACCGCGAGCACCGCCAGATGCTCGCCCCGTGTCGGATTGCGTGCGCGGAAAAAATGCGTGGTCGCGAAATCGTGCAGCGCGCGGATCACCTCGTCCTGCACCGCCGACATCAGCCGTGCCGCCGCAAGACCCGAGCCCCCGGCCTCGAGATATTCCTGGGCCACCAGCCGACCGCGAAACAGCGCCCCATGCAGCAATTTCAGCGCGCGCGCCCGGGCCCCGGCTTCGTCGCCAATGCAATCGAGCGCCGCGGCGGTGAGCTGGGCGCGCAATTTCTCGCGGTCGAGCACATGATCGAGCCGCGGCGCTTTCGGGGCCTGCCCCGAGAGCTGCCCCGAGAGCTGCCCGGAGGCCTGAATATCAGGTGATTTCTGGTCGATGGCTGACATCGGGGTCACGGGCAGGGTCCGGATCGGATCAAAATTGGCACGACATGCACAAGCCTAATCCCATTGCCGCGCAAAGGCCATCCGGAGCCCGCCGCGTTCACGCAGAAGGCCTTGCGCCGGTTGGGCGGTGCGACAAGGTCCGCGACACCGCATCCCGCCAGCCGGCGAGCAATTTCGCCCGAATCTCTTCCGGCATCTGCGGCACGAAGCGACGATCGGGGCGACACAGGGCATGGTCGGCATGGATCTCGGGGCTGAGCCCCGCCCCCAGCCGCGCCAGAATCGCCGCGCCGAGCGCCGTGGTCTCGAGGACGCGCGGCCGGTCGACCGGAATGCCCAGAATATCGGCGAGAAATTGCATCGCCCAATCATTGCCTGCCATGGCACCATCGACCCGTAGCGCCGGCGGACCGGATCCGGTTTCGATCATCGCCGACATCAGATCAGCGGTCTGGAAGCAGGCGGCCTCGAGCGCGGCGCGCGCCAGTACCAGACGATTGGTGGCGCGGGTCAGGCCGAAAATCGCGCCGCGCGCCTCGGCATCCCACCAGGGCGCGCCGAGCCCGGTAAAGGCCGGCACGAAAAATACACGTTCGGCGGGGTCGGAATCCTTGGCCATGAATTCGGTCTCGGCGCTGGCGGCAATGATCCCGAGCCCGTCGCGCAGCCATTGCACGGCCGAGCCCGCGGAAAAGATCGAGCCCTCAACGGCAAAGGTCGGGTGCCCGTTCAGACGATAAGCGAGCGTCGCAAGCAGCCGGTTGCGCGCGAAGGGACGCCCGGTGCCGCAATTGACCATGGCAAAGGCCCCGGTGCCATAGGTACATTTCATCGTGCCGGGGGCAAAACAGGCTTGGCCGATCAGCGCTGCCTGCTGGTCGCCCGCCGCCCCGGTAATGGGCAAGGGCTCACCGAACCATTCCGGATCGCTGATGCCGAAATCGCCGGCATTGTCGCGGATTTCGGGGAGGATGCTGCGCGGCACCCCAAAAATCCGCAACAAATCCTCGTCCCATTCCCCGGTTTCGAGATTATAGAGGCTGGTGCGGCTGGCATTGGCAGCGTCGGTGGCATGGACCCGGCCGCCGGTCATCCGGAAGATGAGAAAACTCTCCACCGTGCCGCAGGCGAGCCGCCCCGCCAAAGCCGCCGCCCGCGCGCCGGGAAAATGTTCGAGCATCCATGCGAGTTTGGTGGCGGAGAAATAGGGGTCGAGCAGCAGCCCCGTTTTTGCCTGGATGAGTGGTTCGAGGCCCTCTGTGCGCAGAAGCCGGCAGTGCTCGGCAGTGCGGCGGTCCTGCCAGACCAGCGCATTGCCCAGCGGTTTTCCGTCGCGCCGGTCCCAAAACATCACCGTCTCGCGCTGATTGGCAAGCCCGATGGCCGCGATGCGCGCGCCCGCATGGCGTGCCTCGGCCAAAGCTACCCGCGCCGATACCACCACGCTTTCCCAGATGGTTTCAGGGTCGTGTTCGACCATGCCATCGGCCGGATAGATCTGGGGCAGCTCGATCTGGCCGCGCCCGAGGATCGCTGCGGAGCCGAACACGATGGCGCGGCTTGAACTCGTGCCCTGGTCAAGGGCGAGGATGGCAGGATCGGACCGGGGGGCGGAAAGGGTGTCGGAGGACATAGGGGCTCCGCGGGCGGAAGGGGCAGATGCATCCGGCCGGCTTGACAGGACGCCTTCATTGTCCTGCATCCCGCTTCGGAATACAAATCCGGCCGCATCCCGATTCCCTGAATCCGGATCACGCCGAATCGCGCTGTCCAGGACCTCGCCACCATGGATTCTTCCGAAACCGAAACCGCGCCCGCATCCGCGCAAGGGCGGAACTGGGCCTCCGATTTCGAATGGACATGGCGCGGGCTGAAAGTGAAGAAGACCGGGGCCTTTGCTCCCTTCAATCGCTCCATCCTGACCGCAACTTTCAACTGGTTCGTCTTTTATTTCGCGGTCGAATTCCTGCGCATGAAGGACCGGCTGGCGCGGGCCATTGCATCGGATCGCGGCCGCACGCCCCTGCCACGCATTGCCTTTTACCCGGAGCGGCCGCGCCCCTGGTATCTCGTCTGGGCGGTCATTGCGCTCACGCCGCTGCGGGTCACGCGCGACATGGCGAAGGCCGATATCCTGTTCCAGTTCGATGATTCGACGCTCTGCCCTTTCCTGCCGCCTGCGGAATCATCGCCTACCGCCCGACGCGTCAATGCGGACTGCCTCGATGTGTCGAAAAGCCGCGTGGCGCAGGCCTGGACATCCGCAAGCGGAGATGCTTTTGCCATTGATCCGCGTCTCCATGAGGGGCCGGCGGTCGAGAAATCCGAGCACAATGGTGCCCATGACGGCCGGATCGTCCAATGTCCCATGGAGCCCTTGCCCGACCGGGTCTATCAGCGGCTCGTCAACAATGTGACGGACGAGGGATTGGTCGAGGATCTGCGCTGCCCCACCATTGGCGGGCGGCCGATCTGCGTGTTCATCAAGGAGCGCCCCGTCACCACACGCTTTGATAACGATAATTTGCGAGTTCGGCTGTCCTGGCCGGAAGCCCAGTTCTCCCGGAAGGAATTAGAGCAAATACAAGCGTTTTCAGGTGAACTGGGAATGGATTGGGGTGGAGTGGACGTGTTGCGCGACCGCTCCAACGGCCGCATCTATATTGTCGATGCCAACAAAACTGATATGGGACCACCTACGGCCTTGCCGCTGCGGGACAAGCTCGCGGCGACGCGGGCGCTCGCCGGGGCACTCGCCCGGGCACTCAGTGAGACGCTTGGACGACCGGAAAAAGTTCTGTAAGGCTGCTGCGCGCGCGAACAGAAACCGATTCCTCCCCCGGGGCCGGATCGGGAGCTGCTCCCGAAAATGAGAGTGAAGGCAAACATATGGCGATTCCCTTTGTTCGGGACATGAATGTCGAATATGGCCGCCCCGATCAGGTGAGCCCGCTGGTCCGTCGTGTGGTTGCGCCCAATCCGGGTGCCTTCACCTATACCGGAACCGGCGTATATATTATTGGCCGCAGCGATCTCGCGGTCATTGATCCCGGGCCGAACATGGATGTCCATTTCGAATCCCTGCTCAACGCCATTGGTGGCGCGCGCGTCACCCATATTTTCGTCAGCCATTCCCATATGGACCATTCGCCGCTCGCCCATCCGCTGGCGCAGGCAACCGGGGCCAGGGTTTTTGCCGGCGGCCCGGCAATCCCAACCGATTCGGAAGTCCGGATGGAAGCCGGCGACGATCTTTCCTTCGCGCCGGACATCACGGTCGGCGACGGTGAAATGTTCCGCGGCGCGGACTGGACCATCGAGGCCGTTGCGACCCCCGGCCACACCTCGAACCATTTCTGCTACGCGCTGAAGGAAGAAAACGCCCTGTTTTGCGGCGACCATGTCATGGGCTGGTCAACGACGGTTATCAGCCCGCCCGATGGCGATATGGGTGATTATCTCCAGAGCCTCGAAAAGATCAAAGCCCGTAAATATTCGCGTCTGTGGCCGACCCATGGTCCGTCCGTGGACGATCCCGAACCCTTCCTCGCCGCCTATATCGAACATCGTCGCGCGCGCGAAGCCCAGATTTTCGTCGAACTCAAGGCCGGCAGCACGCGAATTAAGGATATGGTGCCCGTTATTTATGCCAATGTGGAGCGGCGCCTCCATCCGGCGGCCTGCCACTCGGTCCTCGCACATATGATGCATCTGGTGAAAATCGGTGCGGTGGAATGCGCGGGCGAGCCGGGAATCGACAGCGAATATCGCCTGAAAACAGCGGCCTGAGCCAGCGCCTTAATTCCAGCATGAACCTCGAAGCGGCTTCTGGCCGGCGCCCCTGAAAAGCACCCCTGAAAAGCACCGGGGGTCACTCCAGCGCGATCTGTCCCTTGCAAAGGGGCATTCTCATGCATGCGGAATTGCCCTGGTCGACGATCGCTGTCCTCAGCCTTTGGCGGTTTTGCGCCGATCGCGCAGCGAGATGATTTCGGCCGATGAATCAGACCCGATGGATTGATCCTGAGGAGAGAAATTGTCCCCGGCGCGGTGCGGGTCCTCGCTGTCGTCTGAATCCTCAGCCTCGTCGGGCGCAATGGCGGCAGCCTCGGACACCGGAATCTCAGGCCTTGTGATACCGACAATCGCAAGTTCCGGAAACTGCCCGAGCATGGCCGCAATGGCCGGATGCGCCTTGATCCGGGCGATCTCTTCCTCGCGCTCACGGATTCTGGCGGCCGCCAGCGTTTCGCCTGTGGCGTGTGGATCGAGACTGATCCGCCAGGTCTCGCCTGTCGCTTCCTCGAGCGCCGACGCCAGCCGCCGCAAGAGATCACGCGGGGCCCCCGGCGCAAGACCGAAAGAAATATCGAGCCCATTGACCTTGCCGCCCAGCGCAAAATTTTCCAGCTCAACGGCCAAAGTCAGCTCGCGCGCCTGTTCCAGCAGAGACACCAGATTGATGAATCCGATGTCATGGGCGGAAGATTCGGGCCTGCCTTCCCCGCGCCGGATTTCGGAGACCTTGCGCCGGTCAACCGGATCTGGCGGGGATGGTGCGGGAGATGGATTTTCTCCGCCCGAAGCGCGAATCGCGGAAGGGGACTTTGGTTTTTCAGGTGAAGCGGTTTCGGACCGAATGTCACGCCGGTTTGCGGGCAGACGCGTGTCGGGTGAAGGAACGGGCTGGACAGAGGTCTGATCGACACCGACCGTTCCGGGCTCCCGGCCACCCGATCGGGAATCCGGCGCGCGGACAGCCTGCGATGCGCGCTCCGGCGCGTCGTATTTAGCCCCCGGACCCGAACCGCCGCCGTGATCGGCGGCGGGCCCGGATCCCCCCTGGCCTTCTGCCGCACGGCGCAGCAATGCGGCGGCCTCCTCCGGCCCGGGCAGATGCGCGGCGGCCGCCAGCCGTATCAGGCACATTTCGGCCGCGGCCAGCGCATCGGGTGCGCGCTGGCATTCCTCCATTCCCTTGAGCAGGATCTGCCACAGCCGGGACAGGGTTCCCGCGCTGATCCCTCCGGCCAGGGCGAGGAGCTGCGCCTTGCGCTCGGCCGGGGCGTCCGTGGCGTCGAGCGCAGCCGGTCCCAGCGCCCGCAATTTCGACGCCGCATGGCAGATATCGAGCAAATCACGCAGGATCTGTCCGGGTTCCGCCCCCAGCGCGTAGAGATCCGCGAGTTCGGTCAGCGCATTTGCGATGCTATCGGTCAGGATGAGCCGGAACAGATCGATCAGGCGCCCGCGATCGGCCAGGCCGAGCATTTCACGCACACGTTCGACACCGACAACGCTGCCATCCTCGGCATGTACGATCGCCTGATCGAGCAGCGACAGCCCGTCGCGCACGCTGCCCTCGGCCGCACGCGCCAGCAAATTGAGCGCATCGGGCTCGACCACTGCCCCCTCGATCCCCGCGATGGTGCCCAGATGGGCGGCGAGCATCGGGGCGGGCACGCGCCGCAAATCGAAACGCTGGCAGCGCGACAGGATGGTGACCGGAACCTTGCGGATTTCCGTGGTCGCAAAAATGAAGGCCACATGGGCGGGGGGCTCTTCCAGCGTCTTCAACAGGCTGTTGAAAGCGGCGGTCGACAGCATGTGAACTTCGTCGATGATATAGATTTTCTTGCGCAATTCGGCGGGCGCAAAGGCCGAGCCCTCGAGGATATCGCGCATATTGGCCACGCCGGTATGGGAGGCCGCATCCATTTCCAGAATGTCGGGATGCGCGCCGGCAATGATGGACGCGCAATGGATCCCCGGCGGGTCGAGCGCCAGATGCGGTGCCCTGATGGTTGCGCTTTCATAGGTCAGCGCGCGCGCCAGCAGGCGTGCCGTGGTGGTTTTGCCCACGCCCCGCACGCCGGTCAGCATGAAGGCATGCGCGATCCGCCCCGATTTGAAGGAATTGGCGAGGGTGCGGACCATCGCTTCCTGGCCAATCAGATCCTCAAAGCGCCGGGGCCGATATTTGCGGGCGAGCACCTGATAGGTCCCGCTTTGGTCCCCGGCAGTGCCGGGCCTTGCCTGCAGCCCGGACTGGAATCCGGCCTGCGGAAACAGTGGATCCGTGGAAAAATCCCCGGCAAGGGCGGCATCGGGCGGAAAATCAGGCATGTCTCATGTTAGCCGATGCACCCCCGCTTGCGCAATCACCCACAGGCCACGGAAGCGCGGGTCGCAATGACCCCGGGGCGTTCAGGCAGCGCTCGACCGCGCATCGTCGGGGGGATTGAGCGCGGCCTCGATCCCGGCTATCAGCCCTTCTGCAGTCACCGGCTTGGCAATGTAATGGTCGGCTCCCGCCGCCCTCGCCTCGGCCCGGTGTTCGGGCATGGCATTGGCTGTGAGCATGATGATGGGGAGCGGCGTCCGCTGCATGGATTTTTCCATCGCCCTGATCCGGGCGGTCGCAGTCAGCCCGTCCATCACGGGCATCTGCATGTCCATGAGGATGAGGTCGAAACGGCCCGTCCGGAAGGCCTCCACCGCCTCGGCCCCATTGACGACCTCGGTGAGGTCAACGGGATGATATGCGAGGATGAGGCTCACCACCTTGCGATTGACCGGATGATCCTCGGCGAGCAGGACCTGGATGCGTTGCCCGGCGGGCTGGGCGTCATCCGGGGGCTGGATCTCAACAGAGGGCCCGGCCTCAACTGCGGAAATTTCGGTTTCGGATTCGCGATCCCGGTCGGGAATCGTCGCCACCGCGGATATTCCTGGTTCCCCGGCAACAGACATTCGCGCCAGGGGCAGCTCGACCTGAAAACGGCTGCCCTCGCCGGGATGGGAGCTGGCCTCGATCCGCCCGCCCATCAATTCGACCAGCCCCTTGACGATTGACAGGCCAAGTCCCGAACCACCGAATTCGCGCGTGATGGAGGGATCGGCCTGTTCGAAGCGCTGGAACAGGCGGGCAGCGGTTTCCGCATCGAAGCCAATGCCGGTATCTCTGACGCTCAGGCGCAAGGTGGCAGATGCCGCAGGCGATGTTCCGGCCACGATTTCGACCATTACTTTCACCTCGCCCGCATGCGTGAATTTCACGGCATTGGAGGCAAGATTGGAAATGATCTGCTTGAGCCGCACCGCATCGCCGCGGAACCAGCCCTGCGCATCGGGCGCATATTCCACCGAAAAACCGAGATTTTTTTCCTCGGCCCGCGCCCGCATGACATCGGCCGCAGTCTCGATTGCGTCGCGCAGATCGAAGTTTGCCTCTGACAATTGAAGACGGCCTTCGTCGATTTTTGAAAAATCCAGAATGTCGGTCAGCAACCGGTCGAGCGTCACGCCCGACGACAAAACCAGCCTGACCATTTCGAGCTGCGCGCCCGACAGGGATGTTCTGGCCAGCGCGCCGATTACCCCGATCACCCCGTTGAGCGGGGTCCGGATCTCGTGGCTCATATTGGCGAGAAACCGCCCCTTGGCCTCGGCGGCCGCCAGTGCCTCGCGTTTGGCCTCATCGAGCTTCAGCTCGATATTCTTGCGGGCCGTGATGTCCATGGTGAAACCGGCGACGCGCGACAACACCCCGTCCCGGTCGCGATGGGCATGGACGATCGACAATACCCAGCGGATTTCGTCATGGCGGTCGCGGATCCGGTGTTCCTGGACGAAGGGCTCGCCGCTCGAAACATGGGCCGTCCAGGCGGCGCGCACGGATTCAAGTTCCTCGGGCAGGATCTGTTTCCAGAACCAGTCCACCGATTTGCGGTTCTGGTCGGCCTCGAAGGCATGGGCGAGCGGACCTGCACCGCTCAGAATGAGGTCGCGATCAACAACATTATATTCCCAGACCGTCGCGCGGGCGAGTTTCAGAACGAAATCGAGCTTTTCCCGATTGGCTTCCGCCGCATCGCGCGCATGGGTGATATCGGTCTCATCAATTGCCACGCCCTCGACCGGACCGGTACCGCGCGACAGGCCCTGAATTTTGTGGGCAACCACCCTTATGTGACGGGTCACGCCGAATTCTGCCTTCAGGGTAAAGCGTTCCTCGAGATGGCCGTCGCTGCTGCCTTGCAGGGTCCGGAAAATGATCGTCTGCAATTCGGGGATTTCATCGATCGGGACGGCGAAATAGCCATCGGCACAATCGGGTGCGATGAGATGGTCCCAGCGGGGAATGATCTGCCGAAACCCTTCGGAAATCTCAACGATCTCCCCACCCTCGCGCACCCGCCAGGGGCCGATCCCCGCCAGACGCTGGAGGATGTCGTCATTCTCGCGGCGGCCATGGTCGCGTTCCTGAAGTGCGAGATATTCGGTCTCGTCCTGGCAGGCGGCTACCATGCCCAGCCCGACAATGCGCAGCGAGACCCGCCACAGACGCTCGCGCCCCAGCAATTCGACGCGCGCCGGGATGGCCACTTCATTGCGCGAACACAGGGCATCGCTGACCTGATCGAGAAATTCCCGCCGCGCCAAAGGCGGAAGCAAATCGACGAAGCGATCCCCCGCCTTGAACCCCGAGGCCTCGCGCAGCGCCCGGTTGGCGCGCACAATCGTCCAGTCCAATTGCAGCACCGCCCCCGGTGCCGGGGACAATTCAAAGTAATCGGGCTCACCTGGTTTGGGCTCGGTCATGAATTCTGCATGCGAAGGGGAATATCAGGCCGGAAAGTCCCGGGAATATTGCCTTTATCATGAACGGACTAATTTGGGCTTAAGCCCGGCCCCCGGCCATGGGCGGATCGGCCAGGCTCACCGACCATGCGGCTCGAAATGCGCTATTTGCCGGAAAATTGCGGCGGCCGCTTCTGGAAAAAGGCGGAGAGGCCTTCGGCACAATCTGCGCTGCGTCCAGCCTCGCGCTGGAAATCGCGCTCAAGGCCCAATTGGCTGGCCCAATCCTGATCGAGCCCGGCCCAGGCCGCCTTACGGATGAGGGCCAATGTTTTGGTCGGGCCGGCGGCGAGATTTTCGGCGAGATTCATCGCCTCCGCCATCAGCCCGTCCGCCGGCACCACCCGGTTGACGAGCCCCCATTCCAGCGCTTTCGTGGCCGGAATGCGCTCGCCCAGCAGCATCATCTCCATGGCCCGCGCCCGGCCAATTGCCCGGGTGAGCAGCCAGGTCGCACCTCCGTCCGGCACCAGGGCGATCCGACGAAAGGCCTGGAGGAAATAGGCAGTATCGCTGGCGATCACCAGATCCCCCATCAGGGCAAACGAGCACCCGATGCCCGCCGCCGCACCATTGACCGCCGTAACCAGGGGGATGGGCAGATCCCGCATTTGCGAAACCAGCGGGTTGTAATGGCGTTCGAGTGCGGAACCGGCATCGGCATCGAACCCGGAATCCTCGCTCATGGCCTTGAGCGAGAGATTGGCCCCCGAGCAAAAGGCCCGTCCGGCCCCGGTCAGAATGACGGCGCGGGCTTCGCCACTCGCGCGCGCAAGCGCCCGGCCGATGTCATCGGCCAAAGGCGGGCTGACGGCATTGAGGCTCGCAGGATCATCAAGGGTCAGAATCGCGACATCGCCAGCCAGATGATAGTTCAGATGAGTCGGGTTCATGCCGGGTTTTCCGTGTACTGGAGTGACAAGCAGGGATTCACTGAGCGTCCTCACCCGTGTGATGGCGAAGGAAGGCACGCAATTTTGCTTCGTCCACGCCGCGCACGATCTGCGCCGCGCCGATGGCCGAAGCCAGAATGAGTGTCAGCCCCCCGCCGGAATTCTTCTTGTCATGGCGCATCGCGGCCAGCATGTCATCCGCGCGGAAGGGCCCGCCAGCCAGCATTGGCAGATGGATTTCGAAGCCAGCGGCCGCGAGATGGGCGCTGACCCGCGCAGCGTCCCCGGGTGGACACATTCCCGTTTCGGCAGAAAAATCAAAGGCCAGCGCCATGCCGGCTGCCACCGCCTCGCCATGCAGGAGGGCCGGCTCCCCGTGGGAAGTATGCCCAAGGCCGGCAATCGCTTCCAGTGCATGGCCAAAACTGTGGCCGAGATTGAGCAGCGCGCGCATTCCGGTTTCGTGCTCATCGGCGGCGACGATGCGTGCCTTGGCCTCCACCGAATGCGCGATCGCGTAACCGAGTGCGTCGGGCGCGCGCGCCAGTACACCCGCAAAATTGACCTCGCACCAGTCAAAAAAGGCGCGGTCGCCCAGCAGGCCGTATTTCACCACTTCCGCATAACCGGCGCGCATCTCGCGTGCGGGCAGGGAATCGAGGGCCGAGAAATCCGCAAGCACCAGGCCCGGCTGGCGGAACAGTCCGATGAGATTCTTGCCCGCTCTGGAATTGATCGCCGTCTTGCCACCCACCGAACTGTCGACCTGGGCGAGCAGGGTTGTCGGTGCCTGAATGAAATGCATGCCCCGTTTCATGAGTGCGGAAGCCAGTCCGCCAAGATCGCCGATCACTCCGCCGCCCAAAGCCAGCAGATGATCGCTTCGGCCCGCACCGGCATCGATCAGCCAGTCCAGCACGCGTTCGAGGCTGGCAAAGCATTTCTGCGCCTCGCCCGGGGGCAGGACAAGGATCCGCGTCCCGATTCCTTCGGCCTCGAGTCCGGCAATGAGGGCGGGGGCCCGGGTGGACGCGACCTGTTCATCGGTCAGCACAAAGAGCAAAGGCCGCGCGAGGCGCGGAGCAAGAAATTCCGCTGCCCGCGCCAGCAATCCGGATCCGATCACAACAGAATAATCGCGCCCGCTTTCAGGAAGGCAGACCCGGATGATTCGGTCGCCAGTGCCCGCGAGCGGCGTGTCAGCGCCCATCATGCACCCCCAGCGCCGCAATGAGGCGATCAACCACCTGCTCATGGGGCTCGTCACCGCTGTCAAGGGTCAGATCGGCCTCGGCATAGATCGGGTGGCGCCGAGCCATCAATCCGGCCAGAACTTCGGCCGGATCCGCCCCCAGCAGCAGCGGCCGGGTGCGACGGCGGGCGACACGGCGCACCAGCACATCGAGCCCCGCTTTGAGCCACACTGAAAATCCCCGGTCGCGCACGAGTTCACGGGTTTCCGGGTCCATGAAAGCCCCGCCGCCGGTCGCCAGAACATGGCGCGGCTCCTCGGTCAGCAGGCGTGCAATCACCGCGCGCTCGCCGCGGCGGAATTCCGCCTCGCCATGAATGGCAAAGAGATCGGCGATCGAAAGCCCGGAGGCACGTTCGATTTCCCGGTCCGCGTCACGGAAGGGCAGGTCGAGCGCGCGGGCCAGTCGTCGCCCGATCGTGGTCTTGCCGGCACCCATCAGCCCGACCAGCACTATGGTGCGCCCCGCCGCCCCGTGCGCTGCCGGCGCACCGGATGCCGCTGTTTCCCTGGCCGGGACGGGGGAGGCGACGGTCATGACTTCTCCGGCAATGCGCCTCCGGCACATTCAGAAGAGGCAGGATCGGCACCTGCCCGACAATCTGTGTCGCCATGGCGGCGCCGGCACCATGGCATGTAGTCAGTCGGATCTGACGGGCGCGGCAACAAATGTCAAATTTGCGCAAAACGACCGCAGCGCATTGGATGTCGGGACAATGCTTCGCCCGGTATCAGGCCCCCCCTGTCA
>JAKFWO010000001.1 GCA_021731815.1 Hyphomonadaceae bacterium | reverse complement strand
AAATCCAGACCCTGCAAAACCGACGCTTGCAATTCCAAAAACAAGCCGCTTAATATCAACCACAATCGAGGCCAAACTCTCCGCTATTTTGATATCCACCTTGGCCCAAAAACTTTGACGACGGACACCGGCCCTTCTCCAGCCTCTTGGAGAACAGGCACATGCCCTGGCCGTCATGCCACAGCACCTTGATCAGGTCGCCCCGACGCCCGCGAAACACAAAGATCTGACCGGCATGCGCGTCCATTTTCAGGTGCTCCTGCACGGCCAGCGCCAAGCCATCAAAGCCCTTGCGCATATCGGTATGGCCCGTGGCGAGAAACACCCGCACGCCCGCGGGAACCGGGATCATCGTTTGACGACCGCGTGCGCCAAGGCCGCCGCGATCGCCGCCGCCAACGCGTCAGGCGCTGCAGCGGGCACGTGCATGCGGATCGCGGGGCCAAACTCCACGCAGATCGCGTCATGGCTGGCGGACGGCGTCAGGTGCGGCGGCTCTTGGCTTAGCCCTGCTGGGATCACCGTAACCGGCGCGAACGTTGTTGCTGGAAGCCCGGCGGGCTCGATGGCGCCGTGCAGCGCCTTGCGCCAGCTCCACACCATGCTCGGATTGGCGTCGATGGCGCGGGCCACATCCACCACCCGCACGCCCGGCTGCAGCGTCGCAGCCACCGCCGCCAACTTCTCCTCGCGCGACCAACGCCGCCGCGGCTCACCCTTGATGATCTGCACGCCGCCTCCAACAGCGACTGGCCTAAGACTGCCTCGCTAAACTAGTCGCTGGCCCAGGAGCCCAATCCGGGCGACCCTGGGAAGGCGTGGCTGGCCGGACGCGTACACTGGCCTAAGACTGCCTCGCTAAACTAGTCGCTGGCCCAGGAGCCCAATCCGGGCGACCCTGGGAAGGCGTGGCTGGCCGGACGCGTACCGGAAGAAGGAAGTCACCGAAGTTCGATGACGTATAGGACGGCGGGCGCTGTGCCCGTCGTCCTGCGATCGTTCAGGCGACTAGTTCGCTCAAGCGAAGCTTGGTCACTTGTAGATCACGAGCGAAGCCAAAATTTGAAGGATCAGTAGTCGCAAGGCGCTCGGCAATCGCTAGGCTCCTGCCGTACAGCTCTGCAGCCGCACTACGGTCGCCACGAAGCACGGCGATTTCTCCCAGGCGCTCGTAGGAAACGGACAGGTCTCGCTGGGCGGTGGCCGAGCTGGGATTCGAGTTTGCTAGGCGCTCCGAAATGGCCATCACGCGTTGGTACCGAGTTGCGGCATTGTCGAGGTCTCCAGCATGCCGAAAAACATCCCCAATTCTTGCATAAATAATTGCTAGGTCACGCTGTGCCTCAGCTGAGTCGGTGTTGCTACTTGCGAGACGCTCGAACAATTCGGCGCATTGCTCATAGCGAGCACGAGCGCCAACGAGGTCGCCAGTTTCAAGCAGAAGGTCGGCCAATTTGGTGTAGCCAATGGCCAAGTCCCGCTGCGCATGAGCAGAGCCTGGATTGTCGCGCGCCAAGCGCTCCCTCAACTCCAACGCGGCCTCGTAGCGGGCTTTGCCAGCCGCTAAGTCGCCTGAGTCCCGGAGCACATCTCCAAGCCGTTGGAAGCTAATAGAGAGGTCTCGTTGCGCCGCCGCAAAACCAGCATTTTCACCCGCCAATCGCTGTCGAAGTTCCAGTGCTGTTTCGTAGCGAGCGCGGGCAGCGGCGAGGTCTCCGCCCTCGCGCAAAACGTCGCCTAGTCTTTCATAGCTGATGGAGAGATCGCGCTGGGCTTCTGCGGAACCCGGGTTGTCGCGAGCGAGACGCTCTCTAACGCCAAGTCCCGCTTCATAGTGAGCCTTTGCGCCGGAGAGGTCTCCACCCTCTCGTAGAACGTCGCCTAGCCTTTCATAGCTGATGGAGAGATCACGGTGGACTGAAGCGGAACCCGGATTGTCGCGGGCCAAACGCCCTGAAACGCCTAGTCCTGCTTCATAGCGGGCCTTTGCGCCGGCGAGGTCGCCGCTCTCGCGCAGGACGTCACCGACCCTTTCGTAGCTAATGGAAAGATCGCGCTGGGCTTCAACGGAAACCGGATTTTCACGGGCGAGACGCTCTCTTAGGCCCAGTCCCGCCTCATAGCGAGCCTTTGCGCCGGCGAGGTCGCCGCTCTCGCGCAGAACGTCGCCGAGTTTATTGAAGCTGATTGAGAGATCTCGCTGGGCTTCAGCGCGATTCGGATCGCTTCTTGCAAGGCGATCTCTCACGGCAAGGGATTCCTCGTAATGCGCCTTGGCACCAGAGAGGTCCCCTCCCATCCGCAGAATGTCGCCAAGTCGATCGCGGAGCATTGAAACTTCGCGTTCGTCAGGAGTCTCTGTCGCACGCAGCGCCGCTTCGTAGTACGACTTCGCGCCCGCGAGATCGCCGCGTTCTAACAACGCCTCCCCTGACGCGTGCCGTGCGCTGCCCTCCTCAGGAACACTACGCAGGTAGGCTTCGGACTTGGGTATCTCCCGATTTGCGGCGGACTTGAAGCGCTCCCGATTTGTGGCGCGACGGACAACTTGCAGAGCGCCAACCAGCGTTCCAAGGACGGTCATGAATGAAGTGGCGAGGACGAGCCAGTCGATTGCACCGCCGGAGAGGCGCGCGTTGAGCCAATGCACTAGCTCGGCAAGGACATCATTCATGCAGCCACCTCCGCCCGAATAACATAGCCTGCGAGCGCAAACTCTTGCCTCTTGTGAGCTTTCAGCTCATCTGGCTCCAATTGGTTATTCAGTGCCAACTCGTGAATGCGCTGCTGCGCGATCGATGCTCTGGTTCTCTTTGCGCCTTCATCGATACCGCGCCTGAACGCATCGTCGATCTCGCTTCTCGCAACAATCGAGATCATCTTTTTCCCAAATGCGCCAAGTAACTTCGCGACCCAGACGATGGCTTCCCAAGAAGATTTCACGCCTATCGCCGTTGGTAATGCTACAACAACGACCGCTGCCGGCACTCCTACGAGTAGGGCCCAATCCGGTGCTGCACGAATTGCCGCGTGCGCAAACGCAAGCCATTCCTGGCTTAACGCAACATCCCGCACGAAATCCGCCACCCCTGACATTCGAAGCCCGCAACCGCCGCTAGCATTGATTAGCAGATGGATAGTCCTGCTTCCACAGTGGAATCGGGATGACCGAGCCCCAGCTCCTCCTGAGCCGCGCGCCAGCTCGGGCGCGTCCCGCAACGGCTGAAGCCGTCCTCCACTTCGTTCCGGCCCATCGGGTGCAGGCCACACCCGCCCGTCGCCAGGGGCGGCTCCGTCGCCGGGGCTCGGTCATTCCGACCGCGCCTTGGATGCGACCGGAGTCGCTTCCATGTCCAAGCCATCCACTTCCGATCATTTCATTCCGTCCCGCGCTGACGTCTATGCGCGCATCACCGCCGAGATCATCGCCGCCATCGAGCGCGGCGCCGGCCAGTGGCGCATGCCCTGGCATCACGACGGCGCGGCCACCCATCGCCCCGTCAACGCCGTCACCGCCAAGCCATATCGTGGCATGAACATCCTCGCCTTGTGGGCCGCCGCGGAAGGGAGCCACTTCGCCACCGGCCTCTGGGGCACGAACCGCCAGTGGGTGCGACGCGAAAGTCGCTTGAAAGGAGTGGACCATGGGTCCTTGAGCAGTGTCCAGCTCTATCGCCGCTTCTCTCGCATCGCTCAAGTAATTGCGCGGTGTGAAGCAAGAGATGAAAGCCCAAGGCGGACGGCATCCATCGCCGAAAGCCGGGCAAGGCGACGATCGGACGGGCGAACTACTGAATCCTCATCGTAAAGCGTCGTGAGGTATGAATGCCGAACCGATGGATGACACGGCATTGTTGGGCCACAAGCGACACGGGGTTCCATTGGCTCCGGCGAAGACACCGCGGCCCCGGCGCAAAGAGGACGTCCACCCCGATCACATCTCCCTCATGCGGAACGCGGAAACCCCGATGAAGTCCGCCAGCATGCTGGCGGTGAGCGGACTGCAAGGAACGCCGATCCTTCAGCGGGAACAGGACGATTCGAGAAGCGAAAGCCGGAAGCCGAAAGGCCCAGGGAATCCATAACCTGCCGGATAGGGCTTTGCCCAAGCTGAAAGGCTGCTGACGCGAATCGGGTGAACCGCCCGAAATTCACGAGACGAACGCCAATCGCAGGACAAGTTGGATGCAGACACAATCTGTAAGCGGACCTGCGACACGTACTGTCTGGGTCGATGTCGATTGGCATCAAGCCCAGCGGCGCGTGCGCAATCTGAGACGGCGAATCTTCCGGGCGTCGAAGAACGGCGATCAGAAAACGCTCCGATCGCTGCAAAAACTCGCGCTTCGAAGCCGGTCGGTCGCTCTCACGAGCGTTCGACAGGTCACGATGATCAACGCTGGGCGGCTGACGCCCGGCGTCGACAAGCTGGTGGCCGACACCGACGAAACGCGCGGCGCTTTGGTGGACGCTCTCTGCGCCGCCAAGGCCAAGCGCGCCGCGCCGGTGCGGCGTGTGTACATCCCGAAGCCAAACGGGAAGAAACGTCCCCTCGGGATCCCCACGATTCACGATCGCGCTTTGCAGGCGGTCGTGCGCACGGCGCTTGAGCCGGAATGGGAGGCTCGCTTCGAGCCCTGTTCCTACGGCTTCCGGCCCGGACGGGGATGCCATGACGCGATCGCCAGGATCTACAACTATGCGCTGCCTCACGGGCGCAAGAAATGGGTGCTGGACGCCGACATCGAGGGCGCGTTCGACAATATCGGACACGAGCCGCTGCTCAAGGCGTTGGACGGTTTTCCCGGCCACGCCCTCATTTGTCAGTGGCTCAAGGCTGGTTTCGTGGAGAATGCCCTTCTGCACGAAATCGACGCCGGTACGCCGCAGGGCGGCGTGATCAGTCCACTGCTCGCCAACATCGCCTTTCACGGGATGGAGGCCGCGATGGGCGTCCGATACAACAACCGCGGCGAAACGATCAGTCGTCGCGGATTGGTGCGGTACGCAGACGACTTTGTCGTCTTCTGCGAAACCGAAAACGACGCTCATGCCGCGCGGGCCGAAATGGCCGCCTGGCTGGCGTTGCGGGGCCTACGGCTGTCGGAAACAAAAACACGCATCACGCATGCTTCCGATGGGTTTGATTTCCTCGGGTACAATGTGCGCCTCTACAAATCGGCGCACACGAAGACGAAGGGGAAATTGCTGATCAAGCCGAGCCACAATGCGCAGAGTAGAATCCGAACGCGGCTAAGACAGGAATGGCGCAAGCTGCACGGCCAAAACATCTTGGCCGTGTTGGCGAAGCTCAACCCTATCATCCGTGGCTGGGCCAACTATCATCGCATTGTGGTTGCCAAAGAGATTTTCGCCAAGCTCGACTACTGGATGTTCGACAAGCAAGTCCGGTGGGCCAAGCGAGCGCACCCGAAGAAGTCCTGGCGCTGGATCACGCGTCGCTATTGGGGCCAGCTGCGCCGTTCATCCGCCAGCGCGTGGGTGTTTGGCGATGCACAAGGTTCTGGAGCTGCGCTGCATCGCTTCGCCTGGACGACAATCGAGCGGCATATCATGGTCAAAGGGCGCAATGCACCCGATGATCCCGCCCTCGACGCCTACTGGCACGCTCGGGCGCGTCGTCAGCACAGAACCCTCAGCGATCGCGAACGCATCCTGGCCAATCGCCAGCGCGGCGTCTGCCCGCACTGCGGTTTTGAGCTGATCAATGGCGAACCTCTCACCGTCCATGGACCCGGCCGCCAACGGCGGGACGCGGACAATTTCGGCGCACTGCGGCTCCTCCACCACGCCTGCCGCCAGCAGGCCATCGCCATCGAAAAGCGGGAACGACGACGCAAGCGGCTTGCTTGAGCCGTGTGCGGGGAAAGCTCGCATGCACGGTTCTGAGGGGGGCGGACGGCCGTAAGGCCGTCCGCCTACCCGACGTCGAACTCGGCGCGCAGGTCCGCAAAGGCGAGCGCGCCACCTTGGGCGTCGTCTGGAAGACCATCAACGCCGCCGACGGCGACGACGAGGCAGAGGGGCAACCCAAATCCCGCATGTTCGCCCGCGGCTTTTACGTCTTCAACGTGGCGCAGGTGGATGGATACGCGCCGCCGGAGACCCCGATCCTGCCAGAGGGCGCGCGCATCGCCCACGCCGAAGAATTCGTCGCGCGGCTTGGCATTCCCATTGAACGCGGTGGCGACCAAGCCTACTACCGCCCCTCGACCGACACCGTGCACATGCCGCATTTCGAGCGCTTCATCGACGCGCCATCGGAGATGTCCACCCGCCTGCACGAATGCGCTCACGCCACTGCCGCGCCCCATCGCCTGGATCGGGATCTCTCCGGCCTGTTCGGCTCGGCGGCCTATGCCATGGAGGAATGCATCGCCGACCTCGCTGCAAGCTTCGTCCTCGCCGATCTTGGGATCGCGCACAGCCCAAGGCCCGACCACGCCGCTTACCTCTCCTCCTGGCTCAAGGTGCTGAAGGACGAACCGCGGGCGATCTTCACCGCAGCGTCGAAAGCGCAGGCTGTGGCGGATTGGATGGCGGGGCGACAACCGCAGCCGCCGCCCTGAGCACTCCCACGAGCGCCTCGACATCTTGAATATCTACGGGTAGGCCGTATATGATGGTAGATGATGATTTCGAGTGGGATGACGACAAGGCGACCGCAAACGCGCGCAAGCACGGCGTCACGTTTGAAGAGGCGCGGGGCGTCTTCCGCGACCCGTTGGCGATCGAACTCATCGATGACCGCGATGCTTATGGCGAAGATCGATATGTCCTGATCGGCATGACTTAGGTCACGCGTGCTCGTGGTCGTTTATGTTCTGCGCGAGCAAAGAAACCGGATCATCTCGGCCCGAAAGGCCGAACCAAACGAAAGGCGAGCCTATCATGAGCGAAACGATGCCTGATCCAGACGACCGCCCCCTGACCGATGTCGACCTCGCACGGATGAAGCGTACGCCACAAGTAAAGGTTGTACGCCGGGCGCTGGGCCTGACCCAGGAAGAGTTCGCGAACCAGTTCCATATCCCCATTGGCACGCTGCGGGATTGGGAACAGGACCGTAACGTCCCGGACAAGGCCGCCGAAGCTTACCTTCGGGTGATCGCCCGCGATCCTGACGCCGTTCGCCGGGCGTTGGCGCCTATGACAGCGGCATGACGCGCAGGCCGTGGCGGATTGGATGACGGAGCGGCAAGGTGAGCCGCCGCATTGAGCGGGCGCTTACCCCCGCATTCCAGCCAGATTTGTCGGCGAGGCGACTTCACGCTTCTCGCTGAATCGCGACAGTTTCTGTTTTGAGTGAAACAAGGCCCCACAAGTAGGCTCACTTCGGCGCAAGACGTGTCGTAAATGTCTTGCCGGTGCCACGCTACTCAAACTCCCGCATATTGGGAATTCGCTAGCACTGCATACACGCTCTGGAAATTCCCTCCGAAGTTTCGTGCTCAGCGGCGGAACAAGAATAAAAGAAGGGCTAATACTGCAAAAGCCACGACTATTGGCGAAAGGAAGACCAATAAAGAAAAACCTGGCGAGGAAAATAGACCATCAAGACTTAGAGATGGCACCCTCTCCACAAAATAAAGATAGCCGGCGACGCTGGAGAACACCCCTATGATTTCCAGTGATGCGATGGCGCCGAGAATGCGGGCTTGGCTCCGGTCCGATCGAGCCTGGTGCACATCGATACGCGATTTTGCCTGCTGCACGGCGAAGCTGACGAATTCGTGGAGCCGCTCTTCCATAACGTCGACGGACCAGTACGTCTGAAGGCGTTTGAAGATTCCCAGTTGCCAAGGCTTCAGGCTCCGCAAGTATCGTTCTTGTTCAGCCACCCAAACGCGCAACTCGAATTGCAGCGCCTCAAGCAGCTGCAACTGCTCGATGGTTTGGTCCAAGGTTGGTGTCTCCGTGATTTCAGGTTTATCCAACAGCTCGCGCGTGCGCTCCCAGAGCATGCCGTATGCCAAATCGGCATGGATAACAGGCGGCGCAGCCAGCGCCACGAGACCCAACCGTTCGCCGCAGAAACTCGAGTGCCCCCAGCCGGGGCGTGCGTATGAAAGGCTCAGATCGGTCAGCTGCAGAGTTTGCGTGAGATCGGCGTCGTCGAATTCTTCTCCTCGATGGGTTTCGCGTACGGCTGTCGTGTCGATATCGACCCCTACGCTGAGAGCGATGAAATGAGTATAAGCCCCATCAATCGACCATTTTGCTTTCTCGACGCCAAAGACACCGTTGAGAATTCGGGCAGCTGTCCTAGCCGCCTTCGCGCCGCTGTGAAGGATAATGGGCTCAGCCCATGCGCGGACATCCCGCGGGTCTCGGCCTCGGGTATCATCGTCAAACTCGAGAACCGTCAGCAGGCCGACCAGCCCGTCGCGCGGGAACAAGAAGTAACAACGTGTATTGGCCGTCCACGGGTGCTCAGGGTCTTGAACAAAACCCGCTTCTAGTTCCGGAGCGCGAATTAATAGGGCCAAATCAGCGCGTACTTCAGACAACGCGCGCAGCAGAGCTTCGGGGATGCTAGCATCGCAGGCGTCACGCGCCTCGTAATAACCTGACGTGTTGGCACCAATCTCAAGACAATCCATGCCTAACGCGTGAGCTTGCTCGCCGAACCGGGCCAGCGACCCCGCGCGCCACGCTTTTCGAAATTGAATCCAAGATTGCATGTCAAGCGAAGGCTTGGACACCGCCACGTAGGAAAACCCCATCAACCCACTCCTGCCAAAAGCTAACCAGCTGTCGTTGCGGCGCGTATCCACAGATGACTTGGGCCCGGCACATCGCGGCGCGCATTGAGGGTTCCGGTGTCGATATCGACGTAGCCGAGCGCTCGCATGGCACCGGCATAAGCCTGCGCAGATCGACTGTAATGCAGGGCCTCGCCGCCACTGAAGCTGATTAGCTTCGGTGCTGCCTCAAGCCAGTCAATGGGCGCGCGCGAATCCCTAGGGGTTTGCGCCTCCGCGAACGGCACTATCGCGAACAGCCAGGCTCCATGGAATCTCCGTGTCAGCGCGGAGAGCAGCTGTACGCAAGAGTGCGCGTCGATGTTGTTGAACGTACGCACCGCAGTGATCAGAACAGGGACTCCTTCCTTCAACATTGGCCAAGCTGTAAAGTCACTACTTAAGTCGGCCTGAAGGAAACGACCGAGGGGAGCGGCTCGCCTCGCCGCTTCCAACAGTTCAGGTTCAACATCGATGCCTATATAATCACTCATCTCGAAACCGGTTTTCGATAGAGCTTGGCACAACGCGCCATCGCCGCAGCCCAGATCAATTATAGTGGGAGGCGCTATACTACGTGCCGAGACATCCTTAGCAATAAGCTGTGCGGTTTCAGCAGCTACCTGGCCTGGACCCTCAGGCCCTTCTTGTTCTGCAACATAGTCGAGCCATGCCTGAGCGTAAGATTTCATGCGGCGTACCAAGTGTCTCGATAACTATAGATAAGCGTTATGCGGTACGAGCCCGAAAAGGCCAAGCGTGAATCTGGAAATAGAGGTGTACTCGGCAGCGAGCGTCTCAGATGGGCCAACCCGGATCCCATTGCCACGCCGTCATCGGACTGGAAAGCCCCCGATATCCCCCGGCACGGGATTTGCCCGGTGCGGTGAATGGCCCTCTTTCACCGCCGCATCGCCATCGTCGCAGGGATCGCCGCGATCGGGCTGGTCGCGGCGGCGTCAGCGACCAACCCGGACGCCGTGCACTACAATGGCACGCCGTCGATGCCGGTCGGGTTCTATCTGCGGGCACCGGGCGAGGTCGAGCGCGGCGCCATCGTGACGCTGCGCGCCGTGGATGTCGCCCCGGACTATGCCGCCGCGCGCAATTTCACAGATCCCGGCGACCGGTTCCTGAAGCGCGTGGTCGGCGCGGCGGGGGATGTGGTCTGCGCGTCAGGCGCGGAGATCACCCTTAACGGCGCGCGGGTCGCCGAACGCCAGGCGCGGGACGCCGCCGGCCGCGCGCTGCCCGCCTGGTCCGGCTGCGTCACCCTCGACCAGACCCACGTCTTCCTTCTCGGCGACACCCCGGACAGCTTCGACGGCCGCTATTGGGAGCCGGTGCGACGCGACCGCATCGAGGGCGTGTGGCGGCCAATGCGTCTTCCCTGGGGGACTTGACGCAGGGACTCCAGGCGCGCGAGTCTTCAGGTGGAGGCTTCGTCTTGGTGTTCTTAGTCGCTTTCTCTATTGGGCTCGCGCTTGTGCTGGCAGTCATCTTAGTCCGCCGAGCGCTGCCGATCTTGTGTGCGGCGGCGATGGCTTGGCTGGCGTGGTCCGCGACGCGTGATGCAGCGACGGCGGGCATAGCTGCAATCGCGGTGCTGCTGGTTCTAAGCTGGCTGCTCGACGCGGCGGCATCTCACGGCAACACCCGGAAGCTGACGGTCTGTGCGGAACTCGCTGCGGCAGCGTTTGTCGCGGGCGGTCTCGCGTTTCTGATCGCGGGAGGACCCGGTCCGAACATCATTTGGGTCGTCGCGGGCTCGGCGATTGCTGCGATGGCGATGGTCGCGCGCTGGCGGAACCTCGCCTTCTGAGCGCAGGCGCAAACTCCCCCAGCGGTTGTGCCTGGATTCTTTTATTTTGCGTCTCAGCTAAACTGTTGAAGTGAAAGGGTCGAATACAGGCTGGAACGCCAGATAAAGACGCGACCCGTGGTCGCGCAAACCGCCTGCGGCGCAAGGGTTTCTCGCGGGTCGCGGCAGAGGGCGCGGGTCGCGATACGACCCGCATTGTAGGTCGCAAACAGGTCGCGGGATTTTGCGCCCGTGAGGAGAAGGAAAGGCAGGAGTCGCATGGCGGGCGCAAGCATGGATCGGCTTCTGGGATCGCCTGGATTCGCCTCACCGGCGAGCGCTGGTCGCGGTCTTGCGCGCGCGGATGCCGACCGGCTTGTTGGAAATTTCGGGCGTGCCAAAACGGCCGCCAGTCACGCGAACAATCCGAACCTCTCCCGCCTGCTCGACCGGCGCGCCGCGATGCTGCGCCACGCCCGGGACGGTGCTTCGGGCGAACACGCCCTGCCCTTCGACGCGCGCCAGCGAGCGGTGGTGAAGGTCCACTATTTCAACCATGGCGGCGGCGGGGGCGCGGCGTTGAAGGCGCACGCCCGCTATGTCGCCCGGGACGCCGCCGGCCGGGACGAAGATGAGGCCCTGCTCTCCCCCGCAGCGGAAGGCGGCCGCGAGGACGAGATCGCACGCGGCCGGGCGCATGCGGACTATCTCGCGCGCGGGCAGAGCGCGCCTTCGCCCTTTTATGACGCCACCGCCGAGGGCGTGGATGGCGCCGCCCGCGCGGCCGACTGGGCGGCGCGCGACAAGCGCCATTTCCGGATCATCCTTTCGGCGGAAAGGGGCGAACTGATCGCCGATCTGCCCGCCTTCACCCGCGAAGTGATGGCCCGCGCCGAGGCGCAGCTGGGCGCGCGCCTCTCATGGGTCGCGGTCGACCATCACGACACCGACAATCCGCACACCCACCTCATCCTGCGCGGGCGTCGCGCGAACGGCCAGGACCTCATCCTGCCCAAGGACTTCGTGCGCCACGGCCTGCGCGACATCGCCCGTGACGTGGCGACCGAGTGGCTCGGCCCGCGCAGCCCCGCCGACGAGCGCCTGGCGCTGGAGGCCGAAATCATCCGCCACGCGCCGACCCGGCTGGACCGCATGATCGCTGACCAGCTGCCGGAGGATGGCCGCATGCGGGTGTCCAAGCTGGAGGCGCCGAACGGCGATCCGGCGCTGACGCAAGCGCTGAAGGCGCGGGCGAAGGAGCTGGCGCGGCTGGGCCTCGCCACGGAAGAGAAGCGCCCAGGCCTCAGCGCCAAGGTCCTCGCCTTCCAGCCCGACTGGCAAGACAGACTCAAAGCGATGGAGCTGCACCTCAATGTGCGAAAACGGCTGATGCTGGAGCGCACGGCGCAGCGCCAGGCCGAACTGGAGCGGGCGATGAAGCGGTTGGCACGAGTGGTGGAGCGGTAGGCAGATCGACCGCTGATCCGAGACGCCCCCCGTCCGAGTTGGGGCAAAAACTGAAGTAGCGAACAATCCAGATAATCGAAAAGCAGGCTTTTCCGGTCGACCGAGCGAGTGCGGTGGCTCCTAGCCAAGAGAGCTGATGTCATCGAGTTTAGCATCATATTCTCCGCGCAGCTGTGGAAAGCTGCTGGAACGCGGGAATATGGGCAGTTTTCGGCACGACCGATTCGATCTGATCCAATGCATCCGTGAGATCGTGAGGAATGACGGCACCTTCTGACGTGCCGATTGTGAGATCGAGCAGTTTCAGGAGAGCCCGCGCCTTTGTTTCGTCATTGATGATCGCGAGCTTCTTTGCTTCGCCTTCATCGCCGTAAAGGCCGTAGTTGACCATCGACCAGCACTCGAATGGCACAAGAAAGCGGGCGATTGCGTCCACGGCTTCGGCGAACGCCTCGCCTGAGGTTGCCGGAAGATCAGCAAGCGCGCCGCTGATCCCAGGTGTCGCAAGCGACCGCTCCTGCGGCCAGACATCGCGAAGGAATGGCGCTGCGGCGGTTCGGAAGAGACCGTCTCGCGTGCTGATGAACCGATCTCGCGGCGGATTCGATGAAAGATCTCGAACAAACACTTGGATCGCGTTTGCCGCCGATGCACGCACCTCGTCGTCCAATGTTCGCAACATCTGCTGTATGCGCGAGTTAGGTACCGCCGGGTCGCGTTCTTCGCGGAAGGCATGAAGAGACTCGATCACCAGGCTGAAAACAAGCTGACGGCGTGTGTCCCGGCCCAATCGGCGATCATTCGCGCGTTCGGTCATCGCCGCGCCTATGCTTTCCAAGACTTTGGTGAAGTGCGTGCGCCGTGCAACAGCTCGCCAGAGCGCCAGCGCGGAGCCGTCATCCTTGAGCAACGGCGCGATGAGATGTTCTTGCGCCCAATCGGGATCGGCGTGAAGGAAATAGGGCAGCGCCTCGATCATCCGGTGTTTGGCGATCAATCCGCTTCGACCTTCCGTAGCAATCACGATGTCGCGCATCTGCCTTTCCATCGAACCTGCAGGGAAGGCTTGCACTCCGGGCGACGGGCTTGGGCAGGCAGCCAGAAACACGCCGACGAGTTTTCCAGTGGGCGTGTTAAGCGTATCGAGATCCATCGACTCGCGGTCTTCATTTCCAACGCGGGCGGTAACGCTCAGGTCCTCATCTTCGGCGATGTCGGGCGTTCGGTTTGTAGCCTCCACAGAGATCGGCCAGAGACGAAGCCAGATCGGCAAGGCAAGCGGCAGCTTGACGGCGTGTTTCTCCCACGCGTCCAGCCAGGCACAAATACCCGCAATCGCGCTTGAAAGCGTAGCGTCAGAGAGCTGGTTCATTAGGCCAAGAACCCTGCCAGCCTCATCGTTTAGATTCCCATCCTGCGCGGCCTGCCCATCCTGCTGGCGTGGTCTGTGCGCCCAGCCAAAGTGGTTCCAGACCTTCGGAAAGTCGTCGCCACCGTTTTTGGTGGTCTCGAAGTCAGCAAGCAGCTTGTCGGCATCGCTCTGTTGATGGATCCAGTCGTAGGCGCGTTCTGCGGGGTCATCATCCCAGCCGCGACGCCCAGTCCCCAGAGCTACTTCGAGCGCCTTCAGCCGTTCGATGCCTGAAAGCGTGTCGAATTTCCCATCCGGTTTCGCTTCACGACGAGTGACGGTGACCCCTCCGGAGAAACCTGCATCGATCGTCATTTCTGCAAGTTCGGCGAATTGCGCCGACTGGGTATCAAGCCAAGTCTGGGCTCGATCCGGCAGGACACCGCCGCCGACTTCGATGCGCCGTAGTTCCCGCAAGCGCCAATACAGTCGCGCATTCTTGAAGTGCGCAGGATCTACCTTCTTCGGCCATTGAGCTCGTGGAGGGCCTTTCTGAATCCGAGCGACGATGACTTTTTGCGCTCCTGCGTTCATATCGCGAAATCGAATGGCTCGAAGCTCGGCGATCTCGGGAAACGCATGCAAGTTCCAAAACTGCCGATCATCAAGTGACTTGAAGAACGACGCGACAACTTCAGCAGCAACGAGCGCGCGACTTCGGGCCATCGCTGCCCAAAGACGGACAAAGACCGAAGAGCTATTGGCGTGCCAACGTCGGACGAAAGGTTGGGCTGCGATGGGTTGGATTTCCGCAAGCCGCGCCACGACGGCATGAAGCAGTTTCACTGATGGGGCGATGCCGTGATGATATGCGTCTGGCTCGCCATCCTCGCCGTCCCGCCTTGTCGGCTGCGTGTAGTAAGCCCTGTTGAGGAACCCCAAGCCGGTGAAAGAACGTGCGTCGTTCCATCCGAGACGTCTCGCAATATCTAGTCCATGATTAACAGCGGCTTCCAGCGTGTTGGCCAGCGATTCCAGAAACGCGATGTCATTAAGCTTCGCCAGTTCGAGCACGTTCAGATCAATCAGATCTCCGCTCGTCAGGCCGGCTGACAGGATATGCTGGACCGTCCTCGGCCGACGTGGCTTCTTGATGTAGCTCCATCGCCACGCATCAATTGGTTCGACTTTGAGTCGCGGCGCAACGAGATCAACGATGGCGGAAACCGCCGCACCCGACCGATCGCCTGCCCGTATGCGCTTCTGAATGCCGTAAATGCCTGTTCCGTTAGGTCCTTCAGATTGAGGCGCTGACCAGCTTTCTTCGATCAACCGCCACGCCGAGGCCCAAGGTTCCGCAAGATCGCGCGCACCTGGGCCGGTCAACAGATCGTCAACCGCGATGCGCTCGATCCGCTGCCCGCGCTTGAGCTTCAGCGCCCAATCGATCGTTCCTTGCTCAGCAAGGCGCTTGTTCAGAAAGGCGATAACCGTCCGAAATGTCTCGCGGTCTTGCAGGTCAAGATATGCCCAGGGCGGAATCATGGCTTACGCCCCCGCGCGACTTCAGCACAAATCTTGACGATCGCATCAAGCCACTCGATCTCGGCCTTTGCGTCCGAAAGCAGCGCCGACAGTCGCACGCGTTCACTTGCGTTGCTTCTTCGGAAGAAATGGTCGAAGAGGTCGCGGTCAGACTCCATGGCCGCGGACCGCGAAGCCTTTGCAATTCTTCGCAGTTCGGCATCGACAATTTCTTTCCTCCCATTGATCGCGGACAAAGCCGCCCATCGTTCGAGAGTTGCCCTTAGCGCGTCATGGCCATTTTTTGAATCGTAGTGGATCGGCGTGATGCCGCGCCCATTCCAGTCCGCTAGTGCGACCGCGTCCGTCGAGTTCGTGCCGAAAAATGTGAAGCGCTCTTTCAAGTCATCAAAGCGCTTGCCGTCCGCTGCGACCGCATTGAGCAGATAACGCATAGGCGGATCGTTAGCGCTGTAGCCCACCAGCACCAGATGATACAGGCGCGCAGCATCATAGATAAAATCCGGAACAACGCGTCGGCGCAGATAGAATTCGCCGAAATCTTGATCTGACAGAACAAGCTCACAGTTTCTCGCCGGGTTCTTGTCGAGCGCACCATGGATATGGAGCACGCCCGAGAACTCCAATTGTCGCGATGGCCTTGGTATCGCGCCGAGGGAATAGGTCTCTACGGGCGAACGAAGGCGCTGGGCGGCGACTTGAAGCAGCAGATCGAAGTTTGTTGTTACGATCGTCTTGGCACCGCCGCGATCAGCAAGGGCTATGAGCGCCTTGTGGATCGCGGCCGGGCTCGTTGCCCCTGAACGCAAGATCGTGGCAACAGTCCGCCTTACCTGGCTATCACCACGTGTTTGATCGTCGAGCCGACGCTCGAGCATGCCGAGAACAACATCAAAGTCGCCGACGATGAACCGCTTCACTTCAGCAGTCTGCCGATCGGTTAGGTCCGCACAATTGGCCTGCCATTGGTTGCAGGCTCCCGGCGGCAATCCCGTTAACACGCTGTGCGTCGAAGTATCGAGTGTGGCATAGACGTCGAGAACAAGTTGACGAAAATCCGGAAGCCCAGCGGGCCGGGAAATGCCTGCACCACAAATGAACAACACTTCCCCGCGCGCATGAGCCAGGAGGAGCCGCTCCGGTATCGCGGCCAAGCCATCACCCATCGAGATGACGCGATCTTCACTGCTCACAGTCGCGATAATCCGATTCCCAAGATTGGTGGTGCCCAACAGTTGGCTGAAAAGTGTAGTGGCTCGCGACTTGATCTGCGTAGGCCCCTACAGTGGAAGTATTGGGGCTGCGGCGGGCGGCGCGAGGGTTGCGCCTTGGATGGCGTTGCGGGCGTGCACCCCGCGCGCGTCCCTCGGCTGTGCCGACCGCCTACTACGTCCCTTGGCGGATGAGATAGCGCGGTTGACAGTCCGACTTCTGGCGGGTTCTGTTCGATCAAGGGCGACTTCCGTTGATGGGATCACGCACCGCAACCTAAACAGCCCCGGTTTTTTCAGAGGGTGGTTTGCTCAACGATTAGGCGACCATATCGAGTTTATTCTGGTTTGCATAGAAGGCCTCCTCTGCTTCGGCGGGCGGGGTGTAGCCGATGGAGCCGAGCAAGCGTCGATTGTTGCACCAATCCACCTATTTCAGCGTTTCCCACCCGACATTGCGCATCGCCGTCGCGGTTGATAGGATCCCAGCCATCCGCATGATTTCAGGCCTTATCCACCTATGTTCCGTTCCTGGGTAGGCGCGCGAGGATTATTCGTTCCATGGATTACGAATATCGCGCTTTCGTCAGTTACCGCCATCTGCCCGAGCAGCGGAAATGGGCAAAATGGCTTGTCGACAAGCTTGAAGCCTATCGCACGCCGCGCATATTGGTGGCGCGCGGCATTCCGGATCGGGTGGGCAAATTATTCCGCGACGAGAATGAGATCCCTGCCTCCTCGGATCTGGGCAGCGAGATCGAAACGGCCTTGCGCCAGAGCCGTTATCTCATCGTCATCTGCTCGCCCGCGACGCTGGAATCGCAATGGATCGCGCGCGAAATTGCCTTTTTCCAGGAATTGGGGCGGGCCGACAAGATCATCCCGCTTTTGATCGAGGGCGAGCCCGCCCAGAGCTTCCCGCCCGCTCTGCTGCACCCGCCGCGGCCCGCGGGCCAGGCCGAGGCGGCTTTCGAGCCGGTGGCGGCGGATGTGCGGCCGCGCGTGGACGAGAAACAATCGCTCCTGGAGCATCGCGCCCGATTGCGGCTCTTGGCAGCGCTGCTGGGCGTGCGCTTCGACGATCTCGAACAGCGCGACAAAAAAAGGCAGGATGGACGCCGGCGGCTGTTCATGAGCGCCATTGGCGCTATCTTCTTATTCATGGCCGGCGGCGGCCTCTATTGGTGGGATTTCAATCGCGAAAAGATCGCTTTCTTCAATGCTTATGCCGAATATTACGGCGTGCCGCGCGGCGTCGGCCCGGTGCCGGCCGCCCAGGCGATGGGGCGCGAAAGCGTGTTCGAGCTGACGCGCAAAGCGGGGCGTCTCATCACCATGCGCCGCGTCAAGGGTGGCAGGAACCTAAATGCAATCCGCGCCGATGCGGATCGGTTGCAGGATCCCTGGCTCATTGACGTGGCGATCTGGCGTTTTTCTTATCGCACGGATGGGCAATTGGCCGAAACGCGGCTGTTCGACCGCACCAACAAGCTCAAATCCGTTTTGCGTTACAGCTTTGCCACCGAAGGTGGAAAAAATCCGCCGGGCGCCAATGTGGAATTCCAGCAGGAAAGTGCAACGGGCGACATAGGCAGCTTAACGCTGTCTGCGACGGCGCTGAGCCCTACGGATGGTTCGGTCGGATTGCCCCGAAAATCGCAAGTGGATCGCCACCGCCTGGTCTTTGATGCGCAAGGGCGGATCCTGCAGCGTCTCTATCGCACCAGCACGGGTGAGCCGGGCCTAGATGCCGATGGGGTTGGCGGCCGCCAATATGCCTATGATGCGCGCGGCCTATTAGCGGAATTACGCCTGATCGATGCGTCGGGGGCGGTGATCAGCCAGAAAAGTGGTGTCGCTGCGATCCGTTACTTTTATGGCACCAATGGCCAGCCAAGCGAAATCGGGTTTTTCGACGAAAAAGACGCAGCCATTCTCGGCCGGTCCGGGGTCGCCAAAAGCACCTTCACTTATGATAAGCGCGGCAATGCAACAAAAACGGCTTTTTTCGGCGCGGATGGCAAGCCGGTTCTGAGCCAAGAAGGCTATGCCAACCTCACCAACACCTATGATGCGCGCGGTAATCTGACAGCGAGGGTTTTGTTCGGCCTCAATGGCGAAACGGTACTAAGCCTGCAAGGCTATGTCAGCTCCACCACCACCTATGATGCACGCGGTAATCCAACCTCCGAGGCTTATTTTGGCCTGGAGGGCGAGCCGGTTCGGATCCAGTATGGCTATGCCAGCGTCACACAAACCTGGGATGCGCGCGGTAATCTGATCGGCGAGGCTTATTTTGGCCTGGAGGGCGAGCCGGTTCGGATCCAGTATGGCTATGCCAGCGTCACACAAACCTGGGATGCGCGCGGCAATGTGATCGGCCAGGCTTATTTCGGCACGGATGGCGAGCCGGTTCGGATCCAAAATGGCTATGCCAGCCTCACCAACACCTATGATGCGCGTGGCAATGTGACCGGCCAGGCTTTTTTTGGCACGGATGGCAAGCCGGTTCTGCACAAAAATGGCTATGCCAGCCTTGCGCTCACCTATGATGCGCGCGGCAATCGAACATCTGAGGCTTTTTTTGGCACGGATGGCAAGCCGGTTTTGCACAATGATGGCGCTGCCAGCCGTGCCCGAACCTATGATCTAAGCGGCAATCAAACCTCTAGGGCTAATTTCGGCCTGGATGGCAGGCCGGTTCTGGACCGCGACGGCGTTGCCAGCGTCACCTTCTCCTATGATGCGCGCGGTAATGTGACCTCTGTGGCTTATTTTGGCCTGGATGGCAAGCCAGTTCTGACCAAAGATGGCGTTGCCAGCTTCACGCAAACCTATGATGCGCGCGGTAATGTGACCGGCCAGGCTTATTTCGGCTTGGAGGGCGAGCCAGTTCTGCACAAAGATGGCAATGCCAGCTTCACGCAAACCTATGATGCGCGCGGCAATCTGACCTCTGAGGCTTATTTCGGCCTGGATGGCATGCCGGTTCTGACCAAAGATGGCTATGCCAGCTTCACGCAAACCTATGATGCGCGCGGTAATGTGACCGGCCAGGCTTATTTCGGCTTGGAGGGCGAGCCGGTTCTGCACAAAGATGGCTTTGCCAGCCTCACGCAAACCTATGATGCGCGCGGTAATGTGACCGGCCAGGCTATTTTCGGAACGGATGGCAAGCCGGTTCTGCGCAAAGATGGCTTTGCCAGCTTCACCCGAACCTATGATGCGCGCGGTAATCGGACCAGCCAGGCTTATTTCGGCTTGGAGGGCGAGCCGGTTCTGAGCCACCAAGGCATTGCCAGCGAAATTGTCGCCTATGATGCGCGCGGTAATGTGACCTCTGCGGCTTATTTCGGCACGGATGGCAAGCCGGTTCTGAGCCACCAAGGCGCTGCCAGCCTTACCCAAGCCTATGATCGAAGCGGCAATTTAATCGCTGAGTTTTATTTCGGTCTCGACGGCGAATTACGTGGGCGAAGCAAGTTCACGCCGATTGGCGCCAATCGCCACCGCGTCGTGGCCTATGACGCCGCGGGCCGTGAGATCAAACGCTACGAACAGGATGTGCCGCCATGATGCCGCCGGCCATGGTGATCGAATGCCGCCCCTCTGCGCGCTCCTCAATCGGCTTTGGCGATGAGGGCGATTTTGCGCGCTGAGGGGCAGAGGATCTGGGTGTCTTTCACCTGGCAGATGTCGCCCTGATAGTGATCGCGCAGGCGGGATCCTTCAGCGAACACGCCGCCACCCGGGAAGGACGAAGCGGGTTGATCCAATTTTTCCGCCGGCATCCTCTTCTGAAACGCCTCGAAACGTCTTGTCACGCCCCGCAGTCCCGTTTGGAAGCGACCGGCATGTAGACAATTTGGTTGAACCCCGGTGGAACCCCAGCTAAATTTTTGGAAATATTGCCGTTCTGTAAGTTTTTATTTTGTTGTTTTTCAGGGAGTTATGGCGCACCCGACACGATTCGCGCCTGTGAATCCCGCCTTCGAAGGCGGCCGAGCCGATTCTAGTTCCCCTGTCTCGCGAAAGCTGCCCAGGCTTGCATCATCACGCGGCGGCGCTCGACGGCTTGCTCGCGTCGGTAGGCCGCCTCGACGGCCCCAAGCCGGTGGGCCAGTGCTTCTTCGGCGAGATCGCGGGGAAACTCGGTCGCGTTGCCCGCCCAGTCGCGAAAGGCGCTGCGAAAGCCGTGGATGGTGAATTCGCCAGCCCCGGTTTGGGTCATCAATTTGCGGAGCGCTGCCTCCGATAATTGCATAGCTCTAGTTGGCGATTGAAACACAAAGGCTTTGCCCCGGTTAGGGCCAGGATCAAGCGTCTTAAGGATTGCCAGTGCGTCTTCGCTAAGGGGCACGTGGTGCGTCCGGCGTGCCTTCATGCGCTCGGCGGGTAATGTCCAGACGCAGCGCGCCAGATCCACTTCGTCCCAGGATGCTCCGCGCGCTTCGCCCGATCTCGCGGCCGTCAAGATGATGAATTGCAAGCAGAGGGACGCCATTGTTTGGCGGCCAGCGAGGCACTCCATGTAGGCTGGCAGAGCAGCGTACGTCATTGCGGAATGGTGTTGCCGAAGGTGCCGCATAACCGGCAACACTTGGTCGAGATGGCCTTTCCATTGAGCTGGGTTGCGGCCTGCGCGATGGCCAAGGACATCGGCGGCCGAGAGGATTCGCTCAATGCGTTGCTGCACCCGGCGCGCGGTCTCTGGTTTTGCGGTCCAAATCGGTTTGAGGCATTTCAGGATATCGCTCGTTTCGATCTCGTCGAGCCGTTTTGCGCTGATCGGCTCAGCGTAGGCCTTGAGGGTTGAGTGCCATTGTGCCCGGGCTTTCTCGTTGGACAATTGGATGAGATTACGCTCCATCCACTCCTGCGCGAAGTCGCGGAATGTCGGCACCCGTTCGCACGGACTTTCGCCATCAGTCGCACCGGCCACCGTCACCTCTCCAGCGGTCAATCCAGCGCAAGCAGAGGCAAAGCCGGTTCCTGTGGCCATCAGCAGTTTGAGCCGTCCGTCTGCTTCTGCCTCGCGGATCAGCGCCGCCTTGCCCCGGGCGGCGGCGAGTGACACGGCCGGATAGGCACCGAGCCCTGCCAGCTGCCGGCGGCCTCCGCTTTGGCGGAGAAAAACAAACGTTTTTGATCCGCCCGGTTGAACCTGGAGGTAGAGACCACCGCCGTCCGCATACCGGCCGGCCGTGCCGAGGGCCCGGATCGTGAGATCCGTGAGCTTGTTCGTTGCATAGCGTTGCAAGCCGAAATCCTCCGCCGCACCAGCGGCTAGTGCATTCGCTAGTGCATTCCCGTTCAATGCTTAGGATGAAACGGATCGAAACGCAACGCTAGAATAATCACTCGGCCTTGCCATACTCAGTTGAATTAGAGCACATTTTTTACGTCTTTCGAAACGCCTCGAAACGCGACGAAACAAGGGTTCGAATCCCACCCCATCCGCCGCCGAAAGTGAAGTGGGTGGGCGCTATCGTTTTGACGTGCCTATTTTTCTGCCCTTTCTGGGTTTTGCCATCCGTTACATCGGCTTGATGGAGGAGCGTCATGATTGACCAAGGCCCCATCATTCTGTTCGACGCCCAATGCGTGCTGTGCTCTGCCAATGCACAGTTTATCCTGAAGCATGATCGGCTAGCCCGCTATCGCTTGGCTTCGATGCAAGGGGAGGTCGGAGCGGCGCTCTTTCGGCAGCACGGGATAGATCCGGCAAATCCGGATACGATCCTGCTGATCGACGGAGACCGGGTACTACGTGACAGTGGGGCCGTGATCGCGATCTACACGGGGCTTGGCTGGCCTTGGCGCATTGTGGGCCTAGGTCTGCTCACGCCGCGAGTCCTACGCGATCCTGTTTACTACTGGGTCGCGCGCAATCGCTACCGGCTGTTTGGCAAGCGTGAGACCTGCTGGGTTCCTGCCGCCGAATACGCGGAAAGGGTCTTATGATGAACGGGTCTAATCTGCTCCGGGGACGTGTGATTGGTGGCATGACCCTTGCCCTGGTCATCGCGCTCAGCGTCTACGTCTTGATCAGTGCCAGCAAGGCCAACAACTCTGCCTTTGCCAGCCTTTGGTTTCTCGCGGTTCTACCCGCCTATCTCTGCGCGCTTATTTGCTATGTGGGAGATCCGGCGGGCGACCAACCGTCGTCTTTCTATTGGTCTGTGCCGCCAATTTTCGGCGGGCTCGTGGTTATGGGCTCGGTAGTGTTTCTGCACGAAGGGGTCATTTGCATCATCATGCTCGCCCCGATCTGGCTGTGCTCTGGCTATGCCGGTGCCTTCATCCTGCGGCGCGTGCGGAAGGGGCGGACCGATCCCGCAAAGTTCCACGCCTCTTTGCTTTTCCTACCGCTGATGTGCGGCAGCCTGGAAAGTCAGATTCCAATTCCCGAAAAGCAGGTGACCCTAACGCGCTCCATCGTGATCCACGCCACCCCGGCTCAAATCTGGCCCTACGCGGTGGCCAATGCACATATCAGCCCGGATGAAGGTCAATGGAATTTCGCGCAGAGCATTGTCGGTATACCGCGCCCACGCGCTGCCACCATCAGCGGGCATGGTGTGGGCGTTGTGCGCAAAGCCTACTGGGGCGATCACATCAATTTCGAGGAAAGGATCACCCAATGGCAACCGGGCCAACGGCTTGGCTGGGCCTTTGTGTTTAGCAACAGCTCACTTCAGGATTACACCGACAGACATATCTCGCCCGACGGGCAGTTCCTCAAGATTGACACTGGCGATTACACGCTGACACCGTTGAATGACGGCACAACCAAGCTCACACTACGGACCAATTACATCGCCAAGACGCATGTCAATCTTTACGCGCAAATGTGGGGCGAGATCCTGCTTGGCGATGTCGAAAGCAACATTCTGACTATCATCAAGCGCCGCGCCGAAGCGGCAAACGCTAGGCATTAATCCTTCGGCTTCCGTAGGTTGTATCGATCAACATATGACCGGTTTCAACAGGATGTCTTTGGGCCCGTCGAACCGTCGCTGTTTGGTGGCGGCATACGACCATAGCGACGGGACCCAGTGTCCGCTTTCCCAAGCTCCTTGTTTTGCAACCAGCCCACCCATTTGCAACCTTTGCAGTGTCCTTCAGGGCTGCCCCAAAGCTGACCTTTTCCTTTGCCCTTTGCCCAGCAGGAGCTGCCTTTCAGTCACCGGCCCAATTCCGGTGGTAATTCCTGCCCGGTGGGACGTGCGCTGAATGTCGAGTTTTGGCGATGAACCTGCCGTTGGACGGGAGACGCGTGAATGGCGAGTTTGTCCCACTTGCTGTCGTTCAGCATTGGCGGAATGATCCGGAAATATCAGTTGTTCGAGGGATGGACCGAAATTGCCGATCTGTAGAAGCCGAGAGCAGATCATAGTGCTACAGCGAACTCATAGTGTTCATCACTATCGGTCGCGGCCCGCCATTTTCCTGGTAGCTGTGTTTCGGCGGATTCAGGAAAATGTCTTAAACACCACAGTCTACGAAGAAACCCGTTTCAATCAGACCGGGTCATTTGGCCGGCTAGTCAGGAATTTGTCTCCTGCTCATTTCCGGAAACGTCTCTTGCGCGTGATGCGGATGTCAATGAGCGCGCATCCCGCACCCAAGCCGAAGCAAATGCTGGCGCATTCGCCAACCAGGCGGAGAGTGCTGTGCGCCGTTCATTTCCGATTTCAACCGGCAGGAATTGGAATCATTTAATTGAAAGAAAGCAAAGCTTTGACTTTAAATATGCAGAATGTCCAAACCCGATCGAACTGATCCTGTCTGATCCCACAAAACACCGGAACGAGCACTCAGTTATTGAATCCGGGCATTTTCAATTTACAATTCGGTCCAAATTTCTTTGGAAATGCTCTAGCCTGGGGGGATGGTCGGCGTGTTCGGCGATGCACCGGCTTCTGGCGCTGGTGTTGTGCTCACCGATTCAGGCTGCGCCACGGGGGGCGGAGCAGCGGCGGCCGGCCCGGGACTGGTGATTGTCGGTTTCTGTGCCGCATTGGTTCGGGGCCCGGGGATCGGGCCGGGGGTCGGAATTGAACCGGTATCTGGTACTCGGGGCCCGACCAAATTCTCCAATCCGGACTCCAATCCGGGTTTCGTTTCAACAATATCGGACAAGCGCGGGGCAAGCGAGGCCCATGCCGCCGCCGTCAAACCGAATGCCCAGCCCTCGACCCGGCGATTTATGGCCTCGGCCTCGGCGGCACTTGCCGGATCGATTGATTGGGCCGCCAGTTTCACCCAATAACGGCCATTTTCCTGAAGGGGGAAGGCGTCGATCACCAGGCCGTCAATGGTCACATTGCGCCGCCGCGTAAGGGCGCGGCCCGTAAGCTTGCCGCTGGCGATCACATCGATCGGCTCGAAGCGCCCAAGCGCCTGGCCAATGTGATCGAGTTCAACAACACCGAGAGGCCGCAGCTTCGCCCAGGGTTTCGCAAAAACAAATCGGGGAGGAACCGGGTCGGAACCCGAATTTCCCGCCCCAACGCCATTTGTCGCCGGCGCATTTGTCTTTTGCCCATCTGCCCCCGGGAATGTGGTCAAGGCTGGTTTTTGGGGCTCGAGGACATAGGCCTCTCGCCCTTCCGGGGCGATTTCAACCCGGACAAGGCGTGCGCTCTCCAGGGTAAGAACGTTGAAATCCAGCCAATCGGAAATCCGGCTGAGTCGCAGATTTTCAGCCGCACTCTCGCCCGACGACGTCGCCACCGCAAAGCCCGTTTCCGAGTCCGGCGCGCGGACAAACAATTTGTCCCCCCGGCGTCCCAGAATGAACTCCGCAATCAGTGCGTTGGTCACATCGCGCACCGCCACAAGGGATCCTGATCCCCCCAGAAACGGGTCGCCGAGCCCCAGTTCCTCGAGCTTTCGCGGATCGGCGGTCTTGGGTTCGCCATGTCGCAATCCGGCGAGCCGCTGCAAAAACGCGTCAATTCGTGCCCCATTGACCGGGAATCCCCCGCGCTCGGCGATTGTCCAACCATTGGGGGTGCGCTGAAGGGTAAACCCCTGCTCGCCAGAGCGGATAAAAATGCTGGCGGCTGCGTCGGCACCGGGCGCAAGGCGCGGCGCGATCGGCGAACCGGTTAAAGCCCGCAGATCCGCGCGCGTTTCGGTGCGCCATTCCGCATGGATCGCCCATCCCGCCAGTGCCGAGACAGCCAACGACGCCGACACAAGATAGATGGCGATCCGGCCACGGCGGCGCGCAAATTCAATCGTCATACCGGCGCCCCGCGATCTTGAGGGATTGCCGGCGCAGCGCCAGCACCGTTCCAATCAGTGCCAAAACCAGAGCCGGCAACAAAATCGCAATGCCCATCCAGGATCGGTCGAGCGCCCGGATCCTTGCTTGCCGCGCCTCATCAAACGCCGTGAGGCGCGCGCTGGCCGCAAAGGCACGGCTCCGCGCGAGGATGATTTCGGCCTTGTCCTCGGGCGTGCGATCGACGGCAAAATCACCGACAAGGCTTTGCGCGGCCGTGATCTTCTCATCCCCCGCGACGGTTGCAAGCGCGATCAGACGCGCGCGGGCAAGATCCGCGACTGCCTGCAATTGCGCGCGCTGGAGGGCATTTTCGGAAGTGATTTCGCCGGCCAGCATCAGGCGCCGGGTCAGCGGGCGCAAAGTCGGCGCACCCGAACGGGGTGGCAGAATGGTCCTCTCCGCATAGAGCGAGCCGAGCAAATCCAGCATGAAAGCCGTTCCGGCACCGGAATCTTTGTCGGAAACGGCCTCTCCGGGCAAGATCGGGGGGGAGATGACATCGCTGTCTGCAACCAGAATGACATCGGCGAGATTCCCTGAACGCAATAATTGCCGCGCATCGGGATTGCCGGCATCCACCCGCGGTCGTGGCGGCGAACCATTGGGAAAGGCGGTTTGCAGTACCCCGCTTACCCGCAGCGCCAGAATCCGCTCGGCCGGAGGGGGGGCTGCCAGCGGATCGGGACCGGCACGGGTCGGGGAATTCGCGGCAGGTGCAAAGATTTGGTCGGCTGCCACCTCTTCGGCATCCCCGGAAACCCGGATCAGCGGCTGATGACGTATCTGGGCGAGCGACCGCCAGGTAAAAAATCCGGGGGCGAGGAAAGCCGGGCCTTCATTTTCCGGGCCTTCGTTTTCCGGGCCTTCGTTCGCCGGACCTTCGTTCGCCGGACCGGTCGGCCGGATCGGACGGATGGAATCCGCACGGATTCCGGAACCGGGCCCGGGTAACGCCGTCTCCGACAGGGAGACACCCCAGCGTTTCAGAAGACCGGGGAGGGCCGAAGCCGCCTGCGCTCCCGGATAGAGTTTGCGCCCCGATGGACTTAATTGCGAGAGAGCGAGCGGGTCGAGCGCGATCAGCGCCCGGCCCTTGGCGAGAATGAATTGCTCGATGACATAGATCTGGCGGTCGCTCAGCGGGAATGGATGAATCACCAGCAAGATGTCCGTGGCCGGCGAAATGGCGTCGAAACTCTCGCTTAGCCGCTCCACTTTGTAGGCCCGGCGCAATGCACCGTAAAACGCGCCGCCCCAGACCGCATCCCTCGCGCTCCGGTTTCCGGCCGCCGAAGCCGAGGACCCCGAACGCAGGCCCGAAGATGATGCGTCGGAAAATGGCAGGGAACTGACAATGGCCAGGCGCTTGGGCGATGGATCGTCCAGCCGACCGATCAGCAAAGCGATTTCGCTTTCGAGGCTGGCTTCGCGTCGCCAGTCGAGCCGCGGAATGGCCCCAAGCGAATCGACGCGATTGGCACCCGCGATCCCAAAGAACAGAGGCGGGGCATCAGGAGCCCTCTCGGCGAAGATACCGGCAGCTTCGGCTTCTGCGGCCCCGGGCAGTCCGGGGGAAGTGTCGACCTTGCGGAGAATGATGTCGCCCCCAGCACGGGCGGCGAAAGTGTCGAGCAATTCGGCGACCCGTCGGGCATATCCGCGGAGTTCAGGCCGATCCTCGGCACCCATGGCACTCGAATACAAAGTCAGGGTCACTGGTTCGCCCAGCCGATCGACCATCTTCCCGGTCGCCGGGCGCAGGGAAAAGGCCTGATCCGCGCTCAGATCGAGACGCGCACCCTCGAAAAACCCGGCTCCGAGAATATTGGCGCTCACCCACAAGAGCACGGTGGAAATTCCGGAAATCCAGGTGAAGCCATTCATCCGCATCAGCCGGCCCTCCGCCGCGCGACGAAGAGGGCAGCAAGGCTCAGGGCGGCCACGATCGTTGACAATGTCCAGAACAGGAAACGACCCTCGATTACGCCCAATTGCGCGCTGTCGAAATAATCCCAATATCCAAGAAGCGCGAGGATTTCGGCCGGCTTTTCGCCGACCAGCCCCGCAAGCCAGGCGTTGAATACGGGTTCGCCGATCGCCGTGAGCCCAAGGCACGCACAGAGCGCACCGACAAAGGGCAGGATCGGCCGCACGCTGAATACCGCAAAGGCCCCGGCCACCGCCAGCAGCGCGCCGAGCGCAAGAAACGCACCGAAATAGCCCGAAAGGATCGCCCCGTGGTCCGGATCCCCGAGCTCGGCAGCCGCCAGCCAGAAACCCATGGTGAAGATCAGCGCGACGAGGCCCATCAGCCACAAGGCAAGGAATTTGCCGAGTGCCAGAACATGCACGCTGATTGGCAAGGACAGCAGGAAATTGATCCGCCCGGTGCGGATTTCCTCGCTCCAGGAACGATTGGCCAGCATGGGTGCCAGCACCGCCAGCAGCCAGGGCAGAAACCGGAAAAACCCGTCGAGATCGGCACGTCCGGCACGAAAGAACCCGCCCGCATAGACCGCGCACATCCCCGAGATCACGACAAAGCCCGCGAGCAGCGCATGGACGCGCGGACGCCCGATCAGCGCCGAAAACTCGCGAATGATGATCGCGCTAAGCCCGTCCATACATCCTCGCCATTTCCGTGCCGGACCCTGCCGGATTTCCGCTCACGCCGCTACCTTCGCCGCCGCAATCATCGACCGGACGGCCTCGGCCACATCCGCCTTGTGCGCGCGTTCGCGCAAGGCATCAACCCGCCCGACAAACAAGGGCCGACCCTTGTCGATCACCAGCGCATGGCTGCACAGATCGGCGATGCCATGAGGATCGCGCGCCGCAACGACGAGGGTCCGGTGCACCGCCGCCCGACGCAAAACCTCCCGGATCTGTTCGGCCTGAAGCGCATCGAGCCCCGAAAGCGGCTCGTCCCACACCAGAACGGCGGGCTCGCGGATCAGTGCGGCAGCAAGCGCCAGCCGCCGGCTCGCGCCACGGTCCAGCGCATCCACGCTGGTGCGGATGGCATCCCCGAGATCGGCCGCGCGCGCCGCTTCGGTGACAATGAAGCGCGCCTTCTGCGTGCCGTGGCCCGCCAGCCGCGCGAGAAAGCCCAGAAACGCCGGGGTGCGCATTTGCGGCCAGGCCGGGCAAATTTCCGGGACATAAGCCAGCCGGTTCTGTGCGCCCTTGCGATTCCCCCCGATATCCACCGCCAGAACCCGGATTTCTCCGGCATCGGCTTCGAGCGCACCAACGATCATGCGCAGGATGACGCTTTTTCCCGACCCTTCGGCCCCTAACACGCCAAGACAATCCCCGGCCTCGATTTCGAAGCTGATCCCCTCGATTGCCAGTCGGCGATCGAATTTTTTGACAAGGCCTTCAACTTTCAGCATCGCCCCGCCTTCCGGTTACGTCTCCCGGGCTGCATTCAGGCCCCGCGCAATGCGCCGCCCAAACCCTGTTCAACCGCGTCGATTATGACGCGACTCACCGATTCGATCTCCTGGTCAGTCAGCGTTTTTTCCACGGGTTGCAAGATGGCTTCAAGCGCCAAAGAGCGTTTTCCCATGCCGATTTCAGGCCCTGAATAGACATCGAACACATTGGCCGACCGGATAAGTGTCCGATCCGCCGCGCGTACCGCCTGTTCCACCGCAAGCGCGGGAATCATTTCGTCGAGAATGAAGGCGAAATCGCGACGGACCGGCATCAGATCATGCCTGACGAAAGCTGTCCGCGCCTTCCCCGGTTTCGGTTGCGTATCGGGGAAAAGATCGAGCCACAGCTCAAAGCCGATAAATGGCCAGGCGGCCCCGAGGGTCTGAAGTGTCTTCGGATGAATTTCACCGAACAGGCCCGCAATTCCCTGATTGCGATCCTCCGGCGAGGCGAGGGAGAACGTCGCGCTTTTTCCCGGATGAAACCAGATCGGGGTCGCCTCCGCGCGCCAGTTCAGCGCCTCCTCTGCGATCCCCAATTCCCCCAGAACCGTCAGCAGATCGGCCTTGAGATCATAGAGATCGCCTGCGGTCTCGCCCTCGCGCCAATGGCGACGTGGCTTCATCTGCCGCACCGCGCAGACGGAAAGTCCCTGGTCGTCCTCGCCTTCGCCGCGATAGACCGGCCCGATTTCGAACAGACATTCGCCCGGATGGCCGCGATCGGCGCTGCGGCCCAACGCGCGGATGAGACTGGGAAAAATGCTCGGCCGCATACAATCGAGCTCGGCCGCGATCGGATTGGCCAGAACAAGGGCGGGATTCCCGCCGCCAAAGGCCCGGGCGTCGGTTGCGGCGCAGAACGACCAGGTGATGGCCTCGGCATAGCCGCGTGCCGCCAGAACGCGCCGCGCAATGCGCGCCTTGTTCTGAAGCGGGCTCACCGCCGGCAAGGGCCGTCCCTCCGGGCGGCGCAGCGGGACCGCCGGCAGGCGGTCGAAGCCGTGGATGCGCAGGATTTCCTCGACCACATCGGCGGGGCCTTCGAGGTCCCGGCGGAAGGAGGGCGGGACGACATTCCAGCCCTCCGGTGTCACATCTACCGAAAAGCCGAGATCGGCGAGGATCTTCTTCATCGCCGCCGGCGGCACCGACATCCCGGTCATGGCCTTTACGCGCGCAGGGTCGAATTTCACCGCCGGGCGATTCCGGAGGGCAGGCGCATCCCGATCGCCCGCAATCGTGATCGCCGAGGGCGCGCCGCCGCACAGATCGAGCACGAGCCGCGTCGCGATTTCCAGCCCCGGGACGACGAATTCCGGATCCACCCCGCGCGCGAAGCGATATTGGGCATCCGTGAATAATCCGGTCTCGCGGCCGATGCGTGCAATGCGCGCGGAATCGAAAAAGGCGCTTTCGATGAAGACATTGACGGTCGCTTCGGTCACGCCGCTGCTTTCGCCGCCCAGGATGCCACCAAGGCCGAGCACGCCCTGGTCATCTGCGATGACGCACATCGCGGGCCCGACCGACACATCCTTGCCCGCCAGCGAGCGAAAGCTCTCGCCCTCCCGCCCCAGCCGCGCCCGGATTGTCCCCGAAAGCCGGTCGGCATCATAGACATGCAATGGACGCGCCCGATCGAGGCTCATGAAATTGGTGATATCCACCAATGCATTGATGGGTTTCTGCCCCGCCGCGCGCAGCAGATCGGCCAGCCATTCCGGCGATGGGCCGTTCTTCACGCCCCGCACCAGCCTTCCGGCAAAGACCGGGCAGGCCCCTTCATCGTCGATCACGATCGGAACCGGGCAGGGAAAGCGCCCGGTGACCGGGGCAATTTTCGTCTTCCGCAATTTCCCGAGGCCAAGGGCCGCGAGTTCGCGCGCCACCCCGGCCACACCCAGCCAATCGGGGCGGTTGGGGGTGACCTCGATCTCGATCACCGGATCGCTGGCCGGTTCCGGGCGGTTGAGGGCCCGGAACAGGCTCGCACCCACCGGCAGTTCATCGGGAAGCGCGAGAATGCCGTCAGCCTCCGCATCGACCAGAAGCTCCGCCCCCGAACACAACATCCCATTCGACACCACGCCCCGCACCGGCTTTGGTTCGAGCGTGATCCCCGTGCCCGGGATAAAGGCCCCGGTCGGGGCATAGATCGTGGTCAGCCCGGCGCGCGCATTGGGCGCACCACACACGATTTCCTTCACTCCGTCCCGGGTGTCGACGATGCAGACCTGAAGCTTGTCGGCATTGGGATGGCGGCGGGTCTCCCGGATCTTCGCTACCGAAAACACGGCCATCGGATCGGCAAGGACGCTCACGCCCTCGACTTCGAGCCCCGCCATGGTCATGGCAGCCGACAACCTGTCGACGGATGGAAGGGGATCAAGATGGCGCGCGAGCCAGGAAAGCGGAATTTTCATCGGTACTGGATGCAGACAGAATTGTTTCGCCAGTCATGTGCCTGGCCCGCCGCCGCTTGTGCCCATTTCGCCCGCCAAGAGCAATCCGCAAGCGCAATGAAGTGCGGGAATTCTGTCACCCGCGAGGCACCCTCATCGCCGGGCAAGGCAGTGCGTGACCGGCCCGGATGTCAGCCGGCAAAGATTTGCGGGCGCCAATCAGCCCAGCCAATTTCCGCTTCGAGCGCAAAGGCCATTTCAATGAGCCGCTTCTCCCCCCCGACCGGTGCGAGGAATTGCGCGGCAATCGGCAGCCCTGACTTTGCCCGTGCGACCGGAACCGCGATCGCCGGCGCGCCGGCGGCATTGGCCCCGCCGGTATAGCCGGCATAATTGGTCACACGGTGCAAATGGGTCTCGAAAGGCAGCTCGGGCGACAAATATCCGATTGGTGCGGCCGGACTGGCCAGAACCGGGGTGAGAATCAGGTGATGGGCAGTGAAGCGGCTCTCCCAACTCGCCTCAAAGCGTTCGAATGCCAGATGTGCGTCCGGCATTTTGGTCTTGTTGGCTTTGTAATGGGCAGCGAGCCCCAGGGTCCAGGGTTCGAAACCGCTGGCATCCGGGGCCTTCCCCGCCGATCTCGACCATTCCGCGAGGGTCTGCGCCGCCCCCGCCGCCCACATCACCATGAAATATTTGAACAAATCGGCATCGTCGAGCACGCCCTCCACCAGATCCACCCGATGGCCATTTTTTTCGAGACGCTTGCCGAGCGCGAGAATGGCTTCGGCCGTCTCGGCATCGGGAGACGCCCCGGCGGGCGAGCGCAAGGCAATGCCGATGCGGAGTTTTTCGTCGCTGGCACCCTCAATGAGGCCCACCGGCCGCAAGGCGGCATCCTCGCCGCGGGTCTCCATTGCCGCGAAAAAATGGGCGGTGTCGCGGACATTGCGCGTCAGCACGCCGGGCACGCTCAATTCCTCCACCCGGCGCGGGCGCCGGGCCCCGCCTTCGGTGGGAAACCGCCCCCAGGAGGGCTTGAGGCCCACCAGTCCGCAACAGGCAGCGGGGATGCGGATGGAGCCACCACCATCCGTCGCATGGGCGAAAGGCAGAATCCCCGCCGCCACCAATGCCGCCGCCCCGCCCGAAGATCCGCCCGCCGAGCAGGCCGGATTGACCGGATTGCGGGTCGGCCCGGTCAACAGGGGCTCGGTCGTGGCCGTAAGGCCGAATTCGGGCGTGGTCGATTTGCCGATGGGATTGATTCCGAGCGCGCGCACGGCCGCAAGAAAGGGGGTCAGTCGCAGACCATGGGCCGGGGAATTTTTGAAGGCGCGCGACCCAAAGCTGGTTGGCATACCCGGCCAATCGCTGAGATCCTTGATCGCGAAAGGAACGCCCGTGAAGGGCCCGACCGGCAAATCCTGTGCAAGGCTTGCGCGCTCGAAATCGGCAAATGCCAGCCCGTTGATCTGCGGATTATGTGCGGCAGCGGCCCTGATGGCGCGCATCGCGGCTTCGGTGGCCGACAATTCCCCGCTGGCAATCGCTGCGGCGAGATCGACCGCCCCGAGCACCGGGATGGCACTCTTGCTCGTCTGGGCTTGTGGCGGCGGACGCTTCTGCTTGGGACCAGAACAGGAAGCGAGCGCCCCTGCTGTCGTCAAAGCGGAAACCGAAACAAGGAATTTTCTGCGTCCGATCCGGGTCTGTCGGTCCTCGCCTGGCTGATCGCTCCCGGTCATTGCTCCACTCCTTCGCCAAAGCTACCATCATCCGGGTCGCGGAATTCTCATCTTTCCTTCTGACAGAATTGCGTGGGCTCTGGCAAGAGTAAGTTCTGTGTTTGTTCAAAAATCCCGGCAATTCGATGATTCGGAAACGACCCGCTGACCGGCCCGCCAAACCCGCCACGAAATCCGGGAATCCGGCGCTGCCGAATTTGCGGCTCGATCTGCTTTTGTGCGAGCGAAACATTTTTCCGTCCCGCGCCAGGGCACAAGCCGCGATCGCGGCGGGGCTGGTCAGGGTGGACGGGATCGTGATGCTCCGCGCCGCCACGCTTTGCGCCATCGATGCCGAAATCGACGCCCAACCGGCGTTTCCCTGGGTGTCGCGGGCCGGTGTGAAACTGGAAGCTGGGCTCGATGCCTTTGCCATCGATCCCTCGGGGCTGGTCTGCCTCGATATCGGGGCTTCGACCGGCGGATTTGCACAGGTCCTGCGGGCGCGCGGTGCAATCAGGGTCTATGGGGTGGATGTCGGACACAACCAGCTTCACCCCGAACTGCGGGTCGATCCGGGGATTGTCAGCCGCGAGGGATGCGACGCCCGAAGCCTTAAGGCGGAGATGTTTGATCCGCTGCCGGACATCATCACCTGCGACGCGAGTTTCATTGGTCTCGAAAAGATCCTGCCCGCCGCCCTCGACCTCGTGACGCCCGGGGCAAGGCTCATCGCTTTGTTCAAGCCGCAATTCGAGCTCGGCCGGAGATTTGTCGGCAAAGGCGGGATTGTGCGAACCGGCATTCCCGAAAATGACAGGGCGGCCGAAGCCGCCCTGTCCCGGGTTCTGGACTTTCTCAGCGCAAGAGGCTGGCGCTGTTTGGGGAATGTGCCCAGTCCCATCCGCGGCACCGATGGCAATCGGGAGATATTGATCGGTGCCGCGAAGATGTGATGGCCGGTCTTACTCAATTGACCAGATCAATCAGTAGCAAACCTTGACCTTTTTCGAGACATAGGCACCGTAGCTGTCACGGTAGCGACGGAACTCGATATGGCATTTCTGGACATGTTCTCCGCCATAATACCGGGTTTGCGATGCCGAATATCCGCGGCCTTGATAATAATCGCGCTGGCCATAGGCGTTGCCGCCACGATAACCGTCGCCACGAAAGTCGCTGTGCCCGCGGTGGTCGTCGCCATGACCGCCGTGACCGCGGTGGTCGTCGCGGTGATCATCCCGGTGGTCATCCCGGTGGTCGTCGTCATGGAAATGGCTGACGCGGTGCTCATAGCAATAGGGCGCAGGCTTTTTCACGACGCTCGAGGCGATCGCGCCACCGACGATGCCGCCGATGATGACTCCGGCCAGAACGTCGCCGCCCTTGCCGTTCGACTGGCCGTGATGGCCGCCATGATGGGCAAAGGCTGCGGGCGAAGCCGCCAGAGCGAGGGCGGCGGTGAGGGGGAGAATTCGGTTCAACATGATCAGGTCCTTTCCGGGTCTGTGATCTTGAAACCGATAATGATGCGCGCTGCCTGAACCGGGGCTGAAGGGGTCTGTCAGAATTCGTTTTTTACAGTGGCGGGAGAAAAGGGGGGTTGGGGCGCGACAGGAGACGCCTCTTCCTGGAAAGGGAACTCATGCCGGACAGTGTTTTCGGATTCCAGCGATTCCTCCGCCCTGCAATCGGTCGCATGCGTTCCGCGCTGCAGCAAAATCGGACCGAACAGAGCGCGTTGAGCCATCAAACGACCTCGCTTATGCCTGAGAGCACTTCTGGCACCAATTCAGAATGTAAACTTAAAGCGTCCGATTTCAATTAAATAAATACTCAAACAGTATAAAGTCACAGATAAATCACTCTGCTATTATTCACTTCATGCCGCTACGCTCGCAATTCACGTAATCGGCCAGAGCAGGGCAGGAATGAAATATATAATGATAGTGTCAGCAGTCTTATTTATTAACACGCCAGTCCTTGCGCATTCCGGCGGCCTTAACGCAGAGGGCTGTCATGTAAACCGAAAGACCGGGGACTATCATTGCCATTCCCGTCCGCGCGCATTTGCTCTGTCAGAGGCTCCGGTAAAACTGTCGCAAAACGGGATTTGTCACGCGCCAGAGACAACCTATTATTCCCGGACCCTGCATTTCACCCGCTTCACTTCGATCGGCCAATGCCTGGCGGCGGGTGGTCGATTGCCCTGGCGCTGATTAAGGTGACAATTTGACGGATCGGGAGATTGCTCGGGCGGCCACCGAATGCATCAGCCCCTGGAGCATTTTCAAGGAAATCCGAACCGAATGTCTGCATTGAAAATGCTCGGATTCAATGATTTGGAGCGCGTTCAGGCGAGAACCGGATTCCACTTTTTCTGAACGCGCTCTCGGCGTGGCAAGCGTCGAGACGAAGGCAGGGTCCGGTTTTCGCCCGAGCCCGGTTCAAATGTCCATGTAACCGGAAAGTTTCATTGCATTCAGGTCGATCGCAGGTGAGAGCCCCTCACAGACCATCCTGTGTACGGCCTGGTCTTCACCGCCGCTCGATGCGCTGGCGCTGGGCGCGCAGGGTCTCGGGTGCGCGGGGATCATAAGCGTCCTGCACCGTTGGCGGGGGTGGCTTGTCGAAATTTGCTTCGTCATCGCAGAACTCAAACCGGCAATCCGGTTTGTCAGGGGTGCCGACCTCGAACCTCGGATCGAAATTGCCGATGGGCTGCCCATTGAACAGACGCCCGCCCGGTGCGAGGCATTCGAGCCCCCTTTTGCCCTGGCGCGCTTCGGCAAGGCATTGAAAGAGCTTCACGCCGGCGAGGGGATCACCGGCTCCGCCCGGCCGGGCGCTTCCAATATTTGCAGCATTGCCATTTCCTCCCGGCCCGGCCGCCACGGGATTTGATGGATTTGCCGGGCCATTGCGCTCCGCCCATTCCCGGAATTCCGGCGTTGCCGGCAGCGGTTCGACATCGGTGATGCGATCCACTTCCGGGCTCCTGAATCGCAGGACCGGCGAAACTCTGGCGGTCTGTTCGGGATCCGGGGTGCGGCTGAAGGCAGGGCCATTCCCGCCACGCGGCTGGCCCGCCGCTTCACGCGCGCCCGATTGTTCGTCGCCCGCATTCGTATCGGTGCTACGCACCACCCGGATAGAGATCCCGGGCACCGGGTCGAACGGTCGCACCGGTACCACGATCCGCCCGGTAATCGTGAACACGACCCCGAACAGGACGTGAATCGCCACAGCTATGCCCAATGCAATTCCGTGGCGAAGTCTCGGGGTCAATCTGCGCCTCCTCGCGTCCCAGGGCCATTGGCCGAACCGTCGCCTTCACCCATAATTGCGGCCGCCCCAGCCCCGATATCCGCCATTCCTTGCCCAACAGCGAACAATTCCGGTACCGCGCGCGGATTTCGCTGATTATCGGGCATGACACCCGGAAAGGAAAGCGGCCTGTATGATTTCCAGGCCCTTCGGCGATAATGCCGGTCAAATGCCCCCGGCCTATATTCGTTGGGGTTTCACACCCAGTGCATTCAAGAAAGACGAGCTTAATTGCCGTAAGATGCGCGGGATAGTCTGTCCGTGCTTAATTTCCGGCAATCTCGCGCGTGGAGCGTTTGCGGATGGCTTCGGCGACGGGCCGGAAACTCTGTCGGTGCAGCGCACAGGGGCCGAATCGATCCAGCGCCGCTCGATGCGCGGGGACACCATAGCCCTTGTGGGCATCGAAGCCATAGGAGGGAAATTGCGTGTCGGCCGCGACCATCCATTCGTCCCGCGCGGTTTTGGCGAGGATCGAGGCGGCCGCGATCGCCGCGATTCGCCCATCACCCCCTATTTCCGCGCGTGCTGGAACACCAAGATCGGGAACGAAATTTCCATCGACCACGGCCAGAACCACCGGGCGCGGCAATGCGGCGACCGCACGGCGCATCGCAAGTCCGGTGGCGCGCAGGATGTTGAGCCTGTCGATCTCCTCGACGCTCGCAAAGCCCAGCCCCCATTCGGCGCATTCATATATTTTGTGTGCGAGATCCTGCCGCGCGGCGGGTGACAGCCGCTTGGAATCATCAATCGGCAACGCTCGTGCCGAGGCCGGCAGGATTACTGCGGCGGCGACAACCGGGCCCGCCCAGGGGCCGCGGCCTGCTTCGTCCACCCCGCAAAAGGGGGCCGGCCATTCGGCAGGAAATTCCAGAATCGGCCGCGGTTTTTGCGGCTTTTTGTGCTGCGCGTTCTCCTGAAATGCGCACTGACCCGGGCCGGACTTTATTTTCATCGGACCATTCCTGCCTCTTTTGCATGTTCCAATGGCGTATCCTGATTCCCGGCTCCTGTTCTCCGGCCCTGATTTCAATCCTCCCACAATGCGCCCTGGCGGGAATCGGCACCTGCTGAAAAGGGCCGCCGGAACTGGCTGAGATCGAGTGGCATGCGCGTATCCTCGAATCCCAGCCTTGCGCAGGCGATCCGGAACCGGTCGGCCAGTAATCGCGCAAAGGGCCCTTCACCTTTCATCCGCTTGCCCCATTCGGCATCGTAATCGGCACCTTTGCGCATCGAGCGGATGAGGCTCATCACCCTCCGCGCGCGATCGGGCGCGTGTGCCGAAAGCCATTCCTGAAACAGATCCTTGATTTCATAGGGAAGCCTCAGAACAATATAGCCTGCCCGCCCGGCACCAGCTTCCCGTGCTTCGGTCAGGATGGCTTCCATCTCCGAATCGTTCAGCCCCGGGATCATGGGTGCGGCCATGACCGTCACCGGCACGCCGGCCCCTGCCAATGCCCGGATCGTCTCAAGCCGCCGATGGGGTGCCGCGGCGCGCGGTTCCATCCGTCGCGCAAGACCGCGATCGAGCGTTGTCACCGACAGCGCGACCCTGGCGAGCCCCGCTTCCGCCATGGGAACCAGAAGGTCGAGATCGCGCTGGATCAGCGCCGATTTTGTCACGATCCCGACCGGATGCCGAAACTCCCACAACACTTTCAGGATTTCCCGCGTGGTCTGATATTTCTTCTCGATCGGCTGATAGGGATCGGTATTGGTCCCCAGCGCGATCATATTCGGAACATATTTCCGCGCTGACAATTCCCGGCGCAGCATCCCGGCAGCGCCGGGCTTGATGGTGAGCTTCGTCTCGAAATCCACGCCGGGCGACAGCCCCAGAAATGCGTGGCTCGGCCGGGCGAAGCAATAGATGCAGCCATGCTCGCAGCCGCGATAGGGGTTGATCGATTGGTCGAAGGAAATGTCGGGCGATGTGTTGCGGGTAATGATCGTGCGAATTTTCTCGCGCGCGATTTCGGTGGCGGGTGGTGTTTCACCCGCATCATCTCCGCCATCGGGGGGCTCTCCACCCCAGCCATCATCCGCGGCGAAGCGCTGCTCTGCCTCGAACCGGCCGCTGTCATTGGACAATGCGCCGCGCCCGCGCCATTGCGACAGCCTGAGTGCCGGATCTTCGGCGGAAAGTGATTTGCGGGGCGCGGGTTTCATCTGCGCATAATGCCACCGGTTCCGAACAAAGCAAGAACTTTTTCGAAAAGCTGCATGCTTGCCCTTGCTTTCGGAAGTCCTTCGGGGGCATTTCTGCGCGCCGCCCGACCGGGCTCGGGTGATATGTGTCTGCTCCTGGTGTGCTTGTCGTCGTGATTTCAGTCATCATCCCCGTGTTCAATGCCGAGGCCGATCTCGTGCGAACGCTCGCCGCGCTCGTGCCAGCGGCAGCGGAAGGTGTGGTTCGCGAGGTGGTGATTGTCGATGGCGGCTCAACCGACCGAAGCCTCGCCATCGCCGAAGATGCCGGAGCGGTGATCCTGCGCAATGCGCGCGGCCGCGGCACGCAGATGCATCGGGGGGCCGAGGTCGCGCGCAGCGACTGGTTGTTGTTCTTGCATGGCGATACGGCGCTTGCACCCGATTGGGCAGAGCATGTGAGGGATTTCATCGCGGCCCCTGCTTCCCGCAATTTCGCGGCCGCCTTCCGGTTGCGCTTCGACGATCCAAGCCCGGAGGCCCGCCGGGTCGAATTCTGGGTTGGCGTGCGTTGCGGGCTGTTCCGTCTGCCCTATGGCGATCAGGGCCTGCTCATCCATCGCGATTTGTACGCGCGGCTCGGCGGATTTGCGCAGATCCCCTTCCTTGAGGATGTTGATTTCGTCCGCCGAATCGGGCGCAGACGGATGCGAATGCTTCCGGCCAATGCGACCACGAGTGCCGCCAAATATCGTCGCGATGGCTGGCGCAAGCGCACCTGGCACAATCTCGGCCTGGTGCTCCGGTTCTATTTCGGGGCCCGGCCCCAGGATCTGGCCCGCTTTTATGACTGAGCGCGCGCGCCGCTTTGCGGGGGCACCTGTGACAGGGCCGATGACGCATGGCCAACCCGCGCCCTGCCTCATCATCATGGCCAAGGCTCCCATGATGGGCATCGCCAAGACGCGGCTGGCGCGCGCCATCGGACCGGTCGCCGCATGGCACGCCAATCGGCATTTGCACCGGGTCACCTTCGCGGCAGCGGCGGCGGGGCCGTGGAGGACCGTCATTGCGGCGGCTCCGGCCAGCATGGTGCGGCAAAGCCTGCCCGGTGTCTGGCCGACAAATATCCCGCGCTTTGCCCAATGCGCCGGGGGGCTGACCCGCAAGCTGCTGCACGCGGCGGCCACAGCCATGCCATCCATGGCATACGGAAAGCGCGCGGATTTCGCCTTTATCGGAACCGATTGCCCGGGGATCACTCCGGCACGGATCTCCGAGGGATTTCGGGCATTGCGGCAAGCCGATTTCGCCTTTGGTCCAACGCCGGATGGGGGCTTCTGGTTCATGGGCGTGCGCGCAGATTCGCGCCGCCATTTGCGCCGGGCCTTTGCCGCGGTCCGCTGGTCGAGCGCCCATACCCTGGCTGATATCACCGCCAATCTCGGCCCGGTGGCGCGGATCGCGCGGATCGCAATCCTCGCCGATGTCGATGACGGCGAGGATTACCGCCGCTGGAGGGCGGGAAGAGTGGCGAGCATCGAGACCAATTGACCGAGCGTGTCGCCGGCATTGTTCAGGCCGGGAGCGCTTTCGGGAAGGGCCACGACCGGAAGCGAGAGCACCGGCATTTCCGGCATTTCGAGCTTCGCCACCGGTGGCGGGATGCGGGCCGCGGCAATGTCCACTGCCTTTCCCGACTGATATTGCAGGGGTTCCCCGGCAATCGCCTGTTCGAGGCTCACATCCTCCTCGCCCAGACGCTGGCGATAGAGCCAATAATTGGCGAGCACCTTTTCCACATAATCCCGGGTTTCGGCCCGCGGCAGGCTTTCCACGATCAGCAGCGGATCGGCACCGGCCTTCTGGACCTGCGTCCAGCGCAGAATGGTCCCCGGCCCGGCATTATAGGCGGCAAGGGCGAGAAGCAGATCGCCTCCGGTTTCATCCAGCAGATATTCCATATATTTCTGCCCGGCGGCCAGATTGGTCGCGGGATCGAACAGTCGGTTGGGATGGGTCCTGAGGCCCGCATCCCCCGTAATCCAGGCCGCCGTCGAGGGCAATAATTGCATGAGCCCGCGCGCATTCGAGCGGCTGACCGCGCGCGGATTGAACCGTGATTCCTGCCGGATGATGGCGAGGATCAGTGCCTTGTCGAGCCGGAAGCCGCCGCGCGGCGCAAATCCCGGGATCGGAAACTGGCCGATCGCCTTGTCTGCCGAATTGGTGCCGGCGCGAAAATCGACTGCGGGAACACCCAGTCGATCGGCCAGCGCCAGCACCTGGTCGAGTTCTTCCTTGTTGGCTGCGCGGGCCATCAATTGCCGGATTTCGGCGGAGGCGCGCTCGATTTCGTCGACCGAGGCCAGCGCCGCCGCCCGCCGTGCAGCCGGGGTGGAAGCCACGAAGGCCCGCAAAAGCTGCGTCTCTGTCCCGCCACGCGGGGCGATAACAGCGTGCGAATCGCGGCCCAATTGGCGTTCCGCCAATACGCCGTAAAAGGTGAGCGGATGGGAAGCCGCGGCGCGCAAATGGGTGATCACACCTTCCGACCGGCCGGCTGCGAGCAAGGCGCGCGCTGCCCAATAATGGGCCGCCGATTCGCGCCAGGAATCGCCCCATGGCCATTCGGCTGCGCGGGTGAAGAAAGCGCTTGCCGCCTCGAAATCGCTCTGCCGGAACGCGGCGAGCCCCCCCGACATGCCGGCCGCGCCCGCCATGACCGTTTCTCCGGCCGCGTCTGCTGCCGCAATCGCGCGCGCATCATCGCCGGCATGGAATGCGGCCTCGGCCCGTTCGACGAAGCGCTGGGCGATCGGATCATAGGGCGCACGCCGACGTGGGGCAGGTCCGGACCGGGCCTGAGGTCCAGACTGAGGTCCGGCCTGAGGTCCGGCCTGAAGTCTGTATTCAGGCCGGATCTCGGGCGCAAGCTCCGGCGGCTTCGGCGGAATTGCACCTGCGGGCATGACATCCAGCGCCAGCGCATAGATTCGATCGGCCCCCGGATGGTCGGAAAAGCGTTCGAGCCAGGCGCTCAATTCATTGAATTTCGGCTTATATTCCGGGTTGTCCGTATAGCGGGCAAAAAGGACGTGGCCGAGCAGCACCCCATCCTCGCGCGCGATGTCGGATTCGTCGGCCCATTGCCCCGAATTGCTGCGCGCAGCCGAAAAATGGGCGCGATAATCGCGCTCGGTTCCCAGAGTCATCACCGGAAACCCGGCGCTGGGCACACCGGGGGCTGTATCCCGATCCGGGACCTGCGCCTTTGCCTCTGTGTGGGCCATGAGCGGCATCGCCGCCAGAGCCGCCAGCATCATCCAAATTTTTTTCGCCATCTGCCTCGGCTTCTCCAGGCTGGGATTCACACGGCGCTGCCCCCGAAGGGACCATTCCCTGCATCCCGAAGCGGGGTCGATTGAATTCTCCGATGTCCCGGAGAAGGTGACCTGCGATGCGGGGGCGCGCCCTCACACATCGGCCATGGCATTCGCCATGCGGGTCGGTTCAATCGAAACCGCCTGTCCTCCACCAATGCGATTGCCGTTGGGCGATGTTCGCCCGATTTTCTGTCCAGCCCCTGTTCGGGGCCGGTTCCGTGCAATCGCTCGCGATACGTTCCGGCGCGGTTCTCCTTTGTCAAACCGGAACGCGGCGGGTCAGATACGCAAACCCGATTCTCTCAAGGCATGGTGTCCCGAACGGAGAATTCCAAATCCGGTCTTCCATACCCGCGCGCAAACCCTGCGGATCGCGCCCTGACTGTTTCCGGGTAAGTCAACACCAACCCGCTTTTGCCCGGCCCGCTTTTGCCCGGCCCGCTTTTGCCCGGCCGGCTAGTGCCCGGCCCGCTCTTGTCCGGCCCGATCCAGTTCCTGACGGAGGATCAGCAAATCCTCCCAGGCACGGGCCTTGTCCTGAGGCCGCAGCAGAAGATGCTTCGGCTCCAGCACCACGAAAGCGGGGATTTCGAACGCGGGGTTTTCTATATTCCCCGCCTCCGGACCTGGTCCGCTCTTCACAGATGCTGCGGGACGATACGCAAAACTCTTGCCGCGCAGCCTCGCGATCGTTTCGCTGCGTTGCAGCATGAACTGCGCAGCGAAGGAGCCCGCTAACACTATCAAGGGCGGTTTGGCAAGCGCAATCGCCCGACGCAAGAAGGGCGCGCAAAGCGCAGATTCGGACGGAACCGGGTCGCGATCACCGGGGGGACGCCAGAAAACACTGTACCCACAAAGCACTTCAGATTTTCGATCGATGCCGATCGCCCCGAGCATTGCTTCGAGAAGCGCGCCCGCCTTGCCCGACCATGGCGTGCCCTGGTCGTCGTCCTCCCGGCCCGGCGCACCACCGATCAGCATCAGTTTCGGGCTGACCGGACCCGCGAAAATCATGGTGTGCGCGGCGGTCCGCTTCAGGGAACAGTGATCGAATTGACGCATTTGCGCATTGAGGGCGTCCAGATCCGACACAGACCGCGCGCGCTCTTCGGCCTCGGCCAGCGCCTGCGACATGGGCCCCGAGACGGCATTCGCTGTACCAGGCGGAGTCCGGACCGACGGAGGTGCCGGTCGGGCCGGAGATACGGGGCGAGGCGGGGTCGACGGGCGCCCGGACGTCTTCTGCGGCGGCGACCCGGAATTCGGCCAGGCGTGCAGCGGGCGATCGAGATGCCGGCGAAATCCTTGCGGGCCTCCGGCGAGGATCTTTTCCAGCGCCGAAAGCTCGGCTGCATCGATCCCGCTCTCGCGCCAGAACCCGTTCAGGGCAGTGCCCGCCCGCAACAGGGCCGTTATGTCGGTCGAAGGCGGCGCGAATTCATCGTCCCGGCGCATGACACACCCGTTTGTTTGCGGATTCGCCCCCGATATCACCTGGATCTGCGAATCGATGACACCGTGATTCGCATTGCGCCGCAAGGCACGCGAAATCATTGACAAGCGGTTAAAGCAGCGAAACAAAGCAGGAATGTGGCCATGCTGCGTGCGCCATCCAACCGGTCTGACAGGATCGGATTCGTCCCGCGATTTGTCGTGGCGACTTTCCGACCGGGCCATCGGATGACCGACCCCGGGACCGAATTCGCGGCCCCGGCTTGACACCGGGCGAAAAGCATTTCCAGTGTGAACCGTAATGGCCCCGCGCCACGGGACGCCGATTCCCCCGGAGAAGACCATGTCCGCCGAATCATCTTCCGCAGCCGAACCCATTGAGCGCGATAGCCTGCCTTATGATGTGGTGATCATCGGTGCCGGGCCGGCCGGGCTGTCGGCGGCCATCCGGCTCCGGCAGCTCGCGATCGAGAAGGGGGCCGAGCTTTCGGTCGCAGTGCTGGAAAAGGGCTCGGAGGTCGGGGCGCATATCCTGTCGGGTGCGGTGATCGACCCGCGCGCGCTCAATGAATTGCTGCCCGACTGGCGCGAGCGCGGATCACCGCTCGATACCCCCGTCACCGAAGACAAATTCCTGTTTCTCGGCGAACAGGGGGCGCTGCCGCTGCCCGGCTTCGTGATGCCCGCGATGATCCATAATCATGGCATGTTTGTGGGCTCGCTGGGCGAGGTCTGCCGCTGGCTGGCGCGCGAGGCCGAGGCGCTCGGCGTCGAGATCTATCCCGGCTTTGCGGGGGCCGCGCTCATTCATGACGAGACGGGGGCCGTCAAGGGTGTGCAGGTTGGCGATCTGGGCATCGGGCGCGACGGCCAGGCCAGGGCCGGGGCCTTCACACCGGGCATCGAAATCCATGCCAAATATACCCTGATCGCCGAGGGCGTTCGCGGATCGCTCGCCAAACAGGTGATCGGGCGATTCAAGCTGGATGACGAATGCGAGCCGCAGAAATACGGCATAGGGATCAAGGAATTATGGAAGATCGCGCCCGAAAATCACCGCCCGGGCTATGTCCAGCATTCCTTTGGCTGGCCGCTCGACAACCGGACGGGCGGGGGCTCGTTCCTCTATCATTTCGGGGATAATTTCGTTTCGGTGGGCTTTGTGGTCCATCTCAATTACCGCAATCCCTGGATTTCGCCCTTCGACGAATTCCAGCGCTTCAAGCATCATCCGGAAATCCGGCGCTTTCTGGCCGGCGGCAAGCGCATCGCCTATGGCGCGCGCGCCATCACCGAAGGCGGTTACCAGTCGGTGCCGAAACTGGTCTTTCCCGGCGGTGCGTTGATCGGCTGCGCGGCGGGCTTCGTCAATCTGCCGCGGATCAAGGGCAGCCATAATGCGATGAAAACCGGAATGATGGCCGCCGAGGCGGCGTTCGATGCCATCGCCATGGGCCGCCAGCTTGATTCGCTCGATGCCTACCAGACCGCGTATGAACATTCATGGGTCCATGAGGAATTGCGCAAGGTCCGCAACGCCAAGCCCCTGTGGTCGCGGTTCGGGACCGTGTTCGGGGCGATTGCGCTGACCGGGCTCGATCTGTGGACCAATACATTGTTCAACGGCTTTTCGTTTTTCGGGACGCTCGGGCACAAGAAGTCCGATGCCGAATCCACGGAATCCGCGTCGCGGCACAAACCCATCCCCTATCCGAAGCCGGATGGCGTATTGAGTTTCGACAAATTGTCCTCGGTCTTTCAGTCGAGCACCAATCACGAGGAAGACCAGCCGATCCATCTGCGCCTGACCGATCCCGACACTCCCATCAGGCACAATCTGCCCGAATATGCCGAACCCGCCCAGCGTTATTGCCCGGCCGGGGTCTATGAAGTGCTCTATGATGCGGCGGGGGCCAATCCGCGCTTCCAGATCAATGCCCAGAATTGCGTCCATTGCAAAACCTGCGACATCAAGGACCCGACCCAGAATATCGTCTGGACGACGCCCGAAGGTGGTGGCGGTCCCAATTATCCCAATATGTAGCGAGCGGGACCATCATGATCGACGAATCGTGCCATCACTCCCCGCCGGCCATCTTCCGCAGCCGACCGAAACACCGCTATCTCGCGGGGATCGCCTTCACGGCGGCCATGCTCGCCGGCTGCACCACCTATGGGTCCTTTCCGGTCCGCACTGAAAGGGATGGGCAGGAGATCCGCGAATTTCGCGCTGCCCGGGAATATTCCGGCTTCCTGATCGGGCGCTATGCGGAATTATCCGACGATCCGGCCGGTGCCGCCTTGTTTTATGACGAGGCCCTTCGTTCCGGCGCTTCCGACCCCACGCTGTTGTCGCGTGCGATCGGTGCCCATCTGGCGGCCAATGACGCGCCCGGGGCGCTGAGCCTTGCGCGGGGATCGGATAATGCGCAGATCGCTTCTTCTGCGCTGACCGGAACGCTGCTGGCGGCCGAGGCCATCCGGCGCAATAATTTCGAACTGGCCGCAACAATCGCCGGCGAGGGCGCGGATGCGGATCTGTCGCTGCGCATCGTCAAGGCTTTTGCATTGGCGGGAGCCGGCGACAAGGCGGGGGCCTTTGCCGCCCTTCAGCCCCCGGCAGCTTCGGAGCGGAATCCCGCGGAGGCGTTTTTCGACCTGCCCGCCAATCCGGCTTTGGCGACGGTGATCGAATCCTATGCCTATGCTTTTCTCGCCGAAACCTTGGGCGATGATGCGCGCGCAGCGCTGGATTTCGAATCCGCGCTCAATGGCCCGATTGCCCTGTTCGCGGCGGCCGAGGGGCGCGGGCGGGCGCTCGAACGGCTCGAACGTTTCGACGAGGCGCGCGCCTTTTATCAGGAATATCTCGGCCGCAATCCCAATCATGTGGGGTTTCGCCAGGGCGCACAAAGGCTTGCGACCAAAGGGGCAACCAAGCCACCGCGCCCTGCCACCGCCCGGTCGCTGGCGCAATTTCTGACAGCCCAGGCGGCGCTGATCCAGGAATTGGGTGGCCCGGCCACTGCGCTTCAGGTGCTGGGGCTCGCGCGGCATCTCGACCCGCGGGCCGAAGCAATCATGCTCAGCCGGGCGGATGCCCTGACCCAGACCCGGAATTATGCCGAAGCGCGGCTCGAACTGGGGGAAATTCCGCCTGGTTCGGATTATTTCCTGCTGGCACGTCAACGGGCGGTGGCCATACTTCGTACCGAGGGAAAACCCGACGCGGCGCTGGCCATGGCGCGCGATACCAAAGGCCTCGCGCCGTCTTACGACAGCAATCTGATGGTCGGGGAAGCCCTGCAGGCGCTGGATCGCCATGCGGAGGCGGAGGCCGTGTTCACAACGCTGGTCGAGGGACTTGCCGAACCGGGGCCCCAGCATTGGGGACTGTTTTTCCTGCGCGGGGCGGCGCGCGAGCGTCAGGACAAATGGGACCTCGCCGAGGCCGATCTGCGCCGCGCCGTTGCGCTTTCCCCCGACCGGGCGCTCACGCTCAATTATCTGGGCTATGGCCTCGCCGAACGCGGCCGCAATCTCAAGGAGGCTTTCGAGCTGATCCGGCAGGCCGTGGCGCTCGACCCCCGCTCGGGGCACATCATCGACAGTCTTGGCTGGGCCCATTACCAGATCGGGGAATATGAACAGGCGCTCGATGCCCTCGAACGCGCGGTCGAGATCGAACCCGGCGAATGGGAGATCCTTGATCATCTCGGCGATGTCTATTGGCGGCTTGGCCGTCGGATCGAGGCGCGATTCGAATGGAAGCGCGCTTTGGGGGTCAATATCCCCGCGGCAAAAAAACCCGCGATCGAGGCGAAACTGAAAGATGGCCTGCCGGAGCGGGAGACGCTTGCCAGGGCTGCGGTCAATGCACCGGGCAAGGGGGGGGCGGGTGAGGGTGGCCAGAAAACCCCTGCCGTGGCGCGCTAGCGTATTTTCAAGGAAATCCGAGCCGGATTTCGTCGGGTTCGATGCTTCCGGTTCTTGAATCGACGCATTTTCGGACCAAAACCGCGACGACACTTTTGTTGAAAATGCGCGAGGTGGAGCATTCATGGAGATGACCAGGGAGGTGATGATTACGGATCAAGCGGGTCTGGACCAAGCCGCGGCATGGGAGCCCGCACCGGCCAAGCTTAATCTCTATCTCCATGTTGGCCCGCCCGAGGCCGATGGGCGTCACCCGCTCGACAGCCTCGTCATGTTCGCCGATCATGGGGACAGGCTGTCGGTGCTGCCCGGTGAACCCGGTCGCCCGCTCACTTTGACGGTTTCGGGACCTTTTTCTGACGGCCTGTCGACGGGCGACGACAATCTGGTGCTGCGAGCGGCGAATTCCCTGCGCGCGGCCGCCGGGCAGATCGGCCTTGCCGGATGCGCGCCTGCGCATCTCCATCTCGAAAAAAATCTGCCGGTCGCCTCGGGCATCGGCGGCGGCTCGGCCGATGCCGCCGCGGCCCTGCGCGCCCTCAACCATTTCTGGGGAACCGGATTTTCGCTCCCCGATCTGGCGCGAATCGCGGCTTCACTCGGGGCCGATGTGCCGGCCTGTATCTTCAATCGTACCGCGCATATGACCGGCACGGGCGAGAAGCTTGCGCCGGCCCGCGCGCCGGGGCTGTTTGCCGTGCTCGCCAATATGCTGGTTCCGGTCCCGACCGGGCCGGTCTATCGCCGCTTCGATGCGCTGAACTTCCATGGTCAGCCGTCCACATTCCCGCCCGGGAATGCTTTCATTCCCGCGCCACTGCCTTCGTCGCGCAATGCCGCCGATTTCATTGCCGCGCTCCATGATTATCGCAACGACCTCGAAGCCGCCGCTTTGTCCATCGAACCCGCGATCGGCCAATGTCTCGATGCCCTGCGGCGGCTGACCGATGTCCGCCTCATCCGCATGTCGGGCAGCGGGGGGACCTGTTTTGCCCTGTTTGAGTCGATGGAACAGGCGCAGCTTGCAGCAAAGCAGCTCTTGCAGCGGGAGCCCGACTGGTGGGCCGTGGCCTGTCGGCTCGGCATTGAGGCCTGACGGGTAACGGTGAAGAATGGTCCTCAGCGCATTTTCCGCCTTTCTCGCGGCTGCCTTTATGGCGCTTGTGGCCTGCGGGGCGATGATCGCGGCCGGCATCACCGATCTTCCGGATCAGGCCCGCAAGCTCCATTCCACACCAACCCCGCGGGGTGGGGGCGTCGGGATCGTCATTGCCAGCGGGATGGGGGCGGCCCTTGGAATTCAGCTCTGGCCCGTTTCCCCGGTTGAAACCCTCATCGCGTCCAAAGCCGCCTGGGCGCTGCTGACCGGCGCCGGGATTTTCCTCATCGGGCTTGCTGATGACCTGAAGCCCCTGTCCGGACGGTTGAAGTTTCCGCTCATGCTGATGGCGGCATTCGCCTTCGCATTGCTGGGTGCCCGGGTGGAAATCCTTTTCGAGGGTGAATCCGGCGGGCTGCATCCGGGACTGGCCATCGGCGTCGCCGGCAGCGTGCTATGGCTGTTCACCCTGACCAATGCGGTGAATTTCATGGATGGGGCCAATGGCATGGCCGCCGGCACCAATGCCATCAGCCTCGCTTTTCTGGGAATGATCGGGCTTCTGGGCGGTACGCCGGAAGCCGGCCTGATCGCATTGGCACTGGCCGGGGCTCTCGCGGGATTTCTCTGGTGGAATTTCCCCCTGGGGCGGCTGTTTGCGGGCGATTGCGGGGCATTGTTCATCGGATTTCTCGCGGCCGCGCTGGCGCTGATCCTGATCGAGGCCGGTATTTTATCGGTCTGGTTGGCGCCTGTATTCTTTTTCCCGACCCTTGCCGATGTGCTGCTGACCCTTGCCTTCCGGGCCCGGCGGGGCCGCAATCTGCTCCATGCCCATCGCGACCACCATTACCAGCTTCTGATCCGTTCCGGACAGCCGCATTGGCGCGCCAGCGCAATCTATTGGGGCATGACTTTCAATTGTTGCCTGATGGCGACCGGTGCCAATCTGTTCGGCCCCAAAGCGGGCGTGGCTTTGCTCGCGCTCTGTGCGCTGGGGTCTATACTGATCAGTCGGCCGATGCGGCGGGCGGCGGTGGAAACCGGACTCGATGTCCCATAGGTCGTTGCGACCACCCGGTCGCATTCTCATCGCTCCGCCTTGACGCCTTTCGCCAAAGCGCTATCGTTCCACGAAAATACCGTTCAACGGCTGCAGGAACACGCAATCATCCGTTTGCCTGGTTCGCAGTACCCGTCGGGTTTTCGTCACATTCGGAAGATTGAATGTGATACCCCGCTGTGAAGTCCGGCATCAAGGACTTTCGTCCTGAATCAGGCAGGGTGCGGACGCCCGGATCACCCCCCCCCGATCCCGCCCTCTATGATCGGATCGGGGGGCGGTTGATTTGGTTCCCTCGTGCGCGTTGAGAAACTTGTGGAATCCGGTGGTTCACGCAAACACGCACCAGATTCCTGAATACGGGCATGTTGTCCGGGACGGCCAAGCAGGCCGATCACCTTGCGGGATCGCTTTCCATGTGGACATCACTGATTCGCCGATCGGTAATAATTTTCTGTTCGGTACTGACTTCGCTGGTCTTCGGCACTTCCGCCATTTTTGCCGAGGATGTCCCCGCTAAACCGCTTGCAACCGGCGCGACCGCGGCTCCGGTGAGCTCTCCACTGGTCGGGTTCTGGTTTGTGGCGGCCAAGGATTCGGTGATCGAGCTTTCGACCTGCACCGGAAGTGCGGATGGCTCGCCCGGAACGATCTGCGGGCGGATCGCCTGGATCCGGGATCCCCTCGACGCCAGCGGCAAGCTCCGGCGGGATACGAAAAATCCCGACCGCACTCTGCGCAACAATCTCCTGTGCGGGACGGCCGTGCTCTGGGGTCTGACGGCCGATGACAAGCGCGCCGGGCGCTGGCGTGACGGCAAGGCCTATATCGCAACCCGCGGGCTGCGGGTCAATCCGCGGGTTGATCTGGCCGGGCCGGATTCCATCCGGGTGCGCGGCTCGATCGGCCCGTTCGGGCAAACGGAAATCTGGACACGGGCCGACCCGGCTGGTCCGTGGAAGTGCTAGAGTGCGTTCAGAAAAAGTGGAATCCGGTTCTCGCCTGAGCGCGCTCCAGATCATTGAATCCGGGCATTTTCAATTCAGACATCCGGCTCGGATTTCCCTGAAAATGCTCCAGGTCATCATTTGAAGATATGGGAATGGGTTGTTCTGACGCAGATTCAGCGGAACGGCAACGGGTAACCCGACCATTCACAATGCCCAGCCGGTATGAAGGGCGGCGACCCCCATGGAAAAATTTTCCCATCTGACCCGGGAAAACCCGGCATTCCGCACCATGGCGGCGAATTCCGCCTGGGGAGGGAAGCGGCGGATCGATTGCACCAGATATTCATAGGGCTGGCGCTGGCCCGCCGCCAGCGCGCCGAGCCGCGGGATGACATCGAACGAAAAGCGGTCATAAATCGCTTCGAACGCGCCAATGACGGGCTTTGAGAATTCAAGGCACGCGAAGCGTCCGCCCGGTACCAGCACCCGCCGCATTTCGCCGAGCGCGCGGTCGATATGGGTAACATTGCGGATCCCGAAGGCAATGGTCAGGCAATGGACCGAGGCATCGGGCAATGGCAGGCGCTCGGCATCACCGCAAATCCAGTAAAGCCCGGCGGGCGTGCCCCGCGCACGGCCGGCCGCCAGCATTTCGGCATTGATGTCGATGACACAGGCCTGCGCGGGCACCGCGTCGTGGCGCCGCTTGCCCGCCCGCAGTGCTGCGGCCAGAAAACCTCGCGCGATGTCACCGGTGCCGCCGGCAATGTCTGCCAAAATTTCGCCGGGCTGCGGATTGAGCCAGGCCAGCATCGCCGCCTTCCACGCCCGATGCGCACCGAGCGACATCAGGTCGTTCATGAGATCATAGCGTTTGGCCGAGCGGTCAAACACCTCACGCACGCGCGCCGCCTTTTCCCCTGCGGGGATATCGGCAAAGCCGAAGGAGGCGGTGTTGCCGTCGGTGCCGGCCAGGAACGGACTGTCGGCGGCTTGTGGATCATGGGTCATGCGTGTTCCTGGCCAGGCTATCGCACAAAAGCAAGCGCCAACAAAAAGGGCGACCCGAGGGCCGCCCTTCCGTTTCATGGATGGTCCGATCGATCAGAAGCGGTAACGCAGGCCGATCTGCGCCGTCCAGCGCGACTGGTTGGGGTTGACGCCCACCGTATCGAGGTCGGTCGTCAGGGGATTGGTCTGGAAATTCACACTCTGAAACCGGAAATTGGTGCAGAGATTGTTCTGCGCCGACGTGGTGTTGGCCGCCACCGCGCCCGTTGCGTCCGCGCACAACACATCGACGACGCGCGTATTGGTGGCAAATTCCCGCACCACACCCCAATTGGAGTTGAGGAAGTTCAGGAAATTGTCGATTTCGATAAAGGCCTCGGGCTTGTGGCCGAAGAACCACGGAATTTCCTGGGCGAATTTCAGATCGATCCGGTTGACGGCCGGGTTGCGGAAGGCATTGCGCGGCGTGATCTGTCCCTGGAAATTGGCAAGCGGCCCATTGAGCACGAAATCGCGCAGTGAATCCCGCGTTGCGGCGGTATCAAAGAACACGAAATCGGTCTGGAGATCGTTGGGATTGGTGTCGCCCGCGAAATTCGGAACGTAGAACAGCGACCGATTGCCGCCGGTAATGCCAAACACTGTGGAACGGCCGGTTTGGCTGGGTGTGTTGTCGTTGAACGTATAGCTGAACGGACGACCCGAGCGGCGCTCGCCAAAGATGGTGAGGCGGCTCTTGAGGCCCTTGAAGAAGCTGCGCTCGAAATTGAACTCATATTTCAGGGCGTTCTTGACTTCTTCACTGCTGGTGCCGAGCTCTGGGTTGTTGAGGTCGCGCGCCGCCGTCCCGGTAAATACCCCGTTGGGGGTGGAACCAAAGCGCGCGCCGTCGATTACCGTATTCACTTCCTGACGGGCGTAGGACACATTGATGTCCAGCCCGAAATCCCAGCTTTTTCCGAGGCTTGCCGCCCAGACACGCGAATTGCCGCTTTGGGTATTGGTCGCCTGAATGTCTGTGTTGGCATCGGTGTTTCCAATCGCACGCGAGATCGCCCGGTCGAGAACCGGCGTGAGCGCGTTGTCACCGATATAACGCGGGCGACCATCGGGCAGGGTCCCGTCCAGGCTCGCCCGCAGATCCCGGAACGTATAGCCTTGCTGGGTCACGCCGAACACCAGATCGAAACCGGCGCGGATATTTTCCACGAAGGGCAGACTGAAAGTTCGCGACAGGTTGAGATTGGCCTTCCATTCCGCAGGGATCTCGAAATTGGGATCGAAGGAATAGGTCGGAGCGGCCAGCGGCGCGCCGCCACCGGCCAGCAGGGTCTGGATCGCCGGCGGGATGTTGAACAGGTCGAATTGGCCTTGTGCATTCCGTGTCAGCGTCAGCGCCTGGGCACCCAAAGCCTGGGAAAAGCCCGCCGTTGCCGGCGAAATCGCAAACTCATTGGCCGCGCCCGGCGCACCGCTGCGGGTGATGGTGATCGTGTTGAAGCGCGCACCGTCATTGGAGAAGGCATTCGACAGGAACACGTCTGATACGGTCGAGGCGAATTTGCCGATCCCGCCGCGCGCATCAATTCCGAAGGGCAGATCTGCCTTGAAGCCGAATCGCGGGGAGAACACATCGCGACCGTCGAGAAATTCCGTATTGGTCAGCCCGAGCGCTGCATAGCGATTGGCAAAGGCCTGATTGGCCGTCGGCGCATCGCCGGAGGCATAACGATCATAGCGCAGACCGAGCGAAAGGGTCAGCCAGCTCGCCACATCCCAGGTGTCGTTCACGAACCAGGAATTGATCGCATAATCAAAGACCCCGCGGCCATCGGCATCGGGATTGCCGGTCAGGGTGTTCTGATAGATCAGCTGATTGGCGCGACCAGCCGCAAAATCCGCCGCCGAGTCAAAGTAGAAAACGCCTTCCGATTGCGGGACGAAGAGATTGTCGATCTCCTTGCCCTGGCGCTGGAAGCCCGCCTTGATCGTATGGTTGCCGAGGAGATATTGCCCCTTGAAATGATAGGAGGTGTTGCCTGTGCGCAATTGATTGGCATGGCGGAACTGGTCGGGGCCGAAAATGACCTGCGGCGCGGCAACATTGGTGCCGACCGCCTGGCACGAGGTGGCGCTGAAGCCGGAAGTCGCCGACGAGCAGACCCGGACTTCGGCGAATTCCTCGGCATCGGCCTCGGGTGTGCCTGCCGCATTATTGATGTCGCCGAAGGGATTTTGTTCGCGCAGATAATTGCGGCGCGTGATCCGCAATTCGGTCGAGAAATCGCTGGTCCAGTTCGAATTGATCTGGCCGGCAAAGGTGTTCTCGCGCTCGCCCTGAACGTAAAAGGTCGAGGAATCACCGAAATTCAGCCCGCCACCATTCACATTGGCGGCCTGCGACCCGCGCGAGGCGCGATAGGTGAACTGGGCGTGGTGGTCATCCGTGATGTTCCAGTCGAGCCGCGCCGACCATTTGCGGTCCGTGATCGGGGTGGTTGCCGGAACGCCGAGCGGCGCAAAGCCATAGAGCGATTGCAGGGTTTGACCGAGCGCATTGAATGCCGTGGCGCTGAGGGTCGAGGGATTGGAAAACGCGATGTCGCCCGGGGTCGTCGCCGCCGGACCGCCGGCCACGGCGGCTGTTTGTTCGAAGGATTCATAGGAACCGGCAATGAACAACCGGTCCTTGATGAGGGGCGCGCCGATGAACCCGCCGAAATCGCGGCCGCGGAACTGGTTGTTGACCGGGCGGCCATCGACCGTGTCGCCGTCGAGGAATTCCCGGTTGGTCTGCCAGAACCCGGAGCCCTCGATCTTGTTGGTGCCGCTCTTGTGGGTCACTGCGATCGAACCGCCGGTGAAATCGCCCTGTTCGGGGTCGAATTCCGCGACATTCACCGAAACCTGCTCGATCGCGTCGAGCGAGATCGGGCCGCGAACCGTTGGCAGGCCGCCGGTATTGAGGCCGAAATCGTCCTGGGCGCGCACGCCATCAATGGTGATGCGGTTGGCGCGCGGGATCGAGCCCGCAATCGAAATGCCGCGGTCGCCGCCGACATTCAACGTCGCCAGCGGGTTGCGGCGCACGATGTCGCGCAAATCGCGGTTGACCGAAGAGACGCCCTCGATCCGGTCCTGATTGACGCGATTGCCGACCGAAAAGCCGGAAGCGCTACCCGCGCGATCACCGACCACGACGATTTCCTCGACCGCGGTCTCCTCGACAAGCTGGAAATTCACGCGGAACACGTCACCAAGGCTGACAAACAGATCCTGGGCGCTGATGCGCTCGTAACTCGGTGCGGAAACCTCAATCTCATAGGGACCGCCAACCCGCAGGCCGGACGCCACAAAGGCACCGGCATTGTTCGATGACAATTGGCTGCGGGTGCCGCTGGGGACATGGACGATGACGACATCCGCGCCGGCAACCGGATTGCCGGACTGGTCGAGCACCGAGCCACGAATATCGCCCGTCGATTGCTGCGCCAGAACCGGCGTCGCGGCCGCCATCATGGCCAGGGCCGCTGCCCCGGTGGACCAGAAATTCCGCATATTCATGATTATCCCCTGTTGCCCGATCAATGGGTCACCCTGCCTGTGCAGTCGACCCCTCTCTGCGCAGACCCCCTACATGGCCTCGACAACGATTCGCAATGATTTTGTGAAGCTTCGGTGACCCGAGCGGATGCCACGGCGCAGGAGGCAGGGATGTGACATTGTTGCATCGCAGCGAAGCGATTCGGGCATGATCAGCCGGGTGCGGCTGAGCATCGATCCGAGCCCCGGGGGCTCCGGCGTGAAGTCCGGATTGCGAAGCGGCCTTGCGCCTATTCCGGCGATTGCATCGGGATGAGGTCGCGGGCGCGCGCCTGCTGCGCCGCCAGCAAAGGCGGCAGAAGCGGGATCAGCCCCTTGCGGGCCAGCACGCCCTTGCTGCCCATGATCCCGTCCGAGGTATAGAGCCGTAAAAATTGTTGCAGGCCCGGAATGGCCCCCACATGCTGGCGCTTCATATAGATGAACATCGAGCGCGCCAGCGGATAGGCCCCGTTCGCGATGGCATCGGTCTCGGGCTTGACCCCGTCGATCGGCACGGGCTGGAGGCGGTCGAGATTTTCCTCCAGAAACGAATGCCCGAACACGCCCACCGCATTGGGATTGGTCAACAGACGCTGGACGATGGCATTGTCGTTTTCGCCGGCATCGGTCCAGGCGCCGTCCTCGCGCAGCCGGCGGGCGATGGCCTCGAACGCCTTTTCATCCGTCTTGCGCAATTCGGCGAGCAGTGGAAAGCTGCGCGCGCCGGCATCGAGGCCCAGTTCGACAAAGGAATCGCGCGTGCCGGAGGTCGGCGGCGGCCCGAAAGCGAGGATCGGGATATCGGGCAGGCCGGGCGCGATCTGCGACCATCTGCGATAGGGGTTCTTCACCAGTCTGCCAGCGACCGGCACCTCGGCCCCGAGCGCGAGGAAGAGCTGCGGCAATGTCAGCTCGAAGCGCGGCGCACCCTTGCGATTGGCGATCGCCACGCCGTCAAAGCCGATCTGGATCTCGACGATCTCGCGCACGCCGTTTTTGCGGCAATTTTCGAATTCCGATTTCTTCATGCGGCGCGAGGCATTGGTGAGGTCGGGAAAGGCTTCCCCGAGGCCGGCGCAAAAGGCCTGCATTCCGCCGCCCGTGCCGGTGGAATCGACGACAGGTGCCCTGAGGCCCGATCGCGCCCCGAAATGTTCGGCGACCGACGTGGTGAAAGGATAGACGGTCGAGGACCCGACGATCCGGATCTGGTTGCGTGCCGCGAAAGCCGAAGGCGTGAACGCCACACCGATCAGGCCGAGCACGAGCAGCAAAAGCGGCAGACGACAGCGCATTGAAAGCGTCCAGAATGAGCGTCCGGATGGAAGAACGGCCCGGATTACCGGACCCCGACCTGCTTAGCCCGGTTTGGCGACGGCTTCATGACAGTTCAGCGACAATGCCGGCGGCGCGGGAGTTGGCGCGTGACATAAATTTACCGTAATGTCAGGCTAGTTTCGGCCGGATTAATTTGGGCCAGACCAGTTGGGGCCAGACCAGTTTGGAATCGCCGGAATCGGGGGGCGGGTATGGAATTGTGGCTGACAACGGCGGCGGAATATTGGGCGCGCTATGAAGCAGCGCTGCCGGAATGGCTGCCTGCCTGGGCCGCGCCCTGCGGCTTTGTCGCGCTGATCGCCTTCTCTTCGCTGCACGCGACGGCGGGTATTTGGGAAACGGCCAAGCGAATCCTTCGTTTTCTTGGCTGTCGTTTCAAGGACGACCCCGCCACGCGGCGCGATCTTGAGGCAGAGGCGAAAAAGCAAGAGGAAGCGTCCGACCAGCGCGCCGCGGCGCAGGAGAAAGCGGCGGCGGAACGCGCGGCGCGCGATAAGGCCGATGCCGACCGCCGCCATTCCGAAACGCAGGCCAAGCTCGATGCCCTTCTCGCGGCGCGCGAGGGTCAGGGCGGCGCGCCGCTCGACCCCTCCACCAGGGAGGCCTTCGAAAAGGCCGCCGCCGACACCCTGAAAACCGGCGATGCGCGGGCAGAAAAAGCGCTGGAAGATCTCGCCCGCGGCGATGTCGATGCAGCGATCAAGGCCCTCAGCCAATTGGCCGGCGACCGGGCGGCGGCGGCGCGCGAACAGACTGCAAAGGCCGCGGCGGAATATAGCCGGCTGGGTGCGCTGACCGCGCCGTTCGACACCCATGCCGCCAAAGCAGCCTATGAGGAAGCCCTGGCCCTCGCGCCGGGCGATCTTTCCGCCCGCAATGCGCTCGGCCATTTGCTGCTGCGCCTTGGCGATCTCGCAGCGGCGGAGAATGCCTATAAAGCCGTGCTCGCCGGGGCCAATGGGGACCAAAGCTGGGTGGCCGCTGCCCTCGGCAATCTCGGGATTATCGCCGGGACACGCGGCGATCTTGCTGGCGCCGAGGATTACCAGAAGCGCGCTTTCGCCCTCAATGAACAGCTCGGCAGCAGAGAGGGCATGGCCAATGCCCTCACCAATCTCGGGAATATCGCCAGGACACGCGGCGATCTTGCTGGTGCCGAGGATTATTACAAGCGCGCTTTCGCCCTCCATGAACAGCTCGGACGCAAGGAGGGCATGGCCATTGCCCTCGGCAATCTCGGGACTATCGCCTTCACACGCGGCGATCTTGCTGGCGCCGAGGATTACCAGAAGCGCGCTTTCGCCCTTCATGAACAGCTCGGAAGCAAAGAGGGCATGGCCGCTGACCTCGGCAATCTCGGGAATATCGCCCGGACCCGCGGCGATCTTGCGGGCGCCGAGGATTATCAGAAGCGCGCTTTCGCCCTCGAGGAACAGCTCGGGCGCAAAGAGGGCATGGCCATAAACCTCGGCAATCTCGGAGTGATCGCCGAGACCCGCGGCGATCTTGCTGGCGCCGAGGATTATCAGAAGCGCGCTTTCGCCCTCCATGAACAGCTCGGACGCAAACAGGGCATGGCCGCGGCCCTCGGCAATCTCGGGAATATCGCCCGGACCCGCGGCGATCTTGCGGGCGCCGAGGATTATCTCAAGCGCGCTTTCACCCTCAATGAACAGCTCGGCAGCAAAGAGGGCATGGCCGCGGCCCTCGGCAATCTCGGACTGATCGCCCGGACCCGCGGCGATCTTGCGGGTGCCGAGGATTATCAGAAGCGCGCTTTCGCCCTCAATGAACAGCTCGGACGCAAGGAGGGCATGGCCGCGAGCCTCACCAATCTCGGACTGATCGCCGAGACCCGCGGCGATCTTGCCCTTGCGCGGAAAAACTATCGGCGTGCCATCGCGCTCTTTGAAGAAATGGGGGTCGGCGAGAGCCAGAATGCGCAGATCGCGCGGCGAAACCTCGCCAAACTCCCGCCGGGCGAGGAATGAGGCCTCAGGCCTCCCGCCCGGCGGGGGCGAGGCCCGCGACGCGCTGCGGCCCGGTGACGCGGGCAAGCAGATCCGAAGCTGCCATCGGGCGGGCGAAATGGAAGCCCTGCCCGTAATCACAGCCCAGTTCGGCAAAGGCGCCAGCGGTGGCGGCATCCTCCACCCCCTCCGCCGTCACGCGCATGCCCAGATCATGCGCGAGCCCGATCATCGCGCCCACCACAAGCCGCTGGCGTCCGCCCGACGGCGCGAGCCCGCGCGCAAACGCAAGGTCGAGCTTCACCTCATCGGCCGGCAGATGCGCGAGCCAGGCCAGCGCGGAATGGCCGGCCCCGAAATCATCGAGCGCGATGCGCGCGCCGATCGCCTGAAGCGTGCGGAACACAGCCGCCATCGCCGCAGGATTGGTGATGGCCTCGCTTTCCAATAGCTCGATCTTGAGCGCACCGGGCGGCAATTCATGGGCGGCAAAGGCCTGCGCCACCAGATCCGGCAAAGCGGGGTCGCGCAGATCAACTGCCGCGAGATTGACCGACACGGCAATCTCTGCCCCCGCAAGGCGCAAGGCGGCGGCGAGGCCGGAGGCGGCCCCGAGCGCGCGGCGATACCAGGGATCGATTCGGCCCGCCGCCAGGCCGGCGATCTGACGCTCGCTTGGCCCCTGCATCCCGCCATTTCCATCGGCAAAGCGGGCCAGCGCCTCTGCGCCGATGATGGCACCGTCGGACAGCCGGAAAATCGGTTGGTAATGGAGGTCGAATTCGCTGCCCGCGGGCCATAAGGCTTCGATCGGATCGCCGGGCACCGGAAACCTCGGGCCGGCACGCGCAGGGAACGCCCAAAGATCGTCCGTGCTCACTCCGCTGCGGCTTCCATGCTTTCGGTGTCGAGCGAATAGCCCGCCGCGCGCACGGTGCGGATGGGGTCGGGGCCGGTTTCATCGACATTGAGCGCGCGGCGCAGGCGCCCGATATGAACATCGACGGTGCGCACCTCGACATAGACATCCGAACCCCAGACGGCGTCCAGCAATTGCTCGCGCGAGAACACCCGGCCCGGATGCTGCATGAGATAATCGAGCAGGCGGAACTCGGTCGGCCCCAGATGCACATCCTTGCCGCCGCGCTTGACGCGGTGGGCGTTGCGGTCGATCCTGATATCGCCAATGGTCACCAGATCCTCGGTCAGACCCGGCCGGATACGGCGCAAAACGGCGCGGGCGCGCGCCACCACGGCGGCGACCGAAAAGGGCTTGGTGATGTAATCATCCGCGCCCTGATCGAGCCCGCGCAGGAGATCGGCTTCCTCGGCCCGGGCGGTGAGCATGATGATCGGTATATTGCGGCTGGCCTGGCGCGCGCGCAGGCGCCGGCACACTTCGATCCCCGTCACCTTGGGCAGGGTCCAGTCGAGAATCACCAGATCGGGCTGCTGCTCGGCCGCCATGACAAGAGCTTCCTCGCCATCATGGGCGATGCCGGTACGATAGCCTTCCTTCTCGAAATTATATTCGAGTATTTTGGCGATCGGATCCTCGTCCTCGACGATGAGCACATATGCGGATGCCATGCTGTTGAGCCTCTCCCGCCAGCGCTTTTTCCGGCGAATGATTCCATTCGGCCGGAACAAAGCAGATAAGTCAGACGCCTGGAGCATCCCCGGGCAGAGATTGCCCGTTTCCGTTGTTCGTTCTGTAATCCAGGCCGGTTTCAGGCCCGGTTTCAGGCCCGGTGTCAGAAGATGATCGCGGCCTTTGCGCCGGCAAATCCTCGCCGGTGATAACGTAATGCAATGCCTCTGCCATATTGGTGCAATGATCGCCGACCCGTTCGAGGTTCTTTGCAACAAACAGCAAATGCGCGCAAGGGCCGATCAGCCGCGGATCCTCGATCATATAGGTCAGAAGCTCGCGGAACAGGGAATTATAAAGCTCGTCGACAGTCTCGTCCTGCTGCCAGACCTCCATCGCCCCGGCAGCTTCGTCGGAGGCGAAGGCATCCAGCACTTGTTTGAGCTGGGCGGTCACGAGGCGGCCCATGCGCTCGACCCCGCGCATGATCACGAGCGGCTCGCTCTGGTTGAGCGACAATGCCCGGCGCGCAATATTCCTGGCGAGGTCGCCGATCCGTTCGAGATCGGTGGCAAGCTTCAGCGCGGCGATGGTCTGACGCAAATCGCGTGCCAGCGGTTGACGCAAGGCGATGATGCGCACGACTTCGCGTTCGATCTCGCGCTGGCATTGATCGATCTTGGCATCGCGCGCGATCACGGTCTGGGCGAGTTCGGAATCCCGGCGCGCCACCGCGTGCAGGCTGTCCCCGACAAGGCTTTCGGCCAGGCCCCCCATGCGCGCAACCGCCTGCGATAATTGCGCAAGGTCATGGGCATAGGATTTGCTGGTGAGATCCATGGCTTCCTTCGTATTCCACCGCGCTGACGGGGCGGGAATTCGCGCCGCTTCCGGTCAGAATTTCCCCATATCCTACCCGAATCGGCCGGTAATGTAATCCTGGGTGCGGCTGTCGCGCGGATTGGTGAAGATTTCCTCGGTCGGGCCCATTTCCACCAGATTTCCCAGATGGAAAAACGCCGTGCGTTTTGAAACACGCGCCGCCTGCGCCATGGAATGGGTGACGATGATGATGCAGAAATTCCGCGCGAGATCGCCGATCAGTTCCTCGACCCGCGTGGTCGCGATGGGATCGAGCGCCGAACAGGGCTCGTCCATCAGGATGATCTCGGGACTGACCGCGATGGCGCGCGCGATCACCAGACGTTGCTGCTGCCCGCCCGACAGGCCCGTTCCCGGCTGGTGGAGGCGATCCTTGACCTCGCCCCACAGGCCGGCGCGCATCAGGCTCCGTTCCACGATCGCATCCATTTCCGACCGCGTGCGCGCCAGGCTATGGATCCGCGGCCCATAGGCCACATTCTCATAGATGGATTTGGGAAAGGGATTGGGTTTCTGGAACACCATGCCGACACTGGCCCGCAACACCACCGGATCCACCGAGCGATCGTAAATATCGCGCGCATTGATCTGGATATTGCCGGTGAATCGGCAATTCTCGATCGTGTCGTTCATCCGGTTGATGCTGCGCAAAAACGTGGATTTCCCGCAGCCCGAGGGACCGATAAAGGCGGTGACACTCTTGTCGGGCACGTCCATCGTCACGTCGAACAGCGCCTGCTTGTCGCCGTAAAAGACGTTGACATTGCGCGCCTGCACCTTGACCTCGGGACCCATCGGGGCACCGGCCGGCGGATTGGGCGGGGAATTCGGATTGGCAGCGGATTGAGCGGTCATCGGGGCTCCGGCACGGAAGATTTCGGGCAATGGAGATATCGGTATCGGCGGCGATTATTGGTCAGGAACAGGATTCTACCAGCGGCGCTCGAACCGGCGACGCACAAAGGCGGCCAGCCCGTTCATCAGCACCAGAAAGACCAGAAGCACGATAATGGTCGCCGATGTCAGCGGCGCGAAAGCGCGCTCGGGATGGTCCGACCACGAATAGATCAGCACCGGAAGCACGGTTGCGCCTGAATCGATGCCGGTCGGGGCCTGGCTGACAAAGGCCTGCATGCCGATGAGAATGAGCGGGGCGGATTCGCCCAGCGCGCCCGCCATGCCGATAATGGCCCCGGTCAGCACGCCGGGGGCCGCCAAAGGCAGGACATGGTGAAACACCGCCTGCATCTTCGAGGCCCCGATTCCGAGTGCAGCTTCCCTGATGGAGGGCGGAACGGATTTCAGCGCCGCGCGCGAGGCGATGATGATCGTGGGCAATGTCCGGAGTGCCAGCACAAGGCCAGCGACCAGCGGCAGGCCGGGAGCGAGATTGGGAATCCCGACGCGCCGGCCAAGGAAATCCAGAAACACGGCAGCCCCCAACAGGCCATAGACAATGGCCGGGACCGCCGCGAGATTGTTGATATTGACCTCGATAAAATCCGTCACCCGGTTTTTGGGCGCAAATTCCTCGAGATAGATCGCCGCCCCGATTGCCAGCGGTGCCGCTGCCACCATGCAGACAAGGATGGTGAAAAACGAACCGATCAGGCCGGCAAGGATGCCCGCAAGCTCCGGCTCGCGGCTGTCCGCCCGGGTGAAAAAGCCGGTATTGAACCCTGCCTTGATGATGCCCTGGTCGCGCAGGGCCCCGGCATAGACGATTGTCGCGTCCGACAGCTTGCGCTGGTTCTGGGGCAAGGCGATGGTCAAGAGCCAATATTCGCCGGTTTCCACGGCCGCATCCAGAGCCGGCGCGTCGGTGAATGGCTTGACGATAATGCCTTCGATCCGGGTTTCCGAGACGCGTTCGGCCTTCACCACGCCGCCCCGCAAACCGATCATCAGGCTCGGCCGGTCATCACCGAGCGCGAGCGTATTGCTGCCGGCGCTGGCGGCGGGGTCGATCCCGGCCTGTAACAGGGCGGATTCCTGGCGTAGCAATTCAATCCGGGCGGCAATGCCAAGGCGCTCTGCTTCCGTTCCGACGCCCGTCCCGCCGCCCGTCCCGGCCGTGACCAATTGATCGAGCCGACCGGTTTCCTGCTCCCTGATCGCGATTTCGCGCGCGATTTCCGCGCGCAATTGGCCCATGAAGTTCCGCAGGGCATCGCCTTCGAACAGGATGATCGCCCGGCCCTCCGCTTCCCCGGCCACATCCGGGACTGTCCCGCCCGTTATTGCCGATGGTTCCGGCGCGACCCCAGCCGCCAGACCGGGTTCCTCCCCGGGTTCCTCCCCGGGTTCCCCGCTTTCCGCCGCTTCCGGCGGCGCGGGCGGAATTCTCACGGCGGCCCCGCCAGTGTCCGGAGCCGTGAGGATCAGCGTCGCAGCCGCATCCCCCCGCATTCGCTGTGCCTTGAATCCCGCGCCCTTGAGATAGAGATCGATGTCGTCATTGATCGGCACCCGGATCCGGATCGTCTTGCCGATCAGGCCCGGATCGGCCACCACCTGTTTGAGCAAAGGCGTCGTCGCCAGATCGGTGACCAGGGCCTCGACATCCGGGGCAAAGCGCTGCGGCAAGGGGCTGGTGCCGCCCGCCGCCAGCACGCGGCCGAGGGCTTCATAGGTCGGGCCAATGACATCGCCCGAAAAGCGGATTTCCTCGGGATCACGCTTGCCCGAAGGATCGACCGCCGATTCGGCGAGGGTCACATCGAGGGTCACACGGTTTTGCCAGAAGGCCGTGCGTGCAGTAAGCGCGATCGAGACGACGAGGACGGCCAGGGCCGCAAGGGCTGTCAGGACCGCGAGACGCCCATAAAGCTGAAAGCGCGCCTCCTCCCGCCGCCGTCGCCGGATACGCGCGCCATTGGCCTCGCGGGAAGGAACTCCGCCGGTCATTTCGGCCGACGGACGGGCGGGCTCAGTCATATTTTTCCCGGAAGGTTTGCACGATCCGCAGCGCGATGACGTTGAGGATCAGTGTAACGATGAACAGCACGAAGCCCAATGCGAAGGCGGACAGGGTCTTCACGCTGTTGAATTCCTGATCGCCGGTCAACAAGGCCACGATCCACACCGTGACGGTCGTGGCTTCATCGAGCGGGTTGATGGTGAGCTGGGCGCGCTGTCCGGCCGCCATGGCCACGATCATCGTCTCGCCCAGCGCCCGCGATACCGCGAGCAGCAGCGCCCCCACAATCCCCGGAAGCGCGGCAGGAAAGATCACATTTCGCACGGTCTCCGATTTGGTGGAACCGAGCGCATAGGAACCGTCGCGCAGCGCCTGGGGCACCGCATTGATCACATCATCCGACAGCGAGGAGACCAGCGGGATGATCATGATCCCCATGACGATCCCGGCCGCCAGCATGTTCTGGGGGGCCGCCGCGAGCCCGAGCGCCGCTGCTCCTGCCTGAATGAGCGGTGCCACCGTGAAAGCCGCAAAGAACCCGTACACCACGGAGGGAATCCCCGCGAGAACCTCGAGTGCCGGCTTGACGAAAGCACGAACATTCCGGCTCGCATATTCCGAGAGATAGATTGCCGCGAACAATCCGATCGGGGCCGCCACCAGCATCGCCAGCGCCGAAATGGCCAAAGTGCCGTAAAACAGCTTGACCGCGCCGAATCCGCCCGTTTGTCCCACCTGATCGACGCGGATCGCGGTCTGGGGACTCCAGTTCAACCCGGTCAGGAAATCCCATGGCGAATAAGCGGAAAAAAACCGGACGGTCGGCCCAACCAGCGAAAACACGATGCCGATGGTCGTGGCGATGGCAATTCCCGAACAGGACAGCAAGCCGAATTTCAGCGCGGATTCAACTTTTTGCCGGGCACGCAGGGGCCCGGCAGGCCGTGCCAGCGTCAGCAGCATGCCGCCGAGCGCACAAGCGAGGATTCCGAGCCCCAGCAACAGGTGCCCGAGCCCGCGCAAATGCCGGAACCGGTCGGTAATGTCCCCGAACAGAGGCGAGGGATCCAACAATTGTGCCCCGGCCGCGGCAGAAGCCGCATTGGCGATCAGCGTGTCGCGCAGCAGTGGCGGCAGGGCCGCAAATTCCGCCGGCAAATCGCGCGCGACCAGCAGCGCAATCAAGGGTGCCGAGAACAGACCATAAAACAGGGTCAGTGCAAGGCCCGGCCCGGCGATCCACAACGCGGCCAATTGCCCGTGATATTCGGGAAGCGAGTGCAAAGCGGCATTGCCGATCCGCCGCGCGCGGCCCTGGCCAAGAGCAAATCCGGCGATCGCCAACCCGATCAGCGCCAAAAAGGCCCAGGAAAAAGCCGGGAATGTGGATAAAGCCGCCAAGCGCCTGCCCCTCGCGCCATTTTGCGCCTGAACCGGCTCAAATTCCGTCCTGAACGTCCCCGCCGGATTTCCCCGGCAGCCACGCTTTCAGCTGCCCTGTTTGAGGACCCGGAGCCCGCCAGCCTTCCGGCTCTTACAAAGTTTTCGAGACAGTTTCGTGACGCCACCGGCCGCTCTGACCCGCGCCGGGTTTCCCGACCCATTGGATCTCAGGCGGCGAATTTGTGGAACTGGCCCTGATGGCGGAACCGCCACAGATATTTGGGGGCAATTGCCTCCATGCTCTCCAGCGGCCCCTCGACCAGATCCCCGATCACACCTTCCGGTTTGGCCGGGACCACATTGTCATGACGCAGCATTTCCACCTGATCCCCGGTCAATGGCGGGGCGATTGGCAGGATGCGCGTTGCAGCATCGAGCAGCGAACCGAGGATCCAGGCTCCGAAAAACGGCAGCGGCACCAGGATGCGACGACGATCGGTCACCCGCAAAATGAGTTCGAGGACCTCGCGGAATGAATAGATTTTCGGCCCGCCGATCTCGAACACGCGGCCTTGCGCCGACTTGCGCGCCAACGCGCCGACAATCGCCCGGGCGAGGTCCTCGACAAAGACCGGCTGGAACCGGGTGCGTCCGAACCCGATCAGCGGCAGGGCAAAAGACCCGGCGGCCATCGCGGCAAAGCGATTGAGAAACTGGTCCTCTGGCCCGAACACCACCGAGGGGCGCAGGATGGTCGCCTGCGGAAAAGCGCGCCGCACCGCCTGTTCGCCTTCGCCCTTGGTCCGGGCATAGGCCGAGGAGGAATCCGGATCGGCCCCCTGCGCCGAGATGTGAACCAGTGCCGAAACACCCGCGGCGGAGGCGGCGCGCGCAATGCCTTCAGCCGCACGCACATGCAGGGCCTCGAATCCCTGCTTGCCCTTTTCATAGAGCACCGCCACGAGATTGATCACCGCATCGCTGCCGGAAATGGCCCGCGCGACGGAATTTTCGTCGCGCACATTGGCCTGAAAAAGCTGTACCTGGCCGGGATGTCCCGCAAGGCGCACATCGCCCCCCAGATGCGGCTGGCGCATCGCCACCCGCACGCGCGCGCCGGCGCGGCACAATTCGCGCACGACATAACGGCCGATAAAGCCCGACCCTCCGAACACCACCACCACCCGGCCGCGCAGATCCATCATCGCCGCTTCCTTCGTTCCGGGTGCTTGCGGCACCTCAACCAGTTTACCCTCCGGGGTGTAAGCCGATGCGGCGCTGGCTTCAAGCCGGCAGGACCAATCCCGCCCGCTTTCCATCAGCAATTCCGGTTTCCTTGCAGGCCAGACTTATCGAAACGCCCGAACAGGGGTATTCTCCCTGTGCGAATCACCTGTTGGGGGTGAGTCGCAGTGATTGGGCATGGGGCTTTCGATGAACAGGAACAGCGCACGGCACGCGCCGTGGCGAACGGGAATTTTTGTGCCGCTTTCTGACAGAAAAGGTGCGCGCGCATGACCGGGAAACCTGGCCTGTTCCGAGTTTTTGACAATACGCCGCGCCCCCTTGAAACCCTGATGTGGGCCGGAGTGGGCGGAGCCCTTGGGGCGGTGAGCCCGGTCCCCGGCGGCGCGCTGGTCGGGGCGCTGGTTATCATTTCTTTCGCCGGCCTCGCCGGACGAAAGCTGCATCTGCCCGGGTTTTTGCACGATATTGCACTGTTTTGCGTGGGTATTGGCGCGGGCGGTTACATCACGCCGGAATTTGTCCCCGAACTGGCGCGATCAGGACTGAGCCTCGGGCTGCTGCCATTCATTCTGCCTTTGGCCGGTTTGCTTGGCGCAGGCTTTTTGATGTTCCATCTGCGGCTGGATTTTGTGACCGCGCTGATCGCCGCCGTCCCGTTGTCCACCGGGGCGGGCCGGTCCTTTCAGGCGGGGCATCTTTCCGGTTCTCCAGGGACCAATGCCGTACCGGCCAATGCTGCCGAGGCGCGACGCATCGCGGGCTTGCGCATCTTCCTGCTGGCGGCCGCGGCCCCGGTGCTCGCTTTACTGCCGGGAGCGGGCCAGATCGAGGCCGTGGAGCCAGCACCCCTGTCGGACTGGCTGTTTCTTGTGATGGCCGCCGGTGCATTGGGGATCGGGGCACGTTTGGTCAGAATCCCTTCCGCATGGTTTTTCGGCCCCTTCGCCGCCAGCGCCCTGCTGCATGCTACCGGGATCCTCACCACCGGGCATCAGGGAGCGGGCTATGACATCGCCTTTGCCATGATCGGCGGGCTGGCGGCACTCGAAGCCCTCAGGACCCTGTTCGCGGGAGAGGGGCGGCTGTATGGCGAGACCCAATTGGCCTCTGGTCACTCTCGCCAATCGATGCCCGCTGATTTGCGACATTTATGGCTCCCGGCCGCGTTCCTCGCCCTGATTGCCGCCGGTATCTGCGTCGGGCTCGGGCTGGCGGCCAGCCATTGGACCGGTGCGGCCTGGCCTGCGGCGGCTTTGGCGCTCGCGCCGCTGGCACCTGAATTCGCCATCGCAATGTCGGTCAGTCTCGGCCTGTCGCCCGGGCTGGTGGTTCTGGTCCATGGGGCCAAAATCCTGCTCGCGCCCAGTACGATCGGACTGGGACGGGCCCTGTTGCAGGGCGGAAGCGCCCGCTTGCATCCGGACCGTGCATGACCATCGCGCCGGTCCGGCAGCCGGTTATTGCGGTCGGCATCATCTGTTTCCGTGACAGCGAAGTGCTGCTCATCCGGCGCGGGAAACCGCCCCGGGCCGGGGAATGGTCGATCCCGGGGGGCCGGGTGGAATTTGGCGAGACATTGCTCGCCGCGGCCGCCCGCGAATTGCACGAGGAAACCGGGATCGTGGCGCAGGATTTCGCCCATGTCGAGACGCTGGACGGCCTGTTCAGAAGCCGGAGCACCGGCGAATTGCACTCGCATTATGTGCTGGTGGATTTCGTCGCCCGCTGGCACGCAGGCGAGCCCCGGGCCGGCGACGACGCCACCGAGGCCCGCTTCTTCAGGGTGGTTGAAATCCAGGCCATGGATTTGTGGGAAGAAACGCGCCGGGTGATCGCGAGGGCACAAAAGATGCCGGAAGCCCGGACCTGAAACCCGGGGGCCTGAATGTTACATCGGATGGACCGGCCGGAATCGGCTTCAAGGGCGGCGCTTTAAGGGCGGCGCTTCAGGGGCACCGCTCAGTTTCTTTTGCCCGGCGTTTTTTGAACCTTTTGCGTTGCTTGGCGCGATTGCACATCGGCCAAAGACGAGCCCAGAATGGTGAAGGATGCTCCGAGCAGCACCACATCTTTCAGGAGAAACTGGCCAAGCCCCGCTGAAATCGCCGGAAAGCCGCCAAGGGAAGGCTCAAACACGCCAGGCGTCGTCAGAAAAAAGCTCAAAGTGGTCAGATAAGTCACGATTCCAATGGCACCGCCGGCCACGGAAAATAATGGGTTGAAGCGGCGCGAAGCCAACAGTAATCCCGCCGCGATTTCGACGAAACCGATCATGTAAGACGCGCCTTGCACGCCAAACAAAGTGTGCCACCAGCCGACAAACGGGCTATTGGCGATGAAGGGGGCGATGCCCTGCGCCTCATAGGCCGTGAATTTCATGCCCCCAAACCATAAGAATACAATGGCCAGGCCATATTGCAGCACGCTTTTGCCAATCTGCTCCAGATCCGAGGGCCGAATGGGAATGGAAATGGTCAGGGTGGTGATCGGCTTTTGCATGTCGCACTCGCTGGCTGGAACGTTCGGTATAGGAAGGCGTGCGGTAGCGCATGTTGACGAATCCGTCAGTTCACCAAAGCGTGAGGATCTCCGCTTCAGGCTGAAATCGCTGTCCGCGCGGCGCGAGAGCCTGTGAAAACAAAAGGCTACTCCGTCTGTTGGCGGAGAGCGTTCCAGATGCGAGGTTGACAGGCCGAGGTGCGGTCCGTGAACAGCCTGTCGGGACACGACACCTGGAGCAAAATGCCGATGATATGAATCATCTGATTTGATCTGTTTCCTTGCTGCCGCATCGCTTTTGCCGAAAACCGGTTCCCACTTTTCGGCGCGATGCTCTGTTTCCTTGCTGTCGCATCGCCTTTGCCGAAAACCGGCTCCCACTTTTCGGCGCGATGCTCTGTTTCCTTGCTGCCGCATCGCCTTTGCCGAAAACCGGCTCCCACTTTTCGGCGCGATGCTTTAACGTTCAAAGCGGGCCGCCAGCTCGACATGATGCGACCAGCGGAACTGGTCGACCGGCTGAACCTCCAGAAGCCGGAAGCCGCCATCCAGCAGAATGCGTGCATCACGCGCGAAACTCTGGGCGTCGCAGGAGATATAGGCGATTTTCGCCACCTTGCTGGTCGGCAACAGGCGGATTTGCGCCTCCGCCCCCGCGCGCGGCGGATCGAGCACCACCCCCTCCACGCCCTTGAGATCCTCCCGCGCCAGCGGTGCCCGGAACAGATCGCGCTTGACGACATCGAGCCGCCGGCGCCCCGGAATGGTCGAAAACCCCTTGACCATCGCGGCGCACATCGTGGCATCCAGTTCGCAGGCAATGGTCTCGGCGAATTCCACCAGACGCAGCGCAAAAGCCCCGCACCCGGCGAACAGATCGACCGTCCGGCGAGTTCCCGACAACGCGTTCACGGTAAAGGCGGCGAGCGCTGCCTCTCCCGCCTCGCTGGCCTGCAGGAAGGCCCCGGGCGGCAAAGGGACCAAAGCCGCGCCGAACCGCACCACAGGCTGCGTGCGCAGGATCAGGGGCTCATTGGCGGCACTGATGCGCAGGATCGCATGGGCCTCGGCAAAGCGGCCGATCGCCATGCGTTCGTCGGCGGATAATTTGAACCCGTCCTTGGGCGCGGCTCCGCGAATATCGACATCGATACCATTTTCCGCCCGGGTGAGATGGAGCGCTATGGCGGGACGATGGCGCAGGAACAATGCCGCGAGTTCCGGCAAAGCCGGCAGAAGGGCCTCAAGGTCCGGATGCAGGACCGGGCATTCCGAAATCGCCACGCTGCGATGGGCGGCCCGTTCGGCATAGCCGAGCACCACACCCGCGAGGCCCTTGCGGGCCGGGTCGCGCCGCGCATGCAAGGCGGTGCGGCGCCGCCCCGTGCCCCAGGCGGCCAGAGCCGGCAGGATTTCGGCATCCACGCCCTCGCGCGCCAATGCCTCCCCGATCCGTGCGCGCTTCCAGTCCAGATAAGGGGCTTCGCGCCAATGCTGGAACCGGCAATTGCCGCAGCGCCCGAAATGACGGCAGGCCGGGGCGATTCGGTCAGGAGCCGGGACGAGGATGGAAGGCGTGCCGCCGGCATTGAGGGCGACGACCTCCCCCGGCAGGGTGAAGGCGGCGTAGAGAATCTGCCCGTCGGGCCGGCGGATGATTCCATCGCCCTGGGCACCGATTTCGGCAATGATCTCACCCGCATGATCGTCGGTGGGGGGGAGCAGGGTCAACGCTTCTCACCCTGTTTCACCTTCCCCCACAGGGCTTCCTGTTCCTCGAGGGTCAGCGCGGCGAAGGCTTTGCCATGGGCGGTGGCCAGCGCCTCCATCGCGCGGAACCGGCGCTCGAATTTGCGATTGGCGCTCGCAAGCACGGCTTCGGCCTCCACCCCGAGTTTGCGGGCCAGATTGGCGAGCACGAACAGGATGTCGCCCAATTCCTCCTCGACCGCCGCGACATCGCCGCCAGCGCGCGCTTCATCGAGTTCGGCCAGCTCCTCGCGCAATTTGTCGAGCACGCGGTCGGCATCCGGCCAGTCAAAGCCGGTACTGGCCGCGCGTTTGGACAATTTCTGGCCACGCGCCAGCGCCGGCAGGGTAAGCGGAACATCGTCAAGTGCGCTCGGGCTGGACGAGCGGACCTTGCGGGCGCGTTCGGCAGCCTTGTAAACCTCCCACGCCGTCACCTGCGCAGCGGCACTGTCGATGACGGCCGCGCCTGATTCCGAGCCTGTTTCCGAACCGCCAAACACATGGGGATGGCGGGCGATCATCTTTTCGGCCAGCCCGTCGAGCACGTCTCCGAGCGTGAAGGCACCGATCTCGGCTGCCATTTGCGCATGGAAGAACACCTGGAAGCACAGATCGCCCAATTCCTCCCGGAGCCCGGCATAATCGCCGCGAAAGGCCGCATCCGCGACTTCATAGGCCTCCTCGATCGTGTAGGGGGCAATGGTGGCGAAGCTCTGTTCGATATCCCATGGGCAGCCCGAGACCCGGTCGCGCAGACGGGCCATGATGTCGCGCATGCGCGCAAATTCCGCGAGCGGCGTCGGGTCATTTTCGTGGGGCAGGTCTGTGTGGGTCATCTTCAATTCGACATTCCGGGGATGCTTGACCATTACAGCGATCGGGCAAATCCGGAGCGGAGGCAATGAATTTGCTCAGGCGGATACCCCGGGGGACCTGGCACCGCGCGGATTCTCTCCCGTTGTGGAGGCTATGGATTGTTCTATTTCATTTTTTCACAAGAACAATGCAATTCTCCGGCCGTTGGACGGAGGCTTCCGGCGCGAGGCCCGCGAGAGAAGTCCGCAACAGAAGTCTTTCGCAACATCGTTCCAGATCGTATGAAGGCAAGAGCCGAAGCCCAAAAGGACGAATTGATGCGGATTTTCTTTGCGCATGGACACGCCATCCATGATTGCGCCGGCGAAATCAAGGACGGGAAATTCGCCCCCTGTTTCGAGAATCCCCGCCGCCTGGAAGCCATTTGTGCGGGCCTTGCGCGCGCCCGCCTCGGCCCGCTCGAAAAAAGCGGGGATTTCGGACTCGGCCCCATTCTCGATGTCCATGAGGCCGGCTATCTCGCCTTTTTGCGGGAGGCACATCAGGAATGGCGGGCGTCCGGCCGGGATGGCGATATTTTCCCGCTGGCCTGGCCAGGGCCGGGGATGCGTCGCGACCGGATCCCCGTGGCGATCGACGGCAAGATCGGGCTCTACGCCTTCGATTCGGGAACCCCGATCGGCGCGCAGACCTGGCAGGCGGCCTGTGACGGGGCGCAACTGGCGCTCAGCGCCGCAAAGACCCTGCTTGGCGGCGAGCGCCTGGCTTTCGCCTGTGCCCGCCCACCGGGCCATCACGCCATGCCCGGCCAATATGGCGGCTATTGCTTCATCAATAATGCCGCGGTTGCTGCCAATTGGCTGTGCCGGCAAAGCGGGCGAAAAGTGGCGGTTCTCGATGTCGATTACCATCACGGCAATGGCACGCAGGCAATTTTCTATGCGCGCGAGGATGTGCTGGTCGTCAATCTCCACGCCGATCCGCGCGATGAATATCCCTTTTTCCTCGGCCATGCGGACGAGACCGGCGAGGGACCGGGCTATGGTTACACGCTCAATCTGCCACTGGCTCCGGGCTGCGACTGGGCGACCTATTCGCGTCATCTCGAGGCGGCCTGCGAGGCGATCGCGGCCTTCGGGCCGGATTTTCTGGTGGTCTCGTTCGGAGCGGACACCTTTGTCGACGACCCGCTGGGCCGGTTCCGGCTGACCCTTGAGGATTACCCGGCCATGGGCGCAGCGATCGCGCGGCTGGGCCTGCCCGCGCTGGTGGTGATGGAAGGTGGCTATGCGATCGAGGCGCTGGGCGACATTGTCCCCGGCTTTTTGAATGGGCTGAATTCCGGGTAACGGGAACCGCGCCGCGCGGGGCCTCGCCTGCTCTGCCCGGGCCAAATGTCAGCGATTGCGGTCGCGCCGCAAATAACGGGCAAAGGCGGGCGGCAACACATAGAGATCATCACTGATCCCATTGGGGCCGCTGACATGGGAACTCATGCGCGTGCGCATCTTGCCACCCGGTCCCGAAACGCCACGCCGGGCAGAATTTCCGTGACCCAAAAGCGACACTACGAACCGGAACAGCGCCGCGCCGGGCGATGTGCGGATAAAATTCGAAAGTTTGAACCCCTTGCCCATCGCCGACCCCGTTTTTGCATGGCTTGCCTGCCACGCGATTATTCACAACGCCTGTATACTATCACGCCGAATACAACAAAGGCTGAACAAGGCGAAAAGATGGCAGTTTTGCCAAAATTGCCGATTATTGCGGAACTGTGGTATTTGCACCACAGCGGGTGAGCCACAGATGGTGAAGCACCCCGAGAATTCGACTGGAAGGCGTGCAGATTTCAGGCCGCGGAAATCCTCGGGTGGAATGGCCGGCGGGAGCCTCCGGAGCGCGCCATGGGAAATGACCTTGTGGATCACTTGACTTTCTTCCCGGTCCGGGGATTGTCGGGCGCTCTGACGAGGTCGTGCCGGACATAGATGCGTGTCTGCGCAACACATCAAAACCAAAAAACCGAACGGGCGAGAAATGGTGTTTCTGGAATCTTCCGGCGCAGTTTTGGCATCGCAATTGGCGGGTGCCCCCTCCACCGCCCTGAAAGCGGCCGCATTCTATGCGGGCATCAATGCGATCTGGCTGGTTGTTCTGGCGCTCGGCGTGGTGCGCGTGCGCCTGGCCAAGCGGGTGGGGACGGGCGACGGCGACCATCCCGCACTGCGCAATGCCATCCGCGCCCACGGCAATGCGGCGGAAAATATTCCGGTCGGAATCGCCGTGCTGATCCTGGTGGCCTTGCTGGGAGCCGCGCCACTCTTCATCCATATCACCGGCAGCCTGCTGACACTCAGCCGGGTATTGCACGCGTTCAGCATGTGGCAGGATGCGAGCAAGACCTCGCTCGCGCGCGTGCTGGGCACGGTGCTCGCCTTTTCGTCGCTGATCGCGCTGGGGGCGGGTGCCATCTGGCTTGCCATTGCCTGAGGTTCTAGCCTGATAACATGGCCTGAGGCGCAGGCCTGAGGTTCTGGCCTGAGGTTCTGGCCTGAGGTTCTGGCCTGAGGTTCTGGCCTGAGGTTCTGGCCTTGGGTTCTGGCCTGAGGCGCAGGCCGCGGCTTGACGCAGGCTTTGGAAGCAGGGATTGCTGGCCGCCTGCACAGACCCGCGAATGGATAATCCATGCTTTTCACACTTCATTGTCGCGACAAGAAGGACAGCCTGCCCTTGCGCATGGCCACGCGGGAGGCTCATCTCGCCTTCATGCGCGAGCGTCTGGGGATCATTCGCCTCAGTGGGCCGATGCTTGATGATTCCGACCGGTTCATCGGCAGCCTGATCATCCTCGACGTCGCCAACCGGGCGGAGGCCGAAGCTTTTGCCGCTACCGACCCCTATGCATTGGCCGGCCTGTTCGAGGAAGTGCGGATCGACGCGTTCCGCCCTGCCTTTGGCGGGCTCGCGTGAATTCCCGCCCGAACCGGGTTTAGCCGAATGAGCGGGACATTCGCACGGATCGGCGTTCTGGGAGCCGGTGCCTGGGGCACGGCTCTCGCGCTGACGGCCTTTCGCGCCGGTCGCCAGGTGACACTATGGGCGCATGAGCCTGAAGTGGTGGCGAGCCTCGCCGCGGGCCGGGGTAATCCGCTTTTCCTGCCCGACATCGAGATTCCGGCGGCGATCGGAATGACCGGGGATCTCGCCCCCCTCGGCCAATGCGATCTCATCCTTGCCGTCACCCCGGCCCGGCATTTGCGCGCATTGCTCGCGCGGCTGTCGCCAAATCTGCGCCCGGATACGCTGATCCTGATCTGCGCCAAGGGGATCGAGCGCGACAGCCTGAAATTCATGGCCGAAATTGCAGCCGAAGCGGCACCTGGGGCCGTGGCGGGCGTGTTGTCGGGTCCGTCTTTTGCCTCGGATGTGGCGCGCGGCCTGCCGACAGCGGTGACGCTTGCCTGCGCTGATGAAACACTCGGGCGGCGCGCGGCCGAAGCGATCGGCCATCCCGGTTTCCGGCCTTATTGGACCGATGATGTGATCGGGGCCGAAATTGGCGGAGCGGTTAAAAATGTGCTCGCCATCGGGGCGGGGATCGTGGAGGGGCTGGGCCTCGGCCGCTCGGCCCATGCGGCGCTGATCGCGCGCGGCTTTGCGGAAATGAGCCGGCTGGGCATTGCTTTGGGTGGGCGTGCAGAGACGCTGGCCGGCCTGTCGGGTCTGGGCGATCTGGTATTGACCTGTTCCTCACCCCAATCGCGCAATATGTCCTTCGGGCTGGCGCTGGCGGCGGGCGAAGCCCCGGGCACTGTCCTCGCCGCCCGCCGGGCGGTAACCGAGGGGGCCGAGACCGCTCCTGCACTGATCGAGCTGGCGCGCCGCCACGGCATCGAGATGCCGATCGCTCAGGCCGTCAATGCGATCCTCACCGAGGAAATGACGGTGCCCGAGGCTATGGAGCGCCTGCTCGCCCGCCCGTTCAGAGCCGAGGCGCGTTAGGCGCGGGCCTGAATTGTACCAAAGGTCAAACCCGCGCGAGCGCGGCGCCCCAGGAAAATCCTCCGCCCATGGCCTCCATGAGCGCGAGATCGCCCGGCCGGATTCGCCCGTCGTCCACGGCCTCGGCAAAGGCCAGCGGAATAGATGCTGCCGAAGTGTTGGCGTGATGTGCCAAAGTGGAAATCACTTTTTTTTCGTCGATACCGATGCGGCGGGCGACGGCTTCGAGAATCCGCTGATTGGCCTGATGGGGGATGAACCAGTCCACTTCCGACAGAGGCACGCCATGCCGGCGCGCCACACTTTCGATCGAATTGGAGAGATTGACCACCGCGTGTTTGAATACCTGATTGCCCTGCATTCGCAAATGGCCCACCGTTTTGGTGCTTGACGGGCCACCATCGACAAACAGCAGATCGTGCTTCGAACCGTCCGTATGAAGTTCGACCCCCATGATCCCGCGATCGCCGGCGCTTTTGGGGTCCTCGGCGGTCAGCACCATGGCACCTGCCCCGTCGCCGAACAAGACGCAGGTCGTGCGGTCGGTCCAGTCGAGGATGCGCGAAAAGGTCTCCGCCCCGATCACCAGCGCGCTGCGGAACTGGCCGCGCGCAAGGAAATTGTCGGCGACCCCCGTCGCAAACAGGAACCCCGAACACACGGCCTGCACGTCGAAAGCCGCCCCGCCGGACGCTGTTCCCAGCGCGGCCTGCACCCGGGCGGCGGTGGCCGGAAAGGTCTGATCAGGCGTCGCGGTGGCCAGCACGATGAGCTCAATCTCATCGGCACGCATTCCGGCGGCGGCGAGGGCACGTTCGGCCGCTCGAATGGCGAGGGTCGAAGTGGTTTCGCCATCCGCCGCAATATGGCGCTCGCGAATGCCGGTGCGCTCGACGATCCAGGAATCGGTCGTATCGACCATTTGCGCGAGATCCGCATTGGTCAATATGCGTTCGGGCAGATAGCCGCCGAGGCCGCGGATCAGGGAACGCTGTTCGCCGCTCACGACAGCACATCCGCGGCTTCGGCCGGCATGGCCGTGATGTGCTCTCCGGGCAATCGGGCGAGATTGCGCGCGATTTCCTGAGAAAAATCACTCCGGCTCATATCGATGGCCAGCCGCACGGCGGTGGAGAAGCCCAGCCCGTCCGTCCCGCCATGGCTTTTCACGACCACACCCGAAAGCCCCAGAAACACCCCGCCATTGCCGGTGCGGGGATCGAGCTTGTCGCGCAGGGATTTGAGCGCCGGCATGGCGAGCAGGGCCCCGAATTTGGTGCGCAGCGAGGCCGAAAGCGCCTCCTTGAGCGCCCCCGAAATCAGCTTGGCGGTGCCTTCCGCCGTTTTCAGCGCCACATTGCCGGTGAAACCGTCCGTGGCCACCACATCGAATTTTCCTGAGAAAATATCATTGCCCTCGACGAAACCGCCAAAGGCGATATCCACGCCCGATTCCCGAATGAGCCGGGCGGCCTCGCGGATCTCGTCGCGGCCCTTCAGCTCCTCCGAGCCGATATTGAGGAGCCCGACCACCGGGCGCGGCTTGCCATGCACGGCGCGGGCAAAGGCCTCGCCCATGATGGCGAATTCGACCAATTGGCGGGCCCCGGCCTCGACATTGGCTCCCATGTCGAGCACCACGGCCTTGCCGGTCGCGGTCGGCCAGGTGGCGGCAATGGCGGGGCGATGGATTCCCGCAAAGGTGCGCAGCACGATTTTCGAGATCGCCATCAGCGCCCCGGTATTGCCGGCCGACACGGCGGCATGGGACTCGCCCGATCGCACGCTTTCGAGTGCGTTCCACATCGACGACCCGCGGCTGGCGCGCAGGGCCTGACTCGGCTTGGCGTCCATGGTCACCGATTTGTCGGTGTGGCGGATCTCGGCGCGGCCGCTGAGGACCGGGAACCGGCCAATCAGAGGGGTCAGCTGCGCTTCGTCGCCATGCAGCAGAAACCGGGTGTCCGCCGCGTGACGGGCGGTCAGCGCCAGACCTTCGATGACGATTCCGGGCGCGTTGTCTCCACCCATGGCGTCCACGGAAATGACCGGCTTGTGGTTCATCGTCAGCCTTGTCTGATGCGGCGCGCGCGGGCCATGGCGGCCGACCATAGCCAATGCCTTCCGGAATTCAAAGCGGAGGGCTGCGCGTGGCGGGTTCTCAGCCGGGATTTGGTGCGGGAGCCACGAATTCCGGCCAGATGATGATTCCGTCTCCCCTGATCGCCGCAAGCGCATGGGCCGCCAGGGCATCCCGACAGCGGAAGCAATATTCGGAATAGGATTTTATCAGCCGGTCCCGGTCGGGACCCTGCCCAGGTACAAGACGCGCCAGCAGGTTGCGGCCCAATGCATCGGCGAGCTCTTCATGATCCTTGTGCGCGAGGGCTGCGCGATAGGCCTTCACCCGGCCGGAAAAATCCTCGGCCCGTTTGCGGGCGCGCCGGGCAATCTGCATGTCGCCCACGCCGACATCGCGCAATGCCTGATCCACCCCCTTGAACAGGCGGTCGACAAAATCCTGTGATGGCAAAGTGCCTTCATCGCCGCGCGCGCCCAGTTCGCCCAGCAGCAGGGATGCAAACATCCAGATCAGCTCGAGTCGCCCGTCGAGATCATCCCTGATCCCGCCTTCGAGATAAAAGACCTCCCGGCGCGCCGCGGAAACCACCGAATTATACAGGCTTTCGGCGGCACGCTTGCGCTCTCTCGGTTTCAGGAAATCGAAATCCACCGTCGTGTCCGCTCCATGTGATCGCGGCTATGGGCCCGCGCGGCCCGGCTTATGCGTTTATCGCCGGGAGGACAAGCGCACGTGGAAAAGCCGGGCTCACGCCTTCGCGCCCTTGCGGCCGGGAACATGCATGGGCGCCCGCTTTGCGGCTTCGGCATCGAGCGGCCAGCGCGGCCGGGCCGTGGCATCGAGCCCATCCGTGCTGCCGGACAGAAAGCGCATGGCACCGGCCAGCGCGATCATCGCGGCATTGTCGGTACAGAATTGCAGGGGTGGCACATGCAGGCTGAAGCCCTGGGCCGCGGCCTCGGTCGCGAGGCGGGTGCGCAGCGCCTGATTGGCGGCCACACCGCCGGCCACCACGAAGCGCCGGCTGCCTTCGGGCCATTCAGGGCCGATGCGCGCCATGGCCTCGCGCGACCGCATTCCGAGAATATCGGCAATGGCCGCCTGGAAAGAGGCCGCGATATCGGATTTCGCAATCGCCGATAACGCGCCGCCGGCTTCCACCGCGCGCCGCACGGCTGTTTTGAGGCCCGAAAAGGAAAAATCGAGCGCAGCCCGATCGGGAAAAGGGCGCGGAAAAGCATAAGCGCGTGGATTGCCTTCACGGGCAAGCGCCTCGATCGCGGGCCCACCCGGAAAGCCGAGGCCCAGCAATTTGGCCGTCTTGTCAAAGGCCTCGCCCGCCGAATCATCGATCGTCGCGCCCAGCCGACGATAGCTGCCCAATCCCTCCACCACCAACAATTGGCAATGCCCGCCCGATACCAGCAGCAACAGAAAAGGAAAGGCGCATTCCCCCGCGAGCAGCGGCGACAGCGCATGTCCTTCGAGATGATTGACGGCGATCAATGGCTTGCCCAGCGCAAAGGCCAGACCCTTGGCGGTCATCAGTCCGGCAATGACCCCGCCGATCAGGCCGGGCCCGGCGGTCGCTGCAATGGCATCGAGCGCGGAAAATTCCACGTCGGCAGCGGCCAGCGCTTCGGAAATCACGGGATTGAGCATTTCTGCATGGGCACGCGCCGCGATTTCGGGCACCACCCCGCCATAGGCCGCATGGAGCAGCTCCTGGCCAGCAATGACGGACGATAACAGCTCGATCCGGTCCGGCTCCCCGGAATCCCGTGTCAGTCGCAGGATTGCTGCGGCGGTTTCGTCGCAGCTCGATTCGATCCCAAGTACCAGTGCGTTCATTCACTCAGCCAGATCATTCGGGCAGAACATTCATCCAGAGCATTTTCAAGGAAATCCGAGCCGAATGTCTGAATTGAAAATGCCCGGATTCAAGGATTTGGAGCGCGTTCAGGGGAAAAACCGGATTCCACTTTTTCTGAACGCAATCTAGATTGCGGCACCTCCGACGGTCAGCCCCGCCAGCTTGAGAGTCGGCTGGCCGACGCCGACCGGCACCGATTGGCCGCCCTTGCCGCAGGTTCCCACCCCGTCATCGAGCCGGAGATCATTGCCGATCGCCGAAATCCGGGTGAGCGCCGTGGGCCCGTCGCCGATCAGGGTCGCATTCTTCACGGGATACTGAATCTTCCCGCCTTCGACCCAATAGGCCTCGGTGCACTGGAACACGAATTTGCCCGATGTAATGTCCACCTGCCCGCCACCGAAATTGACGGCATAGAGCCCGCGATCGAGGCTTTCGAGAATCTCGGCGGGGTCGCGTTCGCCCGCCAGCATGAAAGTGTTGGTCATGCGTGGCATGGGCAGATGGGCATAGCTTTCGCGCCGGCCATTGCCGGTCGGCGCGACATTGGTCAGGCGCGCATTCATGCGGTCCTGGAGAAAGCCTTTCAGGATCCCGTCCTCGATCAGAACGGTCCGCCCGGTCGGCGTGCCTTCATCGTCATGGGACAGCGAGCCCCGCCGTCCCGGCAGGGTTCCGTCATCCACCACGGTTACGCCCGGCGCGGCAATGCGTTCGCCCACCTTCCCGGCAAAGGCCGAAATCCCCTTGCGGTTGAAATCGCCCTCGAGCCCGTGGCCGACCGCCTCGTGCAGCAGAACGCCCGGCCAGCCCGGGCCGAGCACGACATCCATCTCGCCGGCCGGTGCCGGCCGGGCCTCGAGATTGACCAAAGCGATCCGCAGCGCCTCGCGCGACAGGGCCTCCCACGCCGCCGGTGCCAGCCATTTGGCATAGGCATCGCGCCCGCCGGCCCCGGCCGAACCCTGTTCGCGGCGGCCATTCTGTTCGACCGTGACGGCGACATTGACCCGCACCAGCGGCCGCGGGTCGCGATAGATCGCGCCATCGGGCCGCAGAATTTCCACCTCCCGCCGATTGCCGGCGAAGGAGACCGAGACCTGCACCACCCGCGGATCGAGCGCGCGGGCAAAGGCGTCGATGGTTTGCAGGAGCCCGATCTTTTCCGGAAATTCCGGAGCGAGAACAGGGTCGAGGTCAGGATAAAGCGTCTGATTGGTGCGCATGGGGCTTTGGGCCATCACGCCAGAATAGCCGGATTTCGCCGCACTGGCCGCCCCCGCCGCCCGCCTGAGGGCCGCCATGTCGAGCGTGCTGGCATAGGAATAACCCGACGCCTCGCCCGCCGCGACCCGCAGGCCGAAGCCCTGACGGCTGTCGTAAGAGGCGGATTTCAGCCGGCTGTCGTCGAACAGAAAGCTCTCGGAACGGGTGCGTTCGATGAAGATCTCTCCGTCATCGCCCCCCATGACAGCATCGGCCAGGATTTCAGTCGCAGCTTCGCGCGAGGCCGCGGAAGCAAGGTCGAGATCGAGATTCATCGAAAATCCACACAACGCCAAGCTGGCGACAAAATACCGCGACACACATCTGCCACGGAACCATGGCCCCATTGCCCTTACGTTAGATTGAACCGGGCGGGATGCCCGACTATAACGATTTGTTGGCCCGGCTCAACCGATGGGCACCGTTGGGGACGCCTGCCCCGCATGCGAGGACAAAGCTTTGCGTCTCTGGACATTGACCGATGGCAAGGCCGGCGATGTCCGCCAGACACAATGTCTGGGATCGGCGCTGGACGAAGCCCTTGCGGCCATTGGTGCGCCGGGCCCCGAACGCAGCGATTGGGTGATCGACCGCTCGGCCTGGGCCAATTTCGCCGCGCCTCTGGCGCAACCACTGGCATTTTATGCCCTGCCGGCGCAAGCGCGCGCGGAATGGCGCAATGCCCCGCCCACCCTCGTCATCGGCTGCGGCAAAAGGGCTGCGGCGGTCGTCGCCAGTCTGAAGGCCAGGCGCAAGGGCGACATTTTCGCCGTTCAGATTCTCGATCCGCGCGCCAATCGCGGGGTCTATGACCTCATCCTGCCGCCCGCCCATGATTTGGTCGTCGGTGCGAATGTGTTTCCGCTGCTCGGGCCCCCGCTTCATTTTTCCGGGGCCGAGCGCATGGCGATCGCTGCACGCTGGGCCCAGCTCGGCACCGAGCCCGGGCGCAAGATCGCGGTGCTGGTGGGCGGGAATTCGAAGACCCATCGGCTGGGCAACGCCCGTACCGCAGCGCTTGTCCGGCATTTGCAGCATCTCGATCAGGAGGGCTTTCGCCTGTGGATCGCCCTGTCGCGCCGCACGCCCAAATCGGCAGGCGCGATGCTGCGTGCTTTCGCGGCAGCCCGTGCGATACGCATCACGGGCCCCGAAGCCTCCGCCGGGGAAAACCCTTATCCGGGTTTTTTGAACTTTGCCGAGGCCGCGATCGTGACCGCGGATTCGGTCAATATGGCCTGCGAGGCCGCCAGTTTCGGCCTGCCGGTCCATCTGTTTGCGCTGGAAGGGAAATCCGCCAAATTCGACCGCTTCCACGCTGCCTTGACCCAGCAGGGTGCTGCACGCCCTTTTGATGGAACGATCCGGCATTGGACCTTCCCGCCGCTCTGCGAAGGCGCACGCGCGGCAGCAGAGATCCTGCGCCGTCTGGGGTGACGGCCGGCAGGAATCCCGATTTCGATCCGCTCCGGCCCCGACCCGGTAGCGTTTACCGGAAGGCCTGAGGCAGGGGATCGCTGGCGCGGGTCGGGTGATAGCGGTCGCGCAAGCGGGTCTGGCGGGTGGTGAGCCCGGTCTCCACCCCATTGATGAAGACGGCGCTCGGGCTCGAGGACAATTCCAGCGGATCTCCGTCCCACACCACGACATCGGCGATCTTTCCCGCCGCCAGCGTGCCCAATTGCCCGCCCAGCCCGAGGATTTCCGCCGGCGCGCTGGTGATCGCCGCGAAAGCCGCCCCCCAGCCCAGACCATTGGCGACCGCATTGCCCGCCAGTTGCGGCAGCAGCCGCGCCTGGAATTCGGCATCGGCACCCGTGGCATGGGCGATCGCGAAGGTCACACCGGCTTCGGCGAGGCGGGTGACATTTTGCCGGGTCGCGCCAAGCGATTCAAAGGCTTCCGGAAGATTGGGAATGGGGTCGAGCAGCACGGGAACCTTGGCCGCGGCAAGCTCGCGCGCCACTACCCAGGCTTCGGCACCACCCACAATGATCGGCCGCAATTTCGGTCTCTTTCCGACCATGGCGAGCACTTGCGTGATGTCGGACGCGCGGTTGACCCGGAAGAAGATCGGAACTTCGCCGCGCAGAACCGGCTGAAGCGCCTCGGCATCGGCGCGCCGCAGCACATCGGCCTCGCCCGAGCCCGTGAAGGCGGCGGGAAAACGCTCGGCGTCGGAGAATGCGGCCTCAAGCCAGGCATTGGCCGCCGGGCGCGAGCCGCCGGCACGCCCCGCCCCGCCTTCGCCCCATTCCACGAGGAACAAGGCCTTGGCTTTGGTGATCGAGGCACCCGCCCCGCTCATATCGGCCACGAAGCCATAGCCACCGAGCAGCGAGGCACCGGCTTCCGGCACGCCGGCGATCCGTGTCACGCCCTCGGCCCGGGTGATCGGCAGTACGGACGAGCGCGGATTGAACCCGAGCGACAGATCAAGCGCCGCAGAGTGTTTGGCGGTGCGTGCCACCGTGTCGTTGGAGGCATCATCCGCCCCGGCTTCGGCGAGGCCGACCCGGGTGAAGGCGTCGAACAGGCCGGGCGTCACCCATTTGCCACTGGCATCGACCACGCGGGCACCCTTGGGGATCGTCACGGTCCCGGTTGGCCCAACCGCGAGGATCCTGCCATTGTCGAACACCACCGTGCCATTGTCGATCGGGGCCTTGCGCCCGTCAAAGACGATTTTCCCGCCGGTGACGGCCACGGGTTCGGCGATTGCCGCGCTTGTGGCCGCCAGCAGGGCAGTCGCGCACAACAGGCCAGACATCATGGATTTGCGCATCATTTCACATCCCCTTCGCCGATCTGCCCGAGTTCGAAATCCGACAGGGCCTGACGGGTCCTGTCTGTTTGGTCATAGACCAGCGCACCGTCCACGAACACTTTTTCCGCTTTGGCATAGACCGAGAACGGATGGGCCGACCATAAAGTAACATCGCCCGCCTTGCCGGGTTCAATCGATCCTGTCTTGTCGAAAATGCCCAGCGATCTTGCCGGATTGGCGGAGAGCCAGCTCCACGCCTCGCCATCGCTGATCGTCAGCCCCGCCTTGCGGCCATCCGACAGCGCCTTGGCCGCTTCCTGATTGAGCCGCTGGATGCCGAGTTCCGAATCCGAATGGACCACCGCGCAGGCCCCCGCCGCATGGACAAAGGGGATATTTTCGCGAATGCCGTCATAGGATTCGAGCTTGAAGCCCCACCAATCGGCCCACATCATGGAGCATACGCCCTCCTTGGCGAGCACGGGGGCGAGCTTGTAGCTCTCCACCGCATGATGGAACGCGGTGACCTTGTAATTGAATTCCCGCGCCATATCGAGGATCTGCGCCATTTCATCGGCGCGATAGCAATGCTGGTGGACGAGGATTTCCCCCTTCAGCACGCCGGCCAGGGTTTCGAGTTCCAGATCACGCTCGGGGGCCTCGGCCTCGGCCGGCTTGTCGGCAAATTTCTTGTAATATTTATCCCATTTCTGGACATAACCCTGCGCCTTGATCCAGGAGGCGCGATAGGCCGCCATATTGCCCATGCGGGTCGAGGGGCCGGCCTTCTGGCCATAGACGCGCTTGGGATTCTCGCCGCAGGCCATCTTGATGGTATAAGGCGCGCCGGGAAATTTCATGCCCTGCGCCGTGAGGGCGGGGACATTCTTGACCGTGACGCCACGCCCGCCAAACAGATTTGCCGAGCCCGGCAGGATCTGCATGGCGGTCACCCCACCGGCCCGCGCGCGCTGGAATCCCGGATCATGGGGCCATAGCGAGTGCTCGGCCCAGACTTCCGCCGTATTGGGGGCGGTGGCCTCATTGCCATCGGAATGGGCCGCCACCGAAGGCGTAGGATAGACACCGAGATGGGAATGGGCGTCGATAATGCCCGGTGTCAGGAATTTACCGGTCCCGTCGACGATCGTCGCCCCCGCCGGTGCGGCGAGCCTTGTGCCGATGGCGCTGATCTTGCCGCCCTCGATCAGCACATCGGTTCCGTTGAGCACCGCCTTGACGCCGTCGAACACCGTCGCATTGCGGATGAGTGTCACGCCTGAAGGCAAGGGCTTATAGGTCGAAGGATAGGGATTGGCATTGACGCGGACCGGCTCCTTCGGGGCGTCGGCCGCTGGTTTGGTCGCCTCGGCATCCTTCTTTTTCTTTGCTGCAAAAGCTGGCGGAGCGAATGCAAAAGCGAGCAGCGCGCCCGCCCCGATCCCGCAGGCCAGGAGGCGCGCGGTTTTCCCCGGCAGTCGCACGGATTTCGATCGAACAGGTCTGGACAATTCCCACTCCCCCGGGATTTGAGCATCGGGGCCTTGCGGTCTTTGCCGCGGCCCCTCACGAAGGACCATCGTGGCGCCCAACGCCCCGTTTCGTCAATGGGTCAGGGGGGCCGGCGGCAGCCGGAGGGCGGAAGCCGCAACATTATCGATCAGTCGCACCCCGCCGAGACGCGCCGCCGCGAGGATGCGGGCCGGGGCGTCCACGCCTTTGTCGCCAAATCCGGACAAATCCCCGGCCCGCCGCACCGCAACATAATCCACCCCTGAAAAGCCCGCAGCAAGGATGCGCGCGCGGGCGGAATCCTCGGCTTCCTGCGGCATGGTCCCGCCGGCGATCATGCTGGCGGCGTGGAGGAGGGCTTCGTGCAGGGCGGGAGCTCGGGCACGCTCATCCACCGACAAAAACGCATTGCGCGAGGACAAGGCCAGCCCGTCCGCTGCCCGCAATGTGGGCCCGGCAAGGATCTCGACCGGCAGATCGAGATCGCGCACCAGGGCACGCACCACCAGCAATTGCTGGTAATCCTTTTCCCCGAACACGGCGAAATCCGGCTGGATCTGGTTCAGCAATTTCAGGACGACGAGCGCCACACCGCCAAAGAAATGCGGCCGCGCGAGGGATTCGAGCCCCGCGGCCGGTCCGCCCATAAGCAGGCCCGTCGCGCAATCGTCGCGATAGATATCCCGCACCGCCGGCAGATAGACAAGGTTGCACCCGGCCTTTTCCAGCATGACGCAATCCTCGTCCTCGGTCCGGGGATAGGTCGCGAGGTCCTCGCCCGGCGCAAATTGCCGGGGATTGACGAAAATCGATGCGATGGTGAAATCCGCTTTTGAGGCCGCAATGTCGACCAGCGACACATGCCCGTCATGGAGCGCGCCCATGGTCGGCACGAAGCCGACACGCGCCCCCGCACGCCGCAGCGCCTTCAGGCGATGGACCAGCATCATCCTGTCGCGCGCGATTTCCATGGCACCCGGCGTTTCGCCCTCATCCTGCATCCGTGACCCGACCCCTTATGCGCAAAACCCCTGGCCGGGCATTGTGATGCCGCCACGGCGCTAACGACTTATTAAAGCTTTCCTGAGAATTTGGCAGGTATGTTGAACAGAACCTTACAGCTTCTGCGTTTCCTGGCTGCCGCGCGGTGGATGTCGGCACCTGGTCGTCGTTCGGCCACAGCGACCCCGACGCAGATGGTGCCCGCAGATTCGCGGAGGCAACGGCAATTGGCGCTCTTTCCTGAGCCGGTGAGTCGTGATGGCAGTGATTGCCTGCGCGCGCCTTTGATCATCGTGCCGCGTTCGGAAGCCCTTCTGGCGCAGTCGCAGACGATGCGGCCACGCCATATGCAGCCCGTGGCGGCGGAACTCGCGTCATTGCGCGCAGAACTGGGCTTGTGCCAGCGCATCGGCAGCGCAATCGCTTCCATCGAATTTCTGGCAGATGCCGGAAATGTGTCTGTGGCCGCCCCGATTCGCTCAAATCCGAGGGAATCGAGGCGGGAAGCCGCATCGGTTCACGCGGCGATTTCCGGTGACACAACATTTGTCTTTGCGGCGCGCATGACGCTTGCGTCGATGCATACATCGCAGGCCGGTTTCGTCTTGCGGTGAATTCAGGGAGCAGAAGGTTTCGCAAAAATGTATGACAGCGCGGTTATCGGACAGGAGCTTTCGCCCGAGCAGGTGAACCCCCGCGAGCCATTGGCCGGGAGTGCCGGCGCGCATGTCATCGTGACCGGCAATGAAAAGGGTGGGGCGGGCAAATCCACCGTCGCCATGCATCTCACGGTCGCGCTCATGAAAATGGGCCGCAAGGTGGGGGTGCTCGATCTCGACATCCGCCAGCGCAGTTTTTCGCGCTATCTCGAGAACCGGGCGCGCTGGCGCGATGGCGCGCAGGCCGAACTCGACACTCCGACCTCCCTGCGGCTCGACCCCAGTCCCGCGCGGCATCTCGACCAGGCCGAACAGGAAGAAGCAGCCCATTTCGATGCGACCCTCGCCGAATTGAAGGCCAAAACGGATTTCATCATCATCGACAGCCCGGGCGGCGACAGTTTCCTCTCCCGGCTCGCACATGAAACCGCCGACACCCTGATCACGCCGCTCAATGACAGTTTCGTGGATTTCGACCTCCTGGGCGATGTCAATCCCCAGACGCTCGAAGTGGTGCGCCCGAGCTATTACAGCGAAATGGTCTGGCGCGCCCGACGGGAGAAAATGCGCGTCACGAAGCGGCAGATCGATTGGGTGGTGATGCGCAACCGCATGTCGCCGCTCGACACCCGCAACAAGGCGCGGGTGGGCGATGCCTTGCGCAATCTCTCCCAGCGCATCGGCTTTCGTATCGCGCCCGGCCTGTCAGAACGCGTGATCTATCGTGAGCTCTTTCCGATGGGGATGACCCTGCTCGATATTGCCGAGCCGGGCGCGGGTGCCCAATTGACGATGAGCCATGTCGCGGCGCGTCAGGAAGTGCGGGATCTGCTGATCGTTCTCAAGCTTCCGGGGCTCGAGGGCGAACCAATTCGCTTCTGAAGGTGTCAGTGCCACACGGAATCACGCCGTGGCGTTAACCCATCCTTGATCCCTGCGACCTCATGGTCAGCTTCCGTAAACAGGAGGCGCGATGAATGGCCCGGCAGATCGAGGCGGTAAAGGTTGATATCGCAGTCGTGCTGGGGCGCTCGACCCTTCCCATGCATCAGCTTTTACGGATGGGCCGTGGTGCCGTAATTACGCTTGATGCCCGCGAATCAGACCAGGTCTGGATCCTTGCCAATAATCACCCGATCGCGCGGGGCGAAATCGTCATCCGCAATGACCGGGTGACCATCGAGATCATGGGGCCCGCCGACGTTCATTCCTTCGCCGCAACCTGATCGGTCCAGGGGCTGGCGTATTGCCGGCGCGCGTTTTATGGATTGGATCCCGTCAGCGCGACGTAACCGTCCCGATCGAGAAACATGCCCACCATTCGCCTCATCCCCTGCCTCGATGTGAAGGACGGACGCACCGTCAAGGGCGTTCAGTTCGAGAATCTGCGCGACGCGGGCGATCCGGCCGAACTCGCGCGCAAATATGACCGCGAGGGGGCCGACGAAATTTGCTTCCTCGATATTTCGGCCTCGAACGAAGCCCGCGGTCCCCTTTTGGAGGCCGTATCGCGCACCGCAGAAACCTGCTTCTGCCCGCTGACTGTCGGTGGCGGGGTGAAAGGCCTTGCCGATATCAGGGCGCTGCTGCTGGCGGGCGCGGACAAGGTGTCGATCAATACGGCGGCGCTGCTTGACCCCGACCTCGTGGCGCGTGCGGCCGACAAGCATGGCGCGCAATGCATCGTGGTCGCGATCGATGCGCGCCGGACGGGCCCCGGAATCTGGGAGGCCTTCACCCATGGCGGGCGGGTTTCAACCGGCCGCAATGCAGTGGATTTCGCGCGCGAGGTCGCTGCGAAAGGGGCGGGTGAAATTCTGCTGACCTCGATGGATCGCGATGGCGCGCGCAATGGCTACGATATTGCTCTGCTGCGCGCGGTGACCGCGGCGGTTTCGGTTCCGGTGATCGCATCGGGCGGGGCAGGAACGCTTCAGGATCTCGCTGATGGCGCGCTGAAGGGAGGGGCGGATGCCCTGCTCGCTGCCTCGATCTTCCATTTCGGCGAGGTCAGCCTGCCAGAGGCCAAAAGCTTCCTTGCGGCGGCCGGAGTAAATATCCGCCCGCCCGCCGGATTGCGCTGAAACATCCCGCCCGCCGGCAATCACTGCGGATCATTCTGCCGCCGGTCCATCCTCCAGAAATTCCTTCGGCGTCTTTTTGCCCGGCTGGAAAATGCGGCGCAGGATGCCCGGCGTCAGCGCCGAGAGGGGATTGATCGAGGCGCGCGCTTTTTCGAACGGACCGCGCAACCGGAAATTCATCCCGAACACCCCTTCGCCCTTGCGCGATGTGAGCACATTCCCCACGACCGGAGCATTGCCGATGAAGGAATTCAGCCCGTAGGACGGCACCAGCACCCCTTCCAGATCGAGCGATTCCTTCGAGAAATCCACCAGCCCGCGCAAGGTGAAGCCCATCGCGGCACCAGCCGCGCGACCGTTCTCGATAAATAATCGCCCGTCCTTGATGGTGAAGATCCCCGAAATCTGTTTGAACCCGACCCCATCACCCGACAAGGTGTCGGCAAGGCCCGTAAGGGACGCCAGTGAAAAGAGCTGGGCAAGCGCCGGGGCCTTGGCAAGGCGAACATCGTCCACCACCAGCGACAATTTGCTGGTCCTGGTCGGGTCGAGATTCCATACACCCTCAATCCGCCCGGACCCGCCTCGGATCATGCCGTCCGGAAGGAAGGGTGCCGCGGCAGCCCCGGCATCGGCGATTTCGATGATCACATCCCGAATGTCCGTAGATATGGCCGGATTGGTCGGCCCAGCCTTGCCAGGCCCCGTCTTCACCGGCCCGGCCTTGCCCGGGGTAATGGAAATGCGCATGGGTTTGGCTTCGGGTGTCATGCCCGACAATTCAGCGCTCAGCAGCTTTCCATCTCCGGTTTGTGCGGCGAGTTTCACATCCTTGAGGGTGAGGTCCTTGTCGACGATCAGCACCCCCAATTGACCGCGCGCGGTCAAAATGGAGTGGCGAGGCGCCGCCGAAGCGCTGGCAGGGGGCG
>JAKFWO010000010.1 GCA_021731815.1 Hyphomonadaceae bacterium | reverse complement strand
TTCAGGGCCCTGCAAGCTCGGGATTCGGCCGTAGCCTTGCAGGCGGACAATTTTCTGACATCAATGGCGATGGCGTGGTGGATCTTCTCGTTGGCGCGCCTTTCGGCCCCACGGGCGAAGTTCACCTGTTCTTCGGCAGTTCCGGCGGTGTTGCTTCTTCGCCCGGACGTATCCTGTCGGGGCCAACCAACCGGGGTGCGACGACACCCCTGTTCGGCTTCAGCATCGACGTGATGGACGCCGACGGGCTCGCCGGAAACGACATTGTCGTTGGTTCGCCGGGAAACGATGAAAACGGGCAGGGCAGCGGCCGGGTTTACCTCATCTCGGGCGGACCGTCTGTCTCGACACCGAGTGTATTTGGTTCAGCCGGATACTTCCTGAATGGACTTGCCAACGAAAGTGGCCCGGTATTTGACGGAAACGCGGATCCCGGCGAGGCCGCGGGTGCCAGCACGGGCTATGCGGTTTATCATCGCGGCCCCTTCCCAAGAGAGCAGCTTCAGGCGGCAGGTTTCACCGGTCCTTTTTTGCGACGTGGTAGTTTTGGTTTCACGTCTCCGGGGGCGGATTCGCTCCTGGTTCCCCCGCTCCCCAATTCTTCCGGCTCCAATGCCGGTACGCAAAGCGTGGTAAACAGTGGAAATGTGCTTCCGGCCAATCCCAACCTTGTAGCACAGGGACTTTCCGTCGATGTACCTGCAACGCCGGAGACAATCAATTTCAGCCTTGTTACGTCCCGCGCGACACCTGCCGGGTCCAATCAGTCGCTTTCGGCCACCTTCAGCCGCACCAATGCCAATTCATTCGACGGATCGCTCTTTTTGCCGGGCGACATAATGAATTTTGCGGAAGTCGCGGATGGACAACCGAACCATGATTTTCGCTTCGATGATTTTATCGGGGTGGCAGAATCCTCGGTGGTCCCCCAGCGCCCGAACAGGGGGCAAGTAACTATCGCGTTCGGAAACCCTGCCAGTTCCAATATCCCGTCATTCTCCTCAAACAGCATTAACATTACCGGAGCTCAGGCTGACGACAATTTTGGAGCGTCGGTGGCATTCGGGGATGTCGACGGCGACGGCACGGACGATCTCCTGGTCGGTGCGCCCGGAGACGATGCCGGTGGCCAGGACTCGGGTGCCATTTATGTTTTTTTTGGTGGCGCGATCGCCAACAGAAGAGGATTCGTACTCGATAGCGTCAGTTTCGTCGGGGGATTATCGCAGGTTGAAAACATTCGTATTGCACGAATAGCAGGGACTCAGGCTGGAGAACGGCTCGGCACCTCGCTGGCCTTCATCGGACCATTCGATGGGGCACAGGGCAATTTCGTCGCGGCTGGAATGCGCGGTCGCGCCCATGTTATCCGCGGGACCAGCCAATCGGCGTTCGGCAGTTTCAATCTCGATTCGCCTGGACAATCGGGGCGCGTCATCCGGTTTGAGACCGCGAGCGACGTCGGCTTGATGACCGTAAGGACACTCGCAAATATCGATGGCCGATCCGGAAACGACTTCGCCATCGGCCTGCCGTCGCGAAATCAGGTCGCCGTGATCTACTCTACCCCTACTCCGTAACCGGCTTCAGCCCGGGGCCTTCGGCGAGCTTTGCGGCCTTGGCTGCTTCCTTCGCTTTGGCATCGGCGGCTTTCTTCACCACGGCATCGAGCTCGATCTGGGTGCACAGGCCGATGGTTACCGGATCCACCGCCTTGATATTGGGCATGTTCCAATGCGTGCGACCGCGCACGGATTCGATCGTGTTCTTGGTGGTGCCGAGCAATCGGGTGAGCTGGGCATCGACGATTTCCGGATGGTTGCGCAGCATCCACAAAATGGCATCCGGCCGGTCCTGGCGGCGTGAAATGGGGACGAAACGGGCCGTCTTGCGCTTCTTTTCGGGCAGATTGAGTTTCATCTGTTCGCGTGCTTTCAGACGCCAGGTCTCGTCCTGCTCGCCTTTGGCAATTTCGTCGCGACTCAATTGGCCGGCCGCCACCGGGTCGAATCCGCGCATATGCTGGGCCACTTCGCCATCGGCAATCCCCTTGACCTCGAGCCAGTGCAGGCCGCAAAAATCGCCGATCTGCTCCCAGGTCAGCGAAGTATTGTCAACCAGCCATCGGGCTGTCGCCTTGGGCATCAAAACGGTCGTAACCATGAGCATTTCCTGTCGACAGAACAAAAAAGGCCCGGCTTGCGCCGGGCCACCCGAGACAGGAACCATGGATTGTGTGACCATGTTTCCTGCGCGATCCGCCTTATAAACAGAAAATCAGCAAAGGGAAAGCTGCGATTTCAATCCTGATTGCCCCGGAAGCCGCCCGAATTCGCGTATCGGGATTCGCACAAAATCATTTGCATCGCCCATCAAGGCCGGGCATTCGGTGGGACATGAAACATGCCGGGTTTGCCCCCATCCGCTGTTTCTGCCCGGAGATTCTCATGCCGCTTGCCCATCCAATTCCTGCCGGAAAATCCGTGCCGCGCATGATTCTGACGGCATTCGCCGCTGCCTGCCTGGTCGGACTTGCTGCCTGTGGCGGCCAGAAAACGGCACCGCCGGGGTCCGAAGCCCCGCCGCCCGTGCCGTTCACATTTTCGGCCAGCGATCCCGCCGCTTCCCTGCAATTTCGCTTTCCCGATGCTTCCCCGAAATTGGCCCAGATCCGCGACCGGCTGGCGCAGGAGGCACGGGTCCTGTTTGCGGAGACATCCCGCGGCTGCGAAATCACCCGCCAGGAATTGCAACAGGACGGAGTGGAATTCCGCCCCTGCGGCATGACGGTGTCCTGGCGCGAGACCGCATCTGCGGGCACGATTGTCAGCTATGAGGGCGCAATTCAGCTCGCGACCGGCGGTGCCCATCCCAATATTATACGAAAAAGCCTGATCTGGAATCTCGCGCGCGGCGAGGCCGTGGATTTCACACGCCTGTTTGCTCACGCCGATTCCGCCGCTGCACTCAAGGAGCTGGTCTGCACCAATTTGCGCAAAGCCAAGGCCGAGCGCCTGACGCGCGCGGGGCTGGACCCGACCGAGACCTTTGAGTGCCCCGACGCGGCCAATGCGCCTTTGACCCTCGTTCGCGCCGAAAAGCCCGGCACTTTCGCGGGCATGATCTTTCTGTTCGATCCCCATGCAATCGGTTCCTATGCGGAAGGCCCCTATGATGCCTTTGTTCCAGAAGCGGAATTCCGCCAATATTTGTCCGGCGACTGGATGACATCGTTCGGCGGCCAGCCGGCTCCGGGCCAATTGCCCGGCCCCGACGGCTTTCCGCCTGTCACGCCGGATTTCGCCGAATCCGCAACGGGAGCATCATGATGCGGCGAATTCTCGCCCTCATTGCCACTGTCTCCCTGTTTGCGACTACGGTCAGCGCGCAGAACGATCAGGCCAGATCCAGGGTGGAAACCAGTACCAGGGTGGAAACCAGATCCAGGGTGGAAACCAGAACCAGGGTGGAAACCGGCGACCTTCTCCGCTTTGTCAGGGCACTGGAAACTGCCGGCCCGCGGGACGCCGAAGCAAGGCTTGCGTCTGAATATCTCGGCAAGGCCAGCCCGGGGCTCGCCGCGTTCGCGCCTGACCGCATTTCTGATGCCCGAACCCTGCTGGCGCGCGCCGCAGCGACCAAAGCCTATCACGCCCATTTGCGAAAGCTCACGCCCGAATTCGAGCGCGCGGGCACGGCGCTTGCTGCGGCGGCAGAAAAATTCAGGGCACTCTTTCCTGCATTGCCGGCGGCGGAAATCGACATCGTGATGGGCGGGCTGACCGATTGGGGTGCACGCAGTACCGCTTCGGATGGCTCCTTCATCCTTGCGATCGCTGCCGATTTTTTCGGGCGTACGCCGGATGCACCGCTTGCGGAACTGGTTCCGGATATTGCGCAAAAACTGCGTCCGCCGGGGGATCTTCCGGCCTTCGGCATTCGGGCACTGGCCTTGTCTGCCCAGGCCGACAGCGATCGCGGTGCGGGGCTCACAAATGCGCCGGGGCTCCTGGAATTTGCGCTGATCGAAGGCCAGGCGGAGTTTTTTGCTGAACATCTCACCGGCCGCCTGCCGGATGCGGCGCGCTTTGCCGAACTTGCCCCTTTGGAGCCGATCCATTGGGAAGCCTTTGTGGCGGCCGCCGACGGCACAGATTTTACCGGCTGGGCGAGAACCGGGCGGCGCACCAGCCGGCCACCTTCTGCCGCTGACGCACTCGACCTTGCCCGCCTCTATGGCTACCGGCTCGCGGCGGCCTTTTTTGCCGGCGCAGTGGACAAGAGCTCCGCGGCCACTTCATTGATTATGTTGCGCGATGCGAGGGCGGTCCTGTCGCAGGCCAATTACGATCCGGAACTTTTGCGCCTGAAGTGAACCGGAACCACATGCGGATGGGTCCCGGTCGGATCCGCGGCCTGCTGCACCGCGGAAATGACAAAGCGTAATATTCATTGACTTGTTGGCTTTCACCCCCTGCACTAGGTTGAATTTCTGCGGGGTCGTCGGGGCTGGCCAATTCGGAAAACGGTTATCGCGCTTCGCGTGATGCGGGCGCGTGACGGAACCGGACGGGTTTTCCCACGGGAATTCGGACATTCGGGGGTAAGTAATGGCGATTCTTCATGGCAGTGAAGCGTTAATCCCGACACGGCCCATGAATTCGGACCCCGATGGCGCGTGGACACAATCCAGCCTCGCCGGTGCCCTGTCGTCCCGGGCCCGTTTTTCGATTGCAAAACCAGTGGAATTGTCGGGCGTCGGGCTTCATTCCGGCAAGCCCTGTCGGGTGCGCTTTGCACCGGCCAAAGCCGGACATGGACTGGTATTCATCCTGAGAAATGCCCAGAGCCCACTCCCATCGGGCGAGACCGATGGGAGCGAAATCGCAATCGACGAAGCGGGTGTTGACGCGCATATCCGCCATCTGACGCCCTCCAATTTGTGCACGGCGCTCGACGCCGGCGATGGGCGGGTGGTGCGGCTGGTCGAGCACGCTTTGGCCGCTTTGGCCGGCCTTGGCGTGGACGATGCCGAGATCCGCGTCGACGGGCCTGAATTGCCAATTCTGGACGGTTCAGCCGCGCCCTTTTGCGATGCGATTCTGAGGGCTGGCCTCGTGAAAACCGGGGAGCGCCGGAGATATTTGCGGGTTCTGCGGCCGATCGAGGTCCGTGCCCCCGCACTCACGCCCGACGGGCCGGAACGGGTGGCGCAATTGCTGCCGCGCGAGGAATGCGGGCTCGATCTCGATCTCGAAATCGATTTCGCCGATGCCGCCATCGGCCGGCAATCCGTGCATTTTACCCTGGAACGCGAGGCTTTTGTCAACGAAATCAGCTTCGCCCGCACTTTCGGCTTTGCCCATGAGGTCGAAGCCCTGCGTGAGGCCGGGCTGGCGCGTGGCGGCTCGCTGGACAATGCGGTGGTGGTGGCAGATGGGGAAGTGCTCAATCCGGAAGGCCTGCGCCACGCTGATGAATTTGTGCGCCACAAATTGCTCGACGCGATCGGCGATCTGGCTCTGGCCGGCGGGCCAATCTGGGGCTCCTACCGCGCCAGCCAGCCCGGCCACGCGCTGAACGGGGCCTTGCTGCGCGCCTTGCTGTCGGACAGCGACAATTGGGCGTGGGAACTGGCACCCGAAACGACTGAATAGTCCCAGGTCCTGGATACCCTGACCACCCTGCTGCCCCGCTTTCCGTTCTGACGATGGGGCCCGTTCTCAGGATCTGGTCGGATGCGACTGGTACGATCTGGCGGGTCGGATCCGGTGGCTTGGTGTCTGAGGTGACACATGCATTCCTGGCATCGGACACGTGGAAACGCGGCGCTCACCGACACACCCGCCAACCACCCACATCACCGGCAAACCAGTTTTGCGCAGCAGAGACGATAGCCGTCAAACAACAAAAGCAGGCCAGACACCAAACCGACTCCCGGTCCTGGGATCTGGCCAGCTTTGTCAGTGTCGAAACGCAATGGGCCGGCTCATCGCAGCGATCGGCCCGCAGCAAGCAAGCCCGACCGGCGGTTCAGTCCCGCGGGCTGATCAGGCTCAGGATCATCCGGAACAGATTGATAAAATTGATATAGAGGCTGAGCGCGCCATAGGAGGTCGCGACCGACATCGAATTCTTGTCGCCACGGAACTGGTAATAGCTGGTCTTCAGATTTTGCGTGTCATAGGCCACCAGCCCGGAGAATATCAGCACCCCGACCGCGGAAATCGCGAAATCCAGCGCCGAGGATTTCAAAAAGATGTTCACGACGCCAGCAATGACGAGGCCAATCACCCCCATGATGAGGAATGAGCCCCAGCCCGAAAGGTCCTTTTTCGTCGTATAGCCATAGAGCGAAAGCCCGGCAAAGGCGGCCGACGTGATGAAAAAGGCCTTGGCAATCAGTTCCATGCCGTTGGGAATACGGGCATAGACCAGAACCAGCGCTCCCATGCCCACACCGATCAGGCTGACCACGCCCCAATAAAGGGCATTGGCCATGACGGGCGAGGGATTGCGCATCGCAAAGGACGAGATGAGCAACAGCGCGATCGGCCCGAACATTATGATGTACAGCAAGGGCGCGGTGAACAGGGTCTGGGTGAGACCAGGCATGAGACCGAAGGCATTATTGGAAGCCGCCAGCGCCAGAATCGCCGTCAGCGCCAGACCCAGCGCCATCTTGTTATAGACGCCGAGCATGAAACCGCGCAGGCCGGCATCCACCGCCATATCGGCGCGGCCAACGGCCCCGTAGCCCGACCCGCCGGTACCTTGACCACGTGCAAACTCGTTCATTTCGTCCTCTTTCAATCGAATGGCGGCGGCGAAAGGCCGACACGCCCAAGCTGTTTCCTGAGCCAGTCGTCACCCGACTCAGCCCGGCAGACATACATTGCAGACGATATTGCCATGACCAGCCCAAAAATCAATGGCGATCCGCTGATCCCTGCGAAAACACTGTGCCGGAAAGACTTTACATTCACCCGCATTCGACATATTTACAGCGCGTCGGCGGACCTGGAAACAGAGTCTACTAACGCCCCCTCGGCCCAGGCCACTCGGGACCGACCTCGACCCGGCAATTGGCGTCTCCTGCAGGCGTGATTGCCAGGAAAAGGCACGGCCCCGGCGTAAGCTCCCGCAACAAGCGGCGAAGGGTGCGGACCTGGCATTAATCATGTCCGACTAACGCCGGCCTGGGTTGAAACAATTGTGAGCGCGCGCGGAACGCGGCGTTCAGCTTGGGGGTTATGTGCGTTGGACAATTTCCATACTGCCCTGGACGTAGTCCGGGGGTTGCGGTCTGATGGGCCGATCATCTGCGCACGCCCTGAGCGAGCGCAGATCGCGGCCGCGTGGTTTCTCGACAATTTCCCGGGTCAGGTGCTCTATGCTGTCAAGGCCAATCCGGCCTTGTGGGCGCTTGATGCCGTGTATCAGGCGGGGATACGGCATTTCGATGTCGCTTCGGAGCCGGAAATCGCCCTGATTTCCGGACGTTTTCCCGATGCCAAACTGGCATTCATGCATCCGGTGAAATCGCGCCGGGCAATCCGGCGTGCCTATTTCGATTTCGGTGTCCGCAGTTTCGTGCTCGATTGCGGGGAGGAACTTGAAAAAATCCTCGCCGAGACCGGAAATGCCCGCGATCTCGAACTCATTGTGCGGCTGCGTGTCGCCAATGACGGGGCCAATCTGCCGCTGACCGACAAATTCGGCGCGGGGCCGGAAACCGCACCTGAATTGTTGCGCGCCGCCCGGCGCGTGGCGGCGCGTCTGGGGATCTCCTTCCATGTCGGTTCGCAGATGATGCGGCCCGGTGCCTATCGAATGGCCATGGTGGAAGCCTCGCGGCTTATCGCGCGCGCAGGCGTGACGGTGGATGTGGTCGATGTCGGGGGCGGGTTTCCTGCCATCTATCCCGGCCAGACACCGCCGCCGATGCGCGATTATGTCCAGTCGATCGCCAGTGCTTTCGAGGACATGATGGTCCACAACAATGCCGAATTGTGGTGCGAACCCGGGCGTGCGCTGGTCGCGGATTCGGCCTCCGTGCTGGCGCGTGTGGAAATGCGCAAGGGGGACAAGCTCTATCTCAATGACGGGGCCTATGGAAACCTGTTCGACGCCGCTCATTGCAAATGGCTTTACCCAACGCGCCTGCACCGGGCCAGGGGAGCGGCATCGCGCAATCTGGCTGCGTTCGGTTTTTATGGCCCGACCTGCGATTCCATGGATGTCATGCCGGGACCGTTTTTCCTGCCGGAAGATGCACGCGAAGGTGATTTCGTCGAAATCGGCATGCTCGGCGCCTATGGCGAAGCCATGGCGACCCGCTTCAACGGCTTTGGCGACAGCGAGACGGTGATGGTCCGGGACCAGCCCTTTGCCTCGATGTTCGGGACGGATGTAAATCCCCTGCGCGCGCCGCGGCGGTCGGGCGCGCCGGAATAATCGCATTGCACATGACGGATTTCCTGAACGATCCCGGTCTCTCTGGCCGGGATCGTTCAGGGACCGGGATCATTCAGGGACCGGGATCATTCAGGATTCGCACTTGCGTTCGATACCGGCCAAGGCCCGCCAGCGGCCATGCGCCCAGCCGTGATCCGAATGGATCACACCGGCCTCAACGCTCTGCCCACACATTCAACGCTCTGCCCACACATTCAGCGCTCTGCCCATACCAAGGCCACGATCGCTGCCACGATAGCGGCGGTGAGCAAAAGGGGCGTGGAAGCGATCAGCGCCGGCTGCGCATTATTGAGCGCCGCGGCATAATCCAGTTCGAACGAGGGAAGTCGCGCTCCGGGGGATGTCGTGGAAATTTCGACGCTCGTTTCCACGATCACCCGGGCACCGCCCGAGAGCGTCTGCCACAGCGCGTTCGCCGCACCCGATGCGCCGATACCGATCACGAGAAAGCCTGCAAATTCAAACGTCTTGCGCTGGCGCTCCCGCGCGCCGATCCGGGCCATGACCCGGCGCGTGAAGCGGTCGGCGGAAGCGGAATCCGCCGCTTCGCCGGCTTCGGCGGCGCGGAACAGATGCGCCAGCCGCGCATCGCTATAATGTCCTTCCGGGTCAATTGTCATGGGAACGGTCTCCATGGGAAAAATCTTCCGCGACTGAGCATACGCCTCCGCCCATTTCCTGCCAAGCCGTGTCAATTGGGAACATCGCGCAATGCCTCCCGCATTTTGGCGGCCCCGCGCGCGATATGGGATTTGACCGTGCCGATCGGCAGACGGGTCGTGTCGGCGATTTCGCCATGGCTTTGGCCCTCGCCATAAGACAGGGTGATACACAGGCGCTCGGCCGCCGAAAGGGTCGCGAGCGCGCGTTCGAGGTCGAGCCGCGCCGCCCCCGCATCCGCCACCGACGGCGCTTCGTCCGCAAAGGGCGGGTCATCGGCCAGAACTTCCAGGCGAACGCCCTTTTTCCGGACATGATCGAGGAAGATCGTCACCGCGATACGCCGAAGCCATGCCGCGAAGGCGGCCGGGGCTTCCAGACGGGGAAGGCGCTCCCATGCGCGCATCAGTGCCTCCTGCGCCAGATCCTCGGCCAATGCCCGATCCCCGCTCAGCCGGTGGAGCAAAGCCAGAAGCCAGCCCTGGCGCCGCCGGACCAGCTCGCCGAAGGCCGCCTGGTCCCGCCGCCGTGCGGCAAGGACCAGAACGGCCTCGGCCATGTCCGCATGTCGCAATGCTGCGTGCGCCATAACCATCCCCCCTGAACCGGCGATCTGTTCGGAATCAGGCTATTCGGAATCCGGGCCGCTGCCCGATTTCGGACGATGCACCGCCCAGAGCACGGCAAAGCCCGCGGCCATACACAGCAGAAAGGCGGCGGCCGGCAGGGGGCCGTCGAACTCGACCCGGCCATTCGCATGAATCCGCGATTCTCCGACCATGAAATGGATGGCGGCGAGACCCGCGGCCAGTGAGCAGGACAGGATGGTGAGATTGAGCCAGCGCCGCGCCCGTTCGCGCGCCGAAAGCACCGGCCGTCCGAAGCGGTCGAGCAAAGCGGGATCGAGCGTCTCGCCTCGCTCCATGGATTTTTCCAGCAATTTCAATCCGGCAACCCGATGGCGATGGTTGAACCACAAGGGAACAATAATTACGGATCCGAGGAATACGAACGCAAACATGGGAACAAAGAATTCCGGCATCATGATCTCCGCAGACTGGCGGCGGCCGAAATGACCGCCTTTCGCAACAGGGACGGTTGCGCGCGCGCATTTGGATGCAGCATGCAGGAAATTGATCCGCGGCGTGGGTGGTCATGGTTCGGCGGGCATTCCGGCCCCCGGCAAACCACGCGATGTTTCAACCCGGAGCTGCGAAAATTCATGCGGGGCTGGTGTTTCGCCAGAAAATCCTTACATGTTTTTCGATATGGCATGTTTTTCATATGGCATGGTCATCGATAGGGATGGCCGCGCAGGGTCCGGCCGGCAGTCAGGGGGAACATATGGGTGAAATCGTCGTCGGGATTTTTGTCCTCCTTGCATTGCTCGTCATCTGGTCGGCCATCAAGGTCGTGCCCCAGGGCCAGGAATGGACCGTCGAGCGCTTCGGCCGCTTCACACGCGCCATCCGGCCGGGGATCACCTTTGTCACGCCCTTTGTCGATGCCGTCGGGCGCAAGATCACCATGATGGAACAGGTGATGGATATTCCGCGACAGGCGGTAATCACCCGCGACAATGCCAGCGTGCAGGTGGATGCGGTGGTCTTCACCCAGGTCTTCGACAGCCCGCGCGCGTCCTATGAGGTGGAGAATCTCTCCCTCGCCATCACCAATCTGGCGCTCACCAATATCCGCACGGTGATTGGCGCGCTCGACCTCGACGAGGTGCTGTCCAAGCGCGACGACATCAATGCAAGGCTGTTGGGTGTGATCGATGCTGCCACCCAGCCCTGGGGCGTCAAGGTGACGCGGATCGAGATCAAGGACCTCACACCGCCGGCCGATCTCACCGCCGCCATGGGCCGGCAGATGAAGGCCGAACGCGAGCGCCGGGCGCTCATTCTCGAGGCCGAGGGCGAACGCCAATCGGCGGTATTGCGCGCCGAGGGTGCCAAGCAGGCGGCGATCCTCGAAGCCGAGGGCAAGCGCGAAGCCGCCTGGCGCGAGGCCGAAGCCCGCGAGCGTCTGGCCCAGGCCGAAGCCGAAGCCACGCGCGCCGTTTCGGCCGCGGTGGGCGAGGGCAATGTCCACGCGCTGAATTATTTCATTGGCATGAAATATGTTGAAGCCTTTGCCAAGCTGGCAGAGAGCCCGCAGCAGCGGACCGTGATCGTGCCGACCGATCTGGCCGGCATTGCCGGTGCCATTGAGGGCGTGCGCGCGCTGACCGAACATTCCCTGCGCGCAGTGCGGGCCGATGCAGAAATGCCGCCCGGCGGCAAGAAGGGATCGGGCGCGTGAGAGGGCGGATCTGAACTCATGAGCGAACTCTTTGCTTTTCTTGGGAGCCTCGGACCCTTTCACTGGCTGGGGCTCGGGCTCGCGCTGCTGGTGGCCGAATTATTGACAGGCACCACCTATATTTTGTGGCCGGCCCTCGCTGCGATGGTCACCGGGATGTTCCTGTTTTTCCTGCCCATCGCCTGGCCCGTGCAATTGCTGGTTTTCGCCGGTGCCGCTTTGGGACTGACGGCCGCCGGCCACCGCTTTGCGCGCCATTATTTCTTCCGCAAGAGCGAGATGCCGGCCCTCAACGACCGCGCCGCCCAATTGGTCGGGCAGACGGCGATTGCGGCCGAGGCCTTCGTCGCCGGCCAGGGTCGGGTAAGGCTGGGTGACAGCGAATGGGCCGCCATGCTCGCGCCGGATCCGGAACCGGGGCCGGGTGACATGGGCGTGAATGCCGGTCAGGCGGTCATGATTTCCGGGCTCGACGGGCCGCGCCTCATCGTGCGTCCCCTGCCCCTCCTTCCGCGCGCTTTGCCGGGTTCGGAGACAAACGCGTGAGTCCCATGAATTCCGAACCTGAAATCGCCCTTGCCGTGCGGGGCCTGTCGAAAACCTTCGACCGCAAGGCAGTGGATGACATTTCGCTGACCATCAAGGCCGGCGAATTCTACGCCCTGCTCGGGCCGAATGGCGCGGGCAAAACCACCTGTCTGCGCATGGTGGCGGGGCTGCTCGAGCCCGATGCAGGCGAGATCCATATTTTCGGCGTGGATGCGCGCAAGGACCCGCGCGCCGCCAAGCGCATCCTCGCCTGGCTGCCGGACGAGCCGATGCTCTATGAAAAGCTGACGGCGTGGGAATATCTCGAATTCATTGCCGGGCTGTGGGGGCTCGCCCCCAAACCGGCGCGCCAGCGGGCCGAGGAATTGCTGGAGCGGTTGCAATTGACCCAACAGCGCCACCAACGCTGCGAAGGCTTTTCGCGCGGCATGCGCCAGAAAACCGCGCTTGCGGCCGCCTTGCTGACCGAGCCACGCTTTCTGATGCTCGACGAGCCCCTGACCGGGCTCGATGTCGAAATCGCCCGGACGGTGAAGGATATTCTGGGCGAGCGGGTTCGGGCGGGTGGGACTGTCATCCTGACCACCCATATTCTCGACGTTGCCGAACGTCTGGCCACGCGGGTGGGGATCATTGCGGGCGGGCGCATGCGCGCGGAAGGTACGCTCGCCGAATTGCGGGCACTGACCGGACCCGAAGGCCGCAGCCTCGAGGATGTGTTTCTCGACCTTGTTTCCGGCACGCCGGCCCAGCCGGAACCGGCACCCGGTCCCGGGACGCTTCAGGCCGCAGGGGCCGCTTCGTGAGTCTGCTGGCCGATTGCCTGATGCTGGCGCGCCACGATCTGCGCCTGTTTCTGCGCGGCGCGCAGCCGAAAAAACCCGATGCGAAGCTGAAAAACAAGCGGGCCAATAAAGGCAAGACATCCACGGATTCGCCCTCGCAAGCGCCGGTGCCGGCCACCAATGGCGCGCCGCCGCGCCGCATCTGGCTGTGGGTCCTGCTCGCTGTTTTATGGGCACCGTTTGCGTTCTTTGCCGCACTCGGGCTCTCAAAAATTCCGGCGCAATTGCCGAATGTCGCGCATTTGTGGATCAGTGTCGGAGTGATCGGATTGCTGGGCGTGACGCTGCTGAGCGCGCTCACCATTGTTGCCGATGTTCTGTTTCTGCGGCGTGACGGCGAACTTCTCGCCATGGCCCCGATCGACCCGCGTGCGCCGGCGATCGTGCGCATGGTGACGGTCGGAATCAGCGCCGGAATCATCTTCATTCTGTTCACATTGTCGATCACCCTCTTCCTGCCCTTTGTCGGTGGCTGGCGTTGGCTCGGGCTGGTGCCACAGGCAATCGCAATCGCGCTGCTGGCGGCGGCGGTGGCCATGGCGCTCGCGCGCGTGCTGTTTGCGCTGTTCGGCGCGCGGCGCGTGCGCAGCACGGTCTATGCGCTGGCGAGTCTGATGGGACTCGCGACCTTTGTGGTGATGCAATCCAATAATCTGATCAAACGGCCGGGGACCGATATTGGCTGGGCGGAGGCGCTCGCAGCGGAATGGTCGGACGGGATCGGGGCCGATGCCCCGATCCTGTGGATCAGCAAGGTGTTGACGGGCCCCTTCTGGATGTGGGGCGGGGCGGTTTTGGTGGTCTTTGCCCTTTATGCATTGACGGCGGCCACTTTCGGACGAAAGCTGATGCGCTCGGCATTGAATCCGCGTGTCGAACGCAACCGGAAAAAGGGTACCGGAAGGGTTCGCGAATTTCCCGGCGGGCCGATGGCCTCGGTGATGCGCAAGGAATGGCGGATCATTTCCCGCGATGCGCAGCTTGGTCTGCTTCTGATCCAGCAGAGCGTCTATCTGTCGCCGGTGCTGATCGCTTTCGCCGCCAACAGCGAAAATTCGCCGACGCGAATCGCCGCGATTGCGGGTGCTGCAGTGGTGTTTGCAGCGTCCTCCATTTCGGGCCGCGCCGTGTGGCTGATTGCGGGCGGTGAGAGTGCGCCCGAATTGCTGAAGCTCGCGCCGGCCCGGGAAGCGACCATACGCTGGGGGAAAATCCTCGCCATTCTGCGCCTCGCGGCATTGTTTTCGCTGCTCGCGGCGATTGGGACCCTTGCTTTGGGCGCGGGGCCGTGGGCAGCGCTGACAGTCCTCGCCTTCGGTGCATTGGCAAGCTGCGGCGCCGCGCGCATCGCTTTCCGCTTCGTCCGCCCGGTGGAGGTCAAGGGCTTTCGACGCCCGCCCAAGGGCTCGTTCAGCGGGTCGCTGGGTCAGGGATTATTCACCTCGCTGCTCAGCGCATCGGCCGCCTTGTGCGCGAGCGGCCGCCCGCTGTTGTCGCTGGCTCCGCTTTTGGCGGCGATCGCGGCGTTTTATGTGTTCACGGTCGAGGACGACAAGCCCCGGCCCGCGCTTGCCTGACCGGATCGCCTTTTGGTGACGGGGGCTGGACAGGATCGCCAATCATTTGCGATGAGCAGCACCCCTTCCCCGTTCGCTCCTTGCCGGTGCCCCCATGAATCCGCAGCCATCCCCCCCCGAAGCTCCGGACCTGCCGGCCGGCGATTCCCCGGAGCGCAGTTTCATCGACCTCGTGGTCGAACTCGCCGCCCTTGCACCGGAAGCGGGGCTCGAAGTGCGGGCGCTGATCGACCGGCTCGACGAAAGGGCCTTTGCGCTGCCCATCCTGATCATGGCCATTCCCTGCCTCGTTCCCGGCCTGCCGGGACCGCCGCAGATTTTCGGCGTGCCGATCATCCTGCTGGCGGGGCAGATGCTGCTGGGCCGGCGAGAGCCCTGGCTGCCCGGGCCCCTGCTGCGCCGGAAGATTCCACGCGGCTGGCTGGTCTCCATGGGCGGCTTTGCCGACAAGCGGCTGCGCTGGCTCGAACGCCTGTCAAAACCCCGCTGGCGGTTTCTCGCGACCGGAATAGGCGAACGTGTGATCGCTTTGTTCATGATCCTCGCCACCCTTGTCATGATGCCGCCGATCACCAATTCGGTTCCTGCCCTCGCGCTGACGCTGATGTCCGTCGGGATATTGCAACGCGACGGAATTTTCGCCGGGCTCGGGTCGATGATCGCCGTCGCCTGGATCGGGTTGCTCGTGGCGCTGGTCGTGGCCTTTTCGCTGGGGGCCGGCTTTGCGGTGGACTTCCTCGCCAAACATGCGCCATGGCTTGCGGATATTTTCGCGCGCTTTGGCATTGGCTAAGCCTGCGCGATTGACTCTGCGGGCCGAAACCGGCAGTGACACATGGTGTCGAAGGCGGGATTTGCCGCCAGCGGCGCGCATCGCAGCGGGAGAGAGCGGTGGCCCGAAAGGCCCCCGCCGCCGAAGGAGCAACCGCCCCGGAAACTCTCAGGCCCCCGGACCGCTTCGATTCTGAACGCTGGAAAGCCGGCCGGGCCATGCCCGTCCGCACCGAAGGAGTAATCCGCGCAAGCCGCGGCGAAATCTCTCAGGTCACCCGACAGCGGGGGCGCATTGGCTTCGTTCGCAGGGCGAAGCGCGGAAGATTGTTCCGGTTGGCGCGGATTGGCGGCTTTCTGATCGTCGGATGGGATTCGATCCGATCAGGCATGGCTGTGGTTGCGCGCATCGGCGGCTCCGTTCATTGCGCGCAGGGGTGACCAGATGTCCGAGAGCCAAGGGGATTCCGCGGAAAGCGGCGCTGCGTTGCTCCATACGCCCCTGCATTCATTGCACCAGCGTCTTGGGGCGCAGATGGCTCCCTTTGCGGGCCATGACATGCCAATTCAATATGATGGTGGCACCTATCCAGGCGGGATCCTGGCCGAGCACCGGTTCACGCGCGCCAGTGCGGGCCTGTTCGATGTGTCGCATATGGGCCCGGCCATTCTCCGGCTCGCCACGGGCAGCGGCGATACGGAAGCGGACTGGCGGAGGCTGGCGGCCCTGATCGAGCGGATCGTCCCCTCCGATATAATCGGGCTTGCACCGGGCGAGATGCGGTACACCCATCTGCTCGGCCCCGATGGCGGCGTGCTCGACGATCTCATGGTCGCGCGATTGCCAGACAATGACGCCTTTATCGTGGTTAATGGGGCAGTCAAGGAAGCTGATTTCGTATTATTGTCCGTTGCTCTGGGCGCGAATGTCCAGATCCGGCGCCTGGACAATCCGGGTTTGGGCGCGGGGACGTTCCGCCCCGGCGGCGTGAGTGATCTATCCATTAATTCTCTCAAAATGGCGCTGCTCGCGCTTCAGGGACCGCTGGCGGAAGCGGTGCTCGCTCCGCTCATCCCCGGCGTGGAGCGGCTCAGTTTCCTTCGCGTGGACCATTTTGGCTGGAATCACGGGCCAGCCATCGTCTCGCGTTCCGGCTATACGGGCGAGGACGGGTTTGAAATCCTGCTACCGGCAGTCCTTGCCGAGAAATTTGCCACTGCGCTGCTTTCCGATGCCCGCGTGCGGCCGATCGGGCTCGGGGCGCGTGATTCGCTGCGTCTCGAGGCCGGGCTCTGCCTTTATGGCCACGACCTGACACCCGCGCGCACGCCGGTCGCGGCGGGGTTGAAATGGATCATCCAGAAGCGCCGGCGCGAGGCCGCGGATTTTCCGGGGGCGGCGCGCATTCTGGGCGAAATCGCCAATGGGCCGGCCGAAACCCTGGTCGGCCTGAAGCTGCTCGAACCCGGGCTGCCGCGCGAAGGGGCATTGGTGGAAAAGGATGGCCGCGCGATCGGCAGCGTCACTTCCGGCGGCTTCGGCGCAAGCCTCAATGGCGATGCGGGCGCAGCGATTGCGCTCGGCTATGTCGAGACCGCTTTCGCCCGGCCCGGAACCCGGCTGGATATCCTTTTGCGCAACAAGCCGCGCGCGGCGGAAGTCACGGTCCTGCCCTTTGTTCCGCATCGCTACAAGCGCGCGCCGCGCATGTGAGCCGGGGTGATATCGCGGAAATTCCAAACACACCGGAGACAGAACCCGGCCGGTTCCTACAGCCCGGCTTTTTCAATCGCATCAGAGTCACTTCAGGAAATGCCCATGCTTCGCTTCACCAAAGACCATGAATGGATCCGCGTCGAAGGCGCGAATGCGCAGATCGGCATCACGGCCTATGCCGTTCAAAAGCTCGGCCCGATCATCGCTTTCGATTTTCCCGACATAGGCAAAGCCTATAGCCGCGGTGCTGAAATCGGCGCGGTGGACAGCGTCAAGGCGGCCTCGGCTATTTACGCCCCGGCCAGCGGAACCGTGAGCGCCACCAATGATGCGCTGGCCGCAAGCCCGGGGCTTGCCAATGACGACCCCATGGGCGCGGGCTGGCTGTGCGAATTGACCCTGTCCGATTCGGCCGAGCTAGCCGGCCTGATGGATGAAGCCGCTTATTCGATTTGGACAGAATCGCTCTGACCCTTGCAGGAACCGAGAACAATGCGATATCTGCCTCTGACGCCTGAAAACCGGCGGGAAATGCTCAAAAAGGCCGGCGTTTCGTCGGTCGAGGAATTTTACGACGACATTCCCGTTGCCGCGCGTCTCGCCGATCCGGTCGACTTGCCGTTTGCCCGGAGCGAATGGGCGGTCGAGCGTGCGATTGCGGCATTGGCGGCCGAAAATCTTCCGGCCAATGCGGCGCGTGCCTTTTTTCTCGGCGGCGGAGCCTATCGCCACCATGTTCCGGCCAGCGTCGATCACATCATTCAGCGCTCGGAATTCCTGACCTCCTACACGCCCTATCAGCCGGAAATCGCCCAGGGCACCTTGCAGAGCCTGTTCGAATTCCAGTCGCAGATCGCTATTCTCACCGGCATGGAGGTCGCCAATTCCTCGATGTATGACGGTGCCAGCGCATCGGCCGAAGCGGCCCTGATGGCGGCGCGCGTCACCAAACGACGGAAGATCATCCTGTCGGGCGGACTTCACCCGCATTATGCCGAGACCATTGCCACGGTGGCGGGGGCGGCGTCGCTGGTGATCGAGCGCCTGCCGGCCGCGATCAATGCCGAGGCCGCGACACTTGGCGCGCTCGACGACGACACGGCCTGCATCGTGGTGCAATCGCCGAATTTTTTCGGCGCGCTGACCGATATTTCCGCCATTGCCGACGCCGCCCATGCGCAGGGCGCGCTTCTGGTCTTCGTATTTACCGAACTCATATCGCTCGGCCTGCTGAAACCGCCTGGCGAGATGGGGGCCGATATCGTGGTCGGCGAGGGCCAATCGCTGGGCAATGGCCTGAATTTCGGCGGGCCCTATGTTGGCCTGTTTGCCGCACGCGAGAAATTTCTGCGCCAGATGCCCGGGCGTCTCGCGGGCGAGACCGTGGATCTCGAAGGCCGCCGCGGCTTCGTGCTGACCCTTTCGGCGCGCGAACAGCATATCCGCAGGGAGCGGGCGACCTCGAATATCTGCACGAATTCAGGGCTGTGTGCGCTGGCGCTCACCGCGCATCTCACGCTTCTGGGCGGAGCGGGGCTGCATGCTTTGGCCCGGCTCAATCACGAGGCCGCGATCCTTCTCGCCGACGCCCTGGTGCAGATCCCGGGGATTACGCTCGAAACCCCGAATTTCTTCAACGAATTAACCGTGCGGCTACCGCGGCCCGCAGCCCCGGTGGTCGATCGCCTGGCGCGTGAGGGCATTCTCGCCGGCCTGCCGGCCTCACGCCTCATGCCGGATGCGGGGCTCGACGATTTGCTGATTCTGGCGGCGACCGAACTCAACCAGCCCGACGATTATCCCCGCCTTGCCGCCGCCTTGTCCGCGGCTCTTGTGGACTGACCCATGGCCGACAATGCTTCCGCTTCCTCTTCTTCCGGCACGCCCTCCGGCCTCCGGGCCGGGCTCGGCCAGACCGTGTCCGGGTCCGACGGGCTTTTGCAACACGAGAACCTGATTTTCGAGATCGGAACCCCGACCAAGACCGGCGTCGATCTTCCGATGCCGGCGGGAATGCCGCAGCGCCTCGGGGGGCTCGGCCGGTCGCAGCCGCCGCAATTGCCCGGCCTGTCGGAACCCGAAGCAATGCGCCATTATGTGCGCCTGTCGCAGCGCAATTACGCCATCGATCTCGGCATGTTTCCGCTCGGCTCCTGCACGATGAAGCATAATCCACGCCTCAACGAGAAGCTGGCGCGGCTGCCGGGCTTTGCCGATCTCCACCCCCTGGCACCGGCTTCGGCGACGCAGGGCGCGCTGCGGCTGATGGGGATGCTGTCCGACTGGCTGCTGGCGCTTACCGGCATGGCGGCGGTCTCGCTCGTTCCCAAAGCGGGCGCGCATGGCGAATTATGCGGCATGCTGGCGATCAAGGCAGCGCTTGCGGCGCGGGGTGAATCGCACCGCAAGAAAGTGCTGACCCCTGGTTCAGCCCATGGCACCAATCCCGCCACCGCCGCCCAGATCGGCTTTTCGGTGGTGGAAATCGGCACCGGTGCCGATGGAAGGGTCGATCTCGCCGATCTCGGAAGCAAGCTCGGTCCCGATATTGCCGGGATCATGCTGACCAATCCCAATACCGCCGGGTTGTTCGAGCGCGATGTCATCGAAATTGCCGCGCGCATTCACAATTCCGGCGGCTATTTTTATTGTGACGGGGCCAATTTCAACGCGATCATGGGCAAGGCCCGGCCGGGAGATCTCGGCGTGGATGCCATGCATATCAATCTGCACAAGACCTTTTCCACGCCCCATGGCGGCGGCGGGCCGGGGGCGGGACCCGTGGTGTTTTCGCCCGACCTCGCGCCCTTTGCGCCAGTGCCTTATCTCGATCGCGACGAATTCGGCTATTATCGCCTGGTCGAGGAAGCCGAGGGCGAGGCGATGCCGCTCGGGCGCCTCGCGGCATTTCATGGCCAGATGGGCATGTTCGTGCGCGCATTGTCCTATATGATGAGTCATGGGGCCGATGGTCTGCGCCAGGCGGCCGAGGATGCGGTGCTCAATGCCAATTATGTCCTCGCGCGGCTGAAAACGGAGATGAGTCCAGCCTTTCCGGGCCATTGCATGCATGAGGCCCTGTTTTCAGACGCTTTTCTCAAAGACACGGGCATCGAGACCCTCGACATCGCCAAGGCGCTGATTGATGAGGGGTTTCACCCGATGACAGTCTATTTCCCGCTGAATGTGCATGGGGCGATGCTGATCGAGCCGACCGAGACCGAATCCAAAGCCGATCTCGACCGGTTTTGCGATGCCTTGCTGGCGATCGCCGCACGGGCCAAGGCTGGCGATCCTGCGCTCAAGGCCGCGCCCTTTCGTGCGCCGGCCCGGCGACTCGACGAAACCCGTGCGGCTCGCGAACCCCGTTTGCGCTGGCGGCCGCAAGGATCATGACTTTGCGGGGTTGTTCGCCACTGCGCCGGATTCCGGTTGCAATGTGGCGCGCAGGCCCCGCTCGAAATCCCAGGCGGGCTTCCACAGCCCGGTCCGGGCCAGATCATCATCGGGCGAGGTCCAGTCCGGGTGCAGCATCTCGCGCACTTTCCCTGACCCGAAAACCTGCGGTTGGTTGCGGATTTTTACAATAAAATCTGTGAAATGGCCCGCTCCCGTCAAAACAAAGCGCGGAATACGCATCAGCCGTACCGGCCGTCCATGCACGCGCGCGAGGATGGCCGCAAGCTCGGGCCATTGATAGCCATGGGGCCGGCCGTCATTGAGGCTGAAAGTGCCGGTCGGCCACGACACAGTGGCCAACACCGCGGACACCACATCGGCAACATAGACGATGGCGAGCCGTGCGGGCGTCCCTCCCGAGGGAAATTGCGGGGCAGGCAGCACGCCGCGCCCGGCCGCCGCCCAGAGCGGGGCCATTTCGCGATCCCCGGGTCCGAAAATCGCCGGCGGACGCAGAATTACCAGCCCGGCATGGCCCGAAAGCGCGCGCATGGCGGCTTCTTCGCCCGAAAATTTGCTTGCCGCGTAATCGGAAAGCCCGGGCTGCATGGCGGCCAGCGAGGACATTTGCACATAGCGTTCGACCCCTGCCGCCCGCGAAGCGGCCGCCAGCCGCGCGGTCCCGGCGATATTGGCGCGGGCGAATTCGTCGCGATTGCGCGCTTTGGTCAGCCCCGCACAATGGATCACCGCCTGCGCATTGGCGACCAACAGCCCGAGGCTGCCGGGTTCGGATTCAGGGGCATCCACCAGATCGCCGGGGATCGGTTCTGCGCCCCGCAGGGCCAGCGTCGCCGCCGCCGCCGGGCTGCGCACAAGGCACCGGACCCGCGCGCCGGACGCCACCAGCGCATCGAGAATATGGCCCCCCAGAAACCCGGTGGCACCGGTCAGCGCAATGATGCACCCTTCGAGACGCTCAGACAGCTTCATCGGCCGGGGCAGGACCGGAGGCCGGCGCGCGGTCAAAGGCCTCGAACGCGCCAGCCAAAAACTTTTTGCGCGCCGCCGACCGGCTCAATTTGCCTGACGAGGTCTGCGGCAACGCACCGGGCGGGACCAGCCGAACTTCGGACTCGCCCACTCCCATCTTGCGCAACACCCCCCGGGCACTTTGACGAATGGTCTCGCGAATTTCAGGATCGCTCGACCGGCATTGCACCAACAGGACCACATGTTCCTGCTTGCCGCCATCATCGAGCGAGAAAGCGCAGGCATCGCCGCGCCGCATGCGCTCGAGCGCCTCCACCTGCCATTCAATGTCCTGGGGCCAGACATTGCGGCCATTGACGAGAATGAGGTCCTTGGCGCGCCCGGTGAGGATGATCTCCCCATCGCTCGAAAAACCGAGATCCCCCGAATCGAGCCAGCCATCCGGGGAGAGAATTCGCGCCGTTTCATCGGGATTGAGGTAATAGCCGCGCATCAGGCTCGGTCCGCGCAGATAGACCCGGCCCACGATCCGATCGCCTTGTACCTGCCCCGAATCGTTCCGGATTTCCGCTGCATGTGCGGGCAAAATTGTGCCGCAGGAGACCAGCATTCTGGGATCATGGTCTTCAGGTGCCGCGTCGACGGCAAATCCATCGGCGAGCTTGCGGCGGTCGAGCCGATATTCGCGCGGGCCCTTGTCCAGCGGGGCAAAGGAAATGGCGAGCGTCACTTCCGCCAGCCCATAGCTCGGAACAAAGGCAGTCTTCCGGAAGCCATGGGGCGCAAACATCCGCGCGAAATCATCGAGGATCTGCGGTCGAACCATGTCCCCGCCAATACCCGCCGCGCGCCAGGAAGACAGGTCGAGCCCATCGAGACTGGCGCGCGCCGCCTGCCGCGTGCATAATTCGTAGCCGAAGGACGGGCTATAGGACAAAGTGCCGCGATTGCGGGAAATGAGCTGGAGCCAGGTGATCGGCCGCCGCACGAATTCGCGCGTTGGAATGAGATCGATCGACATCTGCATCGCGGCCGGCATCAACAGAAAGCCGACAAAGCCCATATCGTGATAGAGCGGCAGCCAGGACACACAGCGATCGCCCTCGCGCGCCTGTAATCCATGTGCAGCAACGAAATGCGAATTGGCCATCAGCACGTGATGGGGAATCTCGATCCCGGCCGGATCGCGCGTGGAGCCGGATGAATATTGCAGATAGGCCAGATCTTCGGCCTTTGGCGGCACAAGTTCGATGTCTGTTTCCGGTCGATTGGCGAGGTCGGCACCGGGGCCGGCATAAAGGAGATCGAGATCCCCCACCGCTTCGGCCAGCAGATTCTGCAAGCCGGTCGTGCCAATGACAGCGCGCGCACCGCAGCCCAGAACCCGTCGCCGCAGCCCGGCAATATATTCGGCATGCTCACCAAAGACCACGGGAATGGCGACCGGTGCGGGAACAAGGCCGGCGTAAATACAGCTGAAGAAGCCTTCGACAAATTCGCGGCAGGTATCGGCCAGCAATACCACCCGGTCCCCGCGCATGAGCCCCATGCCCAGCAGCCTGCGCGCGCCTGACACAGCGGCGGTCCGCAACTCGGCATAGGTCATCCGGTCAACCAGATCTCCGCGCGCCGAATAGAAATTGAGCCCGGTCTGGCCCTGCGCCGCATAATCGATCGCTTCCGCGAGCGTCGAAAAATCGCCGGTACGAAGCGGGAGATCAGGATTGGTTGTCGGCGTAGGCTGCATGCGTGCTGTTATACTTTCGCGTTTGGGTGGCCGCCGGAAACCGGGTCCGAATCCAGGGGGTGTGCCCGATCGACCGGATTCAGGTGATCGGAGTACTCTTCCCATAATTCCGGTTTATCTCCGCCAATAGCGGCTTGGCAATCGACAATCGCTCCCACGCGACCCAATGCGACGCATTCCTTCGGGAGTGTGGCCTTCCAGTCAGACCTGGCACCGGTACGAAACTGCGATCGCCGCTGATTTACTGTTAAATCAGTCCACAAGCTCGGTGCTGCGTGCGATTTTTGCCCCGGATTCGCGCTCGATCTTCGACATTTGTTCCGCAACGATCCTGTCATGCACATCGATGGCCGGGCGGCTGTCGCCGAGTGGAATTTCCGGAGCCATTGGCCCCTCGGTGCGAATGCCCCGCGCGCTGACCAGCAGCATTTTCAGCGGGTTGGAAAAGGCCGCGTCGGCCGCTGTAGGCTCATAGCCGCAATGGGCCATGCAATTGGCGCATTTTTCATAGCGACCGGTGCCATAGGTATCCCAATCCGTGGTTTCCATCAGCTCCTTATAGGTGCTCACATAGCCTTCGCCGAGCAGATAACAGGGCTTTTGCCAGCCAAACACGCTGCGCGTCGGCATCCCCCAGGGCGTGCACAGATATTCCTGATTTCCCGCCAGAAAATCGAGATAGAGTGGCGTGTGCGTCAGGGTCCATTTCTTGCCCTTGCCCAGCGCGAATACTTTCCGGAACAATTCCTTGGTATTTTTGCGATTGAGGAAATGTTCCTTGTCGGGCGCGCGCTCATAGGCATAGCCCGGCGCGATCGACACGCCCACGCCAAGCTCCGCGCAGAAATCGAGATATTTTGCGACTTCCTCGGCCGGGTGATTGTCGAAGATCGTGGCATTGGCCGTGACCCGGAAGCCGCGCGCCTGGGCGGCCTTGATAGCGGAAACCGCCTTGTCAAAGGTGCCGGGCTGATCGACCGCGTGGTCGTGGTGATCGCGCAATCCATCGAGATGGATCGAGAATTGCAGATAAGGCGAGGGCTCGAACTGATCGAGCTTCTTTTCGAGCAACAGCGCATTGGTGCACAGCGAGACATATTTCTTCCGCGCCACAATGCCCTTGACGATCGCGCCGATCTCCTTGTGCAGCAGCGGTTCGCCGCCGGGAATGGAGACCATTGGCGCGCCGCATTCATCGACCGCCTGAAGGCATTCTTCCACCGACAGCCGCTTGTTGAGAATGGGCGCAGGGAAATCGATCTTGCCGCAGCCCGAACACGCCAGATTGCAGCGATAGAGCGGCTCCAGCATCAGCACCAGCGGGTAATGCCGGTTGCCCTTCAGCTTCTGCCTGAGAATGTAAAGCCCCATATCGAGCTGCTGGCGGAATGGTACGGTCACGGCTTTATCCTTGTCTGGCATCAGAATCGGTTATTTTTGGGACCGGCGGATCCGGGGAATGCGCATCTCACCGGCCTTGCGTGGCTCACTCAGCCGAGGCGGGCCCGGTCGGCATCGGTTTCGAGTTCCGGCGGGAGGCGGAAATGGACATTTTCCTCCACCCCTTCAAGGGTCTCGACCACGAGCGGACGGATCTGCGCGAGCCGTGCGATCACACCCTGCACCAGCGCCTCGGGTGCCGAGGCTCCGGCGGTCAGGCCCACGACCTTGACCCCCTCGAGCCAGGCCGGGTCGAGCCGCGTCGCATCCTCGATCAGATGGCTGCGCAGGCCTTCCTGCATGCCGATTTCGGCAAGGCGATTGGAATTGGAGGAATTATGTGCCCCGACGACGAGGAGCAGATCGACCTCCTCGGTCATTTTCAGCACCGCCGCCTGGCGGTTCTGGGTGGCGTAACAGATGTCACGGGTATCGGGGCCGGTGATCGAGGGAAAGCGCCGCTTCAGCGCCTGGATCACTTCCTTGGTGTCATTGACCGACAGGGTGGTCTGGGTGACGAAGGACACGCGTTCGGGGTCCTCGACCTCAAGGCTTTGAACCTCTTCCACCGTGCATAAAACATGCACGCGACCCGGAATCTGGCCGACAGTGCCTTCAACTTCGGGATGGCCCAGATGGCCGATCAGGACAATGTCGTAACCCTGGCCGGCATAACGGCGGCCTTCCTTGTGCACTTTGGTCACCAGCGGACAGGTGGCGTCGATGACTTCGAGCCCGCGGCCGGAGGCATCTCCCTCCACGCGCTTTGACACGCCATGGGCCGAGAAGATGGTGATCGCGCCTTCGGGGATCTCGTCGACTTCCTCGACAAAGATCGCGCCGCGTTTTTTCAGATCCTCGACCACATGCTTGTTGTGCACGATCTCATGGCGGACATAGACCGGCGCACCATATTTATCGAGCGCGCGCTCGACGATTTCGATCGCGCGTTCCACGCCCGCGCAAAATCCGCGGGGCTTGGCCAGAACGACGCGCAGATTGTCCTGACCCGGTTCGAGGCCGGCCGCCCCGTTTCCTGCATGGGCCGCTTCGGTCGCATTCATCCGCAATTCCCCATTCTCGTGAATCCCGGGCCGCCATTTTACCGGGGGCCGCCATTTTACCGGGGCCGCCATGTTCAATCAGGGCCGCCAATTTCATCTGACAGCGTGCCGTCGGCACTTCTTCGCCGCCGGAAAGGACCCCACCGACGCCACGCGTATTAACCGAAACGCCGCAGCGCTTCCACCCCCAATTCTTTCCCCGATTCGGAACAGGAAAGACCGAGCGCCACGCTCGGATTAGCGGCTAATCCGATCAAGGGCAAGCGAGGCGCTGAGGATCATTGTCAAAGATGCGTGACGAGCGGCGCTTGCCTGATTAAGAGGCGCTGATCAGGAAGGACTGCACGGGATTGTCGCAGAATTTTTGGCAACAAAATATGGCGCACCGGCTTTCAGGGCCGGTGCTGGCAGCCCGGTGCGCGCCAAAACGGCACCCGCAGAGGCGACCACAGGCGCGACCACAGGGGCGACCACAGGGGCGACCACAGGGGCGACCACAGAAGTGACCACAGAAATGACCAACGGGGATCAGGATGGAAATATCGGCAACAGAGTCCGCCTTCGGCGCAAGAATCAGGGAAGCCGCGGAATTGGCGCAGGCCGCGCTCGACCACTTGATCCCGGTCGGGAATGGCGCGCGCGCGCGGGTGCTCGCGGCCATGCGCTATTCGGCGCTCGATGGCGGCAAGAGATTCCGGCCCTTTCTCACACTCGCGGCGGGCGATCTGTTCGGCGTTCCGCGGATGCGCAGCGTGCGGGCGGGTGCGGCACTCGAAATGATCCATTGCTACAGCCTCATTCACGACGATCTGCCGGCCATGGACAATGCCGATCTGCGACGCGGCAATCCCTCGCTCCATCGCGCTTTTGACGAGGCCACCGCCATTCTGGCGGGCGACGGTCTGCTGACTCTCGCTTTCGAAATCATGGCGGGAGAAGAAACCCATCCCGACGCGCAGATCCGCGCGCGTCTGGTGGTCGACCTCGCCATTGCGGCGGGTCATGAAGGCATGGTTGGCGGCCAGATGATCGACCTCTCGGCCGAGCGCGCCGGGCTCGATCTCGCCGGCGTCGCCCATTTGCAGGCCCTCAAGACCGGGGCGCTGATCCGGTTTGGAATCCATGCGGGGGCCGTGCTGGGCGGCGCGGAAGCGCGCCAGATCTCGGCGCTCCATGCGTTTGCCGATGATCTCGGGCTTGCCTTTCAGGTGACGGACGACATATTGGACGCGACGTCAACCGCCGAGGAACTGGGCAAGCCCGCCGGCCAGGACGCTGATCTCGACAAGGCAACTTTTGTGAAATTGCTCGGGCTCGACGGCGCGCGGATGAAGGCGATGGAAATTGCCATGCGCGCCGAAGCCCATCTCATTGAATTTGGCCCGGCGGCCGATCCCTTGCGCGGGGCAGCGCGTTATCTGCTGACCCGGAAAAACTGACGCCGATCCTGTTATTTGCCACTTTTCCCATCCGGCTCCATCAGACCCCATCAGACCACAACAGGACATTTCACATGGATTACCGCCCGCTCGGCCGCACCGGAATCAAGGTTTCGAGCCTTTGTCTTGGCACCATGACCTTTGGCGAACAGAACAGCGAGGCCGAGGGTCACGAACAGATGGACCGCGCCCGCGCTTTCGGGATCAATTTCTTCGACACGGCCGAAGCCTATGCCATCCCGCCGCGCCCGGAGACCCAGGGCGCGACCGAGCGGATCATCGGCACCTGGATGAAGGCGCGTGGGAATCGCAGCGATGTCGTCATCGCCACCAAGATCGCCGGGCGCAGCCCGTGGGACTGGTTTCGCGCCGAAAAGCAGGGCACGCGCATCAATCCCGCCCAGATCGACGAGGCGGTCGAGGGCTCGCTGCGCCGCCTTCAGACCGATTATATCGACCTCTATCAATTGCATTGGCCCGACCGCGCCATTCAGGTGTTCGGCGGACATGGTTATCGCGATTATCCGATGGATTATACACCTTTCGAGATCATTCTCGAAGCGCTGGGCCGCCATGTGGACAAGGGCAATCTGCGTCATATCGGGGTGTCGAACGAAACCGCCTGGGGCGTGACGCGCTTTGTCGCAGAAGCCGAAAAGCGGGGCCTGCCGCGCATCGCCTCCATCCAGAACGCGTATAATTTCGTCAACCGCACCTTCGAGACCGGCCTCGCCGAGATCGCCTTGCGCGAAGAGGTCGGCTTGCTGGCCTATTCGCCGCTCGCCCAGGGCTATCTCACCGGCAAATACCGGGACGGGGCCCTGCCCGCCGGCTCGCGCAAGCAATTGTTCAACCGCATGCAGCGTTATGAAAGCCCGGAGGCCCTGCACGCCATCGAGCGCTATCTTGACCTTGCCACCGCCAAAGGCGTGCTGCCCGAACATGCGGCGCTCAAATTCTGCGAGACCCGGCCCTTTGTTACCTCGGTCATTCTGGGGGCGACGACCATGGCGCAACTGGAAACCGATCTCGCCGCCACGGATTTTCCGTGGAACGATGAATGGGAAAGCGCGGTCAATGCCCTGCACGCTTGCGCGCCCAATCTCTGCCCGTGAGCGGGCTTCAGGCCGTGAGCGGGCTTCAGGCCGGCATCGCCCTTGTTCCTCAGCGCCGCCGCCAGCTGGAACCGCCGGCCCCGTCCAGCACTTCCACCCCGGCGGCATTGAGCTGATCGCGCAGGCGATCGGCTTCGGCCCAGTTGCGGGCGGCGCGCGCGGCAGTGCGGGCAGCGACCAGCGCCTCAATCGCATCGGAATCCCCATCGCCGGCTTTCGCCCGGAACCAATGCGCGGGATCGGCACCGAGCAGGCCCATCATCTCGCCCGATGCCCGTAATTGTCCGGCAATTTCCGTGATCTCTGCCGGAATTCGGGCCTTGTTGAGTGACGCAGCCAATCCCGACAGCCCGGCCAGCGCCTCCGGGCTATTGAGGTCGTCGGCGAGCGCCGCCCAAATCTCCGGCGATGGCGCGAAGTCTCCGGTGCCAGGTGCTGCCCCTGCCGCCGCATCGGCGCGCTCAAGCGCGCCATAGAGCCGGTCGAGGGTGGCCTTCGCCTGTTCGAGCAGGCCGGTCGTGAAATCGAGCGGCGCGCGGTAATGGCCAGAGAGCAGCGCAAAACGCAGCACCTCGCCCGGCCAATCCGCCAACAAATCATGGATGAGCGCCACATTGCCCTGGCTTTTGGACATTTTTTCGGAATCCATGGTCAGGAATCCGTTATGCAGCCAGAACCGGGCGAGTGGTGCGTCATGGGCGCATTCGGATTGGGCGATTTCGTTTTCGTGATGCGGGAAGATGAGATCATGCCCGCCGGCATGAAGATCGATGGTGCGGCCAAGGATCGCCTCGATCATCGCCGAGCATTCGATATGCCAGCCGGGACGGCCCGGTCCCCAGGGGCTGTCCCAGAAGGGCTCGCCGGGCTTTGCCGCTTTCCACAGGGAAAAATCCGCCGGGTCGTTTTTGTCGTCCATGGCCTCCACCCGGGCCCCGTGAAGCAGATCCGCCAGCGTCCGGCCGGATAATTTTCCGTAATCGGGCATGGAAGCGACGCTGAACCACACCCCCGATGGTGTGGCATAGGCATGACCTTTGGCGACGAGGCCTTCGATCAGCGTCAGCATCCCTGACACATGGTCGGTGGCGCGCGGTTCGAAATCGGGCGGCAGATTGCCCAGGGCCGCCATGTCGGCCCGATAGATATCGGCAAAGCGCCGGGTGAGTTCCTGGATCGGCTCTCCGGTTTCGCGGGCGCGGGCGATGATCTTGTCGTCGATATCGGTGAAATTGCGCGCATGGACGATGTGCTCTGCACCATATCTGGCGCGCAACAGCCGAAACAGCACGTCAAATGCCACGACGGGGCGGGCATTGCCGATATGGGCGTAATTATAGACGGTCGGTCCGCAGACATAGAGCGTCACGCGGCGCGGATCGGCCGGGATAAAGGCCTGTTTGGCGCGCGCCATGGTGTTGTAGAGCACGATTTCAGTCATGGAATGGGTCCGGCGGCAGCAGAATGACGGCCGCTTCATGCATCAAGTCGCCCGGAATGGGAATCCTTTGCCGCCGAACGCCGTCTACTTGCAAGACTCCCGATGCGGGCGCCGGGTGGCCGGCGCAGGGTGCAGCGCGCGATCTTGTGATGCGGAAACGCAAATCCTGATTGGCTTTCGCCTTGCATCATTCCCGGCTTTCCGGACTATTGGTCCTGATATTCGTGGCATCACGGTAACCTTGCGCACCACCTGAAATCACATTCCGGTGAAAAGGACCGGAACACGCATGGCTGTTGATGACCGCATGCAGAAAGGGACTGGACGGTGGTCAAAGGGATAGCCATGTGTCCCAATCTGTTTGCAATTCGTCTGGCGCAGGGAGGATTATCCCGGAAATGCGCGAGGCGCTCCTGGCCCCGTTGGGGCGGTTTGGGAGGGCGTTAAGTCCGCGGGTCCCTTTGGGCGACCCGGCGGCTCGACCCCCGCCCCTCGTAGTGGAAAGACGAAATCATGGATGGAATGGTGGATTCCCGGGTGAAGCCGGGCAAGCTTGTGCGACCGAGCCGGGAAGAGGCGATGAAAGCGGTCAGGACGCTTCTGGCCTGGGCGGGGGATGATCCTTCCCGCGAAGGCCTGATCGATACGCCCAAGCGCGTCGTGGATGCCTTTGGCGAGTGGTTTTCGGGCTATGAAGCCAATCCGGAGAAGGAACTTTCGCGAACCTTCGAGGATGTGCAGGGCTATGACGATCTCGTTGTCCTCAAGGATATCGAGGTGGAAAGCCATTGCGAACACCATATGGCCCCTATCCTTGGCAAGGCCTTTGTCGCTTATGCGCCGAAGGACAAGGTGGTGGGGATTTCAAAAATTGCGCGGGTCGTGGAAATCTATTCGAAGCGTTTCCAGACCCAGGAAACCATGACCCAGCAGATCGCCGAGAGCCTGTCGCGCGCGCTTGATCCCGCCGGGGTCGCGGTGATGATCGACGCGGCCCATCAATGCATGACCACGCGCGGCGTGCATCACCGCCAGGTGACGACGGTGACCACCAGTTTTCTGGGCAGTTTCAGGGACGACCCGGTTCTCCAGGACCGTTTCCTGCGCCTTGTCGGCCGCTGAATCCCACGCGGGCAGGAAGCGCGCGCGGCGGAGCCGATTTCGGCCGCGCGCTTCCGCCGGGATACCGATGCCGAATTTGTCCTGCGGGCAGCGGGCGGGCGTTGAATCGCTGAAATTGCTATGTTACGAGCCCGGTCAGCTCATGCCTCGCCCGGTCGCGGCGGATGGCGAATTCTTCCCGTTTTCAATGCGCCGCCCTGAGGGACCGCGCCCGTTCAGTCTGAGAGTGCATCCTTGGGGGCTTCATCACGATCGGGCCAGGCCGCGGTCCAGAGATATTCCGGCGCGCTGCTTGAACTGGCTGAAGAAGCCGGCCAGATCGACCCGGTCGCCCAAAGCCTTGGAATCCTTCGCGCCATCTGGAATTCGAATCCTGACCTCGTCCGGCTGATGCGCGCGCCCGTCGCGGCAAAAGAGGGCAAGGCAAATGCCCTTGCCGCGATCGCTACGGCCGCCGGCGCGCCACTTTCGGTTGTGCAATTCGTGCAGGTCGTGGCCCATGCCGGCCGGGCTTCGGCGCTTGGCGACATGATCGAGGCCTTTTTCGTCCGCCTCGCAAAGCAGCGCGGACAGATTCGGGTCACCGCCAAAACCGCCACGCCCCTGACGCAAGACCAGACCGCCCGGCTGACAGCCATGCTCAAACATGCTTTGGGGGCCGAGCCCGACCTGGACACCGGGACCGACCCGTCCTTGCTCGGTGGAATGACGCTGCGCATCGGCTCGCGGCTGTATGATTCAAGCCTTTCGGGGCAACTCGACCATCTCCGCCGGAGCCTGCTCCGCGCCTGATCCCTTCCCATCCGTGTTTCGATTGTCTGACAGGAGCCTTCCGCCATGGAAGTTCGCGCTTCGGAAATTACCGATATTCTCAAAAAGCAGATCAAGGATTTCGGCGTTGACACCCGTCTCGACGATGTCGGCCAGATCCTGTCGGTCGGCGACGGCATCGCGCGGGTCTATGGGCTCGACAATGTCCAGGCCGGGGAAATGGTGGAATTTCCCGGCGGCGTGAAGGGCATGGCGCTCAATCTCGAAAGCGACAATGTCGGTGTGGTGATTTTCGGGGACGATCGCGGACTGAAGGAAGGCGATATCGTCAAGCGTACGCGCGACATCGTTTCCGCCCCCGTGGGTCGCGGCATGCTGGGCCGGGTGGTCAATCCGCTGGGCGAGCCGATCGACGGCAAGGGCCCCCTCAAGGACATCGCCGAAACCCGCCGGGTGGATGTCAAGGCGCCCGGCATTCTGCCGCGCAAAAGCGTGCATGAACCGATGCAGACCGGCATCAAGGCGATCGATGCGCTGATTCCGATCGGCCGCGGCCAGCGCGAACTGATCATTGGCGACCGTCAGACCGGCAAGACTGCGGTGGCGATCGACACCATCCTCAACCAGAAGGACATCAATTCCAAGGGCACGGAGAGCGAAAAGCTCTATTGCGTCTATGTGGCGATCGGCCAGAAGCGCTCGACGGTCGCCCAGATCGTCAAGACGCTCGAGGAACGCGGCGCGCTCGAATACACGATCGTGGTGGCTGCAACCGCTTCCGAGCCCGCACCGCTGCAATTTCTGGCACCCTTTGCCGGCTGCGCCATGGGCGAATGGTTTCGCGACAATGGCATGCATGCGCTGATCATTTATGATGACCTGTCCAAGCAGGCGGTGGCCTATCGCCAGATGTCGCTGCTTCTGCGCCGCCCGCCGGGCCGCGAGGCCTATCCGGGCGACGTGTTCTATCTCCATTCCCGCCTGCTCGAACGCGCCGCGAAACTCAATGAGGATCACAAGGGCGGCTCGCTGACCGCGCTGCCGATCATCGAGACCCAGGCCAATGACGTCTCGGCCTATATCCCGACCAATGTGATCTCGATCACCGACGGCCAGATCTTCCTTGAAACCGATCTGTTCTATCAGGGCGTGCGGCCGGCGGTGAATGTCGGCATCTCGGTGAGCCGTGTGGGATCTTCCGCCCAGATCGGAGTGATGAAAAAGGTCGCCGGCGCGATCAAGGGCGAGCTCGCCCAATATCGGGAAATGGCCGCCTTCGCCAAATTCGGTTCCGATCTCGACGCATCGACCCAGCGCCTGCTCAATCGCGGCGCGCGGCTGACCGAACTGCTCAAGCAGGACCAGTTTTCGCCGGTGCCGGTCGAGGAGCAATCCGTGCTGATCTATGCCGGCACGCGCGGCTATCTGGACACGATCGAGGCCAGCAAGGTCCGGGCCTATGAAGCCGGTCTGCGGCGCTTTCTGCGTGCAGAACGTGCCGATCTGCTGGCCGATATCCGCACCAAAAAGAAATGGTCGGACGATATCGAAACGGGGATCAAAGGCGCGCTCACCGCCTATGGTGCGATTTTTTCGGCCGCATAATCACCGTTTGCTCAGACCAGAATCAGCCGCAGGCCGCCACAATTCCGGAAATGCGCGTCGCTGGTGACAAGCTCGCGCCCTTCAGCGATGGCGGTTGCGGCGATCAGGCGGTCGAACGGGTCGTCATGGGCAAAATCGAGCCGCATGGCCAGACCGATATGCGCGGCACCGAGCGGCAGGATGTCGATCACCGCGCGCGCGCACCAGCTTGAAAACGTTTCCTCCGGCGCGATGGAAAACGGGGCCGGCATCGGCAATTTGCCCTTGCGGTGCTTGATGGTAATTTCCCAGAAGGTGACGCGGCTCGTGCAGCGATATTCATCAGGATCGCGCAAGCGCGCCAGAGCCCGATGATTGATCCGGTCGGGTTCCCGCACCAGGTTGATGATGACATTGGTGTCGAGGAACATCAGATTTCCTCATTGGCACTTTTTTCGAGCAATTCCGACAGATAACGCTCGCTTTCGGCCCAATCCTCATCGGTGAAGGGCGGCCATTCGTCTTTCAGGAAGCCGAATTCAGGCACACGCTTTGGCGCGGGCGCGGCGTTGAGGGCGGTGAGTGCCGCCATGGGCGTGCCGTTTTTGGCGATGACGATCGTCTCACCACGCGCTGCGCGTTCAACCAGCCGGGAAAGCTGCGTCTTTGCTTCATAGAGATTGACCTGGACCATCCAAAATCCTACCCGCCTTGACCAATCTGGTCAAGGCGGGCTCCGTCCCGCACTGGTTTCGCTGTCGGACGGACGTTGCGCGGCCTTCGGCAATGGGTTAGCACTCCGCCAAACAAAGTTCCGATTTCCGAAAAGCATTCAGGCTGATGCCCTCTCTCAAAAGTTTTCGAAACCGAATCGCCAGCGTCAAGAGCACGCAGAAGATCACCAAAGCGATGCAATTGGTCGCCGCCACCAAGGCCCGGCGCGCGCGGGAGAACGCGCAGGCCGCGGCGCCCTATGCTGCGCGCATCGCTGCGGTCGTGGCCAATCTCGCGCAATCGGTGGCGGGTGAGGATTCGGCACCTGCGCTGATGCGCGGAACGGGGCGCGACACCGTTCATCTGCTGGTCGTGGTCACCGCCGAACGCGGTCTGTGCGGCGGGTTTAACGGCAATATCGTCAAGCTGGCGCGCCAGGAAATCGGCCGGCTCACCGCTGCCGGCAAGGTGGTGAAACTCCTGACCGTCGGGCGCAAGGGACGCGACCTTTTGAAGCGGACCTATGGTGCCTTGATGATCGATCATGTCGATCTGTCGGCTGTCCGACGGCTCGGCGCGGCGGAAGCCCGGAAGGTGCTCGACCAGGTCCTTCCGCGCTTCGATGCCGGCGAATTCGATGTGGCGACCCTGATCTATAGCCGTTTTCAGTCGGTTCTGGCGCAGATCCCGACCGCGAGCCAGCTCATTCCGGTCAAGGCCGAAACGGGCGGCGCGCCGGGCGGGATGTCGGCCGGCGAGAGCGACCTCAACGGCGCGGCCTATGAATATGAGCCCGACGAGACCGCCATTCTCGAAGGCCTCTTGCCGCTTTATGTCAGTTCGCGGACCCTGAATGCGCTATTACAGAACGCGGCCGGGGAACAGGCGGCACGCATGGCCGCCATGGACAATGCGACCCGCAATGCCGGAGATCTGATCAAGAAGCTCACATTGCAATATAACCGTCAGCGTCAGGCCAATATCACGCGGGAACTGATCGAGATCATTTCGGGCGCGGAGGCGTTGTAGGGCCATCGCGATCCGTTTGCCCGCCCAACGCAATTCCGATGCCGGCTTGATTGTCCAATGCGACAACATTTTCGCCATTTGCCACTTCATTTCGTTAATCACTGAACCAGGGAATTTCGCAACCATGTCTCACACCGGCTCCCACACAGACCACCCGTCGGGCCGCCCGACGGGCCGAGTCGCCCAGATCATCGGTGCCGTGGTCGATGTCGAATTCGACGGCGCATTGCCCGATATTCTGAACGCGCTCGAGACCACCAATCTCGATCAGAATGGCAAGGAAGTGCGGCTGGTGCTCGAAGTCGCCCAGCATCTGGGCGAGAATATGGTCCGCACCATTGCCATGGATGCGACCGAAGGCCTCGTGCGCGGCCATCCGGTGCGCGATTCGGGCGCGCCGATCACCGTCCCGGTGGGCCCGGCAACGCTCGGTCGCATCATGAATGTGGTCGGCGATCCGGTCGACGAAGGCGCGCCCATCGAAACCCCGCATCGTCGGTCCATTCACCAGAAGGCCCCTGATTTTGTGGACCAGCGAACGGAATCGGAAATTCTGGCGACGGGGATCAAGGTGCTCGACCTTCTGTGCCCCTATGCCAAGGGCGGCAAGATCGGCCTGTTCGGCGGGGCGGGCGTGGGCAAGACCGTGCTCATTCAGGAGCTGATCAATAATATCGCCAAGGCCTATGGCGGCTATTCGGTGTTTGCGGGTGTGGGCGAACGCACGCGCGAGGGCAATGACCTCTATCACGAATTCATCGAGTCGGGGGTCAATGAGGAAGGTGGCGGCGGGAAATCGCGCTGCTCACTGGTCTTTGGCCAGATGAATGAGCCCCCCGGTGCCCGTGCCCGCGTGGCTTTGACCGGTCTGGCGCAGGCCGAATATTTCCGCGATGCCGAGGGCAAGGATGTCCTTTTCTTCGTCGACAATATATTCCGCTTCACCCAGGCGGGGTCGGAAGTGTCGGCGCTGCTCGGGCGTATTCCCTCGGCCGTGGGCTATCAGCCGACACTTGCCACCGACATGGGAACATTGCAGGAGCGGATCACCTCGACCAACCGCGGCTCCATCACCTCGGTCCAGGCGATCTATGTCCCGGCCGATGATTTGACCGATCCGGCGCCTGCGACCTCGTTCAGCCATCTGGACGCCACAACCGTGCTGTCGCGCTCGATCGCGGAAAAGGGCATTTATCCGGCGGTGGATCCGCTCGATTCCACATCGCGCATTCTCGAGCCGCGCGTGGTCGGGGCCGAACATTATGCCGTCGCCCGCCAGGTGCAGGAAGTTCTCCAGCGCTATAAGGCCCTGCAGGATATCATCGCCATTCTCGGCCTCGACGAATTGTCCGAGGACGACAAGCTCGCAGTGGCGCGCGCCCGCAAGATCGAGCGCTTCCTGTCGCAACCCTTCCATGTGGCCGAAGTGTTCACGGGCTCACCAGGCGTGCTGGTGGCGCTCGAGGACACCATCCGCGGCTTCAAGGGCCTCGTCGAAGGCAAATATGACCATTTGCCGGAAGCCGCCTTCTATATGGTCGGCACGATCGAGGATGCCGTGAAAAAAGCCGAGAAAATGGCCGAGGAACTGGCCGCTTCGGCCTGATATTTCCTTTTTCCCGACATATTCGGACCGGGTCCGCCGCAGCGGGCCCGGCTTTGTCGTGCGGGATTTCCCCATATTAAGGGAAAACCAAGGCTTGCATGGTAAAGGTTCCCGATAGTCAGCATCGCCCCGATTGGCATTTTGGGCCCAGGATGGCATTTTGGCTGGCGGATCGGACGAGCAATCATGGCCAAAGCGTTATTTCACAAGAATCAGCGCGTGTTCGTGAAGACGGTCGGCACCTGGGCCGTGATCGAACGCGTGATCCCGCAATGGGTCAAGGGCGTCGAGGAACCCATTCGCGTTCATTACGACCTCGGGCTCGGCCGCGATTTCGGTGCCCATGAATTGCTGGCCGAATCGCGTGTCAATGAGAGCCAGACTGTCGAAGCCGGCGACTGGCGCGTTCTGCGTGCCCGCAATCGCTGGCAGCATGAGAGCGAGGCCGGCCATCATCCTCTGCCCGGGACCTATCCGGTGGTTGCCACCGAGGGCGAATGGGGCGGCTGGCGGGTGCCGGGTGCCGAATATGACCGCGACCCCCGCAAGGTCGAGATGCAGGCCCAATTGATCGCCCAGGCACCACATCTGGCGCGGATGGCCCGTAATCTCGTCAATTATGTTTCGAGTGAGACGGAAGATCTCAGCCAGGAACTGATTGATATCGCGCGCGACGCCCAGAATATGCTGGCGGTAATTTATGCGCCCGTGATCCAGCGAAAGACCGAAGACGCTGCGTAAGCGAATTACTTCGTCCGGTCATCTGAATTTAATCAGTTTGGTTTATAGCTGAAATTCACAAGCGCCGCCAGAATGGACAAGGCGCAATAATGGTGGAAGAGCGCACGCCCAATGTTTGCGATCATCGGCATCGTCTGCGTGTTTGCGCTGGTGTTCGGCGGCTATATGATGGCCGGCGGCAAATTCGACGTCATCATTTATGCCGCGCCGCACGAGATGATTACCATTTGCGGCGCGGCGCTCGGTGCCTTCATCATCGGCAACGGGCTTGAAACGATCAAGGCCACCGGCGGGGGCTTTGCCAAGGTCTTTTCCGGTCCCAAATGGAACAAGAAAGACTTCCAGCAGCTTTTGACCCTTCTGTTTCAATTGACCAAGGTGATGAAGACCAAGGGCGTTGTCGCGCTGGAACAGCATATCGACAACCCCAAGGAAAGCACGATCTTTTCCAATTATCCCAAAATCCTCAAGGATCATTTCGCGGTGGATTTCATCTGCGATACCTTGCGGATGATGACGATGAACCTCGAAGACCCCCATCAGGTCGAGGATGTGATGGAAAAGCAGCTCGAAAAGCACCATCACGAGGCACAGGGGCCGGTCCACGCCATTCAGGCGATCGCCGATGCCATGCCGGCATTGGGCATCGTGGCCGCCGTGCTGGGCGTGATCAAGACCATGTCCAAGATCACCGCCCCGCCCGAGGAATTGGGTGCCTCGATCGGCGGCGCGCTGGTGGGAACGTTTCTTGGCGTGTTCATCGCCTATGGTTTCATCGGACCCTTCTCGCAGCGTCTGTCGCAGATCGTCGAGGAAGAGGGCCATTTTTACCGCATCATCCAGGCGGTGCTGGTCGCCCATCTTCATGGGTGCGCCGCACAAGTATCGATCGAGATCGGCCGTACCGCCGTGCCCGGTCATTTCCAGCCGAGCTTTTCGCAGCTCGAGGAAGCGCTCAACGCACCCGCGTGAGGCCATTGCCGCGCCCTGCCGTAATCATGGGCTCACGCCAAATCCAATATTCGTCCGGTTAGCTGCTCATGCACCGGGGCCGTTCATGGACCGGGACCGATCACGACCCGGCAATTGGCGGGCGCATGCGCGAGGATATGCTCGAAACTGTCCTGCGCGATTGCCACGCAGCCCTCGGTCGCGGCCCAATCAGGTCGGGCGAGGTGGAGAAAGATGGCGCTGCCCGCTCCGGGTGTAACGGGATCGCCATTATGGCTGAGAATACCAATGTAATCATAGACATGATCCTCCCGCCACAAATGCTCGGCCGAGGCCGCAAACGGGAAACGGATTTTCCGGTTATAAGCGGGGTTATCGGGCGCATCGCACCAGCCATCCCCGGGTGCCAGCCGGTCCAAAGGCAGATGCGAGCAAGGCGGGCTTACCCGGTCAGCGCGGTAGAGCACGCGCCATAATCGCCATGAACCGGTCGGGCTTGCCCCGTCGCCCTCGCATTTTACCTCGGCGGGGATGAAACCGCTTCGGCCAATTGTGCAGCGAAACTTCCGGGAACCAAATCGGAGAACTAATGGCGCTTCGACCGCAATCACCATATACTCACCGTAAAGTGTGGATAGTTGGCCATTTTTTCACTAAAAGTTCAGGATTTGGCGGTTGCAATCGGACCATCGATATCTCATTTCATAGCCATGACCCAAGCAAAAACAATCCTCATCGTCGATGACGACACCATGCTCGCTTCGCTGCTCGCGGAGCAATTATCCGTCTATGACGACTTTCAGGTCGAGACGCTTCACAGTGCCGGGGAGATGCTGCGGCAGTTGAAGACGAAGCGGCCAGACCTCGTTCTGCTCGATGTCAGCCTGCCCGATATGGATGGCCGCGAAGCCTGCCGCATGCTGCGCGACAACCGCTTCAAATCCCCGATCATCATGATGACCGCAGATGCGACCACCGATGCCGACACGATTCTCGGCTTCGGCTATGGGGCGAGCGATTATGTGCTCAAGCCAGTGAAATTCGCGGTGCTGCTGGCAAGGGTGCGGGCCCATCTGCGCAGCCATGAGCACACGGAAGACGCCGTGTTTCGCATCGGGCCCTATGAATTCGTCCCCTCCCAGAAAGTGCTGACTGGTCCGCGCGAAAAGCGGATCCGGCTGACCGACAAGGAAACCAATATTCTCAAATATCTGTTCCGCGCGGGGGCGAAATCGGTGGCGCGTGACGAATTGCTGCGCGAGGTCTGGGGCTATAATTCCAATGTGACCACCCACACGCTGGAAACCCATATTTACCGCTTGCGTCAGAAAATCGAACCCGACCCCGCCAATGCCAAATTGTTGATCACGGAGACCGGCGGCTATCGCCTGTCCCCGTGAGGGGCGTTTCGCCGACCATTCGCGGGGCCCTCGGTTGCTGCGACCGGTTGGAACCTTCCCCTCCGGTCTCTGTCATTTACCCCAACCCGGGCGGACGCTCGCTTGCGACATTGAGGCGGGCCTCCAGTGCCTGGCCGAGCCGGATCGCCGCGCGCTCCTCATACAGATTGGCCCATACACTGACATTATGGGTCGCGCGGAACGGGCTGGCTGACGGGTCGATGGGCGCATCGAACAGAGTGCGCGGGGTGCGTTCGACAAAGCCTGCGCGCAGGCACAGGCAAGGATGGCCGGTGAAATTGGTGACAAGCAGCAGATTGGCCACAAAATTGGGGGCGAGGACGGCATCCACCCCCGAAAAGGCGGATTGCGTGGCGATCATCACCTGACGGCGCAGCCGGTCGATCTGGATATAATCCACTGCCGGAAAGAAACGCACCCGCCGAAAAGTGTTCGGCCATGCGTTTTCGTCCTGCCAGCGCAGGAGATCGTCCTGATTGTCCAGCGTCAGTTCGGCAAACGCAGCTGCAGCCTCGGCCTCCACCATGGTCGACAACAGATCATAGGGCAGATCGGGCAGTTTGAAGGGCACCAGCTTTACGCCCAGCGCCCTGGCCGCGTCCAGCGCCTTGCGGTCCACATCATTGGCAGAATTGCCCGAAAACCATTCGGGGTCGTGCCCGACGCGCATTCCGGCCACATTCGGGGTGGTCTCATATTCAAAGCCATGGTCAAGCGAGCCGGCATCGTCCGGGTCCTGGCCATTGAGGACCGACAGGACCAAAGCCGTGTCCTCGACAGAGCGGCAAATCGGCCCGACCTTGTCGAGCGACCAGCACAAGGCCATGGCCCCCGCCCGGCTGATCCGGCCGAAAGTGGGGCGCAGACCCGTGGTTCCACATCTTTGGGAGGGCGAGATGATCGAGCCCAATGTCTCTGTGCCGATGGCAAAGCCGCAAAGGCCCGCCGCAATCGCGCTCGCCGAGCCCGCCGAGGAGCCGGACGAGCCCTCGACCGGGTTCCACGGATTGCGGCTCACCCCGTCATGCCAGATGTCGCCATAGGCCAGTGCGCCGACTGCGGTTTTGCCGAGCAGAACGGCCCCCGCCTCGCGTAATTTCCGCACCACCGTGGAATCGCGGCGCGCGATCTGGTTTTTATACGGTTCCGCGCCCCAGGTGGAGGCGATTCCTTCTGCGTCGAACAAATCCTTCAGCGCATAAGGCACGCCATGCAGGGGCCCGCGGAAACGCCCGGCTTTGGCATCGCGATCGGCGGCATCGGCTTCGGCGCGGGCGCGTTCGGGGGTCACGGTGATGAAATTGTGCAGGCCCGGCGCGTGGCGGGCGATGCGGTCGAGAAAGATTTCGGTCAGTGCCCGCGAAGTCAGGGCCCCGCTGCGGATCCAGCGACCGAGCTGGGCAGCCGAAGCAAACGCGATATCGGCGGGATTAGCAGGCAGGGCCGGGGCCGGACCTGATGGCTTCAGCCGCACCCGATTGGCTTGCGGGGCAAAGACTGCCCCCGGCAGTTTCGGCGAAAACACACTGGCCGGAGCGAGTGAATTGTCGTGTTTGACGCCACGCAACCGGGCGAGGGCGGCGATCTGCTCATCGAGGCCCTTGAGCAGCAGCGCGCGTTCGCGATCGGTATATTGAAGGCCGACCACCTTTTCGGTCGAGCGCACGATCCAGGGATCGATTCCCGACGGGAAGGACGGGACCGGCGGTTTCAGGAGCGGTTCTGCGGCCGGCGGCGGGGCGGTCTGGGCGAATGCCGGCCCGCCCGAATGTGCCATTCCCGCTCCCGTCGCAAGACCGAGCCCGGCGCTCCATGCAAACAGGTCCCGGCGGTTGACTGCCGTGGCCCCGATGGGCGTCTCGGCCTCTGCTGTCGCCCCATCCTTCACGGTGATTGGTCTGGTCATCTTTGCTCCCCGGCGCAATCCCTTGAAAACTGCTGTGTAACGAGAGCATCGCAGCCCAAAGTTCCGCCGGCAAGGGGTTTCACCCGCCTGAAACCCGAATCCGGCGCGCGCGCCGAGGGGCGCACAGAACCTTTCGGGGAGTAGCTCACGGACCCCCGCCAAACAACGCCAGGCTACGGGCGATCAGGACATGAACCGCCTCGTCGAATTCCGCCCAGAGCCGCCAGCTCGACAACGCGATCACCAGCAGCCCCACCATCCACATCACGAGTTTGGCCGGTGCCCGTCTGGCGAGAAAACCCCCGAAGGGTGCCGCGATCACCCCGCCGACGATCAGGCCGCTGACCACCCACAGATCGCCAAAAGCGCCGCTGAACAGGAAGGTCACCGACGCCGCAATCGTCACGAAGAATTCCGCCGTATTGACCGAACCCAGCACCATGCGCGGCGTGTGTCCACGCCCCAGCAGGGTGGAGGCGGTGACCGGCCCCCAGCCGCCGCCACCCATGGCGTCGAGAAAGCCGCCGGCCGCACCGAGCGGAATTGCGCCCTCAAGGCGAGGCGGAACCTCTTGCTTCTTCGAGAGGGCCTTGGCGATGATCACAAAGCCCATAAACATCAGATAAACCGAGATCAGCGGTGCAACGATCTGCGCGCCAAGCTGCGATTCCGACATGAAGGTGAGCAGCCAGGCCCCGGCCGCAGCGCCAAGCATGCCGGCCACAGCGAGCCGCCGGAACAATTTCCAGTCGACATTGCGATGGAGAATGTGGCTGATCCCCGAGGCCCCTGTGGTCGCCACTTCGGCCGCATGCACCGCCGCACTGGCGGCGGCGGGATTGATGCCGATGGTCAGCAGGCACGAGGTGGAAATGACCCCGAACGCCATGCCGAGCGCGCCATCCACCAATTGCGCCAGAAAGCCCGTGGCGACGAGCAACCAAAACTGATCCGACAAACACCAATACCCCAAATGCCGCCGATCATTCGGCTCCCGCCGGCCCACGCAGGATGATCCCCCGCTGTGCCAATTTCATGTCGCAATTTTTCCCCGGCAGGGCAAGGATTCGCGTCGCCCGATCCTCGGTCGTGTCGGGCTTCCAGGGTGTTTTCCGGAGGATGAGCCGGACGGCTTCCGTCGGCAGGACCGCACAAGTCGTTGATTATATTCAGCGCCAGTCACACCGACCAACGGAATTCAGCGCGAGGATCCCGGACGAGGAATAATTTTCGTGCGATCGTCGAATAAAAATGGTTCGGGCGATGGGACCAAGATGACTGCCAGAACCGGATATTTCCCGGGCTATCCGGGAAGATCAGCAAGTCCTCGGATCCTCGCCCGCACCGCGCACCGGAACCATACAGAGTTCGGGCACCTTGTCCCAGGGGTTACTAGGTGTTCATGGTGTCGAAGAAATCGCCATTATTCTTGGAAGACCGGATCTTGTCGATCAGAAACTCAATGGCGTCCTGCGTGCCCATCGGGTTGAGAATGCGGCGCAGCACATAGATTTTCTGCAATTGATCGCGCGGGGTGAGCAGCTCTTCCTTGCGGGTCCCGGATTTCAGGATGTCCATGGCCGGGAAGATACGCCGGTCGGCAACCTTGCGGTCGAGCACGATTTCGGAATTGCCGGTGCCCTTGAATTCCTCGAAAATCACTTCGTCCATACGCGAGCCGGTATCGATCAGCGCTGTGGCGATGATGGTGAGCGAGCCACCCTCCTCGAGATTGCGCGCCGCGCCGAAAAAGCGTTTGGGCCGCTGGAGCGCATTGGCATCCACCCCGCCGGTCAGCACCTTGCCCGAAGATGGCACGACCGTGTTATAGGCCCGCCCGAGCCGCGTGATGGAATCGAGCAGGATGACCACGTCGCGGCCGTGCTCGGCAAGGCGCTTGGCCTTTTCGATCACCATTTCCGCGACTTGCACATGACGGGTCGCCGGTTCGTCGAAGGTTGAGGACACCACTTCGCCCTTCACCGAGCGGCGCATATCGGTGACTTCCTCGGGCCGCTCGTCGATCAGCAGCACGATGAGATAGCATTCCGGGTGATTGGTCTCGATCGCATGGGCGATGTTTTGCAACAGCACCGTCTTGCCGGTGCGCGGTTGCGCGACGATCAGCGCGCGCTGGCCCTTGCCGATGGGGGCAACGATGTCGATGATCCGGCCCGATTTGTCCTTGCGTGTCGGGTCCTCGATCTCCATGCGCAGCCGCTCGGCCGGATAAAGCGGAGTGAGATTGTCAAAATGGACCTTGTGGCGAACCTGGTCCGGGTCCTCGAAATTGACCGTGGTGACTTTCAGCAGCGCGAAATAACGTTCGCCATCCTTGGGCGCGCGGATCGGGCCGTCCACGGTATCGCCGGTGCGCAGCCCAAAGCGTCGGATCTGGGTCGGGCTGATATAGATGTCGTCGGGCCCCGGCAGATAATTGGATTCCGGACTGCGGAGAAAGCCGAAACCGTCGGGCAATACCTCGACCACGCCGCGTCCGGCGATATCGACGCCGCGATCGGCCAGCGCCTTGAGGATGGCAAACAGCAATTCTTGTGTCCGCAGGGAATTGGCACCCTCGATCGACAGGGATTCGGCAAAATTCAGCAAGGCGGCCGGCGTGCGCCCCTTCAATTCCTGAAGGGTCATATGGGCAAGGCCTTCGAGGGCGAGTTCAGTCATAAGGGGATTGGCTCATTGGCAGTCGGATTTGCCCCGGAGGGGGCAAAATGCGGTGGGAGGATCCGGGCGTTTTCAGAATGGGGAGCCAGATTTTTTCCCTGGCCACATTATATCGTTGAATCTGGTCGTCGAATCCGGGTGGTTGATTTCGGGGAAATCGGCTGGAATAGGGTTTGGAAACGTTGGAACCGTCCCAAGGCAAGCCCGAGACAACAAAGAGCGGAACGGGGTTTGTGGTTCTCCGCAGGTCGAGGCTGGTCTTGCCGGGCCATCGGATGCACCCCGAACAAATACCTGATTCAGGCATCGCTGCGGGAAACACACCAGATTTTCAATTGAATCGAATTTCTGACGGGGAAATTGCGGGAAGGCCACCATTCGGCGAATAAACCGAAGGATAAAGCCGCCAGGCACGGTCCTGAAGGGACGCACCGGAACAGGGAAATTTCTATAGCCACAGATTCGCGTGAAGCGCAAGCCGCATGGCGATGTCCGCACCGGATCCTGGAAGGAGAATTTGCCCTCAGGCAATTGAGGCCGCAACTGGATCGAGGCGTTACCCCCGTATGCAATCGGAGCGGGTTCAGTCTGGCCGGGTTCCATCGCGTCGGAGTCAATCGGGCCGGGGTACAATCCGAATGTGTCGAGACCCACCCCAACAGAATGGGCAAAGATGCGAAACAGTTAGAAGGCAACGAGCGCGAGGGCGCGCAGAGCGGAGATCACTCCCGCTCGCGCGCCCCGGCCACTCACATAAAGGATTGGCAAGGCTGATACCGTCTCCTGCAGGTCACCACTTCAAATGGAAGGATGCCGCCGAATTCACAGCCGTGTCTTGCGCAGCGATTCAAATCATTGCGAACCGTAATCTTCCGTGGCACCCGCCTTGACCGCACCGCTGGTCAGTTTCGGCCAGTTCACATCTGCCGAAGTGATATATTTGTCCTGACCCGCTTCCCATTTCTTTTTGATGGAGGCGCTGTAGTTCAGATAGAGCTTGCCATTCACCAGCTTGGCCGCGAGCGGGTCGGCCGAGGCATATTGCCCCTTGGCCACCGCATAGGCGCAATAGCCACCATATTGCGGGGCGAAAGCCACCGGATTGGCCTTGAACTTGGCCAGATTGGCGGCGTTGGCGAAGCGGAAATTCGCGCCCTTGTAGACGGTCGTGAATTTGGCATCGCCCACGATCGGCTTGCCGGAGAAATAGGAGACGACGTCATAGCCGGACACGGCCAGCTTATCGGCACCCTTGGTATAGATTTCCGGCTTGGCCGCGAAAGCCTGGGGGGCAATCGGGCCCAAGGTCACAGCCGCGGCCAAAGCGGTGAATTTCACGAAATTTTTCATGTTCATCCCATATTGTCTGAGCGCGGCGCGCAAGGCCGCCCGGTCTGGCGCGCACCCGAAATGGTGCCCACCCTGTCGTCCACCCTTCCGATATAGGTGCAAAATCCGCTTTGCACACTTCAATGCTGCGTGATCCGCACCGCCCGAAATGTGAGCCTGTGCGCGAGACACGCCATCGGCCCAGGGGATACAGCGGGATCGCGACGGGTTTCATCGGCCGCCACGTTTTGTCAATGACGAGGATTTAACATCCCGCTCCGCTTTCCGCCGCAAGAGGCCCCATGAACAACCAATCCGTCTGCGCTCAATTCACTGCCGCAATGGCGGCCCTGTCCCTGCTGGCAGCGTGCGGATCCGAAGCTCCGCCCCCCGCACCGCCTCCGCCGCCGGCGGCACCCAATGCGGCCCCTCGCGCCAGTGCCGGGCCCGATCAGTCGGTCGTCGAGGGCGACAGCGTCATGCTCACGGCCGCCGGCAGCGTGGATTCGGACGGGACGATCACCCGCTTTGTCTGGTCACAGACCGGCGGGCCGGCGGTCACTCTGGCGGCTGCGGATACGGCCAGCCCGCGTTTCGTCGCACCCGACATCGCCGTCACGACCGCGCTGACCTTCAGCCTGACGGTTACCGACAATGCCGGCGCGACGGGGACCGATTCTGTCACGATTTCCGCCGGGGTGAGCGACACGCGCATATTCACCGCCGCCGGGGTCATCGAGGGCGAGCGTGGATCGGACGGGCTGGGCGTGTTTCGCGGCGTGCGCTTTGCCGAAGCCCCGATTGGCAGCCGGCGCTGGCGCAATCCGGAGCCGGTTGCGCCCTTTTCCGGCGTGGTCGCCACCCGCCAGTTTGGCCCGAATTGTTTCCAGATCGGAAGCGAGTTTCTCGTCGACACGTCGCTCACCCAAAATCTCTCCGAAGATTGCCTGACCCTCAATGTCTGGACCCCCACAGCCAATGCCAGCGCCAATCTGCCCGTCATGGTGTGGATCCATGGCGGGGGCAATAATACCGGTGCCGGCAGCCAGGCGAGTTTTGATGGTGCCGATCTCGCCCGTCAGGAAAATGTGGTGGTGGTGACGATCAATTACCGTCTCGGGCCGATGGGATATCTGGCGCACCGACTGCTCAATGCCGAAACGCCGACCGGGACCTCCGGAAATTTCGGTTTGCGCGACCAGATCCTCGCCCTCGGCTGGGTCGAGAGCAATATTGCGCGCTTCGGCGGCAATCCGGGTCTCGTCACCATTTTCGGTGAATCGGCGGGCGGGGTGAATGTCTGCAATCTGATCGCCTCGCCGCTCGCTTCCGGCCTGTTCGACCGGGCCATCATGCAAAGCGGATCATGTCGCAACAGCCTGCAATTGCTGTCGGGAACGACGCCGCTGGAGCCCCAAAGCGCGATCGCGCTCGGGGATCGCGCCGCCGGCCTGCTGGGTTGCGCCAATGTCACGGATGTCCTTGCCTGTATGCGCGCCGTGCCGGTCGCCCAAATCTATCAGCTTCTCGCCCCCGCCACCGGCGAATTTCCGGTGAGCGGGGTGCAAACCACGACTGCCGATGTCTATGGCCCGATTGTCGATGGCACCGTGTTGCCCCAGACCCCGGCGGCGCGCATTCTGACGGGTGCGCACAATGTGGTGCCGGTGCTTCTGGGATCCAATAATAACGAGGCGGGGCTGTTTCGTTCGGCCAATATCGTATTGGCCGGCACGGTGAATGCCTATCAGGCCAGTGTGGCGCGCCTGTTCGGGGCAAATGCCCCACGCGTGCTCGCCGCTTATCCGGCCAGCACGGATGCGCAAGCATTGCCGGCTTTTGAGCGCCTGTTCACCGATCTGAACTTCACCTGCGTCACAAGGGCGGCGGCGCGGGCCTTTGGCGGCTTTGCGGGGCCGGTCTGGCTGTATGAATTCAACCGCTTCCCGCCTGCCTTGCAAAATCTCGGCGCGTTTCACGGGCTCGAGATCGGCTATGTCTTCGGCACGTTCAATCCCCAGACTTTTCAGGCGGCCGATACCACCTTGTCCAATGCCATGCAGGGTTATTGGGCGCAATTTGCGCGGGCGGGTAATCCCAATGGCGGCGGGCGCGCCAATTGGCCGGCCTTTACGAATGCCGGCGACGCCAATGTCACGCTCGCCTCTCCGATCGACAGCGCAACCGGATTGCGCCGGGCCGAATGTGACCTGCTGGACTCGCTGTGAGCCGGGCGCCCCACCCCGGACCCGGTGCATTTGAGCGGGAATTTATCCTCTGCTTTTGAATGCGCCGGTCGCTGCTTGACAGCCTGCGTGTTTCGGCGTTCCACAGGCCCGACGGTCTGGCCAAAAGGAACACGCATGAAACTCTTTCTCGACACCGCCGAGATCCGCGTGCTGCGGGAACTGGCTGAAACCGGTCTGATCGATGGCGTCACCACCAATCCCAGCCTGATCGCCAAATCAGGACGGGATTTCCTCGCGACCATCGCCGAAATCTGCGAATTGTTCGAGGGCCCGGTTTCGGCCGAAGTCGCAGCCAGCGATTTCGAAACCATGCTGAAAGAGGGCGAAAAGCTCGCCGCGATTGCCGATCATGTCGCCGTGAAAGTGCCTTTGACGCGCGAGGGGCTGCGCACCTGTGCCGCGCTCGCCGACAAGGGGGTCATGGTCAATGTCACTCTGTGCTTCTCGGTCAATCAGGCCTTGCTGGCGGCCAAGGCGGGTGCGAGCTTCATTTCGCCCTTTGTCGGGCGGCTCGATGACCAGGGCGCGGATGGCATGCAGCTCATTCGCGACATCCGGGAAGTCTATGACAATTACGCCTTCGGCACGGAGGTGCTGGCCGCCTCGATCCGCAACGGGGCGCATGTGCGCGACGCAGCTCTGGCCGGTGCCGATTGCGCGACCATCCCGCCAAATGTGTTCGCCGATCTGTATCAGCACCCTTTGACCGACAAGGGCCTCGAAATCTTCGCGCGCGACTGGGCCGCCACGGGACAGAAAATTCTTTAAGGGCCGGTAAATCTGTTCCGCGATATTGCGGAAAGCCCCCCGGGAATTGACCGGATGAGCGGGCGGGGATTCGGCCCGCGTTACCCTGCACGGCAAAATCCCGCTTTGGTTTGCGTGTCGAAATCCGCGTCTGGTATTCCTGAACTATCGGATGTAGAATGTACTTCGCGAGAAGCGCTTGTGTTGCGGCGTGCCACGCGCTTGATTTTCCGGGACACCCGATATGGACGACGCTGGCGTAGCCCTGACCTCCCAGAAGCCACCGCGAACCGAATCCCCGGAGCCCGCCGGTATGGGCCTGATCCGGAAGCTGTTGTCGGGCGTGAGGCGGACGGGCCTGTCGCCCGCGATCCCGCAGCGCAGCCTCGGCCTGTCGCGGCGGCTGTTTCTCATCGCCACTTTGACGGTCCTTGCGGTGGAAGCGGTGATCTTCTTTCCGTCCGCCGCCAATTTCCGCTGGAATTTCATTTCCGAGCGCACGCGGCTGGCGCAGGTGGCGGCGCTTTCGCTCGAACTCGCCCAGGAACGCACCGAAGAACTCGAGGGAGCCCGGCGGCTGATCGAAAGCCAAAAGATCGAATCCATCCGCTTGCGGCGCGCGGGCGATTATTCCGTGGCCTTGCTGCAACAGCAGCGGACGCCCCGGGCTTTGGTGCGCGCGCGTCTCGATGATTACAATCCCTTTGTCAATGTATGGGCCGTGGCCGATGCGCTGGTCGCGCCGCGGGGGCGGGCGATTTTCGTCAATGCCCCCTCCATGCTGCGCCCGAATGAAATGGTGGAGGTGGTGCTCGATGAAGCGCCGCTGAAGGCAGCCCTTGCCGAATATGCGTGGCGCATTCTGGGATTGTCGTTGTTCATCGCGATCTCTACCGGCTTTGCGGTGTTCTGGATATTGTCGCGGGTCTTCGTCCAGCCCATGGCCCAATTGATCGACGCCATCCATTATTTTCGCGCCCATCCGGAAGACGCCAGCCGGAAATTCGTGACCACCGGCCGCAAGGACGAGATCTGGGCGGCGAAGGAGGCGCTGGAGGCCATGCAGGCGGATGTCCGACAGGCGCTCAAGGCCAATGAGCGTCTGGCCCAATTGGGAGCGGCCGTCGCCAAGATCAATCACGATCTTCGCAATTCGCTGGCCTCGGCGCAAATCCTGTCCGAGCGTCTGGTGTCGAGCGAGGATCCCAAGGTCCGCCAGATCGCGCCGCGCATCGAACGCGCGCTGGAGCGCGCCATCAATCTCACGCAGGCGACACTCAAATTCGGCAAGACCGAAGAAAGCGCCCCCGATTTCCGCATCGTCTCGGCCGCCGCCGTGGTCGAGGGGGCTGCCGCTGAAGCGCTGGTCGGGCACCCCGAAATGCGTTGGACCAATGATATCGATCCCGGCCTGCGGGTCCGGGCCGATCCGGAGAATCTGCACCGGATCATGGGCAATCTGGTGCGCAATGCGGCCCAGGCGCTGGCGGCCCAGGGGGGCCGCGAGGATCCCGGACAAATTTCCGTGCAGGCCGAAATCACCGACAATCAGGCCTTTATCCGCATTTTCGATGACGGCCCAGGAATTCCCGAACGGGTGCGCGAGAAATTGTTCGCGCCCTTTGCCGGCGGCGGGCGGGCCGACAGCACGGGCCTTGGCCTCGCAATCGCGCGCGAACTCGCCCGCGCCCAGGGCGGGGATGTGAAGCTCGAAAGCACCGGCCCGGCCGGCTCGGTCTTTTGCATGTGCCTGCCTCTGGTCCCTGCAGTGACCAATGGCAAATCGCGCGGATAGGGCCCCGATTTTCTGCTTCCATACCCTCTGCGCCGCCGGTTGGTGCCGGAAATGTGGCAAAATGGAAATAAAGAGGGCACAGTCCTGCCTCTGTTCCGCCGGAATTCCTGTGCTATAGGGTGCCGACAAAATCATCACGAGGGGCGGATATTTCGGGAATTTGCTCTCCCTCCCCCCGCGATCAGGAACGGATGAGATGACGGGACCCTCGAACAAACAGATCATCGCCCCGATAGCGGCGCGCCAGGTTGAAGGCAGTGAAAGGCGCGGGCGCGGCCCCGTTTCCATCGCGGCCGCCGGGCTGCTGTGCGCCGGGACCCTGATGCTCGGTGGATGTCTGTTCGGCGGTGACAAAGGGAAGGAAACGCCGCTCGACCCTGATCTCGCCCAGGGCATTCCGGTGCCTGATCTCGGCCGCAATGGTCAGCCCAATTCGCAGGCGGAAATCGGCGTCAACGCCTTTCTGTGGCGGGCTTCGCTCGAAACCCTGTCCTTCATGCCGCTGGTTTCGGTCGATCCCTTTGGCGGTGTGATCATCGCCGACTGGTACACCAATCCCGAGCTCCCCGGCGAGCGTTTCAAGGTCTCGGTCTTCATCCTCGATACGCGCCTGCGCGCCGATGCGCTTCGGGTCTCGCTGTCGAAGCAGGTGAAGACACCCGATGGCTGGACCGATGTCCAGCCGGCCAATGATGCGATCATCGGGCTCGAGGACGCCATCCTGACCCGTGCCCGGCAATTGCGGATCGCGACGGTCGAGGCCGATAATTGAGCCTCAATCGATCAAACAGGTTCAGTTCGATCGGCACAAAAGCCCGGATCACCCCCCCGTCCGGGAGAGATTGACGAGATTGCCCGGATCGGCGGCGTGCAGCGCATGGCCCGCGCGCTTGAAGCGCAGCGCATCCAGCACGCGGGCGTGCAGGGCATCGGTTTGACCGTCATGGCGCAAGAGATCGCGCAGATCGCAGCCATCCGGGGAATCGGGGCCGTCGCTCGCAAACAGGCACAAACGCAGGCGACCGCGGGCTGTGACCCGCAGCCGGTTGCAGCCATCGCAAAAACCGGGCGCATAGGGCGCAATCAGGCCGATCCGCCCCTGAAAATCGGGATGGGAAAATTCCACCGCCGGCCCGTCATCCGCGCCGCGGGCGCAGGGAACCCAGCCCTCTGTGTCCAGCCATTGGCGCAGCAGATTGCCGCTGACATGCTGGCGGCTGAAAAACTCGCGATTGTCGCCGGTGCGCATCAGCTCGATGAAGCGCACGGAAAGCCTGCGGTGCCGCACATATTCCGCCCAGTTTCCGAAACCTTCCGACACGGAATCGGCCAGAAGCACCGCATTGAGTTTGACGGCCGCAAGGGGCAGCGACAAAGCGCGGTCGATCCCGGCCAGAATCTCGTCCAGCCGGTCATGTCCGGTAATCCCCGCAAACTGCGCGGGATCGAGTGAATCGACGCTGACATTGAGATGAGTGAGACCCGCCTCCACCCATTCGGCGGCATGGCGGTCGAGATTCCAGCCATTGGTGGTCAGCGCGCATTTGGAAATCCCCGGTACCGCCGCGACGCGCGTGATGATTTCCGTCAGATCGGTGCGAATCGTCGGTTCCCCGCCGGTCAGGCGGAGCTTGCGGATCCCGAGCCCGGTCAGGGCCCGCACGAGGCGCAGGATTTCGTCCGGCGTCAGGAAACCGGGATCGGCGGTCTTGCGATAGCCATCGGGCAGGCAATAGAGGCAGCGGAAATTGCAGATTTCCGTGACCGACAGCCGCACATAGCCAAAGCGCCGCCCGAAATTGTCGATCATGCCTGGATCGGAAGCGTTCATGGCCCCAGTCCTGAACGATTGGCCGGGTGGGTGCAAGGCGGGAATGCCGGACGAAATGTCCGCACCGGAATGCCGAAGGGATCTATCCCCCCACAAAGGCCCAGGCGGCGGCGAAATCGCCGGTATCCATGAGAAAATCGCGCGGCGGACCAGAGGCATAGTGCAGACGCAGGATGACGGCTTCGCGCGGGTCGAGCCCGGCAAGACGTGGCCCGGCTTCGTTTCCGAAGGCGAAACGGATGCGCGTCGCAGGTGCCTCGGGGTCGGGCAGGCGCTCACGCGCCCACAGGGTGGTGGTGAAGGCCGGTGGTGGGGCGGTGAGGCCGGGGGCATTGACCGAGGTGACGATTCCCGCACCCGACAGAATTGGGGTGGCACGCTTGTCCCGGTCGCGCAGGATGAGCTTGGCCGCGATCGGCCGGTTCTGGCCGGCCAGGACCGGGGCGGCAAGGATGAAGCCGGCCGGTGCGTCGGGACCAGCCCCCCGCCACAGCCCGAATTGCGCAGCTCCCGACAGATCCTGAACGAGAACCCAGCCGGCCAGCGGTGCGATCCGCCGCGCCCGCCAGATCCGCTGGTTTCCGGCGAAATCCTGCGATTTTTGCAGCCTGAACTGCGCGAAGGCGTCGCGCGCCCGTGTCGCGCGGCCGGTGATTTCAGGGTCAAGGCATGGGGTCAGCGCAATGGCCTGTTTCGCATTGGCCCCGATGCGGGCCAGAGCAGGCTCTGCGAGCCCCGCACGCAAGGCCGCACCGCGGGCTTGCGCCTCGCTCACCCGCAAAGCCCGGCGCAGATCCGGAGCAAAAAGCCGGCATTTTTCGTCGGCCGCCAGCAGGATGGCGCGCTCATAAAAGGCACGGTCGGCCTTTTGGGCAGGCGCGGGCGCGCTGCCCTGGCCGGACACAGCCCGAGGGGTCGCTTGCGCCAGTGCCGGCATTGCCGCCGCCCAAGCCAGGCCCGACACAAGCCCCAATGTCATCCACACTGTCAGCCCTGGCGCGCGGCAAAGGACCCGGTATTTGTTCCCCATCCCCGCAGGATAGGAGCAAAGCGGAATGAATTGGTTAAACGCGGGTGCCGAACAACCCGCTGCCCACGCGCACGAGAGTGGCACCACAGGCGATCGCGGACACGAAATCCCCGCTCATGCCCATGGACAGATGCTCGATCCCGTTGCGCGCAGCGATTTCCCGAAGCCGCACGAAAAAGGGAATGGGTGCGGAATCCACCGGCGGGATGGCCATCAGCCCCGCGATATTCAGCCCATATTCTCCCCGGCAGGCGGCGATGAAGGCATCGGCCTCGCCCGGAGGAATTCCGGCTTTTTGAACCTCCTCGCCAATATTGATCTGGACGAATATTTCCGGCATCCGGCCGGTTTTCAGGGCGGAATCTGCGATGAGCCGGGCGAGTTTCGGCCGGTCAAGCGTCTCGATCGCGTCGAACAGCGCCATTGCCTCGGCGAGCTTGTTGCTCTGCAGGGGGCCAATCAGCCGCAAATGGAGATCGGGCAGGCTTTCGCGGGTGCCGCGCCAGCGCGTGATGGCCTCCTGCACACGGTTTTCGCCGAAAATGCGCTGGCCGGCAGCGAGAGCGGCGGCGATCCTTGCCGGCACCTGGGTCTTTGAAACTGCGGTCAGGCGTATGGATTGCGGCTCCCGCCCCACCCCTTGCGCGGCGCTCGCAATCCGCGCCAGAATGTCGGCGCGCGTGGCCGCGATCTGCCGAAAGAGATCAGCATCGAATTCCACGGCGGGAGGCCAATTTTGCTCCATCATTCGGGCGTGCTCCAGGATTCCGGGACATTGCGAGATGTTGAATCCGCCGGTTCAGGGCATTCGGGAAGCGGACCGGGGTCATGGGGTCTTTCGCAGCGTCTGCTGCGCCGCATTTTGGCCCGACGCAAGGGATTAGCGCCCGGGCCCATTGGAAGGCAAGCCGCGCCACCGCTCCTCCTCGTGCTTGACCCCGCACGCACGCCGGATCCGGCTCCGCTCATCGACCGGCTGCCGCGTGGGGCCGGCGTGTTGTTCCGCCATTTCGGGCGGGCCGATTGGCTGGCGGCCGGGCCGCGCCTTGCGCTTCTGGCGCGACGCCGGGGCGCGGCGTTCTTCGTGTCATGGCCTGCTTCCCGGCATTTGTTGATGGTGTCGGCGGGGGTGCATCTGCCGTTCCGCGCCCAGAAACGGCGCAGTTCGGGCCCAGGATTGCGGCCTGATCAATGGCTGAGCGCCGCTTTTCGCCCCGGCGCGCAACGCCGCATCGCGCTCGCCTGGCAGCCGGATTTTCTGCTGCTGTCACCCGTATTCCCGAGCCGCAGCCCGAGCGCCGCTGGCCGGGCCGCGTTGGGACCCGTGCGGCTCGCCCGGGCGATCCGGCGGTCGCCAATACCGGTTGTGGGGCTCGGCGGAATCGATGGGCGGCGCGCCGCGCGGGTTTTGGGAGCCGGTGCGGCGGGAATCGCCGCACTCGATGGATTGGTCGACCTGTAATCCGGATCTTCGGGGAATCGGCGCGGGGCAGGCTTCCATCGCAGAAATCCCCTTGCGCGCCGGGGCGCTGCTCGCTATACGACGCCCCTCCAACCGCGGGCCCTTCGTCTATCGGTTAGGACACCAGATTTTCATTCTGGGAAGAGGGGTTCGACTCCCCTAGGGCCTGCCATTTTCGGGAAGATCATTCATCGGTGATGCGCGATGCCGGGGACCACCAGAGCGCGTTCCGAAAAAGTGGAATCCGGTTTTTCGCCCGAACGCGCTCCAAATCATTGAATCCGGGCATTTTCAATTCAGACATTCGGCTCGGATTGACTTGAATATGCTCGAGGCCTCGCTTGCCGGGCATGTGTTCTGCTGGGCCCGCGGGATAGTTCACGAAGACGTGATGTCCTGATCCCATAGGTCGTAATTTTGCAGTCGTTCGAGTGACCACCGGGCATTCACCACAGAAACATAACGGATTTCTTCCGCTCTTTGCGGAAACGTTCCCTAAAATGCGATGCCCGCACGCTATTCTGTCTGCCGTTAATTCATGTTAACAAGTTGATGGCGGTGGAAGCGGGCGCGTGAATCATGAGCGAATGCGATTTTGCCGGAGGAATTGAGCACGATCCCGCCATCCGCTTGTCGGGCCGGATCAAATGGTTCGACCCGGCGCGGGGCTATGGTTTTGTGGTGCCTGATCCGGGTTCGGATTTGCCAGCGGGAAGTGGGGATGTCCTGCTGCATATTTCATGCGTGCGCCGGGCGGGGTGCGAATCCCCCAATGAAGGCGCGCAGGTGGTGATCGAGGCCGCCCGGCGCACCAAGGGATTCCAGGCGGTGAAGCTGCTCAGCGCGACCACCGGGGCTTTCCCGACGGGCGAATCCGGCTCCGTTACGGGGATGGAGCACCAGGCTTCAGGCGGCACCCGATATGGGGAAAACTCCCGGCCGGTGTCGGTCGATCCTGAATCAGGGACAGGATCGCAAAATGGCCCGCAAGGACCCAATGGCGCGGATAATGCCGCCTGTGAGACCCCGGGAAGCTATGAAATCGCTTCGGTAAAATGGTTCAACCGCAGCAAGGGCTATGGCTTCGTCAATCTCGCCAGCGACACCCGCGACATCTTCCTCCATGCCGAAACCCTGCGCCGGGCCGGGATCGCGGAAATCGCCCCCGGCCAGCAATTTCTGGTGCAATTGGGGAACGGCCCGAAGGGTCAGGTGGCGGTCAATATACGCGAGAATCCCGGGCCCGCCAGGACGCGGGGCTGAACAGGCCTTGCGCCATCGCCCTCCGCCCGATAAGACCCCAATGGATTGACGCGGACACATAACCGAGCGGCACGATGACATTTTCCCGAATTCTGGCGACGGTAGCGGCCGTGGCGTTTCTGTTGGGCTTTGCGACGATCGCTTCGGGCCAACCCGATCCGGTCGGCGGTGCGGCGGCAAGCGCCAACAAGAATGCGCCCAAAACCGGCGTAAAATTCACCGAGGAGAAACTCTCGGTCCGGACGAAGGCGGGCAGCGTCGCCTTCACAGTCGAAATCGCCGATAACGATGCCGAACGCGCCCAGGGGTTGATGAACCGCGAAAGTCTCGCGGCCGATCGCGGGATGCTTTTTGATTTCGAAACCTCGCGCCACGTCCATATGTGGATGCGAAACACGCTGATTCCGCTCGATATGGTCTTCATCGATGCCAAAGGCCGGATCATTTCCATCGCCGGCGCGCGGCCCTTGTCGGACCGCCAGATCTCCTCGGGCGGGGAGATCCTTGCAGTGCTCGAACTCAATGCCGGAACCGCCCGCGCCCGCGGGATCAAGGTCGGTGATTTTGTCGAACACAGGCTGTTCAAGCCCACTGCCACCGCAAAAGCGAAGAAATAAGCGCGGGATTGAGGGGCCGGCGGGGGCTGGTTTGGTATGAGAATACCGGCGGCGGTCGATTACCGTGCTAATCACCCGTCCGCGCGATTTCGGCGAGCAACGCCCCCGGATCACGCGCGCGCATCAATGTCTCGCCGATCAGGAATGCACGCGCGCCATCGCCCCACAACCGGGTGAAATCATCGGCTGTGGCGATTCCGCTCTCGGCGACGATCAATCGGCCCGGTTCAACCAGCGGCGCAAGCCTGGCGGTGGTGGCCAGCGAAGTCTCAAAGCTGCGCAGATTGCGGTTATTGATCCCGATCATTGTTTTTGGAAGAAGCTGCGCCCGCGCGATCTCGGCTTCGTCATGACACTCAGCCAGCACATCCATGCCCAGACCATGGGCCAAAGCGCGGAGCGCCGCGGCCTGTGCAGCGGTAAGGATCGCCATGATCAGCAGAATGCAATCGGCACCCATGGCCCGCGATTCCAGAATCTGGATCGGGGCGAGCATGAAATCCTTGCGCAATACCGGCCGATCGACCGCCGCGCGCGCGGCCCTGAAATCCGCTTCCGTGCCCTGAAAGCCAGGCCCGTCAGTCAGGACGGACAGGCACGCGGCCCCGCCGCGCTGATAGCTTTGGGCGAGCATTTGCGGGTCGAAATCGGCGCGGATCAGCCCGCGGGAGGGACTCGCCTTCTTGATCTCGGCAATGACCGGGAAAACCGGCCCGCCAGACGCGGCCCGTAACGCGCGTTCGAATCCCCGTGGGGGCGTGGCCGCCAGCGCGCGGCGGGTCATTTCCGCGAAGCCGATATCGGCTTCGAGCCGGCGGATTTCATCGGCCTTGTCGGCGAGGATCTGCGCCAGATAATCATTCATTCCGGTGCCTCCATACCGGGTTCATGCGAGATCCGCACGAGGCCTTCGAGTGCTGCGCGCGCGCGTCCGTCATCGAGCGCGACGGCCGCCTGACATGCACCCTCGCCAATGCTCGCGGCCCGCCCCGCGACCACGAGTGCCGCGCCCGCATTGACGATCGCCGCATCCCGGAAGGGCCCGGGCGCGCCATCGAGCAGGCGCGTGATCGCGGCCGCATTCTGTTCGGGGTCTCCGCCCACAAGGTCGGAGAGTCGTGCGCGCGGGACCCCCCAATCTCCGGGGGTGCGCACGAAGCGGCGAATGGTGCCATTGCGGATTTCGGCGAAAAAGGTCGGCGCGGTGACACTGATTTCGTCCAACCCGTCGGCACCATGGACGACGAAAGCATGGGCGATTCCGAGGTCTCGCAGCGCTTCCGCCATGGGGCCAACAAGATCCTCGCGCCATACGCCGAGCACCTGGCGACGCGCGCCCGCCGGATTGGCCAGCGGTCCGAGCAGATTGAAGATGGAACGAAAGCCGAGTTCCGCTCGCGCCGGGGCGACATGGGCCATGCCGATGCGCCAATGGGCCGCAAGAAAAAAGCCGAGCCGGACTTCCGACAAAGCGCGCGCCGCCTGGCTTTCGCTCATCGCCGGATTGACGCCGAGCGCGGCCAATGTCTCGGCCGAGCCGGCTTTGGAGCTTACCGCGCGCCCGCCATGCTTGGCGATGATGGCTCCGGCCCCGGCCGCGACGATCGCCGCCGCCGTGCTGATATTGAGCGTGGATAATCCATCCCCGCCCGTGCCACAGGTATCGACCGCTTCCAGAGGGGCCTTGATCGAACGCCCATTGGCCCGCAAGGCCCGTGCGCCGGCCACGAGCAAATCCGCCGATAGCGGGCGCAATTTAAGCGCCATGATGAAGGCCCCGATCTGGACCGGACTTGCCTCGCCTGCGAAAACAGCGCCGAAACCGGCCTCCAGCGCGTCGGAGGGCACGTTCCGCGCCTCCGATAGATCGCGGATCAGGCGCTGCAATCGGGTGCTCATTGCGCATTCATCAGCGGGGTGAGCGTTGCACCTGCGGCCTCGAGAAACCGGCGGATGATGGCCTTGCCATGCTCGGAACCGATGGATTCGGGGTGGAATTGCACGCCGAAAACGGGGCGGTCGCGGTGGCGCAGGGCCATGATCTCGCCATCGGCGGTGCGCGCATCCACTTCGAGTTCTGCGGGCAGCCCCTCACGCGCAATTGCGAGGCTATGATAGCGCACAGCGGAGAAATCCTGGGGCAGCCCTTCGAACAGCCCGCGGTCGAAATGGTGGATCGGGCTCGTCTTGCCATGAACGATCTCATGGGCGGCGACGACCTCGCCGCCAAAGGCCTGGCCGATCGCCTGATGGCCGAGACAGACCCCGAGAATGGGAAGGTGTGGAGCGGCACCCCGGATGAGCGGCAGACAGATCCCGGCCTCATTGGGTGTGCAGGGACCCGGCGACAATACGATCGCCTCCGCGCCCATTGCCAGCGCATCCTGCACGCTCAGCGCGTCATTGCGCCGGACGACGGTTTTTGCGCCGAGTTCCTCGATATAATGCACGAGATTATAGGTGAAGCTGTCGTAATTATCGATGACGAGGATCATGGCATTGTGTGAGGGTGGTGAAGAAGAAAAAGCCGATCGGAACCGGAAAGCGAAGCACCAGGCAATTCGTCAGGCAAATCGTCAGGCAAATCGCCAGGCATCGGCAGCCGCACGAAACATGGCTGCCGCTTTGTTATTGGATTCCTGATACTCGCCTTCAGGATCGGAATCGAGCACCACGCCGCCACCGGCCTGAATCGACATCACGCCATCCCTGACGACCGCTGTGCGCAGGGCAATCGCGAAATCCATGTCTCCGCCGGCCCCGAAATAGCCGATGCCGCCGCCATAGATTCCGCGTTTATGGGGTTCGAGCTCGGCGATGATCTGCATGGCCCGCACCTTGGGTGCCCCCGACACCGTCCCGGCGGGAAAGCCGGCGAGCAGGGCCTCGAATGTGTCGCGCCCGGCGGCGATTTCGCCCACCACATTCGATACCACATGCATGACATGGCTGTAGCGCTCGATGGTGAAGGATTCGGTGACCCGCACACTGCCCGGTCGGGCGACGCGGCCGACATCATTGCGACCCAGATCGAGCAGCATGATATGTTCGGCGCGCTCTTTGGGGTCGGCCAGCAATTGCGCCTCGATTGCCGCGTCCTCGGCGGGACTGGCCCCGCGTTTGGCCGTGCCCGCGATCGGGCGGATGGTGACGGTCCCCGCCCGCACGCTGACAAGGATTTCCGGGCTGGCCCCGACGATCGCAAAGCCCCCCATATTCAGAAAATAGAGATAAGGCGAGGGATTGATCCGCCGCAGCGAGCGGTAAAGCGCAATTGCCGGCGGTGCAAAGGCCAATGAAAAACGCTGGCTGGGCACGACCTGGAAAATATCGCCGGCTGTGATGTAATCCCGGGCCCTTGCGACCATCGCATGATATTCGGCCCGGCTGCGATTGCTGGCGGGCTCGCTTTTTTGCGCCGGCGGCTCGCCGGGATGCGGGTGGAGGTCTGCGGGTTCGGGCGCGCGCAAGCGGGCGCAGAATTGTGCGATCCGCGCGCGGGCAGAAGCAAAGGCACCCGGCCCGTCCACGTCCATGCGGGGTAACACCGGCGCGGTGACGATGATTTCCTGCGTGAGAGTGTCGAAAATCGCGACAATCCCCGGTCGCACGAACAGGGCTTCGGGCGTGTCGAGCGGATCCGCAGCCTGGTCGGGCAGGGCTTCCACCCTCCGCACGATGTCATAAGCGAAGAAACCGAACAACCCCGCCGCCGCCGGCGGCAATCCGGGGGGGCGGTCGAATTCGCGCTGGCTTTCGGTGCGCAAGGCAGCCAGTGGATCGGGCCCCGCAGCAGGACCGGTGACGGGTGCGAAATCGCCATCCTCGAGGCCACCCGACGCGCTCATCTCGAAGCGATCGCGATGGATACGGAAGGCTGCCACCGGGTCCAAAGCGAGGATGGAATAGCGCCCGCGCGATTCACCGCCCGATCCGGATTCGAGCAGGATGGTCCCCGGTCGCGCGGCTCCGCATTTCAGCAAGGCACCGAGCGGCGTGTTCAGATCATCGATCAGCCGATGCGCCACAATTTGCGGTCGGCCTGCCGCATAGCCGGCCAGAAAAGCCGCGCTGGCCTCTCCCGGCGCATCCAAACGCATGTCGTCGCCAAAGCTCATGGCTGGTTGACGTCCCCTTCCGGCGCGGAGGCTCCGCCGGGCGGGGAACCAGCTGAAGCACCGTCCGCCGGTTTGGTATATTCATCGAGCCGGGTCTGATTGATCTTTTCCTTCAGGGTTTCGCGCAGGCGCGCGCGATAACGCTCGAAAGCGTCATTGGTCACGCGTTCCCGGACCGAGGTCACAGCCTGCTCGAGATAAGCCGGTGGCGAGGACAGATCGGGCGGAGAAATTTTCTCGACCAGAATGAGGATCATCGATCCGTCCTGGGGCGCGGCAGCGCTGACGACTTCGCCGGTCGCCGCGGCGAAGGCGCGCTGGCTCAATTCGGCCGACAACACCTCATTGCTGGCCCCCCGCGGCACATTGGCGGCGGGCGGCAGCGCGATGGCCTTGGCGGCCTGGGCGGCGGCAGTGAAATTCGCCCCCGGTTTCAGGGTCGCGGTAAAGGCCGCGGCGCGCGCTTCCATCGCCTCACCCCGCTTGCGGGCGCGCCAGATTTCGGAGGCGCGGGTCTCGACCTTTTCAAAGGCCTCGGTGCCGGCCGGTTCGATGGCCTCAACCTTGATAAAGGCGGCCGAATCGTCGCGCAATTTGAACAAATCGGAGGTCTCGCCCGATGCAAGTTCGAAGGCCTTGCGCAACGCCGGGGCCTCATCGCGGAAAAAGACCACGACATTGCCTTCGGAATCGATACCCTGCGCATCAGCGGGCACGAATTCCTGGACCAGCGCCCCGACTTTTTCGGCGGCCTCCACGATATCAGTGCCACCGCCACGGGCATCCTCAAAGGATTCCAGCGCTTCTTCGAGCGCGACCCGCGCTTTTTCGGAACGCAACTCGACCATGAGATCGGTGCGGAAAGCCTCGAGGGTCGGGACCGGCGCGGGAATGAATTCCACAAGCCGCCCCACCAGCCATTGCTCGCCCGATTTGAACGGGCCGATCGCGGCACCGGGTTTGGCCGCGAACACCGCATTGGCCCATAGCGCGTCGGACAGATCGGTCTGCGCGACTTTTTCAATGCGTGCCGGGCTGTCGCCGCCATGGGTCTTGGCGATGGCCGCGAAATCGGCATTTTCGGTCAGCTCGCGCCGGGCTTTGGAGGCCGCCTCCTCATTCGGGAACACCGCCTGTTCGAAGGTCGCGCGCTTTGCCCCGCCGAGATTTTTCTTTCGCGCTTCAAAGGCCTGGCGAATTTCTTCTTCGGAAACTGTGGTGGTGCCGAGGAAATCCTTCAGGTCGAAGGAGGCGATCACCAGACGGCGCCGTTCCGGGCGGGCGAAAAAGCGCGGATTTTGGGTGTAGAATGTTCTCAGCTCGTCGGGCTTGGGCTGGCCAGGATCGCCGGCAAGGCTGACCGGAAGGATGAAAATCCGCAGATCGCGCGTCTCGCCGGCATATTGCAGCAGTGGATCGAGCAGAATCCGCGGCGCGACGATCCCCGCGCGCATGGCTCCGAGATTTGCCTGGCGGGCGAGGTCGACCAGATACAGCTTTTCAAATTCCGCAGTCTCGAGTTTGAATTCATTGCGGATGAATTCCTGATATTTCTTGACCGAGAACTGGCCCGAGACCGCATCCTTGAAGGCGGGCGCGCCATTGATCGCGGCCAGCATTTCCTTCTTTGAACCAATGATTCCGGAATTGGCGGTGTCGACATCAATCGCAGTGGATTCGATCAGCGTCTGCACCGCGCGCGAGGCGATCCCCAGGGATTTGGCCTGTTCGCGGGTGAGTTCCTGACCGAATTGCTCCTTGGCGGCGGCGATCTCACGATCGATGGCACGCTCGAATTCAGCCGGGGCGATGGCCCGGCCACCCACGACAGCAATATGGTTGGCAGGGTTGAACTGGAAGACGTTTCCGAATCCCAAAATGGCGAAGCCGGCGACCAGAATGGAAAGGAAGAATACCGAGATCGGCGAACGTGCCGATTTACGAAGCCATTCAAGCATGTCTGTATCCCATCAAGCGATCGGGGGCGGTGAAGCCGGCACCCCTGACCGGCGGCTCTTAGCATGAAGGCGGGGCTTGTCGACAGGGCCCGTAATCAGGGCCAAACGTCGGGCCATGCGGCGGGGCGTCGACGCTTTCGGGCAATTCAGGCTGAATGAACGCGTTCCGCAGATTATTTGCTTGAGCTTTCACTGTGAGAAAAATAGGAATGCAAAAAGCAGGTGCAATCCAGGCCCTGAAGGGGCGGGTGCCACGGCAGGCGGGGATCATGCCGGAAAATAATCGATCTTTCTGCCGTGCTGACCAGCCGATCTGGATCGTCGGCAATTGGAAAATGCACGGAACCCGGGACGCCATGGCCGAAGCGCTCGCCATCGGGCGTGGGGCGCAGATGCTCAATGCGTCCCCGCTCCGCAATGAAAAAACCCGAAAGTCAGATGAGCGGCTGAAATTCGTCCTCTGCCCACCTGCCACCCTGCTGCGGGAAATGGCCCAATGCCTCGATGCCGATGGCGGCCGGTCAGGGATGGACGGCCGGGCGCGCGTCGCACTGGGCGGGCAGGATTGCCATTGGGCCCCTGAGGGCCCCTATACCGGCGACATCAGCGCGCAAATGCTCGCCGATGCGGGGGCCGATTATGTCCTTGTCGGCCATTCCGAACGCCGCACCGGCCATCACGAAAATGGCCCGATGATCCGCGCCAAGGGCATGGCAGCGATTGCGGCCGGGCTCGTCCCGATCTTCTGTGTTGGAGAAAACAGCCGGGGGGAGGGAATCGGCAACGGGGCGCGGACCATTTCGGCGCAATTGGGCGAGGCATTGCCGCAGGATCCGGCGCTTCCGCTCATCATCGCCTATGAGCCCAATTGGGCGATCGGCACGGGCATGATTCCCGAGGGCGAGGAGATTGCCGAGATGGCGGCATTGCTGCGCCACGCCGCCGCACAGCGATCCCCCGTTCTGGCGGATCAGATCGTCATCCTTTATGGTGGTTCGGTGCGGCCGGAAAATGCGGGTGCTATTCTGGGTCTGCCCGGAATCAATGGGGTTCTCGTCGGCGGGGCGAGCCTTTCGGCGGAAAAATTTCTCGCGATCGGCGCGAGCGCGATTGCGCCGGTGGTTTGAGTCGGGGGAATGATCCTCAGATTTTCAGTCGGGTGATCCCACATCGGGGGCTTCCGTTTTCACCATGCGCACGCTATCTGCACCTTTTGATCCCGCGTCAGTCACCTGCCGGCCAAGAGGGCGCGGGCAACAGGATGCCGGCGCATGGTCCCCCCCGGGAGCAGTGAATTCCGATCGCGCCTGTTGCGCCTGATCAGCATTTACATCTCCGGTTGTTTTGAGGTCACTGAAATCCGTGCTGTTTAACATCCTTCTTACGGTCCTGCTGCTCGTCAGTGTCCTGCTGGTCGTCTTTGTGCTGATGCAGCGCTCGGAAGGGGGTGCGCTCGGCATTGGTGGTTCGGGCAGCGGCCTGATTTCGGGTCGGGGCGCGGCCGATGTGCTGGCCAAGACCACGGGGGTTCTGGGCGGCATGTTTCTCGTGCTCGCTTTGGTGCTGACGGTTCTGGCGCGCGCGAAGGCCCCATCGGCGGTGGAGGACGCCGCCCGCCGCGGTGCCTTGCCGGAAGCGTCTGCGCCGGTCGAACCCGCCCCCGCACCAGGGGCACCGAATATTCCGCTGGGTTCGGGCGCGTCCCAGGGGGCGCCGGCCACTGGCCAGGGGCTCCCGGCTCCCGCCGGCCCCAATTCTGCGGTGCCGGTGATCCCGCAGGGAACCGGGGCGACCTTGCCAGCGATTCCGGTGCCTGCTCCGGTGCCTGCGAACCGCCCGGCATCCGCAAATCCCGGGCCGGTGGTTCCGTCATCGGGTGCCGGTGTGCCTGCCAATCCCGCGCCGGCCAATCCGCCTGCGACAAATCTTCCGGCAAATCCCCCGACCAGCCCACCGCCAGGCAGCCAGCGATAGGCAGATTCCGAGCGCATGAAAACACGGCCGCCACCGGAATTGGGAGCAATCGCCCGAATCGCGGCAGGATATGATTGGCGAGGACCACGGGCATGGTCAGGCGGCGTTCCCTGACATCCATGCCTTGCCGATCCCACGGACACGACAGGAAGGCGCGGCCAGAGACATGACCCGATACATCTTCATTACTGGCGGTGTTGTGTCCTCGCTCGGCAAGGGCATCGCTTCAGCCGCGCTCGGGGCTTTGCTTCAGGCGCGGGGCTATCGGGTGCGGCTGCGCAAGCTCGATCCCTATCTCAATATCGATCCCGGCACGATGAGCCCCTATGAGCATGGCGAAGTGTTCGTGACCGATGACGGGGCCGAAACCGATCTCGATCTGGGCCATTACGAACGCTTTACCGGACGCCCCGCCCGGCGCAGCGACAATATCACCACCGGCCGGATCTATCTGGACATCATAGCCCGCGAAAGGCGGGGGCAGTTTCTGGGCAAGACCATCCAGGTCATCCCCCATGTCACCGATGCCATCAAGGCCTTCATTCGTGCGGACAATGAGGATGTCGATTTCTGCCTGTGCGAGATCGGCGGCACGATCGGCGACATCGAGGGCCTGCCCTTTTTCGAAGCGATCCGCCAATTGGGCAATGAGCTCGAGCCCCGCCAGGCGGTCTATATCCATTTGACCTTGCTGCCCTTCATCAAGAGCGCGGGCGAGATGAAGACGAAACCGACCCAGCATTCGGTCAAGGAATTGCGCTCGATCGGAATTCAGCCCAATATTCTGTTGTGTCGCTGCGAAAGGCCTGTCCCGCCCGAGGAAAAGCGCAAGATCGCGCTGTTTTGCAATGTGCGGGAATCGAGCGTCATCCAGGCGCTGGATCTCGAACAGATTTATGAAGTCCCCCTCGCTTATCACCTTGAGGGGCTCGATGTGGAAGTTTTGCGCCATTTCGCGATCAATGGTGCCCCGCCGCCCGATCTGGCGATCTGGCACGATATCGTCAACCGGTTGAAGACCCCGGATGGTGGCGTGACCATTGCGATTGTCGGCAAATATACCGAGCACAAGGACGCCTATAAATCGCTGATCGAGGCACTCCACCATGGCGGGCTTGCCAATCGGGTGAAGGTGGACATCGCCTGGGTGGAATCGGAGATTTTCGAGGGCGACGAACAGGCCTGTTCTGCTGCCCTCCAACATGCCCATGGCGTGCTGGTGCCGGGCGGGTTCGGCGAGCGGGGCTCGGAGGGCAAGATCCGCGCGGTGAAATTTGCCCGCGAAAACCGCGTGCCGTTTTTCGGCATCTGCTTTGGAATGCAAATGGCCGTGATCGAGGCGGCGCGCGACCTGCTCGGGCACGCGGATGCGGGCTCGAGCGAATTCAGCCGGGCAAGCACGCATCCGATCGTCGGTCTGATGACCGAATGGACGCGCGGAAACACAGTGGAAACGCGCAGCGCCGATGGTGATCTGGGCGGGACGATGCGGCTCGGGGCCTATGAGGCGGTTCTGGCCGAAGGCAGCCTCGTGGCGGGCATCTATGGCGCGGACCGCATTTCCGAACGCCACCGCCACCGTTACGAGGTGGATGTGCGGTATCGCGCGGCGCTCGAAGCCCATGGCATGCGGTTTTGCGGTCTGTCACCCGATGGTATCCTGCCCGAAATCATCGAAATTCCGGACCATCCCTGGTTTGTCGGCGTGCAGTTTCATCCCGAACTGAAAAGCCGGCCCTTTGCGCCCCATCCCCTGTTTGCGAGCTTTATCGGGGCCGCGAAGGTGCAGAGCCGCCTGATCTGAACATATTCCGGACTTGAGCTTTTGCCGGATTTCCGTTATCGACGCCGCTCCGCGCGCGTGGCGGGCCCGGTTTTGGCCCTGCCGCCCTGAAGCGCATTCTCTTCCCGGACAAGACAATGGCTGTTCCCAAACGAAAAACCTCCCCCTCGCGACGGGGCATGCGCCGGGCCCATGATGCGCTGCCGACCGGCTCCTATCAGGAAGATCCCGAGGGTACGGGCCAGCTCGTGCGCCCGCACCATATCAATCTGAAGACCGGCCGCTACAAGGGCCGCCAGGTGCTGCCGGCCCCTCCCGAGGATTCGGGCGAGGACGAATAGGCCGGAATTTGTCCCGCCCTTGATCTCTGCCAGACCAGAGTTGAACTGAATCCCCGCGTCGCTCTTTTCGGCGCGCTCCTTTCGCGAGAGGGTGCCCATGGCGGAAATCATCGACATTTTTGCCCGCGAAATTCTGGATTCGCGTGGCAATCCGACCGTGGAAGTCGATGTCACGCTGGAGGATGGCGGCTTCGGTCGGGCGGCCGTGCCGTCGGGGGCGTCGACGGGCGCGCATGAGGCCGCAGAGCGCCGCGACGGCGACACGGAGCGCTATGGCGGCAAGGGCGTGCTCGATGCAGTCGAGGCCGTGAACGGAGAAATCTTCAATGCGCTGTCGGGCTTCGACGCCGGCGACCAGCGCCTGATCGATTCCACCCTGCGGCAATTGGACGGGACGCCCAACAAGAGCCGGCTGGGGGCCAATGCGATTTTGGGCGTGTCGCTCGCCAGTGCAAAAGCCGCGGCCGATTCGCTCGATATTCCGTTGTTTCGCCATGTGGGGGGCCTTACGGCGCAGATCCTGCCGGTACCGATGATGAACATCATCAATGGTGGTGCCCATGCCGACAACCCGATCGACATCCAGGAATTCATGGTGATGCCGCTCGGGGCCGGGAGTTTCTCCGAAGCCCTGCGCATGGGCGCGGAAATCTTCCACGCCCTGAAGCGCGAATTAAAGGCCAAAGGCCACAATACCAATGTGGGGGACGAGGGCGGTTTTGCCCCCGATCTGCGCAGCGCCGTGGAAGTGCTCGAATATATTTCGAAGGCGGTGGAAGCGGCGGGTTATCAATTGGGCGAGGATGTAGCCTTTGCCCTCGACGTCGCCTCGACCGAGTTCTTCCGCGAGGGGGCCTATCATCTGGAAGGCGAGGGCCGGATCCTCATGCCCCGGCAAATGGCCGACTATCTTGAAGGCCTCGCGAAATCCTTTCCGATCGTCTCGATCGAGGACGGCATGGCCGAGGACGATTGGGAAGGCTGGAAATTGCTCACCGACCGGCTCGGCGACAATGTACAATTGGTCGGCGATGACCTGTTCGTCACCAATCCCGAGCGGCTGGCGACCGGCATCGAAAAGGGAATCGCCAATGCCATCCTTGTCAAGGTCAACCAGATCGGCACATTGTCGGAAACCATTGATGCCGTCCGCCTTGCGCAGACCAGTTCCTATCGGGCGGTGATGTCGCACCGTTCGGGCGAGACGGAGGATTCGACCATCGCCGATCTCGCAGTGGCGCTGAATTGCGGGCAGATCAAGACCGGCTCGCTGGCGCGTGCCGACCGCACGGCCAAATACAACCAATTGCTGCGCATCGAGGAAATGCTGGATGTGAGCGGGCATTATGCCGGCTGGTCGGCGCTTGGCGTCGATCCTTTATAGGTAAAAGCGGCGCACCCTGACGCTTTTTAGGCAAAATTTAACCATTCTGCACGTCTGATGATTCGTCAGGATGGGGTTTGGTGCCATGAATTCGCGACAGGAAATTGCCGCGCTTTGCGTATTCGCATTGGTGTTCTCCTATCTCGGCTACCATGTCACCATGGGCGAGCGCGGTCTGGTCGCGCTGGTGCAGGCACGGGCCGAGGCCGCCGAGAACCGCGAGACCCTGACCAGACTGGCCGCCGAGCGTGCAGCCCTTGAACGTCGGCTGGTTCTCCTCTCGCCCAAAACAATGGATCTGGACCTCGCCGAAGAACGCGCCCGCGACCTTCTGGGATTTGCCCGCAGAGACGAGATCGTGCTCAATCTGGCCGAAGCCGGTGTCGATCCCGCTCCACCCACGGGCCGTTGAGTTTCACCTGAATCCCGTCCGTTGATCCGGCCCATAAATCCGGCCAGACATGCTGGCGCGTGTTGACAGGACGCGGCTGCACGCAGTCTAACTTGCCGGGCTAACTTGACGGGCTAACTTGACGGGCGCAGCAGGCAATTGAGACCGGCGGTCAAGAGATGTGGCGAGGCAGACAGGCAGATGAACGACAAGGCCCAGGGTGCTGATCGCGCGTCCGAACGCGGGAAGGCCAAACGCAATGGTGCTGCGGTGCCCGCCATGGACCGCGAGGAATTGTTGGGCTTTTACCGCCAGATGCTGCTTATTCGCCGCTTTGAAGAGCGCGCCGGCCAATTATATGGCATGGGGCTGATCGCGGGGTTTTGCCATCTCTATATCGGCCAGGAGGCCGTGGTGGTCGGCCTGCAATCGGCGCTGAAGCCGGGCGATCAGGTGATTACCGGCTATCGTGATCACGGCCATATGCTGGCCTGCGGGATGGATCCGCGCGGGGTCATGGCCGAGCTCACCGGGCGCGCGGGTGGCCTGTCCAAAGGCAAGGGCGGCTCCATGCACATGTTCAGCCGGGAGCAGAATTTCTTCGGCGGGCATGGCATTGTCGGGGCGCAGGTCTCACTCGGCACGGGGCTCGCTTTCGCCAATCGCTACCGCAAAAATGACCATGTCGCGATGATCTATTTCGGCGATGGAGCGGCCAATCAGGGCCAGGTCTATGAGAGCTTCAACATGGCGATGCTGTGGAAGCTTCCGGCGATCTATGTCATCGAAAACAACCAATATGCGATGGGGACAAGCGTCGAGCGCTCGTCTTCGGAAACCCATTTCTACCGGCGCGGGTCGAGCTTCGGGATCCCCGGTGAGGAAGTGGACGGCATGGATGTTCGCGCAGTCCGCGATGCCGGTACGCGCGCCGTGGCCCGTGCCCGTGCCGGCGAGGGCCCGATGATCCTTGAACTGAAGACCTATCGCTATCGTGGACATTCCATGTCCGACCCCGCCAAATATCGCAGCCGCGAGGAAGTGGATCAGATGCGCGAGACGCGCGATCCCATCACGCAACTGGAAAACATCCTGCTGTCGGCGGGCCTTGCCACCGAGGATGATTTCAAGGGCATCGATCGTGAAATCCGCGCTATCGTTGCGGATTCAGCAGATTTCGCCCGTGAAAGCCCGGAGCCCGATCCCTCCGAGCTGATGACGGATATTTATTCCTGAACGCCGGTTGATACCGGATTTTCGACGTGATTCAGGTGAATCACAGGTGCCCGGCAGGGGTGGGTGGAACAGGGAGTGGACCATGGTGGAACGAAACATTGCGCGGGCTTCCGCGATCGCGGCTGCGGCCTTGCTGCTCGGGACAGCGGCTTTTGCGGGGGATTACGGCGTACAGAAAGTCGCCGCTGATACCGAGTGGAAACCAGCCAATTGCAAGCGTCCGGAAAAGATCGCATTCGACCCGGTCAAGGATATCAAGGACAACAAAACCTTTGACGCTTTCAGGGTCCGGCTTGACGCCTATGGCGAGGGCATGAACGAATATCTGAAATGCGTTGAGGCTGAAGCGCGTGCGGACAATGATTTCATGCGCGAGGCAATCAACGCCAGGCTTCTCAAGGAACAGGAATCAGTTTCCGGAGAGGTCGGTGAGATCAGCACTGCTGTCAGCACGCGAGTCAACGAAATCAATACGAAAAACGCCCCCAAGCCCAAGCCGACCAAAGAGCCGAAGGCGAAAAAATAATCCGGTATTTCCGGTTTGAATCCCTGAAAGTCATTCGATCCGGCCGTGCCGGCTCGATTTGGAGATGCGATATGGCCATCGAAGTCCTCATGCCGGCATTGTCGCCGACCATGGAAGAGGGCACGCTCTCCAAATGGTTGGTCAAGGTGGGCGATGCGGTAAAATCCGGCCAGATCATCGCCGAGATCGAGACCGACAAAGCGAACATGGATGTCGAAGCCGTGGATGAGGGCGTGGTGTCACAAATCCTTGTCCCGGCCGGGGCGGTCGGCGTGCGGGTCAATACGCCGATCCTCGTGCTGAGCGGGGCGGGCGGCCCGCCGGCTTCTGCCGGGAAGGCAATGCCCGCTCCGGCTGCTTCTCCACCCGCCGAAATGCGCGTGGCACCGGTGCCCGCTCCAGCTTCACGAATGGTGCTCTCCGCCGATCCGGAACTGCCCGCGGGCGTTGAAATGGTGGCGACCACAATCCGCGACGCCCTGCGCGACGCAATGGCCGAGGAAATGCGCCGCGATCCTGATGTCTTCCTGATGGGCGAGGAAGTCGCTCAATATCAGGGGGCCTACAAAGTCTCGCGCAGTCTGCTCGAGGAATTCGGCCCCGATCGCGTGATCGACACGCCGATTACCGAACATGGCTTTGCGGGCCTCGGTGTCGGTGCGGCCATGAATGGATTGCGGCCGATCGTCGAATTCATGACCTGGAATTTCGCCATGCAGGCGATCGACCACATCATCAATTCGGCCGGCAAGACGCTCTATATGTCGGGCGGGGCGATCACCTGTCCCATCGTGTTTCGCGGTCCCAATGGGGCAGCGAGCCGCGTGGGGGCCCAGCACAGCCAGGATTATTCAGCCTGGTATATGCAGGTTCCCGGGCTCAAGGTCATTGCGCCCTATGATGCGGCCGATGCCAAGGGGCTTTTGAAAGCCGCGATCCGCGATTCCAATCCGGTGGTGTTTCTTGAGCATGAATTGCTCTATGGCGAAGCCCATCCGGTCCCCGCGGTCGCCGATTGGGTGCTGCCGATCGGCAAGGCGAAAATCCGCCGCCCGGGCACCGATGTCACCATCACCGCCCATTCGCGCATGGTGGGCTTCGCGCTCAAGGCGGCGGACCAATTGGCCCAACAAGGTATCTCGGCGGAAGTGATCGATTTGCGGACCCTGCGCCCGCTTGATATCGATACGATCGTAGAGAGCGTGCGCAAGACCAATTGTCTTGTCAGCGCCGAGGAAGGATGGCGCCATGCCGGGGTGGGAGCCGAGATCGCGGCACTTGTCACGGAACTGGCCTTTGATCATCTCGACGCACCGCCCTTGCGGGTAACGCAGGCCGATTGCCCGATGCCCTATGCCGCGAATCTGGAGGTTCTGTCCCTGCCGCAGGTCGCCGATATCGTGGCGGCGGTCAAAGCGGTGCTGTATCGCAGCTGAAATGGCTGTATCGGGTTCGGCAAGTGTTTTTCCCTGCCGCAGCAACCAGGCAGAATTGGATCATCCGATGCCAATCACGGGATTTCTGTGGGCGATGATCGCCTTGATCCATGTCAAACCGGGTGATCATGGGTGAAATCTCCCGAAACCCGGGCGGTCCCGGGGCAATTGCGGCTCCCGGCCCATTGCTGATCTCGTGTTTCATCATCACGAAGAACGAGGAAAAGCGCATCGCGCGCGCGATCAATTCCGTGATCGGCCTCGTCGACGAAATTGTGGTGGTGGATTCAGGCAGCACCGACCGCACAACCGAGATCTGCCGCGAACTGGGCGCAAGAATCATCGTCAATGACTGGAAGGGCTACGGCCCGCAAAAGCGCTTTGCCGAAGCCCAATGCCGCAATGACTGGCTGCTCAATCTGGACGCCGACGAGGTCCTGACCGGGGCATTGGCGAACGAAATCCGCAACATCTTCGCGCCGGACCGGAAGCTGGCAGACGGATATCGCCTGGTCATCGCAGAGATGTTTCCTGGCCGCAACCGGCCACTTCCCCTGGCGCGGCACGATCAGGTGATTCGCCTGTATGATCGCCGCAAGATGCGTTTTTCGGACAGCCCGGTCCATGACCGCGTATTTTCCGGGGAAGCGCGGGTCAAACAAATGAAGAATGTAATCCTGCATTATTCATTTTTGACACTTAGTCAATCAATTGCCAAAATAAATTATTATACTGACCTTCAGGCTGCGACAAATAACCGTCATTCTCCTGCGGTTCTCAGATTGAGACTTCTCACTGAATTACCATTGAATTTTATTCGATATTATCTGTTTCGTGGATATTTCATGGCGGGATTTCAAGGTCTGAGTTATGCCATGGTCCACGCGACTTTTCGGTTCTTCCGGATCGCAAAGATGCTCGAAATGAAGAAATCGGGGAAATCCGTATGAGGGCCCGCACGGCCGAAGACCAGATCCGCTCCGGCGGCTGCCATTGCGGGGCGGTGCGCTTTGCCGCCCTGTTGCCCGATCGCATCATTGCCCATGCCTGCAATTGCTCGATCTGTGAAAAATCCGGCTTTCTGCATATTATCGTTCCTGAATGTGCGTTCCGGATTGTTTCGGGAGCGGAAAATCTCAGCGAATATCGCTTCAATACCGGGCAGGCGCAGCATTTGTTCTGCAAGACCTGCGGGGTGAAGGCGTTTTATCGCCCGCGCTCCAATCCGGATGGCTGGTCGGTCAACGCCCATTGCCTTGATGCGGAAACCCGCCCCGTGATCGATATCGAGCCCTTTGACGGCCGCAATTGGGAAGCCAATGCCCGGGCGCTCGCACATTTGAGCCGGGAACCCGGATGACCCACTGGCCGAACTGATCTGCGGTCGGGGTCTGGACATGTCCCCGCTGTTTCCTATTGTTCCTCCCACGCTTCTTTCCGGGAAATGTCATGGCGATTGAAATTCTGATGCCGGCTTTGTCGCCCACCATGGAGGAGGGCAAGCTCGCCAAATGGCTCGTCAAAATTGGCGACAAGGTCAAATCCGGACAGATCATCGCCGAGATCGAGACCGACAAAGCGACGATGGAGGTCGAATCGATCGACGAGGGCATCGTTCTGGAATTGCTGGCCCCTGAAGGGGCGGAAGGCGTGCGCGTGAATGCGGTCATCGCGCGCCTGTCGGGCGAGGATGGCCCTGCCCCCAAAGCGGCGGCCTCGGCCCCGATGCCGGCCAGCAAGGCCGCAGCGCCACCGGCTGTACCGGCTCCCGCTGCGCGGGTGGCCAAAGCAGCAATCGTACCTCATGCAGAGGGCGCGCGCATTGCCGCCTCGCCTTTGGCACGGCGGATCGCACAGACCATGGGCATCGACCTGTCGGGCATTATCGGCAGCGGACCCAATGGGCGGGTGGTGAAGAAGGATCTGGAAAAGGCGGTGCCCAATAATGGCTCGCGCGCGCTGACGACCATGCCGGTTCAGGCATTGGCCGAAGCGCCGCGGCCCGCGAAAACGCTGTCCGAACTGGGATATGATCCGGCCAGCTACGAGCTGAAGCCGATGGACGGCATGCGCCGCACCATCGCCCGGCGGCTGACCGACAGTTTCCGCGATGTGCCGCATTTCCCGCTGAATATCGACCTCGAAATCGATGCGCTGCTTAATTTCCGCAAAGAGATCAACACGGCGCTGGAAGCCGAAGGCGTCAAGCTCTCGGTCAATGATTTCGTCATCCGGGCCTGCGCGCTCGCCCTCAGGCGCGTTCCGGCCGCCAATGCGAGCTTCACGCCCGAGGGGATCGCCTTGCATCGCCATGCCGATATCGCGGTGGCAGTCGCGATCGAGGGCGGGCTGATCACCCCGATCATCCGCGCGGCCGAGACCAAAAGCGTGCGCGAGATCAGTTCGGAGATGACCGATCTCGCCGCCCGGGCCCGCGCGCGCAAACTCAAGCCGAATGAATTCCAGGGCGGGACGTTCTCATTGTCCAATCTCGGCATGATGGGGATCCGGAGTTTTGCGTCCATCCTCAACGAGCCGCATGGCGCGATCCTGTCGGTCGGGGCGGGCGAGCAGCGTCCGGTGGCCAGGAATGGCGCGCTGGCGGTGGCGAGCGTGATGAGCGTGACGCTGACCTGCGATCACCGCGTGGTCGATGGCGCGATTGGCGCGGAGTTCCTGAAAGAGCTGCGCAATCTGATCGAAAAACCGCTGGGGCTGGTGGCGTAGAATATTTTGAGTTCGATCGCGATCCGACCAGGAATATTATTTTTAATAAAATTAATTTTAAAAATAATATTCCTGATTCAGGCGTGGTGATCGGAATCGATGTCAATCATGTCCCCGGCGTGTGCGCGTTTCGATCGCGATCAGCTCAGACCAGCCCCCCGCAAAAGCGGGTGATGCGCGCGCAGGCTTCCTGCAATTGCGCGGTGGCGGCGGCATAGGAAATCCGGAAATTGGGCGAGCCGCCAAAGGCCGCGCCATGGACCACTGCGACGCCCTCGGCCTCCAGCAGCGCGGTCGCAAACCGCTCGTCATTCTCGATCACCTGCCCGGATGGCATGCGCTTGCCGATCAGCCCGGCGCAGGAGGGATAAACGTAAAACGCCCCTTCCGGGACCGGACAGGACAGGCCCGGCGCGGCATTCAGCGCGGCCACCACCAGATCGCGTCGCCCCTCGAACACCTTTGCGCGTTCAGCGATGAAATCCTGTGGTCCATTCAGCGCCGCAATGGCGGCATATTGGCTGATCGAGGACGGATTGCTGGTTGACTGGCTCATCACCTTGGCCATTGCCCTGATCAGCGGTTCGGGGCCGCCCGCATAGCCGATCCGCCAGCCGGTCATCGCATAGGCCTTGGAGATCCCATTGACCGTCAGCGTACGCGCATAAAGACCGGGTGCCACCGAAGCGATCGTTGCAAAGCGGAAATCGCCATAGGTCAAATGCTCATACATATCGTCAGTGAGGATCATCACCTGCGGATGACGGAGCAATATCTCCGCCAGCGCCTGCAATTCCGTGGCGTTGAGCGCGGCACCGGTCGGATTATTGGGCGAATTGAGCACCAGCCATTTTGTGCGCGGCGTGATGGCGCGTTCAAGCGCTTCGGGGCGCAATTTGTAACCATCGGCCATGGCGCAGGGGACGAAGACCGGTACGCCTCCGCACAACAGCGCCATGTCGGGATAGCTCACCCAGAATGGGGCCGGGATGATCACTTCATCGCCGGGATTGAGGCTGGCCATGAACGCATTGAAAATGATCGCCTTGCCACCCGGGGCCACCGAGACCTGTGATGCAGTGTATGTAAGCCCGTTCTCGCGCGCGAATTTGGCGGCGATTGCGGCTTTCAGCTCGGGCACGCCATCGACATCGGTATATTTCGTCCGGCCTTCGGCCATGGCGCGTACGGCCGCTTCCTTGATATGATTGGGCGTGTCGAAATCGGGCTCGCCGGCCCCGAGCGAAAGGACATCAGCACCCGCCCGGATCAGCGCATTGGCCTTTTGCGTCACCGCAAGGGTCGGCGAGGGCTTGATGCGACCGAGGGAATCAGAGGGCTTGAAGGTGAACATGAAGGGGCTTTCCCGATGGCGTGCCAGAATTTTGCCGTAACCTGTGGATAGAGGGCAATGGTCAGCGGCTCAATCCTTGAAAATCAGACCCGCTGCCGATGATTCGCGTTTGTTTTCGGCCCGTGATTGGGGTTATGATGTCCCGAGGACCCCACCAGAATATCCGTCACCCTGCGTTGTCGCGTCCGCCTGGACATGAGTCCCTGACATTCCGACGCAATTCCCGATCGACCCATCCGGATCATGGGTACCATGATCCCTGCAATTTAGAAATTTCCGGCCATGTCTGCCCGTCTGTTCGACGCGATCATCCTTGTTGACTGGAGTGCGGCATCAAGGCCCGTGACCGGTCCCGATTCCATCTGGGTCGGCATCATGAAGCGCGATGTCCGCTTCCGCTGGACCTTTGAAGCCCATAACCCCGCCACGCGTGCGGAAGCCGGCGCGCTGGTGGAGGCCGAACTCGCCGAGCGCAAGAAAAAGGGCGAGCGCACCTTGCTTGGCGTGGATTTCCCGCTGGGCTTTCCCCGCGGAATGGGGGCCGCCTTGCAGCTCAAGGGCGAACCGGCATGGCGCGCCGTGTGGACCCAGATCATCGGCATGATCAAGGACAAGGCGGACAACACCAATAACCGGTTCGCGGTCGGTGCGAGTCTCAACCGCAAAATGACCGGCGAGGCCTTTCCCTTCTGGGGATGTCCGGCGGCGGAGGCGCAGACTTCCTTGTCGGTCAAACGCCCGCGCGCCCATGGGGCGGGCGATTTGCCCGAATTTCGTTTGACGGAGGAAGCCGCCAGGGGCGCGCAATCGGTGTGGAAGCTGTTTTACAATGGCTCGGTTGGAGGTCAGGCCCTAGTGGGCCTTCCCGTGGTGAAACGCTGGCGCGATGCGCCCGTTCGTGCGGAGCGGACGCGTGTCTGGCCGTTCGAAACCGGCTTGCGGGCGCTGGGCACGGCGGACCTCGAAAATGTCGATCTCGTAATCGTTGAAATCTATCCGGGTCTTGTCAAGGACCCGAAGCCCGAGCCAAAGCCGGGGGAGGTGAAGGATCAGGCGCAAATTCGCGCGCTGGCCGAACGCCTGTCTGCGCTGGACGAAGCAGGAAAACTCTCTCCATTATTTGCGGGGACCAAAGTGCTTGCGGCTGAGGAGCGTTTGCAGGTGGAGCAGGAGGAGGGCTGGATTCTCGGGGCGTGAGGAAGGGACCTGAAGGCCGACAGAAAGTGCGTGACGGTTGCGACACGCCGCCTTGCGCCAGCCACGCGACCCGTCGGATTCATTCTGACCGCACCGTGATTTTGAATTGCGGAGGAACAGTGGCATGATGAACACTCGCGGTTTCGATCCGTTCGGCCGCGCGAGTCATTTGGCGTATGCGCCGGAGAAAAATGATGATTGCAAAATTCCGTGATTTTGTCCGCCCGCTCGGCGTCGCATTGGCTTTGACCTGCGTGCCCGCGATCGCATGGAGCGAGGAAGCCGCACGCGGCTCTGCCACCAATGCGGCGAGCCAGGTGATCAGCGTGTCGCCCTCCGACGAATATCTCACGAAACTGCGCGAGGATTACGGTGAAAGAGAAATGAAAATCCTCGCCGCAGACCTGACCCGCGAAGTTAATCGCCAATTGCGCAAAGCGGGTCTCACGCAATATCAGGTCGCGCTGGTCATCCATGATGCGGTGCCCAACCGCCCGACTTTCGAGCAATTGAGGGAGAATATCGGACTCGATTATGGACGTTCCTTTGGGATCGGCAGCGCGGATGTCGAGGCCAAAATCCTTTCACCGCAAGGGGAAATGCTTCGCAGTTTTCGATATGATTGGTCGGAGTTCAATATCGAATTCACAGCTGAGGGTGCGGATACCTGGTACGACGCCAGGCGGGCTTTCTATTTCTTCGCCGTTAATTTACGCAAGGATTTACAGAAATCACCGCCGATTGCTGAGCCCGCGAAGATCTCCTCCCCGCAATAGCACGGCCATTTTGAAGGGTTTCAGAGTCCCGCGTGAAATCGGGGACGCGGCATTTTTTGGCCCAACCCAATGATTCGTTCCAGAACACGACAAGCTGCACGCAGGTGAAGCCAGATTTCAGCGCCTCGCTTTGTGTCTTGCGCCTGTACTGCGCCGCTTTGAGTATCACTTTGCGTTCTGGGCCCGCATTTTCACGGTCTGGCGCAAGGCTGCGGAAATGCCCTCGGTCACCATTTCGACAGGTGCCATGCCGTTCACGCGCACAACCTTGCCCTGGGCCTCGTAAAAGGGCAGCAAGGGCGCTGTCTGCTCCTGATATTTCACCAGCCTTACCCTGAACGCTTCCGGATTGTCGTCGGGGCGGCCTTCGCGGGCAAAGCGCTCGGCGATTCGTGCAAGCAAGGCCTCATTGTCGACCTCGAGCGACAGCACCAGATCCACCGCCTGCCCCCGGTTGCCCAACAAGGCGTCAAGCGCCTCGGCCTGCGGGATGGTCCGGGGAAAACCGTCAAAGATGAAACCGCTGGCGCGCGGATTGGAATCCATCGCCCCGTCGATCAGTTCATTGACGATCCCATCAGAAACGAGCGCGCCTGATGCCATGATCCCGTGCACCCGCTCGCCCAGTTCCGAGCCCCCCGCGATCGCGGCGCGCAGCATCTCGCCGGTCGACAATTGCACGAAGCCACGTTCGGCGCAGAGCTTTTTGGCCTGCGTGCCCTTGCCGGCCCCGGGAGGGCCGAACAATACCAGATTCATCGGCCGCGCTTTCCTAACCGGCTCTTTTTGATGAGCCCCTCATATTGATGGGCGAGCAGATGGGATTGAATTTGCGTCACAGTATCCATGGTCACGCTGACCACGATCAGGATCGATGTCCCACCCAGATAAAAGGGCGTCTTGAATTCAGCGATCAGGAATTCGGGCAACAGGCAGACAAAGGTCAGATAAATCGCCCCGATCACGACCAGCCGGGTCAGCACATTGTCAATATATTCCGCTGTCTTTTTGCCCGGTCGAATGCCGGGAACGAAGCCATTATGCTTGCGCAGATTATCGGCGGTCTCGACCGGATTGAACACGATCGAGGTATAAAAGAAGGCAAAGAAGATAATCAACGCGGCATAGGTCAGCATATACATTGGCTGGCCGTGGCCAAGCAGTGCCGCGACATCCCGCAACCCGCTCTGGAACCAGTTTCCCGCGCCGCCATCGGCCGGAACCGCGGCAAAGCTTGCCACTGTCGCGGGCATCAACAGAAAGGTCGAGGCGAAAATCGGTGGGATGACGCCCGACGGATTGATCTTCAGCGGCAAAAAGGACGTATCGCCCTGAAATACCCGGTTCCCGACCTGGCGCTTGGGATATTGGATGAGCAGGCGCCGTTGCGAGCGCTCCATGAACACGATGAAGAAAATCACCGCGATGGCAATCACGCCAACGATCAGCAGGCCCCAGAACCCCTTGCCTTCCTGGGAGGCAAGCTCGAGCGACCGCCAGATGGCCCGCGGCATCTCGGCCACGATGCCCGTGAAGATGATGAGCGACGACCCATTGCCCACGCCGCGCGCGGTGACCTGTTCGCCGATCCACATCAGGAACATGGTCCCCCCGGTCAGGGTGGCGACCGTCGACAAAACGAAGATCGGGCCCGGATTATCGGCTGCGGGATTGGTTCCGCTTTGCAAGCCATAGGCAATACTCAGCGACTGAACAATCGCCAGAGCCACCGCCAGCCAGCGCGTATATTGATTGATCTGCTTGCGGCCTGCCTCCCCCTCCTTTTTCAACTTTTCCAGCGAAGGAACGATATGGGTCAGGATCTGGACGATGATCGAGGCCGAAATATAGGGCATGACATTGAGCGCAAACACCGCCATGCGCTCAACCGCCCCGCCCGACAGCATATTGAACATGCCGAGGATCCCGGCCTGTTGGCTCTGAAAGGCCTGGGCAAAGGCGGCGGGGTCGATGCCCGGGATCGGGATATGGGTGCCGATCCGATAGACGATCAGCGCGCCGAGCGTGTACCAGATCCGCTTTTGCAGCTCGGTGGCCTTGGCGAAAGCGCCGAAATTCAGATTGGCGGCAAGTTGTTCTGCGGCGGACGCCATGCGGTTCTTCCTGTGCCAGGCGGTGCCCGAAGGCCCCGCGGGAGATCAAGCGCGCGGGCATCAGCCCCGGCCTGCGCGCCAAAATGTTTCACGGACATCGTAACGATTCCGCGCAAAACAACCCGGGCAGAAGGGGAGATCCAGTCCGGATTGTCGCCCCGAAATTGCCGGATATCATCACATGTGCATATGCCGACGACAGCAGTTTTTCCGGCTTCCACCGTCAGGCAGGCTTTCAGCCCTGAGCCCGAGCAGGCTTTCAGCCCTGAACCCGAAATGTGCCTCGGGCCAGAGCGGGAGGCTAGCGCATTTCGTTCCGGTTCGGCAACTGCCGAAGGCGGCGCTCACCCGATCGTGTCAGATCAGGTGCAGGCCAGTTGGGTTCAGGCGGCCTGTTCGCCGCTCGCCTTTGGTGCGGGGAGCGTCACCGACCCTTTTTGGGCCTCAACGGCGGCGATTGCGGCGGCGGATGCACCGGCCACGCTGATCGTGATCTGGTGCGACAATTCGCCCTTGGCCAGCAGGCGGACGCCATCGCGCACATGGGTGACCAGCCCGGCAGCCTGCAGGGCGGCGGCATCGATCGGCATTTTGGGGTCGAGCCGCCTCGCGAGGATCGCAGCCTCGATGCGGCCGAGATTGACCCAGGAAAACCGCGCCCGGTTGGGCTTTTTGAAGCCGCGCTTGGGCAGGCGCATATAGATCGGCATCTGGCCGCCTTCGAAGCCATTGATCGACACGCCGCCGCGCGATTTCTGGCCTTTCACGCCGCGACCTGCGGTCTTGCCCTTGCCGGAACCGACGCCCCGCCCAACACGCATCCGCTTCTTGCGGGCACCTTCCATATCGCTGATTTCGTTGAGCTTCATCGTCTTCTCCCGTCAGCGCGACGCGCTGATCCTGCCTCTATTCCGCGATCTCGACGAGATGGCGGACCTTGTCGATCATCCCGCGCACCGCGGGCGTGTCAATCAGTTCCCGTTCCGCGCCCACCCGGCCGAGACCGAGCCCCTTGAGGGCGGCACCCTGCGCCGGCGGCCGTCGCAGCGAGCTGCCGGTCTGGCGCAGGCGAATGGTTTTCATCTTGTCGGTCATCGGATCCTCTTTCCCGGTCTCGCCGATCACATATCCGCGCCGATGGCCTCGACGCCGGCCGAAGCCCCGTCGCGGCGACGGCCGATGAGATCGGCGACCTTCAGGCCACGTTTGTTGGCCACATGGCGGGGGCTGGTCTGGGCCTTCAGCGCATCGAAAGTGGCGCGAACCATGTTGTAGGGATTGGACGATCCCATGCTCTTGGCCACCACATCCTGCACGCCCAGCACTTCCAGCACGGCGCGCATCGGTCCGCCGGCGATCAGCCCGGTGCCCGGAGGGGCCGAGCGCAACAGCACCTTGCCCGCGCCATGGCGGCCATTGCCGTCATGATGGAGCGTGCGGCCCTCGCGCAATGCCACGCGCACGATCTGCTTGCGCGCCTCATCCGTGGCCTTGCGGATGGCATCGGGCACTTCGCGCGCCTTGCCATGACCAAAGCCCACGCGGCCCTTCTGGTCCCCGACAACCACCAAAGCAGCAAAGCCGAAGCGTTTGCCACCCTTGACCGTCGTCGAGACCCGGTTAATGGCCACGAGCTTGTCGATAAACTCGGAATCCCGCTCTTCGCCGCGACGCGCCATTGATGTGTTCCCTGGTCCCGAAAGCGTTAAAAGTTCAGGCCGCCCTCACGGGCGGCATCTGCCAGCGCCTTGACGCGGCCGTGAAAGATATAGGATCCGCGGTCGAAAACGACCGCATCGATTCCCGCTTCTTTCGCGCGCTCGGCGATGACTTTTCCGACTGCCGCCGCTGCTTCGCGATTGCCGCCGGATTTGATCGCCTTTTGCAGCGTTTCCTCGAGCGAGGAAGCCGCCACCAGCGTCACGCCGCGCGCATCATCAATGATCTGCGCGGAGATATTCTTGAGCGAGCGATGCACCGACAGGCGCGGACGCCCATTGGCCGCCGCCCGCAGCCGGAGCCGAACGCGCGCTGCGCGCTTCCTGTGATGTTGATTCTGTGTGGCCATGACCCGATCAGCCTATTTCTTCTTGCCTTCTTTGCGGCGAACGCGTTCGCCCTGATGCTTGACGCCTTTGCCCTTATAGGGTTCCGGCGGACGCAGCGAACGGATTTCCGCGGCGATTTGACCCAATGCTTCCTTGTCGACCCCGGACAGGCGAATTTCGGTCGCCTTCGGGGTTTCGATCCGTATCCCTTCGGGCGAGGGAACCACCACTTCATGGCTGAAGCCCAGCGCAAGAGCGAGATCAGTACCACGCATCTGCGCCTTGTAGCCAACGCCAACCAGTTCCAGTGTGCGGGTATAGCCGTTGGTCACACCCTCCACCATATTGGCGGCGCGTGCGCGCGTGGTGCCCCAGATCGCCCGTGTCTTCTGCAATTCGTTGCGCGGCGCGAAGGTCAGTTCACCCCCATCGAGTTTGGCCTCGACATCGGGGTGGAGATCGAAGCGCAACTCGCCCTTCGGCCCCTTGACCCGGAGCACACCATCGGCAATCGTCGCTTGCGCGCCGGCTGGCAATTTGATGGGTTTCTTTCCGACCCGTGACATTCAACGCCCCTTAATAAACGCGGCACAAGATTTCGCCGCCGACATTTTTCGAGCGGGCAGAATTGTCCGACATGACACCCATGGGCGTCGAAACGATGGAAATGCCAAGGCCGTTGCGCACCAGGCTGAGATCCCGCACCGAGGAATAGACCCGGCGACCGGGCGTCGATACGCGTTCGATCTTTGAAATGACCGGCGCGCCATCGAAATATTTCAGCTCGATATCGAAATGCGGAAAGCCTTCCTTGTCCACGGCTGCATAGCCCCGGATATAGCCTTCCTCGACAAGGACATCGAGAACACGGCCACGCAGGCTGGAAGCCGGGCTCGAAACTTTGGACTTGCCGCGCATCTGTGCGTTGCGGATACGGGTCAGCAGATCGCCGAGAGGATCATTCAAATTCATGGGTGTCCTCCCTTACCAGCTTGACTTGACCATGCCCGGGATCAGTCCCGAGCTGGCCAGATCGCGCAATGCAATCCGTGACAGCCGCAATTTGCGGTAGAATCCGCGCGGCCGACCCGTGAGTTCGCAGCGATTGCGAACGCGATTCGGCGCCGAATTGCGGGGCATTTCCGCAAGCTTGAGACGCGCGGCAAAGCGCTCCTCGAGCGGCAACGCCTCGTCCAAAGCCTGCGCTTTCAACCTTGCGCGTTTGGCCGCGAATCTCGCCACCAGCCGCACCCGGTTGTTGTTGCGTTCAATCGAACCTTTTTTCGCCATTTAGCGCCTCCGCGTGGTGCCGGTTTCGAACGCGCCTTCGCGCCCGACCTCGCTCCGCGTCTTTAATCTAGTTCCGGAATGGAAAGCTGAATTCCTGCAACAGGTTGCGGGCTTCGGCATCTGTCTGCGCCGTGGTGCAGACAATGATGTCCATGCCCCAGACCTGGTCGATCTGGTCGTAATTGATCTCCGGGAACACGATATGTTCCTTGAGACCCATCGCAAAATTGCCTTTCCCGTCGAAGGATTTACCGTTCAGGCCTCTGAAATCCTTCACCCGGGGCAGGGCGATCGTCACCAGACGATCGATGAATTCGTACATATGGGCGCGCCGCAATGTGACCTTGCAGCCGATCGCCATGTTTTCGCGGATCTTGAAGCCTGCGATCGAGGTCCGCGCGATGGTGGCCACCGGCTTTTGCCCGGCGATCGCCGTCAGATCACGGATAGCGGCCTGCAGTTTCTTGGAATCGGCCACTGCCTCGCCAACGCCCATATTGATCACCACCTTGTCGAGGGCAGGAATCTGCATGTCATTGGTATATTTAAACTTTTCGCGCATGTTGGGACGAACCACGTCCCGGTACAGGCGCTTCAGACGCGGTTCATAGCCCGCGGATCCGGTATCCATTTGCTCGGCCATCCCCGTCTCAACCATCGATCAACGCGCCGGATTTTCTCGCGACGCGCAATTTGCGGCCATCCTTCTCCACAAAGCCCACGCGGGTGGGTTTGCCGGTTGAAGGATCGACCAATGCTACATTGGACACATGAATCGGGGCCTCGAACGTCTTGACGCCGCCGGACGGATCCGCCTGGCTCGGCTTGGTGTGCCGTTTGGCCTGGTTGACGCCCCGCACCACGACCCGATCCTCATCGGGAATGACGCGCAGGACTTCGCCCTTCGTTCCCCGGTCCTTGCCGGTCAGTACGAGAACCGTGTCGCCCTTTTTTACCTTGGCGGCCATGTCACAATACCTCCGGCGCGAGCGAGATGATCTTCATATGGTTGCGCGCGCGCAGCTCCCGCGGGACGGGGCCGAAGATACGCGAACCGATCGGCTCGTTCTGTTTGTTGATCAGCACGGCAGCGTTGTGATCGAAACGGATCGCAGAGCCATCCCGGCGCTTGATATCCTTGGCCACGCGCACGACCACCGCGCGCATGACATCGCCCTTTTTCACCCGGCCGCGCGGAATGGCCTCCTTCACGGAGACCACGATCACGTCGCCCACCTCGGCGTAGCGGCGTTTTGAACCGCCGAGCACCTTGATGCACATCACGCGACGCGCGCCGGAATTATCGGCGACGTCCAAATTTGTCTGCATCTGGATCATGCTGGGACCCCGAACGCCTTACCAAACCGACGACGCTTACGCGCCGACCCGCCCCACGACTTCCCAGTGCTTGAGCCGGGATTTCGGAGGGCATTCCTGAATTTCGACTGCATCGCCCGTGTGATAGGCATTGGCTTCATCATGGGCGTGGAATTTCTTTGAACGGCGGACCGTCTTCTTGAACAAAGGATGCAGGAAAGTCCGTTCCACCTGCACCACGATCGTCTTGTCGCCCTTGTCGCTGACGACGACGCCTCTCAAAATGCGTTTTGGCATCGCGCCTTCCTCAAATTGCTGGCTGGTCGCCACGCTTTTCGCGCAGGACCATGAGAATGCGCGCAATGTCGCGCCGCACCAGACGCTCGCGCGCCACATTTTCCAATTGCCCGGTCGCCTTCTGGAAGCGCAGATTGAACTGCTCTTTCTTGAGCGCCGTCAGATTGTCTTTCAATTCGTCCGGAGTCTTGACCCGGAGAATCTTTGCATTCACTTTTGCCTTTGCCATCATGATCCCCTTCAAGCCGCAGCTTCGCCGGCGAGACGCGCCACGACCTTGGTCCGGATCGGCAATTTCGCCGCCCCGAGCCGCAGGGCCTCCCGCGCCGTATCATCCGGCACGCCATCGATTTCGAACATGATCCGCCCGGGGTGAACCCGCGCAGCCCAAAATTCGGGGGCACCCTTGCCCGATCCCATCCGCACTTCGGTCGGCTTTTGCGACACCGGTACATCGGGGAAGATGCGAATCCACACCCGTCCCTGACGCTTCATCTGCCGCGTGATCGCGCGCCGCGCCGCCTCGATCTGGCGCGCGGTTACCCGCTCCGGCTCCAGGGCCTTAAGCCCATGGGAGCCGAAATTCAGTGAAAACCCGGCCTTCGCGGCGCCACGAATGCGCCCCTTGAACTGTTTTCTGAATCTGGTCTTCTTCGGCTGCATCATGGCCGGAGATTCCTGTTCTGGTTCATGTCAACGAATGGATTCAGCCATTTCACGCGGAAGGCTGATCATTATTGGCATCCTGGTTCTGACGATTGCGGCGCGGGCGCCGGTCCTGACGATCGTTGCGGTCGTTGCGTTCGCCGCGGTCACGGCGATCCCGCTGCTCCCCGGCTTCCTGTGCTTTCTTGTCCTGAGCCATCGGGTCGTGTTCGAGGATCTCACCCTTGAAGATCCACACCTTCACGCCGATCTGACCATAGGCCGTCTTGGCTTCGGCAAAGCCGAAATCGATGTCGGCGCGCAAGGTGTGCAGCGGCACCCGGCCTTCGCGATACCATTCCATGCGCGCGATCTCCGCGCCGCCCAGCCGGCCCGAGACATTGACCCGGATCCCCAGTGCGCCCAGCCGCATCGCGCTTTGCATCGACCGCTTCATGGCGCGGCGGAACGAGGCCCGGCGCTCCAATTGTTGCGCGATGCTTTCGGCGACGAGTGTGGAATCGGTTTCTGGCTTGCGCACTTCAACCAGGTTGAGTGACACATCGGCCTCGCCGGTCAGGTTCGACAATTCCTTGCGGAGCTTGTCGATATCCGTGCCCTTTTTGCCGATCACCACGCCCGGCCGCGCCGTATAGATGGTCACGCGGCAGCGTTTGTGCGGGCGCTCGATCACGATCCGGGAAATCCCGGCCTGATGCAGCTTTTCCTTGAGGAATTTGCGGATCCGCAAATCCTGATGCAGCAATTTGGCATATTCGCCGGTATTGGCGTACCAGCGGCTGTCCCAGGTGCGGTTGATCCCGAGCCTCAGGCCGATCGGGCGAACTTTCTGACCCATCAGGCAGCCTCCACGCGGATTCCGCGGCGAATGGCGCGGGCTTTGGGTTTGTCCGCGGTTTCCCGCAGAATGATCGTGATTTGCGAAAACGGCTTTTCGATGCGCGCACCCCGTCCGCGTGCGCGGGGATTCATGCGCTTCATCACCAGATTCTTGCCGACAAACGCCTCTGCGACGACCAATGCGTCGACATTGAGCTTGTGGTTGAATTCGGCATTGGCGATCGCCGAAGCCAGCACCTTGCGGACATCGCGCGCGATGCGGCGATGGCTGAATTCGAGTTCGGCCAGTGCGCGCTCCACCCGCATTCCGCGGATGAGGCCGGCGACCAGATTGAGCTTGCGCGGGCTGACCCGCAGCAAACGCAGCACGGCACGCGCTTCATTCTCGGCACGGCGCGGGGGTGATTTCGGCTTTGACATTCGCGCGCCCCCTACCTTTTCCGGGTTTTCTTGTCGGCACCATGGCCGTGATAGGTGCGGCTCGGGGCGAATTCGCCCAATTTGTGGCCGACCATATCTTCCGACACCGATACCGGGATGAATTTATTGCCGTTATGGACCTGAAAGGTCAGGCCGATGAAATTGGGCAGGATGGTGGAGCGACGCGACCAGGTCTTGATCGGCTCGCGACGGCCCGACATCACTTTTTCGGCTTTTTTCAGAAGATATCCGTCGACAAACGGACCCTTCCAGACGGAACGTGGCATGCCTCAGGCTCCCTTGCGGTCACGGCGGCGGCGGATGATGAAGCGGTCCGTCGCCTTGTTGGAGCGCGTCTTCGGACCACGGGTTTTCTTGCCCCAGGGTGTAACCGGATGACGGCCGCCCGAGGTCTTGCCTTCACCGCCGCCATGGGGGTGGTCGACCGGGTTCATGGCCACACCGCGCACGCTCGGCGCGCGGCCGAGATGGAAGGAACGGCCGGCCTTGCCCCAGACTTCGTTCATATTGTCGGGATTGGACACCGCCCCGATGGTGGCCATGCAGGAATCGAGCACGATGCGCAATTCGCCCGATTGCAGCTTGATCTGCGCATAGCCCCCGTCGCGACCGACCAGGGACGCAAAGGTCCCCGCCGCGCGGCACATCTGGCCGCCTTTTCTGGGCTTCAGCTCGATATTATGGATGATCGCGCCGACCGGCATGGATTTCAGCGGCATGGCATTGCCGGGCTTCACATCCACCTTCTCGCCGGCGATGATCTCGTCACCCGCCTTGAGGCGCTGGGGCGCGAGAATATAGGTGCGCTCGCCATCCGCATATCGCACGAGGGCGATAAAGGCCGTGCGGTTGGGGTCATATTCCAGACGCTCCACCACCGCCACCATATCCCATTTGCGGCGCTTGAAATCGATGATCCGATAGGTGCGCTTGGCCCCGCCGACATGGCGGAACGCCGTGATGCGACCCATATTGTTGCGGCCGCCCGATTTGGTCAGGCCCTGGGTCAGCACCTTGAGGGGCTTGCCCTTGTACAGCTCGCTGCGATCGACGATCACGAGACCGCGGCGACCGGGCGAGGTGGGATTGAAGGTTTTCAACGCCATCGTTCTGGTCCTCAGAGCCCGGTCGTAATGTCGATGGAATGGCCGTCCTCGAGCGTGACGACCGCTTTCTTGTAATCGGCGCGCTTGCCCGGAATGCCGCGGAAGCGCTTCGATTTTCCTTCGACGCGAATGGTGTTCACGCCGCGCACCTTGACCTTGAACAGGGCCTCGATCGCGGCCTTGATCTCCGGCTTGGTCGCCGTAACCGCGACCTTGAACACGACCTGGCCGTGTTCAGACAGCAGGGTGGCCTTTTCGGTAATCACCGGTGCGAGGATGGTGTCGTAATGACGATGATCGACCATTTCACGCTCCCGCCTTTTGCTTTGGGGCGAACCGCGCCTCGATATCGGTGAGCGCGGCCCGCGTCAGCACCAGCACGTCGCGCCGCAGCACGTCATAGACATTGAGCCCGGCCGAGGGCAGCACGTCGAGATTGGGAATATTGCGCGCCGCGAGGCCGAAATTCGTGTCAACCGCAGGACCGGCGATCACGAGCGCATTGGCGATGCCGAGCTTTTCCAGCTGCGTCTTCAGCAATTTGGTCTTCGGCGCAGAGAGATGGACATCCTCGAGCACCAGCAGCTTTTGCGCCGCCAGCTTGGCCGAGAGCGCCATTTTCAGCCCGAGCGCGCGAACCTTCTTTTGCAGGCCCGATTCATAGGAGCGGGGTTTGGGCGCATGCGCCACGCCGCCACCGCGGAAAATCGGGGCATTCGCCGAATGGTGGCGCGCGCTGCCAGTGCCCTTTTGGCGAAACATCTTCTTGTGGGTGCGGTTGACTTCCGACCGGGTCTTGGCCGATTGGGTGCCAGCACGACGCTTGGCGAGCTGCCACACCACCACACGCTGGATAATATCGGCGCGTGGCGTCAGGCCGAAAATGGTTTCCGGCAGATCCGTTGCGCCGGTCTCTGTGGCATCGAGGGTTTTGACTGCAATTTTCATGACCGCCCCCTATGCCGCACGCCCGGTGAAGCCACCGGGTTTCGGGGCCGCTTCCGGCAGCGCATGCTTCACCGCATCGCGGATTTCCACCCAACGCCCGGCCGAGCCCGGCACCGCGCCCTTGATCATGACCAGATTGCGCTCCGCATCGGTGCGCACCACGGTCAGATTCTGCGTAGTGATCCGCTTGTCACCCATATGACCAGCCATCTTCTTGTTCTTGAACACTTTGCCCGGATCCTGGCGCTGACCGGTCGATCCATGCGAGCGGTGCGACAGCGACACACCATGCGTGGCGCGCAAACCGCCGAAATTCCAGCGCTTCATCGCGCCGGCAAAGCCCTTGCCGATCGTGGTGCCCGACACATCGACCTTCTGGCCGACCACGAAATGATTGGCGGTCAGCGTCGCCCCGACCGGTACAAGGCCATCTTCGGCGACATGGAACTCGGTCAGAACTTCCTTGGGCTCGACTTCCGCCTTGCGGAAATGTCCGCGCAGGGGATTGCCGGCATTTTTCGGCTTGCGGAACCCGCCTCCGATCTGGAGCGCCACATAGCCGTCGCGCTCCCTGGTCCGGTGGGCGACGACCTGAACGCGGTCCACCTGCAACACGGTTACGGGGATATGGGTGCCGTTCTCGTCGAACACGCGCATCATACCCAGCTTGCGTGCGATCAATCCCGTGCGGGCCATCAGCGGCCTCCCTCGAGCGTGATTTCCACCGCAACACCGGCCGACAGATCCTGCTTCATCAGCGCATCCACAGTCTGGGGAGTCGGATCGACGATGTCCAGCAGGCGCTTGTGGGTACGGATCTCAAACTGCTCGCGCGACTTCTTGTCGACATGGGGCGAGCGGTTGACGGTGAATTTCTCGATGCGCGTGGGCAGCGGCACGGGTCCGCGCACGCTGGCACCGGTGCGCCGCGCGGTGCCCACGATTTCCTGCGCGGCCTGGTCGAGCGCCCGGTGGTCGAACGCCTTGAGGCGAATGCGTATGACTTGCCGTTCCATTTCGAACGCCCAATTCGTCGAGGGCGACACCCGAAGGCGCGCCGGAGACGTGCTAATCCATGTGCCTGAAATCCGGATGCGACCGCGCCGCCATCAACCCGCCGGCTTGTGCCGGACAACCCAGAAGGGAAATCCCCATCGGCGCATGCGCCGGGAATTACCACAGGGAAACGGCAAGTTTCCGGATCGGGGGCGATTGCCAAACCCAAACCGGCTATCCGCCAGGTGTGATCCGGAGCGGAAATCAAGCATTGCCGTGGTCGAGAACGAACCGCGTCTAAGGCGCGAGGCAGGGCCTCGGCTTACAGCCGGCTCAAACAGAGTTCGGCTGTGTATAGGGGCGGGGGGGCCGCGTCAAGCGCTTTGGCGGGCGCTTCGCCGGGCGCTTGCAGTGCCAATTCCGAAAAAAGCCGGAGAGGAGGCCCTGGCCTTAAACCAAAAGCGCCGGCGGAGATCCGCCGGCGCTTCAGAATCGTCTGCATAAGGTCAGAGTACGCCCTCAGGGCACGCCCTCAGGGAACAATCGAGGCCACCACGCCGGCACCGACCGTACGGCCGCCCTCGCGGATGGCGAAGCGCAGGCCCTGGTCCATGGCGATCGGGGTGATGAGCTCGACTTCCACTTTCACATTATCGCCGGGCATGACCATTTCAATATTTTGCGGCAGCGAGATGATGCCGGTCACATCCGTGGTGCGGAAATAGAATTGCGGCCGGTAATTGGTGAAGAAGGGCGTGTGGCGCCCGCCTTCTTCCTTGGTCAGGATATAGGCCTCCGCAATGAATTTCTTGTGCGGCTTGATCGAACCGGGCTTGCACAGCACCTGGCCACGCTCGACATCCGTGCGCGTCACGCCCCGCAAAAGCGCGCCGATATTGTCGCCCGCCTGCCCCTGGTCGAGCAATTTGCGGAACATTTCCACCCCGGTGACCGTGGTCTTCTGGGTGTCGCGGATGCCGACAATCTCCACTTCTTCGCCAACCTTGACGATGCCCTTTTCCACCCGGCCGGTGACCACCGTGCCGCGGCCCGAGATCGAGAACACATCTTCGATCGGCATCAGGAACGGCATGTCGATCGGACGCTCGGGCTGGGGAATATAGGCATCCACCGCATCCATCAGCGCCATCACGGCCGTTTCACCGATTTCCGGATTGCGGTTTTCGACCGCGGCCAGAGCCGAACCCTTGACGATCGGAATGTCATCGCCCGGAAACTCGTAGGAAGACAGCAGTTCGCGCACTTCCATTTCCACGAGTTCGAGCAATTCGGCGTCGTCGACCATGTCCACCTTGTTCATGAACACGACCAGCGCCGGCACCCCGACCTGGCGGGCGAGCAGGATGTGCTCGCGCGTCTGCGGCATCGGACCGTCCGCCGCCGAGACGACGAGGATCGCGCCATCCATCTGCGCCGCGCCGGTGATCATGTTCTTCACATAATCGGCGTGGCCGGGACAATCGACATGGGCGTAATGGCGCTTCGTCGTTTCATATTCGACATGTGCCGTGTTGATCGTGATGCCGCGCGCTTTTTCTTCGGGTGCGGCGTCAATATCGGCATAGGCCATCGCCTTGGCCCCGCCGCGCTTGGCCAGCGTCATCGTGATCGCCGCGGTAAGCGTGGTCTTGCCATGGTCGACGTGACCAATGGTGCCGATATTGCAATGCGGCTTGTTACGCTCGAATTTTTCTTTGCCCATTATCCACTCCACTTGATCGGACGCCAGCTCGTCTGTGCGTCTGACCTCATCCGGGTTGATCTGTTGAAACTCTGACTTCGATGCCTTGCGCGGGCTTTACTCTTACCCCGCGGCCTTGGCCACCACTTCCTGTGCAACGGCCTGCGGCACCGCCTCATAATGATCGAATTGCATGCTGAAGGCCGCCCGGCCCTGGGTCATGCCGCGCAGATTGTTCACATAGCCAAACATATTGGCCAGGGGAACCATCGCGTTGACGACATTGGCGTTTCCGCGCATGTCCTGGCTCTGGACCTGGCCGCGGCGCGAATTGAGATCGCCGATCACCGAGCCGAGATAATCATCGGGCGTCACGACCTCGACCTTCATGATCGGCTCGAGCAGTTTCGGTGACCCGCGCGAGGCCAGTTCCCGGAACGCCGCACGCGCCGCAATTTCGAAGGCCAGCACACTCGAATCCACGTCGTGATAATCGCCGTCGACCAGGGTTGCCTTGAAATCGATGACCGGGAACCCGGCCAGCAGGCCGTTTTCCTTGGCCGATTCGAGCCCCTTCTCGACGCCGGGGACAAATTCCTTCGGCACCGAGCCGCCGACGACCGCGCTTTCAAACGAATAACCGACACCCGGTTCCACCGGCTCGAACACCACCTTGATGCGCGCGAACTGGCCCGAACCGCCCGATTGCTTCTTGTGGGTGTAATCGATCTCGGTCTTTTTTGACAGCGTTTCGCGATAGGCGACCTTGGGCTGGCCGACATTGGCATCGACCTTGTAGGTGCGGCGCAGAATATCGACCTTGATGTCGAGATGAAGCTCACCCATCCCCTTGAGGATGGTCTGGCCCGATTCCTGATCGGTCGAGACCCGGAAGGACGGATCCTCGGCCGCGAGCTTTTGCAGCGCCACGCCCAGTTTTTCCTGATCGGCCTTGGATTTGGGCTCGATGGCGAGTTCAATCACCGGCTCGGGAAATTCCATGCGCTCGAGGATCACTGCCTTGGCCGGATCGCACAGGGTGTCGCCGGTGCGGGTGTCCTTGAGGCCGGCCAGCGCCACGATGTCGCCCGCCCATGCTTCCTTGATGTCTTCTCGGCTGTTGGCATGCATCAGCAGCATGCGGCCCACGCGCTCGCGCTTGTCGCGGGTCGAATTGGCGAGGCCCACGCCGGTTTCCAATTTGCCCGAATAGATGCGGCAGAAAGTGATGGTCCCGACAAAGGGATCATCCATGATCTTGAAGGCCAGCATCGCGAAGGGTTCTTCGTCCGAAGCCCGGCGTTCGGTTTCCTCTTCGGTCCGCACATCAATGCCCTTGATCGCCGGACGGTCGAGCGGGCTCGGCAGATAATCGACAACGGCATCGAGCAGCGGCTGCACGCCTTTGTTTTTGAAAGCCGAGCCGCACAGAACCGGATACCAGGCCCCGATCACCACCGCCTTGCGGATCAGCCGCTTCAGCGTCGCGATATCGGGTTCCTTGCCGTCGAGATAGGCTTCCATCGCGGCATCGTCGAGCTCGACCGCCGCTTCGATCAGCTCGCCCCGGAACTGGACAGCCTTGTCCATCAGATCGGCGGGGATTTCCGCTTCCCGATATTTGGCCCCGAGCACATCCTCGTCCCAGATAATCGCCACCATGCGCACGAGATCGATGAGGCCCGAAAATTCGCTCTCGGCCCCGATCGGCAGCTGGATTGGCACCGGGCGGACGCCGAGCCGCAGCTTGATGTCATCGACGCAGCGATAGAAATCGGCACCGATCTTGTCCATCTTGTTGGCAAACACGATGCGCGGGACATTGTATTTGTCGCCCTGGCGCCACACGGTTTCGGTCTGGGGCTCAACCCCCTGATTGCCGTCGAGCACACAGACGGCCCCGTCGAGCACGCGCAGTGAGCGCTCGACCTCGATCGTGAAATCCACATGCCCCGGGGTGTCGATGATATTGAGCCGGTGGTCGTTCCAATAGCAGGTCGTGGCGGCCGAAGTGATCGTGATGCCGCGTTCCTGTTCCTGTTCCATCCAGTCCATGACCGCTGCGCCATCATGGACTTCGCCGATCTTGTGGCTCTTGCCGGTATAATAGAGGATGCGCTCGGTCGTCGTGGTCTTGCCGGCGTCAATATGGGCCATGATCCCGAAGTTGCGGTAATCCGCAATCTGGTGCGAGCGAGGCATGAGAAGTCCTGATTGTTACCAGCGATAATGGGAGAAGGCGCGGTTCGAATCGGCCATCTTGTGGGTATCTTCGCGCTTTTTCACCGAGGTGCCGCGGTTATTGGAGGCATCGAGCAATTCGCCGGCCAGGCGCTCTTCCATCGTGTGTTCGCCACGCTTGCGGGCAGCCCCGACGATCCAGCGGATCGCCAGCGCCTGGCTGCGGTCGTTGCGGACCTCCACCGGCACCTGATAGGTCGCGCCGCCCACCCGCCGCGAGCGCACTTCGATGCCTGGTGCCACATTGGACAGGGCATCGCGGAACACGTCGAGCGCTTCGCGCTTGGTCTTGCGGCCAATAATTTCCAGCGCCCCGTAAACGATGGTTTCCGCGACCGATTTCTTGCCCTCATACATGACGCAATTCATGAATTTGGACACGACGATGTCGCTGTATTTCGGATCGGGGATGGTTTCGCGCTTTTCGGCGCGGTGACGACGGGACATGGCCTGGACTCGCTGTTCGGAGGGTTATTTCGGACGCTTGGTGCCGTAGACGGAGCGGCGTTGCTTGCGGTTCTTGACGCCTTGCGTATCGAGTACGCCGCGCAGAATGTGGTAGCGCACGCCCGGCAGATCCTTCACCCGCCCGCCGCGGATCAGCACGACCGAGTGCTCCTGCAAATTATGCCCCTCGCCCGGAATATAGCACACGGCTTCGAAACCGGTTGTCAGCCGCACCTTGGCGACCTTGCGCAAGGCCGAGTTCGGTTTTTTGGGGGTCGTGGTATAGACCCGCGTACACACGCCACGGCGCTGGGGGCAGCCCTTGAGTGCGGGCACCTTGTTACGGCTTTCCACCGGCGTGCGGGGCTTGCGAATCAATTGGTTGATCGTCGGCATCGTTACCTGAGCCCGGCAATACGTGCGTGAATCCGCACGTGTCCGGCCACCTTTCCTGAGGAAACGCCCTGGCGGAAAAGCCGGAAAGCCGCGGCGCGAAAGCCGGCGGCTGTGACCAATCCGAGAGAGCAACAAAATCCGCCGCCTGATACGCAAGGCGGGCCCGGCAGAGAAGCGGAATCCCTCCCGCTCCGCCCAAAACCCGGCTTTGTCCGCTTGGACAATTCCGTGAAATCAGGCAATGATGGCCCCGCCGGCGCGACTTCCGGCAAAAATGAGCGCCCGCTATAATTGAGCGGGATAGAGCGGTCAAGGCCCGGCTTCGTTTCGGGCTGCGCAGCGCGGGGAGCGCGCCCCGCTTTCGCCCTCCCGTTTGCCTGTCCCGTTCGCCCTCCCGTTTGCCTGAGGATTGCGCGACCCACAAGGCCTGCCGCTTGTCCGCTCGCGAAAGCGTGTTGTGCGATGGCGCGAACGGGAAGAACCTGGCACTGGTACAAGCGACCTTGCGCAGGTTATGTTCAACCAGATTTCGCTGCCAGAAAGGCCGTTCAGATGCGCGCCCCAGCCCGTGCCCAGACTGCAAATGACCCGACACCCGATCCCGTGAAAATCGAGATTTTTCGCTGGGCGGGTCAATGGGGTCCCTTCCGGATCAAGACACCCTGCGGGGAATGCGCGCTGACCCTCGATGTCGTGCGCGATACGCTCCAGAACGAATTGCGCGGCGTGCCGGCCGCGATCGAGGTTCGCGAATGGCTGAATGAATGGTGGCGACCGCTGCGGCTCTTTCCGTTGCGAGGATGGCACGCGCCCATCGTGCGGGTGGAGGGCGAAATCATTTCCGAGGGCGAGGCGCTCAATCGCGGAATTCTCACGCAAAAGGTGATCGATGCCCATGCCGGCCGCCATGGGATTGCGGGCGTGCATCTGTTCGGCAAGGAATCGTGCCCGCATTGCGTGCGCGCCAAAGGCTATTTCGAACGCGCCGGCATTCCTTACAAATATCACGATGTGGTGCGGGAATCGCGGGCGCTTTATGAGATGCTGGCCCGCGTGAAGCCATTGGTCAGTCATTCCACGCCGATCACCGTCCCGCAAATCTGGATCGACGGTGAATATATTGGCGGGGCCGACAGGCTGGCGGAAAAGCTTGGCTTTGCGGTCGAGGCCAATCCCGAACGCGGGCAAAACTCCCTTGCCGCGCGCTCGCTTGCCCGAGGGTAGGCCACGTCGAGAAAAAGTGAAGCCTGGCTTTCGTCCGGGCGCGTACCAAATTATTGAATGCAAGCATATTCAATTCAGAAACTCGGCCCGGGTCTGTTTGAAAACGCTCTGGAAGATGCGCAATATTATTCCCGGATGTATTATTCGTGGATGTATTATTCGTGGATGTGCGATGTCAGGCGTGATCCGCAGGCATCTCCTGCGTTTCCCGGATCTGTTGGTGACAATTCCCGCGTATCGCATCATGTGCGGTGGCAGAAGCCGATGATACCGGTAAAATTTTCACGATCACCGCCGAATCCTTCGGCCCTTCATCGGGCCGCGGATTATATTCGATGCCCAGCAGCGCCAGCACGAACGCAATGATCAGTCGGATAATCTTTTCCAGCACCGGGTATGGCTCCCTCCCCTTGCACCAGCGACCATCGCCCAAAATTCAATCCGTGCCAAGCCTTGGTCCGCCTCGCGCGGATTAAAACTTCTCAATTATGGCAAAATGCAGGCGGTCAGGCTTTGCCAAAACATTGAAGACGAGGTCGGGATGCCGATGTGACACAAATTGTGCTCGTCTAACCAGGGTTTTACTGGCTCGACCACAGGATACGCGCCATCCACAGAACATTCGTCCGCAACTCCACCCGGGGCGGAAAACTCGGATTAAGAGATCGAAAATCCACGGTTTTTTCCGTCATCCGCCCCAATTCCTTGGCGATGATTTCCCCATTGGTCAGCTTTGCCACCACGCGGTCACCGCGGCGCAAGGCGGCCCCAGGTGCCACGATCACCCGATCGCCGGGGCGATAGACCGGCAGCATGGAATCGCCCGCGATTTCCAGTGCATAGACCGAATCTGCCGAAAATCCCGGAAAACGAATTTCCTCCCACCCCTCGCCGGTCGGAAAGCCGGCATCGTCGAAAAACCCCCGATCGCCGGCCTGGGCGAAGCCCAACAAAGGCACCGAGCGCCCCGGGCGACCTTCCAGCAGCGCGCCGAAATCCTCCCATCCAATTTTCGCGGCCGACAATGCCTTGGCGATGGATTCGGTAGAAGGCCAGCGCGGACGGTCTCCATCCGCACTCATGCGCTTGGATTTATTGAAAGTCGTGGGGTCAAGGCCTGCCAGCCGCGCAAGCCCCGACGCCGTAACCCCGTTGCGGGCAGCCAGCATGTCGATCGCCGCCCAGATATCATCATGTCCCATGTCCCTGCCCATCCAAGTCTGCGGCCATATTCGCCCAATTCAATAG
>JAKFWO010000026.1 GCA_021731815.1 Hyphomonadaceae bacterium | reverse complement strand
CCCCGCCCATGCCGTTGTCTTCGGCCCAATCGCGCCAATAGTCACGATTGGCCGCGCGCCAGGCCTCGCGGTTCTCGCGCCGGTCCCGCACGTCATATTCATGGGGTGCGAGAAAGGCCAAAGCAAAATAGCCAATGCCAACCAGCGGGATGGGCAAGAACAGGCCGCAAACAATCGCAACCCGCACCAGCGTCGGATCCCAGCCGAAATAATCGGCAATGCCACCGCCCACGCCCAGAAATTTCCGGTCGGCGCTCTTGTAAAAGCGCGGATGACGGGTTGGTTCCTTATCCATGGCGACCCCTCCAGCCCGGCGCTTCCGCGTCGAGGATCCGTTCCAGCGTCGCCACCCGGCGCTCCAGTTTCTCGGCTGTAAGCGCCAGATCATCGAGCACTTCGCGATCGGCGGTATCGAGCCCGTCGCGCTCGCGTTTTTTCGAGCCATAATGCATGTTCATCCAAGGCAGGATGATAAGTGCGCTGACGATCGCGATGATCGGGATCAACAGCGCAATATGTTCTGCGTGCATCGCAACACCCCTGTTCTCCCTGTGAGGCCCGGAACGGATGATCTCCGCCCCGCATACCCGGGATGATTTCGATCACTTCTTAAGCTTCTTTTTGAGGTCGGCGAGCTCTTTTTCAATCGCTTCCGCCCCTTCGAGTTCCTCGAACGCCGCCCGGATTCCGCCTTCGCGCGCGGCATAGGTTTCGGCCATGGCTTCAAGTTCCTCGATCCGGCGGGTCATCTGCTCGGAACGGAAAATCACCTCATCGGCCTTGTCGCCATAGATGGCTTCGCGCAATTTCACGCGGCCTTCGGCGGTATCGCGCTTGAGGATCAGGCTGCGATGGCGCGATTTGGCTTCGTCGAGCTTGGCTTCGAGCTTTTCCAGATCGGCCGTCGTCTTGCCAATCGCCTCATCCATACCGGCGAGCGAGGTCTTGCGTGCTTCGAGCGCGGCATCAACCTTGCGCCGGGCGGTCAACGCCCCGCGGGCGAGATCCTCGCGCGCTTTCGCCAGCGCCAGTTCGGCCTTGGCCGCCCAATCGTCACGCTCGCGGGTCAGGAGCCCGATTTCGCGTTCGGCCGCCCGCTTGTCGGCAATGGCGCGCGCCGCCGCCTGGCGGACTTCGACGAGCGTATCTTCCATTTCCTGCACGATGAGCCTCGCGATCTGTTCGGGGTTTTCCGCCTTGTCGAGCATGGCGGTGAGGTTGGAATTGATGATGTCGGTAAGCCGTGAAAAAATGCCCATTGTGGTCTCCTTGCGCGGATTGGGGCGGCAGTTTCGGGACATGGTCAGAGGAAGATTGCGCCCAGAACCAGCCCTGCGGCGAAAAACAGCCAGGTCTCGGTCGACCGGCTCGAGAGGAAGTGCAAAAAGGCCGGGAATTTTCCGCCGGTCTGGCTGCTCATTGGATGTCCTTTCCTGAAGCGGGCGCTGGTGAATCTGCGCCGTGAACATCTCTCTATTGGCAAGTCCGATGCCAAGGAATTCAATTGCATAAAATCGAACAATTTCAACGCATTGCTGCGAGCGCCGATTTCTGCAATGAATTATCTGGTGTTTTTAGCCGGGTTTACTCTGGCTTTTTACACCGGATTTTGGTATTTTATACCATGAATGAATTTCGTGATCCCCCGCAAATATTGGGCGAGGCCCCGGCCTGGACGGAGGCATTGGCCCGGCTATCGGCGATCGCGCGGATCGACCGGCCGTTTCTCATCATAGGCGAACGCGGAACCGGCAAGGAACTGGCCGCCGAGCGCGCACATTTCCTCTCTCCCCGCTGGGAGGGACCGCTCGTCAAGGTCAATTGCGCGGCCCTGCCCGAGGAATTGCTGGACAGCGAATTATTCGGCCATGAGGCCGGTGCCTTTACCGGCGCGCGCGCCCGCCATATCGGCCGCTTCGAACGTGCCCATCGGGGGGGGCTGTTTCTCGACGAAATCGCAAGCGCTTCCGCACGCTTGCAGGAGAAGATTCTCCGCGTCGTCGAATATGGTACGCTGGAACGGGTCGGCGGCGACCGCACGGTGGCGGTGGATGTCCGCGTCATTGCCGCGGCCAATGTGGATTTGCCGGCGCTCGCCAATGCCGGGAAATTCCGGGCCGATCTTCTCGACCGGCTGGCTTTCGAGGTGATCACCTTGCCGCCTTTGCGGGCGCGGATGACCGATATTCCCCTGCTCGCGCGCCATTTCGGCCGCCGCATGGCCCGCGAGCTCGATGCCAGTTTCCCCGATTTTGCGCCGGAAACCCTTGCCGCCCTGTGCGCCGATCCGTGGCCCGGCAATATCAGGGCGCTCAAAAACGCCGCCGAACGGGTGATCGCGCGCTGGATCCTCGCCGGGCATGAGGGGCCCGCCGAACTCGGGCCCGGCGGGCTCGACCCGTTCCAGTCCGGCTTCCGGCCCCTGAGTGCAGGAATTTCAGGGGGAATGTCGGGGGGAATGTCGGGCACCCCGTCGAATGAAGCCGCCCATTTTCCGCCGCCGGTGCCGGGGATCCGCGAACAGGCCCTCCCGGCCGATGAGGGGCCCCACGCGGCCCCGACCGATATGGCGAGCCCGCCCGCCATCGGTTTCGCCGATTCCGTCGCGCGTTATGAACGAAAACTGGTGCTGGAGGCGCTCGCCGCCCATCATTTCCGCCAGAACCGGGCCGCCACGGCGCTGGGGCTGAGCTATGACCAATTCCGCGGCCTGCTCCGTAAATACGCGATCACGCCGGCAGCGCTCAAGCCCACAAAAGACTGAGCGCCGCTCATCGCAGCCAGGATCGGCCAGGGAAAACCGGCTTCCGGTTCAGGGGGCCGGGGGTCACGCCAACCCGAAAAATGATGCGCTATCCCGCATCTTCGTCCCCCGGGATATCCGGACTGACCGCTCGGCCCGGCCGATTGACCCATTGCAGCGCAAACAGCACGCCCTTGAAGGGCGACAACAAGGCAAGGCACAGCCCGATACTGAGCGGGATGAAGATCAGCCCGGTCCACAACACGGATCGGGTGACCAACAGGAACAGGATGGCCAGCGGGGCGGCCAGCGCACCCGCCGCAAAGATCACAAACACCGCCGGGCCATCGCCGGCATCGGCGGCGCGGAAATCGGCGCTGCACCGGTCGCATTGCGCCGCATAATGCAGAAACCGCACGAACAACCGCCCCTGCCCGCATTGGGGGCACCGCCCGCACGCACCCCTGACAAGGGGAGATCGACGGAGCCCCGACAGAGGCCCGGACGGCTTTTGCATCGGTGCCCCGCCCTTCCATCTCAACGGGATTTGCCCGTCGTCCCGGGATCGTGGACCAAAATCAGTGCCACTGCGCTCCCGTCAATGCGCGGCCCCGCCGAGCAAAATAATCGGCGCGACATAGACAAAGGCGAACAGAAACAGCCAGACCACATCGACAAAATGCCAATACCAGGCCGCGGCTTCAAACCCGAAATGCTTTTGCGGCGTAAAATGCCCCGCATAAAGCCGCATCAGACAGACGGCGAGGAAGATAGTGCCGATCACCACATGCGCCCCGTGAAAGCCGGTCGCCATGAAAAACGTGGCCCCATAGAGATTGCCATCAAAGGCAAATTCCGCATGGCCATATTCATAGACCTGCAACAGGGTGAACAGGAATCCCAGCGCCACGGTAAGAGCAAGGCCAAGCTTCGCGGATTTGCGGTCGCCGACCTGAAGTGCGTGATGCGCCCAGGTGACCGTCGCCCCCGACAGCAGCAGGATCAGCGTATTCATCAGCGGGATGTGAAAGGGATCGAACTGGGTCACATCGGGCGGTGGCCAGTCCCCCCACGCCTTCAGGGATTCAAAGCCTGCCGAATCGAATTTCGGCCCGGCGCGGTCGCCATGGAAGATGAACATATTGAAATAGGCCCAGAACCAGGCCAGAAAAAACATGACTTCGGAGGCAATGAACAGGACCATCCCATAACGCAGGCCCACTTGCACGACCGGCGTATGATCGCCCCCGCGGCTTTCCTTGACCACATCGCTCCACCAGCCGACCATGGTGTAGAGCACGCCCAGCACGCCGATCAGCAGCAGCCAGGGCTGTTTCGGGCCAAGAAACAAATGGCCGATTTGCGCCGCCCGGCCTGAATCCGGCTCCGGCAGCAGCCCCTTCATATAAACCACGGCCCCAACGGCCAGCACGAACATGAACACCGAGCCGACCAGCGGCCATGGACTGGGATTGACCAGATGGTAATCGTGTTTGACTTCGCCATGCGCCATGATCTGCGCCCTCACCTGTGTTGCCGAGCCCGATTGATCGGACGATGCTCTAGAACAATTCGCTCAAAAGTGGAAACGGGTTTTTACCGACCGACCCTTATCCCTGCCGCCCCTATCCCTGATTCTCCGGAGCCCGGAAAAATGTATAGGATAAAGTGATCTCCGACAGATGCTTGCCCTGAATATCCTCGGCCATCGCGGGATCGACATAGAATACCACGGGAAGTTTCAAGGTCTCACCCGGCTGAAGAATCTGGTCGCGAAAACAAAAACATTCGAGCTTGACGAAAAAGGAGCCCGCCAGATGCGGTGCGACATTATAGCTCGCCACAAAGGTCTGCGGTGCATCGCCTGTATTGGTGACTTCGTAGAATGCGAGCCCCGATTCCCCCAGCCGCACGGACATTTGCCCCTGAAGCGGCCGGAACCGCAGGCCCGCCCCGGGCGCGACATTTGAATCGAAGCGCACATTGACCATCTGGTCGAGCACCTGCCCGGCCGAAGCCGCCGCCTTGCGGGTCGTACCGCCCAGTCCCGTCGCTTCGCAAAACAATTTGTAGAGCGGGACGGAAGCGAAAGCGAGACCGGTCATGGCCAGCACCGTGCCGGCGCAGGCCGCAGCGATAAAGGCCCGGTGCCGTCGGGATCGGGCGGATGTCATTTCCCGCGCAGCGCTCATGACAGATCACCGCCACGCACATTGAGCGTCAGCCGCGCAATGGTCACGAACAGAACAAGGACCGCGAAGGCCAGCAAGGCGGCGGCAATCATCCAATTGCCTTTGGCGCGCGCCTTGACCTCGGCCCGGGTCAAAAAGCGTGTAGGCGTTTGCGGGCCAGCCAAACGCGACCCGGTCGAACGCGGATCAGGCAAACGCGGATCAGGCAAATGCGGCTCCGGCGCAGGGGATTCAGGTCTCCCATTCATGCGCCACCTGCGGGAAAGGAAATGAGGGGCGCGAAAGCCGCAATGCCGAGCAGGCGCTCCGCCAGCAGCGCCCCGAAAACCAGAAACAGAAACAGGATGGAAAAGCCGAAAAAGGCGCGGGCCGGAGCATTGTCACGCGCAGAAGCATCGGGATCGCCCGCCCGCCCCAGCGCAATGCGCCCGGCACCGGCGAGGAATAAAACCATCAACAAACCCGAAACGGCCGCATAAAGCGGGCCGGCCTGTCCCAGCCCGATTGGTGCCAGCACTGCCGGCACCAGCAGTCCCGAATAAAGCAGGATCTGACGCCGCGTCGCCGCCGCACCCGCGATATTGGGCAACATGGGCACGCGCGCTTCCGCATAATCGCCGCGCGAATAGAGTGCCAGCGACCAGAAATGCGGGGGCGTCCACAGAAAGATGATGAGAAACATCACGATGCCGGCGGCGGTAATCTCGCCACTGGCAGCGGCCTGCATGATCAGCGGCGGAAAGGCCCCGGCCGCGCCGCCGATCACGATGTTTTGCGGCGTGCGCCGCTTCAGCCACATCGTGTAAAAGACGCCGTAAAACAGGATCGAGAAGCCGAGCAATCCCGCCGCGAGTGGGTTGGCCGCCAGCGCCATCAACACGACGGCCAGCGCCGAAATCACGATGGCGAAGGCCAGCGCATCCTCCCGCCGGATCCGGCCCGCCGGGATGGGCCGGCTGCGGGTGCGCCGCATCACAGCATCGATATCGGCATCATACCACATATTGAGCGCGCCGGCCGCCCCTGCCCCGAAAGCAAGCGCGATCATGGCGGCAATGGCCAGCACGGGATCCATGGCGCGCGGCGCGGTCACAAGGCCGACCAGCGCCGTAAACACCACGAGCGACATCACCCGCGGCTTGAGCAGCGCCCAATAATCGCCGACCGAGCCCCGGGTTCGGACAAGCGATTCAGGTGTGGCAAGGGTGGCGAGGTCGGTCATGACAAATGGGCAATTCCAAAGCGCGCGAGGAGACCGATGCGGGCTCGACCGGGTGATTCCGGCCTGGCCTGCCCCGGATCAATGGGCGCGGTCGGCGTCGATGCGCGGCAATTCGCTGAATTGATGGAAGGGCGGCGGCGAGGAAAGTGTCCATTCGAACGTCGTCGCGCCATCACCCCAGGGATTGGCGGCAGCCTTGCGCCGCCGGACCGCCGATTCCAGCAAGAGTATCAGGAATACCACGGTCCCGAGGGCCGTAATCACATACCCAATGGAGGAAATTCGGTTCCAATGGGCATAGGCATCGGCGAAATCAGGAACCCGGCGCTGAAATCCCTGCAAGCCGAGGAAATGCTGCGGGAAGAACACGATATTCACGCCGATAAAGGTGATCCAGAAATGGAGTCCGCCCAGTACTCCATTATATTTGACGCCCCAGATTTTCTCAAACCAGTAATAGAAGCCGGCGAAGATCGCGAACACCGCCCCGAGCGACAGCACATAATGGAAATGGGCGACCACATAATAGGTGTCGTGCAGGCGCGTATCCACCGACGCGTTGGACAGCACAACCCCGGTCACGCCCCCCACGGTGAACAGAAAGATAAATCCGATCGCCCAGAGCATCGGAACCTTGAAGTCAATCGATCCGCCCCACATGGTCGCGATCCATGAAAAGATCTTGATGCCGGTCGGCACCGCGATGATCATGGTGGCGGCCACGAAATAGGCACGCAGATTGAGCGACAATCCCGCGGTATACATGTGGTGCGCCCACACGATGAAACCGATCAGCCCGATCGCTACCATGGCATAGGCCATGCCGAGATAGCCAAAGATCGGCTTGCGCGAAAAGGTCGAGACAATATTCGAAATGATCCCGAAACCGGGCAGGATCAGGATATAGACTTCCGGATGGCCGAAGAACCAGAACAGATGCTGGTAGAGCACCGGATCCCCGCCGCCGTCGGGCGAGAAGAAATGCGTGCCGAAATTGCGGTCGGTCAGCAGCATGGTCAGCGCACCGGCAAAGACCGGCAGAGCCAACAGCAACAGAAAAGCCGTCACCAGCACCGACCACGCAAATAGCGGCATATTATGCAGGGTCATGCCCGGCGCGCGCATATTGAAAATCGTGGTGATGAAATTGATCGCCCCGAGAATCGAGCTGATCCCCGCTATATGGAGCGACAGGATCGCCAGATCCATCGCCGGGCCATTATGTCCGGTGGTCGACAAGGGCGCATAGGCCGTCCAGCCACCGCCAAATCCATTGTCTGAACCCTGCCCCGGAACAAACATCGACAATATCAGCAGGCCGAGCGATGCGGGCAACAGCCAGAAGCTGATATTGTTCATGCGGGGAAAGGCCATGTCGGGCGCGCCGATCTGCAAGGGCACGAACCAATTGCCAAAGCCGCCGATCAGGGCCGGCATCACCATGAAAAAGATCATGATGAGGCCATGGGCCGTCACCGCGACATTGTAATTATGGGCATTTCCGAACACGATGCCCCAGAGCGAGGTCTGGTCGTTGAACACTTGAAGCCCGGGCTGGGCGAGCTCCCAGCGGATCAGCCCCGACAGCGCACCCCCGATCAGCCCCGCCACGATGGCGAAGACCAGATACATGGTGCCGATGTCCTTGTGATTGGTCGAAAACAGCCAACGCGCCGGATTATACCATCTCGGCGTTCCATGGCCGGCATCGGAATCGCCGTCCCCATGGCCCGTTTCGGTGGCGTAATGGGCAGAATGCCCACCCTGAATTTCGGTCGCCATGACGATCTTCTCCAACCCGATTGATTACCTGGCCGATTGATTACCTGGCCGATTGATTACCTGGCCGATTGATTACCTGCCCGATTGATTACCTGACAGACTGCCCGCAGTTCTGCCCGTGCGATTATTTCCTGGCCGCCAATTGCACCGGAGCCGCCTGCACCGGGGCAGAGGCTGCCGCGAGGATGGTCAGGCCGGCCTCGACATCCCCCGACGCTGCCGCCCGCCACCGATCATAATCCGCCCGGGCCAGCGCCCGCACCTCGATCGGCATGTAACCATGCCGGATACCGCATAATTCGTAGCACACGCCGAAATAGGTTCCCGGCTGGCGCGCATTGAACCAGGTCTCGCCGGTCTTGCCCGGCACGGCATCCGATTTGATCCCGAGCGCCGGAACGCCAAAGGAATGAATGACATCTGCTGCTGTCACCAGAACGCGGATATTCTCACCGGCCGGTACGACCAGCGGATAATCCACTGAAAGCTGGCGCTTCTGGCCTTTGGCTGCGTCAATTTCCTCGTCCGGAACGAGATTGCTGGTGAATTCGAACCCGTTGGCGAGGTCCCCGCTGGCATCGGGATAGATATAGGTCCAGCTCCACTGATTGCCGCGCACCTTCACCGTCTCGCCGACAGTTTTCGGGGTGATCCCTTCGCGAAACAGGATGGGGAAGGAAAACAATGAAATGAACACGAGGATCACCACCGGAACCGTCGTCCAGATCACCTCGACCAGGGTATTATGGCTGAAATTGCGCGGCTCGGGATGGGCCGAGCGCCGGAAGCGCAGCATCACATACAAGAGCAGCGCGAGCACGAGAATCGTGACTGCTGTGATGATCGGAAACAGGATTGTATCATGGAGGAAAATCTGCGCCTCGGCGATGTCGCTGCCCGCTTCCTGCAAGCCGATCGCCCGGTCGGTCGGCGCACCCACGGCAAAAGCCGGGCTTGCGAAAGATATCACCGATGCCGCAACGCCGGAAACAAGGCCCCCGGAAAAAAGGCGCATCGGCGCGAAGCGAAACCCTCTGCCCATTTTCCTGTTTGCTTTCAGATCCGCATCCCGAAATTTCGATGTGCGCACGCCGCAATCCTTTCGCCCGTTATTTCTGCCCGATTCGCGAGTGCCCCGGATTACCCGGTTCCTATCACGAACCGCAACGAAGTCCCGCCGTTGTTACATCAACGCGCGCCCATTCGGGCATGGCCTGAAGCCCGGAAATTACCGGAGAGCCAGGGCCCGCAGCGCCTTCGATTCCGGCTGGCGTTTCAAAGCAGCGTCGCGCCCGGAAAGCAAGGACAATCGTCGGTTTAATCCCCGACATATCCGAGGGGGCCGGCACCGCGCGCATGGCCTGCTACGATTAACGCTTGCCAGCACATTGGTTTTTGGCGCATCGGTTTTCCGCGCATCATGTGGGCATTATTCCGGTGCCGCGCGCGGCACATTTGGCCTTTGCCGGATGCCGCACAATTGACAGGTCTCTGGTGACAGGTCTCAGGCGGGTTCGGTGTTGGGCTATCTTGGCGATCTGTGGCGACTCTTGCGGGCGGGCTTTGTCCTGGCCCGACACGATGCGTTGGTGCCACGCGAGTTTCGTGCACGCATGCCTTTGGTTTTTCGGATCCTCAGTGCCTGTCTGCGGTTGGGTGCGGGCCGGGAGGCGGATGAAGGGCGTAATGCCCGCCGGCGGCCGGGCCAAAGACTGGCGCGCGCTTTGGTCAGACTCGGGCCGGCTTATATCAAGCTCGGGCAATTTCTGGCGACACGGCCGGATCTGATCGGGGCGGCCGCGGCCGCCGATCTGTCTGAACTCAAGGACCGCCTGCCGGCTGTGGCCCCCGCGAAATTGCACGCAGCGTTGAGTGCGGAACTGGGCGCGCGCGCACGGGCATTGCTGCCACTTCCGCCGGCCAAAGCGGCGGCCTCGGTCGCCCAGGTCCACCGGATCACGCTGGCTGGCGGGGAAGTGATCGCGCTGAAAGTGCTGCGACCGGGGATCGCTGAACGGATCACGCGGGATTTCCGGGCCTTGCGCCGCGGGGCGCGGATTATCGAACGGATGGTGCCCGCCAGCCGGCGCCTCGCCCCGCCGGCATTGATCGATATCGTGGCGCGCGCCGCCGGGCGCGAATGCGATTTGCGGATGGAAGCGGCGGCGGCCGATGAACTCGGCGCGATCTATCGCGACTCTGGCTTTGCCCGCGCACCCGGGGTGATCTGGGATCTGACCAGCCGCGGCGTGCTGGCCTTGTCCTGGGTGGAGGGCGTGGCGCTCACCGATCGCGACGGGCTGGCTTCGCGCGATTTCGACCGGAAGAAGCTCGCCGCCGACATCATTCGCTGTTTTCTGTCGAGCGCGCTCGACCATGGCATTTTCCACGCCGATTTCCACGAAGGTAATCTGCTGCTGGGACCGCAGAATGAACTGGTCGTGGTGGATTTCGGGATTGTCGGGCGGCTGGGGCCTGACGAGCGCCTTTACCTGGCCGAAATCCTGTGGGGATTCATCACTCGCGATTACCAGCGCCTGGCGGATGTGCATTTCGAGGCCGGCTATGTCCCGGCAAGCCATTCGCGCGCGGAATTTGCCAGCGCCCTGCGCGCGGTGGGCGAGCCGATTTTCGGCAAGACCGCCGACCAGGTGTCCATGAGCCGGCTGCTGCTGCAATTATGGGACGTGACACATCTGTTCGACATGCGGCTGCGCCCGGAACTGGCCTTGCTGCAGAAGACCATGGTGCAGGCCGAGGGCGTCGCGCGCGCGATTGATCCGGAACTCGACATCTGGGCCGTGTCGCGCCCGGTGGTCGAGGCCTGGATCAAGCGCGAACTCGGGCCCACGGGCCGCGCGCGCCGTTTCGTGGCGCGGCTCGGTGCGGGTTTGCGCGCGGCGGAGAAATGGGCACAGGCGGCCCCCGAAGCCGGCGCGCCGGCCCATCCGGCCCCCGCGACACCTGTCGCAAGGATGAAACCCGGCCTGTTGGGCCTCGGTGTCTGGGCGATGGCGTTCGCGCTGTGGGGTTTGCTCGCGCTGGCGGTACTGGCCAATCGCGGGTGAGGGCCCGCGGTTCCGGCCAAACAGGGACAATCCCACCGGCCTGGTCCCCGATCGGCCTGCCATTGACCTTGGGCTCGGGTAAAGGTTAGGGTAAATGGCTGAACGGGCGCAGACGCGATGATGCGGTTCGGCCGACCGACGCCCATCGATCCGAAAGTCCATCATTCCTTGGGGAGGGAAACATGACCGAGATCAGTTCAGGACGCGATTGGGGGTTGGGGCCGGTTTCGCAACCCGCTGCGACCACGACGCAGGATTTGAAGGTCGCGAACGATTCCACCATCGGACCGATGCTGTGGATCGGGTTCTACACCTCTGTCCTGGGTTTTTTCACGTTCACGATTTTTCGTTTCTGGGGGCGCACGCAATTCCGGCGCCGCTTGTGGTCGGAAACCACTGTTGGTGACGAACCGCTGGAATATACCGGCCGCGGGATGGAATTGTTCCTCGGCGCGGTGCTGGCGATCCTCACGGTCATGCTGCCGACCATTGGTTCCGTCGTTGCGGCACAATTGTTTCTGGGAGCCGCCGCCTTTGCGTTCGTCGTTCCTTTGATCTATCTGGTTGTGTTTTTTCTGATTGGTGCCGCCGTCTTTCTCGCAAGACGGTATCATTTGTCGCGGACGACCTATCGCGGCGTGCGCTTTGCGCAGACGGGATCGGCGACAGCCTATGGATTGAAGACCCTTGGCTATCTGCTCCTGACGGTGCTGACGCTTGGCTGGGCAGGGCCGTGGGCGAGAATCAGATTGTCGCGGAATCTGTGGGCCAAAGCTTGTTATGGCGATGAGAAATTCGAATTCGCTCCGGACGAAGAAGCAAAAAGACAGCCGGTCTATCTGTCCTTCGCGTTGATGTGGGTGGGGGGCGTCGCTGTTTATGTGGGGCTGATCTATACGATTTATTCTCTCGGGTTGAACGATCGGATCCAGTCCGGGGATTTGGGAGCCATCGGGATTGTCTATGCGCTGCTCTTACCGGCCGGAATCCTGATTGCGGTGTTTTCCGTCTGGCACGAGGCCGCCATCACCCGGCGCATCACCGGCAGTCTCAGCGTGGCCGGTTTGCGCCTTTCATCGAAAATCACCGCATGGGATCTCGTTTCGGTCATGATCACCAATGTCCTGCTGGTCATTTTCACGCTGGGTTTCGGGTTCATGGCGGCGCAGATGCGTTTGTGGAAGCTCTTTGCCAACCGGCTCCGCATCGAGGGGACGATCGATTTTGCAAAGATTCAGCAGAATGCCGATCGCGGGCCCAAGCATGGCGAGGGCATGGCCGACGGGCTCGATATCGCCGCCAATTTCTGACAGGGATCCCGATGCTGCATCCCAAATCACCCCCGACGGGTCAATATTTCGATGGCACCAACGCCGGTTTCATTTCCGTGGACCTGACAATTGGCGCTGACGGATTGCGGCTGCGTGGCGCGGAAAGAGAGATCTTCTGGCCGCGACGGGAATGGGTACTGGTCTCCGTGATTGGAGCTGCCCGCGCGCCGCACAGCTTCCGGCTGAGCGTGAAAAGCGATCCGGATGCGCGGCTGGTGGTGGATGGAACTCATTTCGCCGAATTCGCGGCGGCCGATCCGAAATTGTTCGATCCCGATCGCGGCACGAGACGCATGGCCGGGCTCGTGCTGGGTCTGGTGGGGGCCAGCGCTGCCCTGCTGGCGGTGCTGTTTTTTGGCATCCCGGCCGCCTCGGGGCCCCTGGCGCGCGCCACATCGAGGGATCTGGAAGCGCAAATGGGCCGCAATATGACGTCCCAGATCAATCTGATCATGCGCCCGTGCAAGGATCAGGACGAGGCACTGGCGCTGCTGGCACCAGCCCTCAACCGGCTGGCGACAGCGGGCGAGGTCGGGTTCCCGATCGAGTTCCGCTTCGTGAGTGTAGGTGTGCCCAATGCCTTCGCCTTGCCGGGAGGACAGGTGATGGCGACCAGCGGGCTCCTCGATGCCGTCGGCGATCAGGACCAGTTTTTTGCCGTGATCGCCCATGAGCTGAACCATGTGAAGCGACGCCACGGCATGCAGGCCTTTTACCGCAATCTCGGCCTCGGCCTTGGACTGGAACTGGTAACAGGCGGGTCGGGTGTGGCGCAGCAGGGTGTCACGCTGGCAGCCCAGGTCACGCAATTGCGCCATACGCGAAATCATGAGCGGGAGGCCGATCGCGATGCGCTGGCCCTGCTCGCGGCCGAGGGGCTCGATCCCGCTGCCCTGGCGCGCGCTTTCGAGGCGATCACCGCGAGAGCCCCGGTCGGGGACGAAGCGGACGAAGGCGTTCGACTGACGCTGCCGGGAAAAGTGCGTGTCAGGATTCCCGACTGGCTGCGCAGCCACCCGGACCTCGACGAGCGCATCAGTGCGGCGCGCGCACTGGCAAAGCCTGCGCGCACACGCTTGCTCAGCGACGCCGACTGGGCGACAGTCAAATCGGCCTGCGCGAACGGGTGATCGGGCTTTCCAACAAAGGGTCAGGACCATGAAGATCAAACAGCACGGCATTGCCGCGGCAGTTCTTGTTGCGGCACTCACTGTGGCGGTTCCGGGCGGAATGGCCCCCGCCTTTGCCCAGCAGACACCGCCGGTAGCCCGGCCGGCCGGCCCCCCGCCCGTGAGCTTCACCGTGGAAGCGCTGGGCGGCGGTCTGCATATGCTGACCGGGCGGGGTGGCAATATCGGCCTGTCGGTCGGCGAGGATGGCGTCGTCATGATCGACGATCAATTCGCCCCGCTCGCCCCCGGCATTGCCGCCGAGATCGCCAAACTGACCTCGAAAAAAGTGCGCTTTGTGATCAACACCCATTGGCATGGTGACCATGTGGGCGGAAATGAAGCCTTCGCAAAGGACGGCGCGATCGTGCTGGCCCATGACAATGTCCGGCGGCGGATGTCGACGCAGCAGGTGATGAAAGTCTTCAATGCGACCATTCCCGCAGCGGCCAAAACTGCCCTGCCGCTGGTGACCTTTGCGGATGGGGTGTCCCTGCATCTCAATGGCCAGACGACCGGGATCCGGCATGTGAAGGCGGCGCACACCGATGGCGACGCCTTTGTCCGCTTCACCGAGGCCAATGTGCTTCACATGGGCGATGTGTTCTTCAATGGCGGTTTCCCGCTGATCGATGTTGAATCGGGTGGCTCGATCGACGGCTATATCGCCGCCCAGAAGCTCGCGCTGACCCTGGTTGACGACAAGACGAAGATCATTCCCGGTCATGGCCCGCTGGCCAGCCGGAAGGATCTCGAGGCGTCGCTGGCCATGCTCGAACAGGTGCGGGCGCTCATGGCCAGGGCGGTCGCCGAGCACAAGACGGTCGAGGCCGCCATCGCCGCGCATCCGCTGAAGGATCTGGCCGCCATCTGGGGCAAGGGCTTCATCAATGAAGAACTGATGACCCGAATCGTCTATTCGGACCTCTCGCGTGGCGTGAATCGCTGAGCAGGCTGGCAGACCCCGGTCCGGTGTTTCGCGCCGGACCGGCCCGGCCCGGATTCCGGTCCAGCCTTTGGTCCGGTGTTCTGGCCAAGGACAGGACTCTGGTTTGAGTCTCGCCTTGACCGATCCTGCCGGATCCCGCCTTGTCCCGCGGATTTGCGCTGAAACACCCGGAATCAAAATTTTCACGGGGAACGGACAAAGGAAAAGGACAAGGGAAACGGAATGGACCTCGCGACAGACAATGCCCCTGCCCCCGCCATCGTGCACCGGGATCTGCGTGATTCCATCCGCACGATCCAGGATTATCCCAAACCCGGCATCGCGTTTCGGGATATTACGACCTTGTTGGCGGATGCGCGCGCCTTGCGTCTTGCGATCGATCGGCTCGTCCAGCCTTTCGCCGGCACCAGGATCGACCGTGTGGCCGGAATAGAGGCGCGCGGCTTCATTCTGGGCGGCGCGGTCGCCCATCAATTGTCCTGCGGTTTCACGCCGGTGCGCAAAAAGGGCAAATTGCCGGCGGAAACCCTGCGCCAGACCTATGCGCTGGAATATGGCGAGGACGAGGTGGAGATCCACCGCGATGCCATCGAACCGGGCGACAGCGTACTGGTCATCGACGATCTGATCGCCACCGGTGGCACGGCGGAGGCGGCGGTGGTTCTGCTAAGGCGGGCGGGTGCGCGCATTGTCGGCGCGGGGTTTGTAATCGACCTGCCGGATCTTGGCGGCGCGGCCCGAATCCGCGCGATGGGCGTTCCTGTTCATACGCTCGTGGCGTTTGAGGGACATTAGGGGTGAGAACTCGCAAGGCGAATTGTCCGACGCGGAAAATCCCGGTGCTGCTCCCATGAGGCTGCTGAAACCGCTCATTTTCGCCATGCTGCTGCTGGGCGCTGCGGTTCTGGGCTGGTGGCTGCTTGCGGCGGGCGTCAGCCGTTCCGATCCCGACGGGTTTCGGGCCTATAAACAGGGCGCGATGCGGCGTCTCGAATTTCTGGCCGTGCCGCCGACGGCACCGGAAGATGAATTCCTCGACCCCGCCGGAAAAGCCACGCGGCTGTCGGAATTTCGCGGGAAGCCGGTCCTGCTTAATCTCTGGGCCACCTGGTGCCCGCCTTGCGTCAAGGAGATGCCGACTTTGGCTGCTCTTCAGCGCGAAATCGGGCCCGACACCCTGCACGTTCTGGCCGTCAGCCTTGACAAGGATGCCGACCGGGCTTCGGCGCAGGAATTCCTCGCCCGGTTTCCGGAGCTGGAGTTCTTTCAGGATTCCGATTTTGGTCTGGCGCTCGCCGCGCGCGCCCAGGGGTTTCCAACCTCGATCCTCTATGATGCCAATGGGCGGGAAATCGCACGCCTGTCGGGCGAGGCCGATTGGGCGAGCCCCGAGGCCATCGCCTTTCTGCGCGCCGTCATTGCCGCGCCGGGCTGAACCGGCCCCCGGCATATTCGGGCTTAAAGCGGTAATGTCATCTGGGTCTGGGTGACGATGGCCAGCAATTTGCCGGTTTCCTTGTTGGTGACACGCGTCTGGGTGACCATGGTACGGCTGCCGCTATGGAGCAACGTGGCTTCCGCCTGCATCACGCCCTCCCGGATCGAGCCCACGAAATTCTGCTTCGATTCCATGGTCGAAGTGCGCGTTCCGGCCGGCAGATTGAGCCCGGCGAGCAGCGCGCCCGCAATATCGGCAAAGGCCATCAATGTCCCGCCATGGACGCCGCCACCGATGGTGGCCAGATGCGGACCCATGGGCAGCTCGATCATGATTCGCGCTTTTTCGGCGTGAATGAAGCTCACGCCCAGCGTTTCGGCCAGAGTGCCGCGGTGAAGCGTGGCGATCGCCTGAAGATCTGCGCTGTCGTCGGGATTCATGTGATGATTGCTGTGGATCGGGATCAGAAGATTGCTGAAGAACTGGTTTCCGAACATTTTCAGGCCATTACAGATCTGGTCCTGATCTCAAAAACGCCTGGGCAAGAACCGGTCTGCGCCAGAATCCCGACACCCGGCGATGGCGCAGTCCATTTCCTCGATGGAAGGATAGCGCGCTGGCCATTGGCGTCAATGTCGCCCGGCCCATTGGCGTCAATGTCGCCCGGCATTGAATCAAACCCCGATTGTGGCATCCTGACAGACTGCCCGTAAAACGCGGTTCCACTTTTCGCCGAGATATTCCAGAGCATTGAAACCGACAAATCCAAATTGGATTTCTTTGGGTTCGATGCTCTTGGTAATTGAATCTGCGCATTTTCGGACACAAAACCGGATTCCACTTTTCTGAACGCGCTCCAGAGCATTTTCAAGGAAATCCGAGCCGAATGTCTGCATTGAAAATGCTCGGATTCAATGATTTGGAGCGCGTTCACGCGAAAACCGGATTCCACTTTTTCTGAACGCGCTCCAGGCATTAGCAGCCACGCGTCACCCCACCGCAACCAACGGATCCCCCATGCATAATCCCCCGGCCCCTACCGGTGCGATCGCCTTCGCCGATGGCACAGTCTTCATGGGAACGGGATTGGGCGCGACCGGCCTCATCGCGGGCGAATTGTGCTTCAACACCGCCATGACCGGCTATCAGGAAATCCTGACCGACCCGTCCTATGCCGAACAAATCGTCACCTTCACCTTTCCCCATATCGGCAATGTCGGGGCCAACCCGGAAGATGAGGAAGCCGCCAGCGCGCCCGCCAGGCGGGCGGCGATCGGTGCGGTCTTCCGCGCCATGCCGACCGCGCCTTCCAATTGGCGTGCGGTGGATTCGCTGTCCACATGGCTGTCCCGGCGCGGGATCATCGGGCTGGCCGGGGTGGATACCCGCGCCATCACGCTGCATATCCGCGAAAAAGGCATGCCGCGCGCAGCCATCGCCCATGCTCCGCAAGAGGGAACGGGAGGGCAAATCGATCGCGACGCGCTGATCGCCTTCGCCCGGGCCTGGCAGGGGCTGGAGGGCAAGGATCTCACGCCCGCCGTCGCGACCGCAGCAGCTTTCCGTTCGCTCGACACACTCTGGACCTGGCAGGACGGGCATTCGAGCCGGGACCGGGCGGAATTTCACGTTGTGGTGGTCGATTTCGGGGTGAAGGCCAATATTTTGCGGGCACTTGGCGCGATCAATGCACATGCGACCGTGGTCGGCCCCGCCGCCACCGCTGCGGAGATCCGGGCGCTCAAGCCCGATGGGCTCATTTTGTCCAATGGGCCGGGCGATCCGGCGGCGACTGCACTGGTCTGCGCCCCGATGATCCGCGAATTGGTGGAGGCCAGGCTTCCGACTTTCGGCATCTGTCTCGGTCACCAGATTTTGGCGCTGACTTTCGGGGCCAATACAATGAAAATGGGCCAGGGCCATCATGGGGCCAATCATCCGGTGAAGGATGTGGCGACCGGCAAGGTCGAGATCGTCTCGATGAATCACGGCTTTGCAGTCGATCGCGCCACCTTGCCCGATCGGCTCGCGGAAACCCATGTCTCATTGTTCGACGGAACCAATTGCGGGATAAGGCTCGTCGATCGCCCGGCCTTTGCCGTCCAGCACCACCCGGAAGCCAGCCCGGGGCCGCAGGATTCGCTCTATCTGTTCGAGCGCTTTGCCGAATTGATGGCGGTGTGCCGGAGCGCTCCGGATTATTGAAAGTTTCCCTGGCGGCTGCGTAATACTGCCTTCCGGGGCATTCAGGGGCGGAATCTCTTGCCTCACGCCGCCGTCGGCACCGCATTGTCGGGGCGCGTCATCACCCGGTTGCGGCCCGCCCGCTTGGCGGCATAGAGACAGGCATCCGCGCGCTCGATGAAATCATGGACATTTTCGCCCGGCTGATATTCGACCACACCGAAGGACGCGGTCACAGTGCCGAGATCCTCATTGGTGGCACGCCGGACCAGCCGCTTGTTTTCGATCGCCCCGCGCATCTGTTCGCACAAGGCTGTTCCCGCATCGAGATTGGTGCGCGGCATGACGACCGCAAATTCCTCGCCGCCATAGCGCGCCACCAGATGGTCGCGATAGGCCAGTTTCTGGATCGCGCCCGCCACGAATTTGATGATCTGGTCGCCGGTCTGGTGACCCCAATTGTCGTTGAAGCGCTTGAAATGGTCGATGTCGCAAAATGCAAGTGACAAGGGCGCGCCTTCGACATCGGCTTCGGCCTTGCGCCAGCGCAGAGCCTCGTCGAAATGCTTGCGGTTGGCGACCCCGGTCAGCGAATCGGTCAGGGCCTCGGCGCGGGCCTGGCGCAGGGTGCTGCGCAAGCTTTCGACCTCGCGGGTGGAGTTTTGCAGCCGCGCCGAGAGCACGCGGTTCTGTTCCGACATTTCCTGGGTGGCGTCGATCAGGGTCGCGACCATCTGCCGGATGGAATCGGGGTCCCGCGCTGCCTTCAGTTCGGCCGCACTTTTTTCGAGCCTTGCGCCGAATTCATCGGTGCGCAGCCCGGCGGTTTCGAGGGCGGCGACCACTTCGGTCAGCTCGCGGGCGATGCGAACGCCGGTCTCCAGCACCTGGGCAGAGATTTTGGCACCGGTGAAAAACCGCTCATGCAGGCGCTCGAGCTTTTCTTCGGTCACTCCATCGCGGGTCTGGAGCATTTTCTGGATGAGCGTGGTCAGCTCCGGCAATAATTGCGCGCGATGCGAGCTCCAGACCTCGTAATATTGGGGTGCCGGCGAAACTCCGAGGCCTTTGAGCTCCTCGATGGTTTCGTGGGCAAGATTGACGCCCTGTGGCAGACGATAGGCTTCGGCGAACATCGACACGTGCATCCCCTCTCGCTTCAATCAATCGATCGTAGGATGAAACCGCCAATTCTTCGTAAATATCGGGCTGCGCGAAAGTCGCGATTTGCGAGCGAATTCCGGCTATGAAGAGGTAACGCAAGAGCCGGCGCGGTCCGCCAATGCGCCAAAAAGGCGAGGCAAAACAGCACATGAATACGGATTCCTCATTGTCTTCTGCGCCGGCCCGGGAAACGCCCATGCCCTGTTCACCGGAAGCGAGCACACCCTTCGCCCGGCTTGGTGAAATTCTCCAACTGCAAAAACTCGCACAAACCCGGGAAGGCCCTCCTTCCGCCGCCACCCGGCGTGACCGGATCGATCGGGCCATCGGCATGCTGGTCGATCATTCCGGCCCGATTGCCGACGCCATCGATGCCGATTTCGGCGGCCGCGCGAAAACCGTGAGCCGGCTGGCCGATATTGCGGGCTCCATCGAATCCCTCAAACACGCCCGTCGTCATCTCGACCGCTGGATGCGCCCGGAAAAACGCCCGGTGACCCCGCCCCTCGCCGCCTTGATGGGCGCGCGCGCCGAAATCCGCTTCCAGCCCAAGGGCGTGATCGGGATCATCGCGCCATGGAATTTCCCGGTGCAATTGGCGATGGCACCGCTGGCGGGCGTGTTGGCGGCCGGCAATCGGGCGATGATCAAGCCGAGCGAGCTGACGCCTCTCACCTCGGCATTGCTGGCCGAAATCATCGGCAAGAGCTTTGCCGTGGATGAATTGGCGGTGGTGACCGGCGGGCCGGAACTGGGCGCTGCCTTTTCGGGTCTGGCCTTCGACCATCTGGTGTTTACGGGTGCCACATCTGTCGCCCGCCATGTGATGCGCGCGGCCGCCGAAAATCTCGTGCCCCTGACATTGGAGCTGGGTGGCAAGAGCCCGGCTCTGCTCGGCCGCTCGGCGGAAATGAGCCTCGCTGCGGCGCGCATTCTCGCGGGCAAGACGATGAATGCCGGCCAGATCTGCCTTGCGCCCGATTATGCGATTGTGCCCTCCGAAAAAGTTTCGGAATTTGCCGCCGCTGCCCTCGCGGCGCATCAGGCAATGTATCCGCAAGGCGCTGCGGGATCACCCGATTATACGGCCATGATCAATGACCGCCATTTCAACCGGGTGGAAGCCTATATCGATGACGCGCGCGACAAGGGCGCGGTGATCGCACCGCTCGATACGGAAAATCCGGCCAGAACCGGAAATACGCGCTTCATCACACCGACCCTCATTCTGGGCGCGACGCCTGCAATGAAGGTGATGCAGGAGGAGATCTTCGGCCCCCTGCTGCCGGTGATGCAATATGAGCGGATCGAGACGGCGATCGATCATATCAATTCCGGGCCGCGCCCGCTGGCGCTCTATTATTTCGGCAAGGATCCGGCGGAGGAAGCCGCAGTTCTGGGCCGCACCCTGTCGGGCGGCGTGACGGTCAATGACGTGATCTTTCATGTGGCGATGGAGGATCTGCCCTTTGGCGGGATCGGCCCCTCGGGCATGGGGGCCTATCATGGCCGCGACGGCTTTCTGGAATTCAGCCACAAGCGCGCCATCTATCGGCAATTGCCCAAGGATATCGGGCCGCTGGCCAATTTGCGACCCCCCTTTGGCGCGGCGATCAAGGCCTATCTCGACGCCCGGATCCGGCGCTGAGCATGGTCGCGCGGATTCTGGCCATCGCCAATCTCAAGGGCGGGGTGGGAAAATCCACCTCGGTGCTGATGATGGCCGACCGGCTGGCCATCCTCGGCTACAAGATATTGGTGCTCGATCTCGATCCCCAGGCGAATATTTCCTATATGATGCTGGGCCGGCGCTCGATCGAGAAATATGCCGCCGAGGCCAAGACCCTCACCCAATATCTCAACGATGCTTTCATCCATGGTCAGGAAGGGGTGCTGGGCTCCTATATCATTCGCGAGGCCTCCGACCTCGAGGAGCAGCGCAAGCCGGGCGCGGGACGGGTCGACCTGTTCGCTGCCACCCCGCGACTGCGCTTTGTCGAGCTGGCGGCCGAGGAACGCTTTGCCCAGGAAAAGGGCTCGCTTCAGGCCGCCGAGCGTGGCTTTGAGGTAAAATTGCGCGAAATCGCCCGTCATTTCACGGAATATGACGTGGTAATGTTCGATTGCCCGCCGGGATTCACTTCCTTGTGCCGGGCGGCGCTGCGGGTGGCCGATTGCGTCATCTCGCCGACCGTGCCCGATTACATTTCGATCCTTGGTCTGCGCGACTTTGCGTCCTTCGGATTGCGCATGGCGCGCGACGGTGTGGACCGTCCGCTCAAGCATGGTGCCCTGCTGACCAAGGTCGAGGCCCGGCGCGAGGATATGCGCGGCGAGATCGAGGCACTCAAGGCCGATCGCCGCTTCCGGCTGTTCACCACCCAGGTCCGGCAATCGCGCGATGCCGTGCGCGCTTCCGAGCGCATTCGCCCCGATGTCATGCGCAATTTCAATGAAAAATATGGCGGTCTCAAGGATTCCGTGCGGAAACTGGGGGATGAGACCGCCGCTTTTCTCAATCTCGGCAGCGACAAGAATTCTGCGGATTAGCCCCCATGATCGACAACAGAAACTGGCTCGACCAATTGGCCGCACGCCTCGCCCCCGGGGGCGAGGCCGCGGATGCGACGGAGCCGGATGAGGGGATCGCTGAACGCGATGCCGCGCCGCCGCTGAGCGTCGCCGAATATCTGTCGGCGGCCTTTGCCATCATCGAGGAACAGGCCGAACAGGACCCGGTCTTTGCCGCGAGACTGGCCCAGGCGCTGGGGGCGACGATCCTGCTCGAAGGCACCATGGCGGCGCGGGCGCTCGACCCTCTCGCTTATACCCGCCGGCACGGAACGGCCGGACTGAAACGGGCATTGTCGCGCATGAATCTCCAGGATTTGCGCGCCTTTGTGCGGGCCCACCAATTGGTGTCGCAAGCGGAATTCCGTCAGGCGCAGAATCCTGCGGCCCTGATCGATCAGGCGACGCGTACCATCGTCTATCGCCTCAGGGAGCGCGATCCCGATGAGACCGCGCCCCTCGCCTGACCCTTGGCGGGGCACCTCGCCGGCGGAGTTTCCCTCAGTCGCGATCCGCCATCGGCGCATTTTTGCCCGGATTGCGGTTTTTCTTTAACTGTGCCTTTACCCTCACCGGCGTCTTTGGGCGGTCTCATGACAGCAATCATACTCTCCATCGTGAACATGAAAGGCGGCGTCGGGAAATCGACGGTCGCCGTGGCTTTGGCTGAAGCCCTGTCCCTGCGGCGGCGGGCGCGGGTGCTGGTGATCGATCTCGATCCCCAGTCCAACGCCTCCATCATGCTGGCGGGCCAGGACCGCTGGGATGGCTTGCGGCTGGCAGGTCGCACCATCGACGAGTTTTTCGAGGCACGGCTCGAACAGCTCGAACAGGAGCCACTCAAGGCCTATGTCCTTGAAGAGGTGTCAGATGTCGAGGGCTGCGACACGCTCGACCTCATCGCCTGTACCCCCGAATTCCGCTTTGTCGAGCGCGACGCCATCGCCCGTTTCACCGGGCGCGGCTTTGCCATCGAAAGCGTTCAGGCCAAGCTGGCGACCATCGCCGCATCGGGATTGCGCAGCGTCCAGCGTGATTATGATTATATCATTTTCGATTGCCCGCCCGGGATCTCGCTGTTCGCGGAATGCGCCATCGCATTGTCCGATTATCTCGTATTGCCCACGGTGCCCGATTATATCTCGCGGCTGGGCCTTCTGGCCTTCTGGCGGCGTGCGCTGAAATTGCTGCCCCATGGCAAGCGCGACGAGAACCGCGCCTTTGTTCTCGCGACACGCTATGATGAAACATCACCCGGCCAGCGGGCGCAATTGGGCGAGATCGACCGCGATTTCGCCCGCCTGAAAACCATCATCCCCTATAATTCGGATATTGCGCGCGCCGCGGAATATTCGGAAGACAAGCGCTCTTTCGAGGCGAAATGGCGCAGCGGGGCCAGCGTCATGCAGGCATTGGCCGATGAGGTGGTCGAGCGCGCCAGCCGGAACTTTGCACCACAAGCGGGAGCGGATGCGGCGGATGCGGCCCGTTTGCCGCTGCAATGACGGCGCGTGCGCCGGACCCGACGCGCAGGGAGTTCAGGTCATGAAGGCGCAGAAGGGACTGAAACTGCTGTTCGATGCAGTCCTTGCCGAGGCGAAGGAGAATCCTGCTTTCGCCCGCCGGATCGAGAGCCTGTTCACTGCCTGGGCCCCGCCCTCCAAACGCGCGCCCAAAGCCAAACGCCCTGCCCCCACACTGCACAGCCGGAGCCCGGTCGCGGAGGAAATTCATCCGACGCGCGACATTGAGCGTCTGGGCGAGGATGGCTTGCACGCGGCGCTTGCTGGGCGAAGCCCGCTTGAATTGCTGGCTTTGCTCGATGCCCATAATCTCGACCCGGCCGGGAAGATGATGGCCGAAACCGATTCGGACGTGATCGCGGGCTTCGTGGTGGCTGCGGCGAAGAAGAAAATCGCCCGCGACCGCAAGGCGTTTGATTATTGAGCGAATTCGCAGGTGCCGGTCGGGCGGCCCGCGCAGCGGCGGCTTTGTCCACCCAACGGGAAAATTTTCCCATTGTCGTCCGTCTTTTCCGGAATCACGGAAATTTTTACCTCCGACCTGCGGATCATGTTCCCACGCCGTGATTTTGGCGATAGGATTGCGCGCGGATTTCGTAATCCCGACAACGCATCCGCGCCATGCTGACCTCCGGCAAGAGAAATTCCCTGACCACCCACATGAAGAAGAATCCCTGGACTCCTGACAGCTGGCGCGCCTTTCCGGCGAAGCATATCCCCGATGATTACCCCGATGCCGCCGCACTCGGGTCGGTCGAGCGTATCTTGCGCGGCTTCCCGCCGCTCGTTTTTGCGGGGGAAGCGCGCAAGCTGAAGGCTGCCCTCGCCGAGGCGGCAGACGGACATGCCTTCCTGCTTCAGGGCGGCGATTGCGCCGAGAGTTTCAAGGAATTTCACCCCGACAATATTCGCGACACCTTTCGTGTGCTCATGCAAATGGCGGTGGTGTTGACTTTTGCCGGCGGCAAGCCGGTCATCAAGCTCGGCCGTATCGCCGGGCAATTCGCCAAGCCGCGCTCGGAATTGACCGAAACGCGGGACGGCGTGACCCTGCCCGCTTATCGCGGCGACAATATCAACGGCATGGAATTCACGCCCGCAGCGCGCATTCCCGATCCCGACCGTCTGCTGCGGGCCTTCAGCCAATCGGCCGCGACCCTCAATCTGCTGCGCGCCTTTGCCGGCGGCGGCTATGCCGATCTGCACAATGTCCATCGCTGGAATCTGGGTTTCGTCGCCGACAGCCCCCAGGGCCAGCGCTACCGGGAACTGGCGGACAAGATTTCCGAAAGCCTCGAATTCATGGCCGCCTGTGGCGTGACGCCGGATTCGACGCCGCAAATGCGCCAGGTCGATCTGTTCACCAGCCATGAGGCGCTGCTGCTGGGTTTCGAGGAAGCCATGACGCGGGTGGATTCCACCAGCGGCGAATATTACGATACTTCCGCCCATTTCCTGTGGATCGGCGACCGCACCCGCCAGCCCGATGGCGCGCATGTGGAATTCTGCCGCGGGATCCGCAATCCGATCGGTCTGAAATGCGGGCCGAACCTCAAACCCGACGAACTTCTGCGGCTCATCGATATTCTCAATCCGCAGGACGAGCCCGGAAGGCTGACGCTGATCGCCCGTTTCGGGTCGGACAAGGTGGCGGCCGGGTTGCCGCATCTGGTCCGTGCCGTGCGGCGCTCGGGGGCGAGGGTGGTGTGGTCCTGCGATCCGATGCATGGCAACACGCTTCGCACCGATTCCGGCTTCAAAACCCGGCCAGTTGATCGGATCCTCAGCGAAATCCGTCAATTCATGGATATTCTCACCGCCGAGGGGGCCCATCCCGGCGGCGTCCATCTCGAAATGTCCGGCCAGAATGTCACCGAATGCCTTGGCGGGGCGCAGGCGATCACGGAAGAGGACCTCTCCTCGCGATATCACACCCATTGCGATCCACGGCTCAATGGCGAGCAAGCGCTGGAAATCGCGTTTCTCATTGCCGAGAAATTGCGGGCCGGACGGGCGGAAGCCCGTGCGGTTGCCGCTGGCTGAGCGCGCGGGTCGGGCCAGAATCCGTCAATTGCCCTTTTGAGCGGCTTTCACATCAAATCCGCTTGCGTCAGGGTGAAATGCACCGCACATGAAAGGTAAAAGCGGGCAGATTTCGCCTGACGCGCCGTACCACCCACCAAACCTTGCCCCACCAATCCACAGCCCACCAATCCACAGCCCACCAATCCACAGCCCACCAATCCACAGCCCATTGGACACAGCAAAATTCGGGAGGCTTTCATGAGAGAAGCAGTCATCGTTTCCACGGCACGCACGGCGCTCGCCAAATCCCAGCGCGGCGGCTTCAACCAGACCCATGGCGCAAAACTGGCGGGCGAGGCCATCAAGGCCGCAATCGCCCGCGCCGGGATCGATGCCGCCGAAGTCGAGGATGTCTATCTCGGCTGCGGCAATCCCGAAGGCGCGACCGGCCACAATATCGCGCGCAACGCTGCGCTCTATGCCGGCTGCCCGTCCTCGACCGCCGGGGCGACTGTCAACCGCTTCTGCTCGGCGGGGCTCAATGCCATTGCGCTCGCGGCCGGGCATATCGTGCAAAACGGTGCCGATATCATGGTCGGCGGCGGGGTGGAGAGCATTTCGCTCGTGCAGATGGGCGGGCATATGAATCTTTTCCACTTCACCGAAGAGAGCCTGATGATGCGGGCCCCGGCGCTGTGGATGACCATGCTGGAAACCGCCGAGATCGTCGCCGAGCGTTATGGCGTTTCGCGCGAATCCCAGGACCTCTACGCCCTGCAATCGCAAAAGCGCATGGCCGCCGCCCAGCAGGCCGGGCTGTTCGACCATGAGATCATCCCCGTCACCACCAAAATGGCGAAATTCGACAAGGCAACCGGCGAAACCTCAATGGTCGAAATCACCGTGGCCAAGGACGAAGCCAACCGCGCCGATACCACGATCGAGGGCCTGAATTCCCTGAAGCCGGTCTTTGCCGGCGGCCAGCAGGTCGCGCAGGGCAAATATGTGACGGCGGGCAATGCCTCGCAATTTGCCGATGGCGGGGCCGCCGTCGTGCTGATGGAGCGCAAGGTCGCCGAGCGCAAGGGGCTCGAAATTCTCGGCGTGTTCCGGGGCTTTGCCACAGCGGGCGTCGAGCCCGATGAAATGGGCATTGGTCCGGTCAAGGCCGTGCCACGTCTGCTGGAGCGCACCGGGCTTTCCGTCGCCGATATCGATCTGTGGGAACTCAACGAGGCCTTCGCCTCCCAGGCGCTGTATTGCCGCGACAAGCTCGGGATCGATAATTCGGTCTATAATGTCAATGGCGGCTCGATTTCCATCGGCCATCCCTATGGCATGACCGGCGCGCGCTGCACGGGCCATATCCTGCTCGAGGGCCAGCGCCGCAAGTCAAAATATGGCGTGGTGACCATGTGCGTGGGCGGCGGCATGGGGGCAGCGGGCCTGTTCCAGATGCGCTGAACCAGATGCGCTGAACCAGATGCCTTATCCGGGCGGGAAAACGCTTTCCGCCCGGGGCGAGGCCGGGTTCCGGAACGCCGCGTGCGTCATGCACCGCCCTTGACACTGCTTACGATTCCGCCTTCGAGGGGATCATGAAAAATATCCGGGTTCTCTTCGATGCCCAGACCATTGCCGCGCGCTGCACGATCCTCGCCGAGGCCGCCGCCGCCCGCCAGCCCCATGATTTGCTGGTGGTGGCGATCCTCAAGGGCAGTTTCATCTTCGCGGCCGATCTGATCCGGGCGCTCCACCATGCCGGGCTGTCGCCGGAAGTCGAATTCCTGCATCTGGCGAGTTATCATGGCGGCCTGCAATCGAGCGGCAAGGTCGAGATCCGGAAGGACATTGAGGCCGATGTCGCCGGCCGCGACGTGATGATCATCGATGACATTCTGGAATCGGGGCGAACCCTGTCCTTTGCCCGCGATCTGGTTGCCGGGCGCGGGGCGCGCAATGTGTCGATCGCCGTATTGCTCGACAAGCCGGGCAAGCGCGTGACACCGATCGAAGCCGATCTGGTCGGATTCGTCTGCCCCGATCTGTTTGTGGTCGGCTATGGGATGGATGTGGGGCGGCGCTGCCGGGAACTGCCCTTTATCGGCGTGATGGAAGACGGGAATTGACCCTCGCAGAAAACGGATCGATGCGCATTCGGCTGAACGGCGCGCCTTTCGAGCTGGAAGGCCCGGTGTCGCTCGCCCGGTTGCTGGAGCGGCTCGCGCTGTCGGACAAAAGGGTGGCCATCGAGCTCAATGGAACGATTGCGCCGCGCAGTGCCCGCGATTCCACTTTCCTCGCCGAGGGTGATTGCGTGGAAATCGTCCAGTTTGTGGGAGGCGGCTGATGAATTCTCCGACCAACACTGGCACCCATGCAGACAGCCTGACCATTGCCGGGCGCAAATTTTCGTCCCGGCTCATTGTCGGTACCGGAAAATACAAGGATTTCACCGAAACTGCTGCGGCCATTGCGGCATCGGGCGCAGAAATCGTGACGGTCGCCGTGCGCCGGGTCAATCTCGCCGATCCTTCGGCCCCGCGGCTGGTGGATTTCGTCGATCCGGCGACCCACATATTTTTGCCCAACACTGCCGGCTGTTTCACGGCGGAGGAAGCCCTGCGCACGCTGCGTCTGGCGCGTGAGGCGGGCGACTGGACCCTCGTCAAGCTCGAGGTGCTGGCCGACCAGAAAACGCTCTATCCCGATCTCGAAGAGACGCTGAAAGCCGCCAAAGTCCTCATTGCCGAAGGTTTTCAGGTCCTTGTCTATACCAATGACGACCCCGTTTTTGCCCGCAAGCTTGAAGATGTCGGTTGTTCGGCGATCATGCCTCTGGGTTCGCTGATCGGTTCGGGGCTCGGCATCATGAATCCGGTCAATATCCGCCTGATCGTCGAGCAATGCCGGGTTCCGGTAATCGTCGATGCCGGCGTCGGCACGGCGTCGGATGCTGCCATCGCCATGGAACTGGGGGCGGATGGCGTGCTGATGAATACCGCCATCGCCGGCGCGCGTGAACCGGTGCGCATGGCGCGCGCCATGAAGCATGCGGTAATCGCAGGGCGCGAGGCCTATCTCGCCGGGCGGATCGGAAAGAAGCGTTATGCCGATCCTTCCTCGCCGCTCGCGGGACTGATCTAAAGTCGAAGGACCCGATCGGTGCGGAATTCAAGAGACACGGCCTTGACCATTGTACCCGTCCGATCCGGGGATTGCCATCCAGAGACGCCCGACCATCCTTCCGGGCATGCTTCGTGCCCTTCCGAATCCGGCATCACTATCGCCTCCTGCCCCGACATTTTCGGAAACCAAAATGCATCAGACAGATCAATTGCAGCATGTCATCGAAGCGGCATGGGCCGCGCGCGACACACTGACACCCGACACACTGACACCCGACACGCAGGGCCCGTTGCGCGAAGCGGTCAACGCGGCGCTGGCCATGCTCGATTCGGGCGCGCTGCGTGTGGCCGAGCCTGACCAGGCGGCCGAAACGGGATGGCGGGTCAATTCCTGGCTCAAAATGGCGGTGCTCCTGTCCTTCCGGCTGGAGGCCAATCGCCTGATCGGGCAGGGATCTCCGGCGGAGAATAATTTCGCGCCGGCCTGGGACAAGGTCCCGCTCAAGACCGCGACCTGGGGAGCCGAACAATTTGCGCAAGCCGGATTCCGGGCGGTGCCGGGCTCCGTGGTGCGGCGCGGGGCCTTCATTGGCGCGGGCGTGGTGCTGATGCCGTCTTTCGTCAATATCGGAGCCCATGTCGGACCCAATTCCATGGTCGATGGCTGGGCGACGGTCGGTTCCTGCGCGCAGATCGGAGCCAATGTCCATCTGTCGGGCGGCGTGGGAATTGGCGGCGTGCTGGAGCCACTTCAGGCCAATCCGGTGATCATCGAGGACGATGTGTTCATCGGCGCGCGCTCGGAAGTGGTGGAGGGCGTGATCGTGCGGCGCGGGGCAGTGCTGTCGATGGGCGTCTATATCGGATCCGGAACGAAAATCGTCAACCGCGCGAGTGGTCAGGTTCATATCGGCGAGGTACCCGCCTTTTCGGTGGTGGTTCCCGGAGCCCTGCCCGATCCGGCCGGTGGGCCCAGCCTCTATTGCGCGGTGATCGTCAAAACGGTGGACGAGCGGACGCGCGCCAAAACCGCGATCAACGCGCTCTTGCGGGATTGAGGCGGGCGGATTTATCCCCGAAGGCATGGCACCCGGTCACGCAACGGCTCATCCGATCGGGTTTTCGGCCCAGATCCGGATGAGGTGGTGGGCGGCGGCCATTGGCGGCGGCACCCCGAAGCCCTGACCCGCACCGGCCAGCATGGCGAGTGTCTCGGCCCGGGAGAACCAGCGCGCATCCTCGAGCTCCTCGCGGTCGATCACGAGATCCATCCCGTCGGCGGGTGCCACCAGCCCCAGCATCAGCGAGGACGGAAATGGCCAGAATTGCCCGAACAAGGCGACGGGCGCGCCTGTACGCAGCCCCGCTTCCTCGAATAATTCGCGCTGGCAGGCTTCTTCCACGGTTTCGCCCGGTTCGACAAAGCCCGCCAGTGCCGAGAAAATTCCGGGCGGAAAGCGGGCCTGGCGGCCGAGCAGGCAAAATTCCCCATGCACGGCGAGCATGATCGCCACGGGATCGACGCGGGGAAAATGCTCGGCCTCGCAGGACGGGCAGATGCGCTTCCAGCCCGCCGAGGCCACCTGCGATTCCGCCCCACAGCGGGCACAGAACATATGGCGCGCGTGCCAGTCGATGAGTGCGCGCGCCGTTCCGGCAATGGCCGAGGATTCGGAGGTCATGCGGCCGGCGGCCGCGCGCAGATCGAAAAAATCGCCGAGCCCGGCGAGCGGCGATTCCCCGAGCGCAAAGCGCCGGCCGAAATCCAGCGCAAAATGCGGGCGGGCTTGCGCATCAAGGCCGAGAAAGATCGGCTCGGCGCGCGGTGCCAGCACGCGCGCCGTCGGCCCGAGCCACAATAATTCCGCGCTGGATCCATGATGACCGGGCCCCGCCAGCGCAAACATGGGCGCGAGTTGGTGAAAAGCGAGGATTTGGGCCCCGGGATCGGCCAGTGCCAGGGCGATGAAATCCCGGTCATTGCGCTTTTCGGCGGCGCGGTTGAGGGGATTGCCAACAAAACCGAGCGCTGCGAAATCGGCGCGCGCCCGCGCGGCTTCCGCCCAGCGCCGGAAAGCGGCTGGATCATCCCTGGCCATGCCCCATCCCCTGCGTCAAAATATTTTCAATGACATATATCGTACCAGGGCACATAACCACACAAGGATTGCAGGATCCGCAACGGTTTTCACGCCGCCAGGAAAGGCATGTCCCTTGCAGGTATGTCTTGGAAGGCATCCGGATTGCCCTCCAATCCCCAAAGGCTGCTTGCCGTGGCATTGCGTCATTTTGATACATTGCGCGACAGGCATCCCGGAATGGGACTTCATTCTGTCGCCGGCGAAATAGTTTAACGGATTGGAATTGATGTTGTCGCGCCCCGGTTTCATCTTCGCAGCCCTGATATTCGCCGCCGGCCCGGCCGATGCGACCGCATCCGCCGCCGGCACGCCACCCGCCCTGACCTGTCTGGCGCGCGTGGCAGCCGCCCAGTCCACCGGACCGCAAACCCGGATCATCCCGGCGGTCTATGAGAAACAGCGCGTCGAGATTGCCACCGAGGCCGGGGTTCCCGAATGGAAGCGCAGCGATACGCGGCGCCTGTCGGCGGTGTTCCGGGTCGATCCGCATGATGGCGGGATCTATTATCTGGTCCCGGGCCCGGCGCGCCGGCGGATCGTGGAACGCGATGTCGTGGTCGTGCCCGAGCGTATCGAGACCATTCCCGCCCCGGTGACCATTGAACGCGAGGTTTCCGTGCTCTGTGCGGCGGAACTGACCTCCAGTCGGATCAGGGATATCGAGACCGCGCTGATAGCGAAAGGCTTTCTGCAAGGCTCGCCCAAGGGCGTATGGGCCGCCCCGACAAGGACCGCCTTTGCCGGCTTTCAGCGCGCCAATGGCGTCGCCGATGTCGATCTGGTGACCATTGAGGGGCTGGTAAAGCTCGGGCTGATGGGCGATCGCGCGCCGGCACCGGCGCAGGTCGCAGCGCAGGTTCCGGCTCCTGCCGTCGCTCAGGTTCCGGCTGCCGCGCCAATTGTGACACTGCCCGCACCCCCGCCGGTTCGGACAGCTTCGGGGACCGATGACGGGGTGAAGCGCTATTCCGTGCAGCGTGAAATCATTCTGCCGAAATGAGGTTTTGGCAGACGGGACCTGTTCCAGCACGCGGGGTTTCGGCCTCAGCGCCCCGCCTTCACCCCGTGAACTCCTGCGCGAAGTTTTCTCGACAAGAATGCGCGACCGCGCCATAATGACGCGCTGTCGGGAGAGCGTCATGGATCGAGTAACCGAGCCCAAATCCACCCACTCTGCCAGTGCCGGCACCGGCCGGATCGAGCAATTATGCATCGAAAAGGGCATGCGCATGACCGATCAGCGGCGCATCATCGCTCGGATCCTGTCGGAAGCGCGCGACCACCCGGATGTCGAGGAATTGCACCGGCGCTCGGCGGAAGTGGATTCCGAGATTTCAATCGCCACCGTCTACCGCACCGTGCGATTGTTCGAGGAAGCGGGCATCCTCACCCGCCATGATTTCATGGATGGCCGCTCGCGCTATGAGGAAACCCCCGAAGAGCACCATGACCATCTGATCGATCTGCGCAGCGGTCGCGTCATCGAATTCATGGACCCCGAAATCGAACGCTTGCAGGAAGAAATCGCGCGGCGTCTGGGCTTCACACTGGTCGGCCACAAGCTCGAACTCTATGGCATGCCGATCGACGACGAATGATCCCGGGAAATGGTTCCGGAGGCGCGGCACGATTTATCCGAAATCCGGATTGAATCCCGGATTTCTCGGGAAATCTTCCCTGAAAATTGGAATCCTTATTCCCACGAATTGGCGTTTGATCGCCGGGTGCCGATCCTGAACGATTGGCGCGTCCCATCGGAGCGCCGTCATGCCCAATTCTTCTCCCTCCTCCGCCTCCGCCGCCGCCCTCGCGCCATCGGGTGGCATCGCCGATCCCATCGCCGCACCCAAAGCCCTGTCGCCGCAGGGGCCGCTCGACTGGGCGGGGCTCGATGCGCTGAAATTCGCCGATGAGGAAATGCTGATCCGTGCCCGGCTGGCGGTTCCCCCGCTCGGCCCCGCCGACCGGCGCGAAATCCTCGCCGAAGCGCGCAAGATCGTCGTCCGGGCCCGCGCCAGAGCCCGGCAACGCGGCGTGATGGAGAGCTTCCTCGAGGAATTCGGCCTGTCCAACAAGGAAGGGCTGGCGCTGATGTGTCTGGCGGAAGCTTTGTTGCGCGTGCCCGATGAGGACAGCGCCGACCGCCTGATTGCCGAAAAGATCCGGGCCGGCAATTGGGCCGACCATCGCGGCAAATCGCCCTCGCTGCTCGTCAATGCCTCGACCTGGGGGCTGATGCTGACCGGGCGGCTGGTGGCGATCGGGCCCGAGATCGAACGCGACATTGGCGGCTTCATGCGCCGTCTCGTGGCGCAGGCAGGCGAACCCGTCGTGCGTGCGGCAATGATGCAGGCCATGCGCATCATGGGCGAACAATTCGTTTTGGGCCGCAATATCGGCGAAGGCCTGAAGCGGGGTGCCGCCGCCATCCGCGCCGGGCGGGCCAGCAATTTCTCCTTCGACATGCTGGGAGAAGGGGCCCGCACTGCTGCCGATGCGCAGAATTATTTTGTCGCTTATGCCGGTGCGATCGAACGGATCGGCGCAGAATCGGCGGGGCTGGGGCCGGTCCGGGCCTCGGGCGTGTCGGTGAAATTATCGGCGCTCCATCCCCGGTACGAGGCGCGTCAGGCCGACCGCATCCGACGGGAATTGCTGCCCGCGCTGAAAAGTCTCGCCCTGAAGGCCAGGGCGGCGGATATCGGTTTCTGCTTTGACGCCGAAGAAGCCGACCGGCTCGTACTCAGCCTTGAATTGTTTGAATCACTGGCCCGCGATCCGGAGCTTGCGGGGTGGAACGGGCTGGGGCTTGCCGTGCAGGCCTATCAGAAACGGGCACCGGGCGTGGTGGCGGGGCTGGTGGCGCTTGGCGCGGCGAGCGGTCGGCGGCTCATGGTGCGGCTGGTCAAAGGGGCCTATTGGGATTACGAGATCAAGCGCGCCCAGATGGAGGGCCGGCCGGACTTTCCGGTGTGGACGCAAAAATCCGCCACGGATTATTCTTTTTTGCAGTGCGCGCAGGCCATGCTTGCGGCACCAGGCGCGATCTATCCGCAATTTGCCACCCATAATGCGGGAACCCTGGCGGCCATCCGCCGAATCGCGAGCTTGGCCGGCGCACGCGATTACGAGTTCCAGCGCCTGCATGGCATGGGCGAGGCGCTCTATGGGGCCGCCGAGGGCACGGAAGCGGTGCGGGTTTATGCGCCTATCGGCGCGCATGAGGATCTGTTGCCTTATCTGGTTCGCCGCCTGCTGGAAAACGGGGCCAATACCTCCTTCGTACACGGTTTCCTCGATGATTCGGTAGGCGTGGATCATGTGGTGGAGGATCCGCAAACGTTGCTGGAAGCGGGACCCGGGCGCCATCCGCGTATCCCGGCCCCGCTCTCTTTGTTCGGGGCGAGGCGCCGCAATTCGCGCGGGCGCGATCTTTCATCCGCCGGGGATGTGGAGTTTCTCCGCCAGGCCATCGCCGGTTTTGGGGCCGCCAGCCCTCCGGTCCTTCATGCGAAAGGCGATGAATTGGAAACCGCCGACGCCAACGCGATCACCATCCGCGCGCCCCATGATCGCAGCCTGAAAATCGGGATCGTGCATCCGGCCAGTGAGGCCGCCATTGCGCGCGCCGCCAGTGCCGCCAAGGCCGCCCAGCCGGCCTGGGACCGGGCGGGTGGCGCACATCGCGGCAAGATTCTGCGCGCCGCCGCCGATCTGCTGGAGGATGCGCCGCAGCGCTTCCTCGCGCTCGCGACATTAGAAGCCGGCAAGACGCTCGCGGATTCGATCGGCGAAATCCGGGAAGCGGTCGATTTCCTGCGCTTTTATGCCGGCGAGGCCGAAAGGCTGTTTTCGGCCCCGGAACGTCTGCCCGGCCCGGCAGGCGAAACCAATCATTTGTCCCTGCATGGGCGCGGCGTGTTTGCCTGTGTCAGCCCATGGAATTTCCCGCTGGCGATCTTCATGGGCCAGGTGGCGGCCGCGCTTGCGGCCGGCAATTGCGTGCTGGCCAAGCCGGCACCCCAGACCCCGTTGATCGCGGGCGAGGCCGTTGCACTCCTCCACCGGGCGGGGGTCCCGGAAAATGTGCTGCATCTGCTGCCCGGCGGGGCCGAGACCGGCCGCATCATCCTCGCGCGACCCGAGATTGCCGGCTGTGCCTTTACGGGTTCGAGCGCCAGCGCGCGGGCCATCAATCGCCTGCTGGCGGACAAGGATGGGCCGATCGCCGCCCTGATCGCCGAAACGGGCGGGCTCAACGGCATGTTTGTCGACACTACCGCGCTCAAGGAACAGGTGAGCGATGATGTCATTGCCTCGGCCTTCGGTTCGGCCGGCCAACGCTGTTCGGCGCTGCGCATCCTGTTCCTGCCGCAGGAGACTGCGGACGGGATCATCGCCATGCTCAAGGGCGCGATGGCGCAATTGCGTCTGGGCGATCCGGCACGGCCCGAGACCGATATCGGCCCGGTGATCGACGAGGCCGCGCTGGACAGGCTCCGCCGGCATCGGGCGTTTCTGGCGGAACGCGCGCAGATCCTGTTCGAATGCGACGCGCCGGTAACGTCGTCCGATTCCTGCTTCTTCCCGCCACTCATGGCGGAAATCCCCGACCTCTCGCTGATCAATGAGGAAGTGTTCGGCCCGATCCTGCATATTTTGCGCTATGACCCGGACGATATCGGCGCGCCATTCCGCGGGCCGGGCACGCAATTGGCTGCCAAGGGCTTTGGCCTGACGCTGGGGGCGCATACGCGGCTCGACAGCTTTGTCGAAGCGGTGCGCGAGGCGGTTCCGGCCGGGAATTATTATGTCAATCGCTCGATGATCGGGGCGATGGTCGGCGTACAGCCCTTTGGCGGCGAGGGTCTTTCCGGAACCGGTCCTAAAGCGGGAGGGCCCTTTTATCTCCCGCGCTTCGCCGTCGAACGCTGCCAGACCGTCAATATCGCGGCCCAGGGGGGCGATCCGGAGCTTTTGAACCTGTAATTGTTGAGGCTCAGCATGTCGCTTTCGCCCGGGCAATGTTTCGAATGTGCGACAAGAATCACTGCCCATGTCGCGGGCGGGCGCAACGGCTCACGGCGAATGTTACATTAAGGCATTGTTTTCATGGTGGAACGATAGCGTTGACCGGAAATGTGTCAAGGCCGGCCCTTCGGGCCGCCGCGCAGCGGCTCTGGCCTTGACACATTGCCGGTCAACGCAAGAATGTTTCCATGAGAACAATGGATTGCTCCGTCCGCGGGACGAAAATTGACTGCGCGTGGATGAACGAACTGTCGCGCGATCGCCAACACTCATTTGAGAGATAACATCCGACCCGGAAATTCCCGTCCTAATGCCGTTCCTTCACCGCAGAGAAGCGGATTTTCGGGTTTTTCTCCATTGTGTAGGAAATCTCCCAACTGTTTTTGGCGAGGAAAACCGGCGCATCGTCAACGTCCCCCGCCATGGCCGAGCGGTTCTTCTCGGCGAAGGCCTCGAGGTCGGCGCGTTCGCCCGACAGCCAGCGCGCACTGGCAAAGGGGGCGGGTTCAAACAAGACCTCGAGATTATATTCATTGGCCATGCGGTCGCTCATCACCTCGAATTGCAGCGGGCCGACCGCGCCGACAATGAGATCGGCCCCCAAAGCCGGCTTGAACAATTGGGTGACGCCCTCTTCGGCCAGCCCTTCAAGGGCACGCCGCAAATGCTTGGCCTTGAGCGGGTCGCGAACCCGCACGCGGCGCAGGATTTCCGGGGCAAAATTGGGAATGCCCTGAAAGCGGATCACACCGCTTTCCGACAGGGAATCGCCCACCCGCAATACACCGTAATTGGGCACGCCGATCACATCGCCGGCATAGGCCTCCTCGGCGATTTCCCGATCCTGGGCCATGAACATCAATGGGTTATGGATGTTGATTTGCCGCCCGGTCGGGGTCCGGAGCCGCATGCCGCGCGCGAAGCGCCCACTCGCCAGCCGGACAAAGGCGATGCGGTCGCGGTGATTGGGGTCCATATTCGCCTGAATCTTGAACACAAAGCCCGAGACTTCTTTCTCCGCGCCCGACAGCACGATCGGCTTGCCGGCCGCTTCCGCCTTTTGCGGCCGTGGCGGGGGTGCGATTTCGCCGATCAGGCGGATCAGTTCGCGCACCCCATAACGCCGCAGCGCGGAGCCAAACAGCATCGGCGTCAGATGCCCCTCGCGATAGGATCCGAGGTCGAATGCCGGCAGCCCGTCGCGTGCCAGGCCCGCCCCTTCCTCGAATTCCGCGCGCTCGCTTGCGCTCATCAGATTGGCAAATTCGGCGTCATCCAGCGCGACACGGGTTTCCTGAATACTGGTCGAATCATCATGGGCGGGTTTGCGGAAGACAAGAAAATCCTGTGCCCGAAGATCCACACAGCCCCGGAAGCTCTGGCCGGAACTGGCCGGCCACATCAGCGGCGCGACATCGAGCTGGAGTTTGGACTGGACTTCATCGATGAGTTCGAGCGGGTCGAGCGCCTCCCGGTCCATCTTGTTGACGAAAGTGATGATCGGGATGTCGCGCAGCCGGCACACTTCGAACAATTTCAGGGTGCGCGGTTCGATCCCCTTGGCCGCATCGAGCACCATGATCGCCGAATCAGCCGCCGTCAGGGTGCGATAGGTATCCTCGGAAAAATCCTCATGGCCGGGGGTGTCGAGCAGATTGAACACATTGCCTTCAAATTCGAAAGTCATGACCGAGGCGGTCACGGAAATGCCGCGCTCGCGTTCGATCTTCATCCAGTCCGATGTGGTGCGGCGGGTCTCGCCGCGGGCTTTCACCTCGCCCGCCAGCCTTATGGCACCGCCGGCCAGCAGGATGTTTTCAGTGAGCGTGGTTTTGCCTGCATCCGGATGGGAGATGATGGCAAAGGTTCGCCGACGTGCGGAATGCACGCGGGCAAGGGCTTCTGAATCGCCGGAAGGAATCGACATGGGCCTCGGATAACAGGAAAGCGGAGATTATTCGCGCAATTTTCGGAGCGCAGGGCAAGTGCCAGGGCGCAATGATGGGACGACCGGGCGGAAAAGCCGAAAGCGGACGCCGCTTTATCCGTCTTCGAGGATCGCGACCATGGCCAGGGCTGCGAACAAGGCGGTGAGCGGGGGTGAAAAAGCCGCGATGAACGGAGGCGCGGAATTGGACAAGGCCATGGCCACGGCGAAATTTCCGAGGGAATAAGTCATGAATCCGGTGAGCACACCGATTCCGATCAATCGCGCCACACCACCCTGGCGCGTGGAACGCAGTGAAAACAATCCCCCCAACACGCCCATCGCCACGAGCAGAATTGGCTGCGACAGAAGCCCATAGAATTTGAGCCTGTAACGGTCGGCAGTATAACCGAGCCGCTCGGTCTCGGCGATCAGACCAGGCAGCGCGAATAATGAAACCCGGCTGGCATCGAGAACGGTGTCACGAATAGCGTTTGGTTGCAGCCCGGAAGGAATGGATAACCGGGGCCTTTTGACCGGTGGAAGCGGTGGCGTATTCTCCACGACATCGCGTAATTCCCAGAATCCGCGCCCGAGTTCGGCTTCGGCCGCGTCGAAGCGTCGGTCGAATTTGAATTCCGGCACCGCACCCGGAGCTGCCCGGTTTTCGTAAACGAACATACGGACATTCGTAAGGGTCAGGGTTTCGGGATGCGCTTCGGCGCCATGAATTACGATCTGACTAACGCTGTCGCCCTGTCGGAGCCAGATTCCGGCCGGCTCGATCGAACGACCGCCCGGCTTTTTGGCGAGGACCGCGGTTTTGAGCGCGAGAAATCTCTCGCTCGCGACCACTGAAAGCGGATCCAAAGCGAGCATTGCAATTACGCCCAGCACTCCGGCAAGCAAGACGATCGGCGAGAGGAATTGCCAGGCAGAGATACCCGACGCCCGGATCACCGGCAGTTCGACGCGCCGCGAGATGCCGGAATAGGCTAAAATCGCGCCAAACAGCACGATGAATGGGGCCGTCTGCACGATCAGGCCCGGCAAGCGCAAGAGCGAAAATCCGAACGCAGTCAGCGCCGAAATTTCTCCGTCAAAGACGCGCGCCTGTTCCACACTGTCGATGAGAACGATTGCACCGACGATGGCGGCGGCCGCGATGGCCAGGCCGATACAGACCTGTGCAATCAGATAACGGCCAAGCGTCGAAGCAAGAAACATCCCCAGAATTCCTTCACGGTCGAACCTGGCCCCGCAGTACGGGCTATTGTTTCAATACCCGGCCCCGGTCGGAAACTGAATGCCGTGCGTCTCTTCTAGAGCTTTTTCCCATCGAATGGAATCATTCGGCAGGAAAAACGTCTCGTTCAGAAATTTGCAGTTTCGGACCGGATGCAAAACATGTCCGGCATCCTGTCACCGGAATTGCCCGGCCTCTGGCCATCCTCTGGTGCAGCCGGGACACGATCTCCCCTTGACCGCAGGCCGCCTCACTATTTCGTCATTCTTCGCCATTGACAGATGACCTTTTCTTGAGTCCATTATGCCTCCGGAAGCGTCCGCACCGACGGTGATTAACCATCCGACCGGCAGAGAGACGCGATGATTGCACGCCCCGCCCATTTCGGCCGGGGTTCAGGGGAGAAAAGCAATGACCTTCGCCCATCCGGTGAAGCGCGCCCTGCTGTTGGGTGCCTCTTTCTTTACATTCGTTTCGGCGAGCGCCTGGGCGCAGGAAGCCCCGGCCGATCAGGTCGAACCGGAGGCCACCGAAGAGATCGTCGTCACCGGTTCATTCATCCGGCGGAAATCGCAGCTCGATCAGCCATCTCCCATCACGGTCATCGGCTCGGAAAGCCTTGCTGACATCGGCGCGAACCAGATCGCGGACCTTACCTTCACGCTGCCCACCAATCAGGGCGCGCAAAACAATCCCGATGCGTTTACCCAGAACCTCACCACCGGCACGGAGAATATCAATCTCCGCGGGCTTGGCGTGCAATCGACCCTCGTGCTGCTCAACGGTCGCCGGCAGGTCTCCTCGGCCGCCCAGACCGATACCGGACTGACCTTTGTCGATACTGCGAGCCTTGTACCCACCATCGCCATCGACCGCCTCGAAATCCTGAAAGACGGCGCGGCCTCGCTTTACGGCTCGGATGCTGTCGCAGGTGTCGCCAATTTCATCACCCGCAAGAATTTCGACGGGTTTGAAGTGCAGGGCGAGTTCCGGACCGCCAATTTCGATGCCTCCGACACCCAGATCGGGGCATTGTTCGGTTCCAGGGGCGATCGCACGAAAATTCTTGCCGCGTTCAATTATCTTGACCGCACCGCGCTGACCACGCGCGAGCGCGATCTGCGCGGTCGCTTTGCCGATGCGCCCTTCTTCCTCCAGGAATCGCGGCAAACGGCCGCGCCGGGCAATCTCGTCCTGCCCTCGGCCAATGCCACTTTTGCCGCCAATAATCCGGCCCTGTTCGCGCAATATCAGGCGGCATATAACCAGAATGTCGCATTGTTCAATTTCTCGATCCCCGGTCCGGGTGGTGTGCCGATCAATCTGGCCTTGCCGACCGCAAACCGCGTGCTGCCGGTATTGCCTTCCGCCGCCCTGATCCCGGCCCTCGGGGCCGCGACCGTCGCGACCTTGCCGCAATTTCTTGTGGGTACTTTCGCGGGCTTTTCGCCGGTCGCGGTGACTGGCGGGGCCGACCCCTTGGGCGCGGCCGACGGCCTGACCAATCTGGTATTGGCCGGGGCCCTTCCGGTGGCTTTGGCACCGTTCGGGTTTACGGGGACCGCCACCTCGCTCACCCTCGCCCAGCAACAGGCTTTGGGTGCGACCCTCGGGGCCGTCGGCGGCGCGCAATTATCAGCGTTTTTGGGCGGAAATGCCGCTTTCGGCTCGCCTTTCGTGCCGGACCCGGCCTGTCAGGCAGCCGCGGCACGGAGCGATCTCATCAGCTTGATTCCGGGGCAACCCCTGGCCGGATCGACGCCGGTTCCGCCGCTCGGGGCCTGTTCCTATGATTTCGGGCCGACTTTCAATGTCATCCCGCGCACCACGCGGATCCAGGCCTTCACGACGGTCGAGCACGAATTCAACGAGAACCTCACTTTTTACGGCGAATTCGGCTATGCGCGGAACCGCAATCTGCGCGGCAATTCCAACTTCCCGGTGGTGACGCCCTTCTCGATCGCCGGCACCAATCCCTTCAACACCTTCGGCCAGGCTATTCCGGCCTTGATCACCCGTTCGCCCGGGTCCGGGCAGATCGACAATTTCTTCACCGACTCGCCCAATGATTCCAATATCAGCTCGGATACGTTCCGGGTGGTCGCGGGCCTCAAGGGCAATTTCAACGAAAGCTGGAGCTTCGATCTTTCCTATAGCCGCGCGGCCAATGATTATCGGCTGGACGGCGTGTCGGATGGTCTGGCCAATGAGACCTTTCTCGCATTGAGCGGTCTTGGCGGGTTCAATTGCAATGTCACCGCCAATACGCCCGGCCAGAATGGCTGTCTGTTCTATAATCCCTTCGGTTCGGGGATCGTCGGGGCCCCCGGCGCGACCGTGCCTTTCACAACGCCCGGTGGTGCCGTGATCCAGATCCCGGTCGCCAATTCGCGCGAGGTGCTGGATTTCATCACCGGTGAGATCACTTTTTCGGCGGAAACCGATCTGACCGTGGTCGATGCGGTGGTCACCGGCGATCTGTTCGACCTGCCGGCCGGCAAGGTCGGGGTGGCTCTCGGCTTCCAATATCGCGACGAGCGCCTGTCGCAGGATTATGACGACAACACCAATCGCGGCAATTTCCTGTTTGCAACCGAACCGACAGCCGATTTCGACTCCAATCGCGATGTGGTGGCGGTATTTGGCGAAATCGCCGTTCCGATCACCAGCCGCATCGATCTGTCCGCCGCCGTCCGTTATGAGGGCTATGGCGGGGCATCGGGGTCGACGGTCGATCCCAAGGTCTCGCTCATCTACCGCACCACGGATTGGCTGAGCTTCCGCGGATCCTGGGGCACGTCCTTCCGGGCTCCGTCCTTGTTCCAGAATTTCGGCAACCAGACCTCGCTCAATTCGGTCGTCGATCCCAATCCCGCGACACGCGGCGCGCCCTTCATCCCGATCCGCACCAATGGTTCGCAAACACTCGGGAACGAAGACAGCCGGGCCTTCAATGTCGGCTTCTCGGCCGAGCCGATCAAGAGGCTGAAATTCAACCTCGATTATTACAATTTCAGCTTCACCAATGTGATCACCGAATTTGACGCAGATCAGGTGGTGGCGTTGACTTTGGCCGGCCAGACCTTGCCACCCGGCACTTCGGTCACCCGCAATGCCTTTACCGGTGCCTTGCAGACGGTGACCACGGTCTATACCAATGAGGGATTCATCGACACCAGCGGGCTTGATTTCTCTGGCGAATATACTTTCGTTTCCGAGAATCTGGGCGCGTTCAAGGTTGGTTTCGACGGTACCTATGTCCTCAATTACGAAATCCCCGATGCCAATGGCGTGCGGTTCAGCGCAGTCAACAGCCGAAATTCGCTGACCTTCGCCGATCCGATCATCGATTTGCGCGGCAATATCAATGTCGGCTGGTCGCTGGGCGGTCACGCGGTGGCGGGTTTCATTCGCTACACCAATGGCTATGACGACGACGCCACCTGCGCCAATTTTACCCCGGCCAATGTGATCACGCGGGCCTGCCCGACCGGCGTGGATAATTTCCGCATCAGCAGCCACACCACTTTCGACCTGCAATATAGCTACACCTTTGAAGGCGGGTTGTTCGGGACACGTTCGACCACATTCTCGGTCGGGGCGATCAACCTCACCAATAACGAACCGCCGGAAGTGTTTGTCAGCGGTGGTTACGACCCCCGCACGGCCGACCCGCGCGGACGTCTGGCCTATGTCCGCCTGAAAGCAGCGTTCTGATCGTTTTACCGATCGAAACAAGATGTTCGATTGAGGAAACGCTTCCGGAATTCAGGAACCCGTGCAACGCCCGATCGAACCATTCCGGTTCGGTCGGGCGTTCGCCGTTAAGGGGGGGCACTGTTCAGGGGCTTAAAATACTTCAGTCCTGCACCCGCCGGGGAAGCCGGACGCGCGGGACAAATCCCGTTCCCGGAAGCACCGGTGCGGAAAGCCAACGACAAGGGCATCGCCATGATCGTCGCGCCTCGCAAAATATTCCCACAGGAATATTTCTGCGCTAGATCTTCGTGTGACCAAGCAGGTACAGCCTCCGAAGAAAGCCCGTGCAAGGAGAAGATTCGAATGACACAGGCACAGCGGGATCACAGAGCCCCATCGGCGCGGGGAATCCGGCGGCCTTTGTGTGCCGGTCTCGCCATCGTCGCGGCGGGGTTCCTGCTCGCATCATGCGAGACCATCGAAACGCCGGCACCCGTCACGCCGCCCGTGATACCCCAGAGCGTCAGCCCGCCGGTGCCACCCATTCCCCCCGCCGCGATTCCCTCGGGCCCCACTTTCGCTTTGCGCGCTGCCCGTTTCGATGACCTGCCGGACTGGCAATCGGCGGATGCGGCGCGCACGCTTGGGGCGTTTCAGCGCTCATGCCAGCGCCTGCGGGCGCGGGATCCCAATGCGAAGCTCGGTGCGAATGCACCTTATGGCGGGATTATCGCCGATTGGCTGCCGGCCTGCGCGGCGGCAGATTCTGCCGATCCGGCCGGGGCGCGCCGCTTTTTCGAGCAGAATTTCAACGTCTTCTCGGTCGAAAGCACGGGAGGGCAGGCAAAGCTCACCGGCTATTACGAGCCGGTTTTCGCCGCCCGCCGATTTCCGGAGCCCGGTTTTCCCGAGCCGATCCTCGCGCGGCCCGCGGATTTGCTGCGTATCGACCTGTCAGAATTCGCCCGCGCTTTGGGTAGCGGGCCGGACACGAATTTGCGCGGAACCTTGTGGGGCCGCGTCACGGGCCAGACGGTCGCGCCCTATCCCGAGCGCGCGGCCCTGCCCGGGGAGCTGCGCGCCATCGCTTATACGCATCCGGCCGATCTCTATGATTTGCAGGTCCAGGGCTCGGGCCGATTGATGTTTCCGGATGGATCGCAGTCGCGCGCCGCCTATTCGGCACCCAATGGGCGCAAATGGAATTCGATCTTCATCGCCTTGCGCGATCGCGGGCTGGTGGCGGCGGGCGAGCTGACCTTTGCGGGCGTTCGCGCCTGGATGGACCGCTCCCCCCCCGCATTGGTGCGCGAAATCCTCAACACCGACCCTTCGGTGATTTTTTTCGACCTCGAGCCGGTAACCGAACCAATGCTGGGGCCACGGGGTGCGCAAGGAGTGCCACTGACAGCGATGGGCAGTGCGGCGGTCGATCCGGCCTTCCATCCCTATGGCACGGTCCTGTTCATTTCCGCGCGCGGACCCAAAGAGGGTGGCGGCGAACAGCCGCTGAATGTGCTGGTGGTCGCCCAGGACACGGGCGGTGCCATTCGCCGAGGCCCCTTGCGAGCCGATTTGTTTTACGGAACGGGGCCTGAGGCCGGGGCGCGCGCCGGTCGCCAGAACGCTGCCGACCCCCGCTTCTGGACATTACTCCCGAAGGGGCTGGGCGCACTAGCCCAAAATTCCGTGCCGCGGGCGGGGTGAGGGGGTCTTTTCGGGGCCTGGAAACTGATCCTATGGCGGTTTACACTCCGATTGGCGCTGACGATGTCCGCGAATTTCTCCGCCATTACGATGTCGGCCGCGCCACCTCCTTCAAGGGCATCGCGGAAGGGGTAGAGAATTCCAATTTCTACGTTGAGACCTTCGATGAAACCGCGATTCCGGTTTCGCGTCAGCGATTCATCCTCACCCTGTACGAAAAGCGCGTGGACCCGGCCGATCTGCCCTGGTTTCTGGGGCTGATGCGCCATGTCGCGGCCAAGGGATTTCGCTGCGCCGAACCCGTGGCCGCACGCGACGGCGCGCTGACCGGCGCGATTCACGGTAAGCCTGCTGCCCTCATCACTTTCCTGCCCGGGTTGTCGGTCGCGCGGCCGAATGTGGTCGAGGCCGCCGAAGCAGGCCGGGCGCTGGCGGAATTTCACCTCGCGGCGGCGGATTATCCGCTGAAGCGGGCGAATGCACTCGGCCCCATGGCCTGGCGGGAGATGGGAACCCGATTGCGGTCCAAGGCATCGGTACTGGATCCCGGCTGGGCGGAAATACTCGACCGCGCGCTGGCGCTGTTGGCGCATTGGCCGACTTGCTTGCCGGCAGGGCCGATCCATGCCGATTTTTTCCCCGACAATGTGTTTTTTCTCAACAACACTTTTGCCGGTGCCATCGATTTCTATTTCGCATGCAATGATTTCCTCGCTTATGATCTGGCGATCGCGCTCAATGCCTGGGCGATGGATGCATCCGGGAAACCGGACCGGTCGATGAGCGCGGCCCTGCTTGCGGCCTATCACCGCGTGCGGCCGCTGCTGCCCGCGGAATGCGCGGCCTTTCCGCTGCTCGCCGCGGGTGCCGCCTTGCGCTTTTTCCTGACCCGGCTCATGGATTGGCAGGAATCACAGGGGGCTTTGGTGCGTGAAAAGGACCCCGGCGAATATGCCCGGAAACTGGCTTGCCATCTCGCCATCGCGCGGGGGGTCGGGTCCGGGCCGGCGGATGCAAATGGGATCCCTGACTATGGCTGGAACGGGTGAAATGGGCCATCGGAAGACCGGGCCCACGGAAGACCGGGCCCTCGGAAGACCGGGCAGGAAGGACCCGACCGCAGAGGATCGCGGCACTGACGATAGCGCATGGCGTCGCGACCGGGCGCGCATTCTGCCGGCCTTTCTCCTGGCACCGATCGCCGGGTTTTGGGCCGCCTATCTGTTGGTCTGGGCAGAGGGTATTGGCGGGAATCGGGATGGGACCGGCGTCCTGGTGCTCCTTGGCGGTTTCCTGGCCGGGGCGCTGATCGTGACGCTGATCGGACTGGTCGTGGGACCACCGGTCATGTTCGTGATCGGCCTGCCGGTTCATGCGCTGGTCAGCCGGATCCCTGTCCGTCTTGCGGGTGCTTTCGGTGCCGCACTCTATGGGCTCGCGGGAGGGGCTGCCGGATTCGTCTGCCTGCTGGCCTTTTACGCGATGGATCGCGGCGGATTTGGTCTTTCCGGGTTCGGCAATCTCCCGGTGGCAATCCCTGAATATATCCTTGGGGGTCTTGTGGCGGGGCTGATCTTCTGGCGGCTGCGCATCGGATCGCGGCGATTGTTTCTGCGAAGGAAAGCCACGCATGGATGAGGCCAAAACAGCTTCGGGGGACACGCTGGCCATTGTCGAGATCTGGACCGATGGCGCGTGCAGCGGCAATCCCGGCCCGGGCGGCTGGGGCGCGGTGCTGCGCTTCGGCGCGACGGAAAAGGAACTTTCGGGTGCCGAATCACCGACCACCAATAACCGCATGGAATTATGGGGCGCGATCGCAGCACTCGAGGCCCTGACGCGGCCCTGCACGATCCGCCTCCACACCGATTCATCCTATGTCAAAAACGGCATCACCCAATGGCTCAAACGCTGGAAGGCCAATGGCTGGAAGACTGCCGACCGATCTCCGGTGAAGAACGAGGACCTGTGGCGCCGGCTGGAGGCGGCGGCCGCCCGCCATCGCATCGAATGGAAATGGGTGAAGGGCCATGCCGGAGATCCCATGAATGAGCGCGCCGATGCGCTGGCCCGCGCCGCCATTCGCCGGGACCGGTGAGCGCGGGGGCCGGCGCGGTGAGCGCGGGGGCCGGCGCGCCTGCCCCCGGCTTTGGTTACGCCAAGGCTTTGCTTTCACGAGAACACTGAATTGCCCTGTCCGTTGGACGAATATTGACCTCGCATGGGCAGTCGGGCTGTCGCGCAATCGCCAATTCCCGGTTGAGGCATGACACACCCTGTTGAGACATGACACACCCTGTTGAGACATGGCAATGAGAGCGGCTGGCGAATCGCCGTCAAAGTCGCCATGATCGCCAGCCCAAGACCCCCAACGCCTTCACCGCACCCGCTCAGCCTGCCCATTTTCCTGTCATGCATCCTGAAATTGAATCCCCGCCCCCGGCACCGGGTCCACCCGGTTCCAATCTGCCCGAGATTTCGGTGTCCGAGCTGGCGGGGACCGTCAAGCGCGTGCTGGAAAATGCGCTCGACCGGGTTCGGGTGCGGGGCGAACTCGGCCGGGTGACCATTGCGAAATCCGGGCATCTCTATGCCGATCTCAAGGATACCGGGGCGGTCGTATCGATCATCATGTGGAAGGGGGCGGCGGGCGCGCTGAAATTCCGGCCCGAAGAGGGGCTCGAAGTCGTGGTGGAAGGGCGCGTCACCACCTGGTCGGGGCGCTCGCAATATCAATTGGTGGCCGATCGCATGGAGCCGGCCGGGGCGGGGGCGCTGATGGCGCTGCTCGACGAGCGCCGCAAGCGGCTGGCGGCCGAGGGGCTGTTCGCCGCCGAGCGCAAGCGCCCGATCCCGTTTCTGCCGCGCATTGTGGGGGTGGTCACGTCGCCAAATGGGGCGGTGATCCGTGACATTCTCCACCGCCTTCGCGAGCGTTTTCCCGTGCGCGTGCTGGTCTGGCCGGTTCTGGTGCAGGGCGAGAAAGCGGCCGGCCAGATCGCCGCCGCCATCCGGGGCTTCAATGCGCTGACGCCGGAGAGCCCGAACATGGCGGCCGGATCCGTTCCGCGGCCGGATCTGCTGATCGTGGCGCGCGGCGGAGGCTCGATCGAGGATCTTTGGGCATTCAACGAGGAAATCGTCGTGCGCGCGGCGGCGGATTCCGCCATCCCGCTGATCTCGGCCGTGGGGCACGAGACCGATACGACGCTCATCGATTTCGTGGCCGATCTGCGCGCCCCGACGCCGACGGGTGCCGCAGAAAAGGCGGTGCCGGTGCGCATGGAATTATTGGCGACGCTCGCGGATCTGGATGGCCGCCAGAATTCCGGCATTCAGCGCCTGCTGGAAATGCGGCGGACGGGGTTTGACACCGCCGTCCGACGCCTTCGCCCGGCCGGGCATTTGCTGGCCGAGCCGACCCAGCGGCTCGACCACGCCAGTGCCATCCTGTCGCGCGCACTGGTGGCCAATCTGCGGGCACATGAAAGCGCATTTGCGGGGATCGCATCACGACTCAACCCAATGGCACTCAGTCACGACCTCGGCCGGCGGCGCGAAAAACTGGATTTTCTGGGCGAACGCACGCGGCAAAGCCTGCTGCGTTCGGTCGAGCGGCGGCGCGACCGCTTCGGACCGCTCAGCGAACGGCTCGAACCCGCGATGAGGCGGATCATCGGGGATTGGAGCAGGGTTCTGGAAAGCCAGGGGAAGTTGCTGGAAAGCCTGTCCCATCGCGGCGTGCTGGCGCGCGGTTACAGCCTCGTGACCCGCGCCAATGGAGAACTTGCGATACGCGCAACAGCCCTTGTGCCCGGAGAGCGCGTGGCAATCCGCTTTTCCGACGGCATTGCAGGCGCGGAAATCCTGCCTCCGGAAGCCGGTGACAAGGTGACAGAAACACATAGACCCCGCACGGGCCCGGATTTGCCACCAAAACCCGCGAGAGCGAAGAAGGAAGAGGGTCAGGGCTCGCTGTTCTGACCAGACAGAGATAACGCCACAAATACCGGCCGAACGAGTACTGATGCCGGAACGACCCGCCCGTTATTCGCCGCTCGCGGTCAGCAACAGATCCTTGCCCGGTGCCAACGCGCGCGGTGATTGTTCAATGACTCGCGTCTCCGGCAGATCCTTCGAGCCGCCCGCGCCATAATCGAGGAATTTGCGCGCTCCCGGCATGACCTTGGTTTCGATCGAGCCGACCAATTCGTTATAGCCCTCGACACTGGCCTCGATCCGGCTCCCGAGCTTGCCCAGTAATTCGCCCATTTTGGACATCCGGTCGTAGAGCATCTGGCCGAGATCGGCGATGGCGCGGGCATTGAGCGCCGATTCCTCCTGGCGCCAGCCATAGGACACTGCCTTGAGCAGCGCCATCAGCGTGACCGGCGTGACGATCATCACCCGGCGTTCGAGCCCCGCCGACAGTAATTCGGCATCGCGCTCGGCGGCGGCGGCGAAGAAATTCTCGCCCGGCACGAACATGGCCACGAAATCCACCGCCGATTCGATATTTCGCCAATATTGCTTGCTGGCCAATTGCTCCATATGGGTGCGGATCTGGCGGGCATGGCGCACAAAGGCGGCCTCGCGGTCCTTTTCGTCGACGGCGTCAACCCCGTCGAGATAGGCATCGAGCGAGACTTTTGAGTCGATGACGATAATCCGCCCGCCCGGCAGGCGCACCCGCACATCCGGGCGCAGCAGTCCTTCCTCGGTACGGGCGCTGGCCTGTTCGTCGAAATCGGCGAATTTGGACAGGCCGGACAATTCAAGGATGTTCCGCAATTGCTCCTCACCCCAGCGGCCGCGCGTCTTGGGATTGGCCTTGAGCGCGAAAGCCAGCCGGCGCGTGGAATCCTGGGTGTCCTTCATCTGTTCGGCCACCGCGCGCATCTGTTCGACCATGGCGGCGCGGTCCTCGGAACGGATCTTTTCGATCTCGCTGATCTTCTCGCGAAACAGGCGGAAACTGTCCTCGACGGGGCTCATCAGCGCCTTGAAGCCGCCATCCGCGGTTTCCAGCCGCCGCGCCAGACTTTCCTCGGCCAGCGACAGGAATTGGCGGTTATTGCGGGCGAGCGCCTCTGACGCCATGGCCTGAAAGCGCTCCTCGGCCTCCTTTTTGAGGGCGAGGATGGCGGCGCGTTCTTTTTCAAACGCGGATTCACGCTCGGCGAGACGCTCGGCCACCCGCTGATCGCGCTCGGAAAGGCCCGAGGCCAGGGCCTCACGGGCCGCCTGTTCGCGCAGTTCGGCCATCTGACGCTCGGCGGTCAGCCCGGCACGGGCGAGGCCGGCGGCATTGGTTTCGCGACGCCAGCGCAAGGCGAACACGACGAGAACCACCAAAGCAAGCGTGAGGATGAGATGGAGCAGGTCGAGCGAGATTTGCATCGGCAAAGCTTCGCACGATTCGGTGTGCTGCGCGCCAGCACCGATGCGCGTTTACCCGGGCTTGTCTCCGGCACTGGCGTCGGACGGATTTGAACCGGGTGAAATCACCGCTGGTGTGGCGGCTTCGAAATAACGCATGCGCAGGCGCATGGTTTGTTGCCAGGATTCCCGACCATAATCAGAAGCCGCCGCGGCAGAAGCGATTGGTGCCGTAAGCCTCTGCTTGAATTTCCAGTCACCGAAACCGGCCACGCGAACGGACGTAAAAGCCGGGTCACCCTGATTGACCCCGATGAAACTGGTGCCGGCTGGTGGGCGGGCCCTGAAATTCGCCATTGAGGCCGGGAATTCCTCTTCGAGCCTGAAACCGGGCAAATCCTTCTGATTGCGATGAAGGCGCCACGTCGTCTTGATCTGCTTGATCGCATCCAGAAACCAGAACGCCGGCTCAACATTCGGAAGACGGGTTACAAAAATGGTTTCCGTAAATTCCGCATTCGCACCGCCCTGGGCGCGGCAGCCGACATCCTCTCCCCGCTTCCCCCACACCGAAGCGAGGAATATTTCCTTTCCGAATCGTCCCGGATGAAGCAGGCAGACCAGGCCGCTGGCCGGATGAACCGCCAGAATTTGTTCCGGATCGGGCAGCGCTTCGAATATGTCGGTCAGGCCGGCAAGGACAATCAGTTGTTTTGCGGCATTGGCATTGGCCGCCGCCTTGATCGCCCGATCTTCGGGAGTGAGGGCAGACGCGGCGGGGGCATTGGCCGCCGCCTTGATCGCCCGATCTTCGGGAGTGAGGGCAGGCGCGGCGGGGGCATTGGCCGCCGCCTTGATCGCCCGATCTTCGGGAGTGAGGGCAGGCGCGGCGGGGGCATTGGCCGCCGCCAGGCCCGCTTCCTGGGCAAAGGCGCGCGTGAATGGCACCGTGAGCGCCAATCCAGGGCCAAGGATCAGAAGTGAAGCGAGGCTCAGCGAATTCCGGATCCGGTTCATCAATTCCTCCGCTGCAGCACCAGGGCAGCATAAGGCAATTACAGACCCGCGATTGTCAAGCGATCCATCGCCCCGAACGCGCTTTGGTTCGGACAATGCGATGCCTCCGGGTTTCTCCATTGTCTGGCCGCATCACGCGCCCATCCGCGAGCGCTCTTGCCTCCGGGCCGCCAAACGGGCAAATTCGTTTCACGGTAATTCGGCCGCGGGATCCACAATGTCCAATCTCCTTTCTTCCAGGCCCGGGGGCGATTCTTTGCCCCTGCCCCGACATCGCAGCCGGATTGCGGTTCTCGCCGGAACCGCAGGATTTCTGGGACTGGCGGTCTGGGGTGCCTTCGCCCCGCAATCGCCGGCCAATCTCTCCCGGGCCGAGCGCCTGCTTGCCCAAAGCGCCGAAGCCGCCACGACCCGGCTCGGGGTCAAAAATGTGCGCATTGCGATGGACGGACAAAAGGCGGTGCTGACGGGAACCGTTCCCAATCCTGAAATCAAGGCCGCCTTGCTCAAGGCGGTGATGACCTCGACCCCCGCGCCTTTGGGCGCCGGTGGCGAAATCAGCGGCGGGGTAACACGGATCACCGACCGGGTGGAAATCCTCGGCGCAAATGCGCCCTGGCACGCGGTGCGCCAGCGTTTCGGCGCGCTCGAATTGTCAGGCCCGGCTCCCGATGCCCGCGCCGAGCGCCTCGTCCACGACCATGCCGAGGACGTCTTTCCGGGCTTTGCCCGCCCGGTTTCGGCAAAGGTTGAGGCAAGGATCGAGGCCGATAGCGGGCCCTCGGGCCCGGCACAGGCCTGGCCGGCAGCGGCCCAGGCCGGCATTTCGGCGCTGTCGCATCTGTCGGAAGCCGAATTCGTGCTGATCGACGGGCGGGCGGCATTGGAGGGCTGCGCCCCCGATTCCGCTGCGCTCGAAAAGGCACGCCTTGCGGCTGCCGGCACGCCCGCGCCCTTTGCCGTCGCTTTTTCAGTCGAGAATGAGGAGATTCTCGGCGAATATGCCCCGACCCTCTGCCTGCGGCCGGGAGTGGCACAGTGCAATGAGGCCTTTGCCGCCGTGTTGCGCGGGCAGAAATCGCGCTTCGATGTGAATTCCGCGGCCTTGCCCAATCCCGATCCCCGCTTTCTGCAACAGCTCGGGGCCTTTGCGCGGCGTTGCGCACGTTTTTCCGTGACCGTGGCCGGCCACACCGACAATCGCGGCACGCCCGAGGACAATCTCGCCCTTGCGGAACGGCGGGCCGGTTCAATGCGCGATTATCTGATCGCGGCGGGGCTGCGCCCCGAGCGGCTGAGCATCGCGGGATTGGGTGCGGCGCAGCCAAAATGCTCCAATGACACGCCAGAGGGACAGGCCTGCAACCGGCGGGTGGAGATTGCGTTCGAAGCCGCGCCGTCCTGATCCGGATGCCGGCTCAGGCCGCGCCGCGGCGGTCTTCCGCGAGGCGGCGCTTGCGCTCAAGCGAGGAGGGAATCCGCAAGGCCTCGCGATATTTGGCCACCGTGCGGCGGGCGATTTCAATGCCCATCTCGCGCAGCAATTCGACGATGCGATCGTCAGACAGCACCTCCTGCGCATTTTCCTGATCGATCATCGCCTTGATGCGATGCCGCACCGCCTCGGCAGAATGCGCCTCTCCGCCATCGGCGGAGGCGATTGAGACCGTGAAGAAATATTTGAGCTCGAACAAACCGCGCGGCGTGGACATCCATTTGGCTGTGGTCACGCGCGACACTGTCGATTCATGCATGTCGATCGCTGCGGCCACGGTGCGCAAATTAAGCGGCTTCAACCAGGCCACACCCCTGGCGAGGAAGGCATCCTGCTGGCGCACGATCTCCTGCGACACCTTGAGGATGGTGCGCGCCCGCTGATCAAGGCTTTTGGCCAGCCAGGAAGCATTGGCCGCGCACTCATGAACATAGACCTTGTCGGATTCCGATTTCGCCTTGGCCTGGACTTCGGCGACATAGCGGTTATTGACCAATACGCGCGGCATGGCATCGCTGTTGAGTTCAACGATCCACGCGCCGTGCACACCCTCGCGCACAAACACGTCCGGCACTGCGATCTGGGTGGTGCTCGCGCCATAATTGACGCCCGGTTTCGGCTTGAGCGTCCGCAATTCGGCGATCAGTTCCTGCAAGGTCCGGCGATCGACATCGAGAATGGCCTGCAATTTCGCCATATCCCCGCGCCCGAGCAATTCGAGATGGTCGAGCAGCAACACCATTTCAGGATCCAGCCTGCCCTGATCCTCGAGCTGGAGCGCAAGGCATTCGCGCAAATCGCGCGCCATGATCCCGGCCGGCTCAAATCCCTGACACAATTTGAGCACCTTCAGGACATGGTCAGAACCGGTTCCCAGAAGGGCGGCGGTGTCTGCGATATCGACCCGGCAATAGCCCGCATCATCGGTCAGATCGACGAGATAAAGGCCAATCAGCCGATCGACCGGATCGGGAATGGCCAATGTCAATTGCGTGGTCAGATGATCGCGCAGCGAGATTTCCGCGGTCAGATGGGAGTCGAAATCATGATCGTCCGACATATCATTGCCGCCGCTGCCGGCGCGCGACCAATCCATCGCACCGGCCGCATCCGCCGGCATTTCGGAGGGGCTGTCCTCGCTATAGAGATTGGCGGGATCCGAATCGAAGGCGGCTTCGGCGGCCGGCTCATCCAATCCCGAAAGATGGAGTTCGGGCGCATCGGGATCATTTCCGGAAGCCTCTGCCCCGTCATCTGCCCCCGCCGCGCGGTCGGCACTTTCGGATTCCGGCGCTTCGCGTTCGGGCGCGTCGCGCTCCAGCAGGGGATTGCGCTCGAGCTCTTCTTCCACAAAGGCAGTCAATTCGGCATTGGACAGCGCCAGCAGGCGAATGGCCTGCTGCAATTGCGGCGTCATGACCAGGGCCTGACCCTGCCTGAGCTCCAGCTTTTGCGTGGCCAGGGCCATCGCGTTCACCCCTGATGCAAAAAATGTTCCGTACCGAAGAAATATCTAGCACGCATCCTAGCGATGGAGGTTAAATATTTGGTGGAGCGCTCTGCGCAACCTTCAGATCGCGGCCCCCGCCGCGCGCTCCCCAGCGACAGGAATTTCCTTGGCCAGCGAGCTCGATTCCACCTCCCCTGCCTTGCGCGTCGCGATCATTGGCGGGGGCATTATCGGGCGCGCTTGCGGCCGAGAATTGCTGCGCGCCGGTTTCCGCGTGCGGATTTACGATCAGGCCGGATCCCTGCCGGGCGGATCGGCGAGCGCCGCCGGGCTTCTGGGGCCGGTTTCCGAATTTCTGGCGGGGGATATTCCCGACCCGCTGATCGCAGCCGGGATTGAAAGCCTTGGGCTGTGGGCGGAATGGGGAAGGCAGCTCGGCGATATCGGCTGGCGGCGCGCCGGCTGCCTGCATCTCGGACATTTGGGATCGGATGAAGAACGTTTCACGCGAATGGCGGCGCGTGCGGGTGCGCACGGCCTTGCCGCGCAGATGCAGGAAGCCGGGGCTTTACGGAATATCGACCGACGGCTGAAGACGTCCGCCGATGCCATCGGCCTGTTCCTTCCCGACGAGGCTGAAATCCACGCCAATGCGGCGCTGGCCGCCTTGCGTGCGGATTTTACGGCGCAAGGCGGGGAATGGGCGGCGGTGCGGGCGCTGCGTATCGAGGAACGAATTGGCGCAATCGCCGGAATCCATGACCCGGTGGACGGATTTTGGGCGGCGGATGCGGTGCTGATCGCCGCGGGGGCCGCCAGCCGGGATTTTGCCGATCTGGCTCCAGAGCTCGCGGCGATCTACCCGATCAAGGGCCAGCTCGCGGTGCTCGGCGCGCTTTCGCCGCGTCTCGCCACCGTGTTGCGCTTTCCGGGCGGCTATCTCGCCCCCAAGTCCGATGGCACGATGCTGCTGGGCGCAAGCATGGAACCCGACCGGACGGATGCAGAGATCGAACCGGCAATCCTCGCGCAATTGCATGCCAAGCTGGTGGCCGTGGCTCCGGGGCTTGCGCAGCTCAAGCCAGCTCATGGCCGTGCAGGCTTGCGGGCGGGCGCACGCGACGGGGTGCCGCAGATCGGCCCGCTCGGGATTCGGGGGCTCTGGGCGGCTGCCGGCCATGGCCGGAACGGATTCCTGCTCGCGCCATTCACTGCGCGGCGGATCGCCACAGCCATGGCCGCAAGTTTCGGCCTGCGGGCGTACCCCGATTGAGCCCGCGCCTCAGTAATAAACACCCATCGCATCGGCCGTGAAGGCCAGCAATTCGTTCTGGCGGCCATCCTTGACCTTGCGCGCCCATTCGGGGTCCTGAAGCAGGGCGCGCCCGACTGCCACGAGGTCGAATTCCCCGGCCTCCAGCCGCTCGATCAGTGAATCGAGCCCGGAAGGCTGCGAGGCCTCGCCCCGCATGGCCGCAACAAACTCGCCCGACAGACCGACCGAGCCCACGGTCATCACCGGCAGGCCGGTGAGTTTCTTCGTCCAGCCGGCGAGATTGAGGGGCGAACCCTCGAATTCCGGCTCCCAGAAGCGACGGGTCGAACAATGGAAAACATCCACCCCCGCCGCTGCGAGCGGGGCGAGAAACGCGCCCAGTTCCTCGGGGCTCTGCGCCAGACGCGCGGCAAAATCCTGCTGCTTCCATTGGCTGAAGCGAAAACAGATCGGGTAATCAGGCGCGGTCGCCGCGCGGACGGCCTCAATGATCTCAACTGCAAACCGCGTGCGCGCGACCATGTCGCCATCATAGCCATCCCCGCGGGAATTGGCACCCGACCAGAAAAACTGGTCGATCAGATAGCCATGGGCACCATGGATCTCCACGCCGTCAAAGCCCAGTTCGCGCGCCACCCGCGCGGCCTCGGCATAGGCATTGATCGTGGCATCGATATCGGCGGCAGCCATGGCCTGGCCATAGGCCTTGCCCGGCGCAAAGACACCTGAAGGGGATTCCGCAACCCGGCCCCGGATCTCCGGCGCGCGCCGGTTGGGAAAGGCCCCGACATGCCAGATTTGCGGCCAGATCCTCGCCCCCTCCGCATGCACACCCGCAACGACGCGCGCCCAGCCTGCGAGGCTTTCCGCGCCATAAAAATGCGGGACATTGAGGTCGTTATGTGCGGCCGGACGCGCCGGAGGCGTGCCCTCGGTGATCAGCAGCCCGACATCATTGGCGGCGCGCCGGCGGTAATAATCGGCGACTTCGGGTCCGGGTACGCCATCGGGGCTATGCGAGCGAGTCATCGGAGCCATGGCCAGCCGGTTCTTCAGCTCGATCGCGCCGGATTTGAACGGAGTAAACAGGGGGGCGACGAGGCGCGCGGTCTCTGCGCCAGCAGGGGCGGGAATGTCGAGGCTCATGGGTGTCTCAATTTTTCCGGGGAGGGATGATGCAGATTCCTCCCCAATCTGGCGGGTCATGTCCCCGGATTCAAGCCGCAAAGCCCTGTCCGCCCGCACAATGCCTGCATGTCCGTGCCTGCATGTCCGTGCCTGCATGTCCGTGCCTGCATGTCCGTGCCTGCATGTCCCTCGCGCATGGCTTGCACCCGCATTGCAGGATTCCGGCTGTTTCGCTGCCGCGGTTTGCGCTATCCTGGGCTGCCATGAACAGTGCCGATTCTGCACCGCATTTCAGCCCGCATGCTGGCCCGCTTGCAGCGGAGGACCTGCGCATGGACCCTGCGTTGGGTGCCGTGCTCGCCGAGCTCGGCCCCAAAGCGGCCCTGTTGCTGCGACCCACCCTGTTTTTGCGCGCCGGCGAGGCATGCGAGGATCCGCCCGACAGGCCGAAACCGGGCGCGACCCGTCTCGGCGGGCGGATCGATGTCGCGAGCGGTTTTTCGTGGCCGCGTCTGCCCAATGTCGGCGCGCCGCTGGCTTTTCTCGCGCAATTCGATCTGGCTGCCCTGCGTCCCCTGGCGGAGGCCTGTTCGCTGCCCTTGCCAGGATCGGGAAGGCTGCTGTTTTTCTACGACCTTGCGGAAAAGCCCCCCGGCACCCGCCCCGAGCAGCGGGTCCATTGGCGGGTGATGCGGGATCCCATGCCTGAATCGCGATTGCGCAAGCACCCTTTTCCTGAGGATTTGCCGCCCGAATGCGCACTCGCCCCCCGTCTGCTGAATTTCGTGCCCGGTCATGGCCTGCCGCCGGCCATGCATCCGGCCTGGGCCGAAGCAGGGGTCAAGGACAACGGGAAAATTGCCACGGCCCTGGCGCGCCTGCCCATGCCGCCCGACATCGTCGGTGCGCTGGGTGGCTGGGGCCCCGCCGCGGATCCGGGCTTTGAAGCCCGCGCCGCGCTGTTTGCAGATGGCACCACGCTTCCCAAGGCCTGGCAGCGTTTTCGTTCGCTGCTCTGGTTCAGGGGCGCGGCATTCGGCGCATCATATGACGGGCTGACGATGGTCTTCCTGATCGAGGAAGCCATGCTCGCCGAAAGACGGTTTGAAGAGAGCATCCTTCAGGCCGAACTCAGCGGCTGAACAAGAGCCGGATCGCCAAAAGTGGGTGCCCGTTTTGAGGATCAGGCTCTGGCGAACCCGCGCGATGACGGGCGCAATTGGTGACGTTCAGGGACGGTGACGTTTTTGTGAGATGCCTTCCCCTTGAGTCTCCGTCAGGATATCCGGATAAATTATTATTCAATAACAAGGGGGAGAGACATGGCGAAGTCACTGGCATTGCTGGCATTACGCATCACCACCGGAATTCTGCTGGTGATGTGGGGCGCGATCAAGATCGGTGCGCCCGAAAGCGCTATCAGGGTCTCAAAAACCTATTATGGCGATATTCTGAGTGCCGGGGCCCTGCAAACCCCGCTTGGTGCCGCGCAGATCGCGCTCGGTCTTCTCGTCATTCTCGGGCTCGGCCGGCGCTTTGCCTATCCGCTTCAGGCCATCGTGCTGGGGCTCGGGACCGCCGCGATCTGGAAATATCTCGCCGATCCGCTGGGTCTGTGGCTGCTGAACGAGGAAACCCGCAATCCTCTGTTCTTCCCGTCCTCGACCGTGTTTGTCGCGACGATCATTCTGCTGCTTTTCAAATCCGACGACCGCCTCGCGCTCGATTCCCTGTTTGCCAGGAAGAAATGACCAGGACTGTCCTCGGGACTTGCGGAGGCGGTTCCGCATTCCCTGGCCCGTTCAAGGATCCGCAGATATCACTCGACGTCGTTGATCGGTCCTGAAGGGCGAGGGGGCGGCGATGCAGAATTACGGCTTCTGTTATTGCTGCCCGTCGTGCTGCCCGCCCGGCTGGCACCATTTGAACTGTTGTTGCGGGCAACACTTCTGTTGGTGGTCGGGCGCCGGTTGCCATTGCCGGCAACGCTTTTCGCGACCTCTGACGACCCGGTGGAAGCTGCCGAACCATTGACGTTATTGCGATCGTCCTCGCTCTGCTTGTAGGTGATATAAGCCGGGCCGAGGATCACCAGAAACAGCACCGGCAGAAAAAACACGATCATTGGCACGGTGAGTTTTGCGGGCAGGCTTGCGGCCTTTTTCTCGGCATTGGTCATCCGCAATTCGCGGTTTTCCTTGGCGAGCGTGCGCAGGGCCGAGGACACGGGCGTGCCATAGCGCTCGGATTGCAGCATGGCGAGTGCGACCGAACGCACGCCGGGGTGATTCACGCGCTGGGTGAGATTTTCCCAGGCCATGCGGCGTTCGGGCAGATAGGACAATTCTGCATTGGTCAGCGTCAGTTCTTCGGCCAGCGCCACTGAGGCTGTGCCGATCTCTCCGGCCACCCGTGCAACTGCCAATTCCACCGACATGCCGGATTCCACACAGATCAGCATCATGTCGAGCGCGTCGGAAAACGCCACCATGATGGATTGCATGCGCTTCTGGGCGATATTGGCGATGTAGAAATTGGGCAGATAGAACCCGATGGCAACGCCCACAATGACGATCCCGAGTTTCTGGACGTCCTGCAATTCCTTGTTGGCCGGTGAAAACGCAAATATCAGCGCAAGAACCGCACCCGCAAAGGGAAGCGCAAAGCGAAAGAAATAGAAGGTCGACAGCGGCCCCGGCCCCCGGAACCCGGCCTGCAACAATTTGCGTTCGACATTGGGGTCTTCGAGGAGGGATTTGAGGTTCAGATTCTTGACGAGATCGCCCATCATGCCGGTATCCTTCCGGCGGATGGAGCGGTTATCGGCCTTGGCCAGGGCTTCACGCGAGGCACGCCGCAATTCCTCGCGCTGGGAGGTCACCGCTTTCAGGCGCGAGACGAGGCGGTCGCGCAGCATCATCGGTGCGACCACGGTCCATGCTGCGATCAGAAAGACGAATCCCACCCCGATCGCCGCGAGGACACCGGGATCGCTGAACAGGAACGCAATTTGATCAAGGCTCATTTCATGCTTCCGGGGAAAACTTCTGAAAGAACGATATCAGAGGATTGGAAAAACTTCAGAACTTGAAACTGACCATTTTTTTCATGACGAAAATCCCGCAACTCATGGTGACAGCACCTATCACCAGATAGAGATTCCCGAGCGCTGTGGTAAACAGCAGGGTGATATATTTCGGTGTGCTCATATATACGAGAATCATGACCCCCGGCGGCAGACAACCAATGATGCTGGCCGAGGCAATCGCCTCGCTCGACAACGCCTTGATCTTTTCCTTCATCAGCCGCCGCGCCCGCAACACACCCGCCAGATTGGCCAGCGCTTCGGTCAGATTGCCCCCGCCCCGGGCCTGGATGGCCAAAACGATCTGGAAGAAATTCACCTCCGGCAAGGGCATACGCGTGTAAAGCCGGCCGATTGCCGTATCCACGGTCGCCCCCATGGACATGTTGTCGGTAAGGCCGAGAAACTCGCTGCGCAGCGGTTCCTGGCTCTCGCGCGCCACGATCTGCAAACATTCCCCGAGTAGCAGGCCCGAACGGATCCCGCGCACCATGACTTCGAGCGCGTCGGTAAATTGCGCGGTGAACTTTTTCTGCCGACCGGAGATCAAATTGTCGACGATCCAGCGCGGCAGGCCAAACATGCCGATGACCGCCACCCCTGCCACGATCAGATAACGCGAAAAGGGAATGAGGGTGACCTCAAAACCCGAAATAAACACCAGAATGGTCAAAACGCCGCCAAAGGCCAGCGACCCGATCCAGAAGGTCAGGGGACCGATCGACAACCCCGCCTGACCGAGGCGCGCGCCTGTCGTGGCAAGGCGCCGGCGCGAGGCGCGTTGATCGGCGGACAGGTTTTTCAGATTGTCCTGCACCTGCTTTCGGCGGTTGGCCGTCGCGCCATCGGCACGCGACAGCCGTTTCCCGCCGCCGGCATCCGCGCCGGCCGCAGCCTTCATACGCTTTGAGGACGGGCCTTCGCCGCCCAAAAGCATGACGATCAGCACAAGGATCAGGAAGATGATCCCGGCCGGCAGCAGCAGCGGCATGATCGCAGCCATCAGCGTCCCTCCGCCTCGTCCAGCGCCTCTGCAAGCTCGCGCTCGAGATTGAAATAACGCGCGCGCTCCCAGAAGCGCGGCCGGCCGATTCCGGTCGAACGATGGCGGCCGGTGATCTTGCCATTCGCATCTTCACCCTGGATCTCGAAATTCATGATGTCCTGGGTGATGATCACATCGCCCTCGAGCCCAACCACTTCGGTGATATTGATGATCTTGCGCGAGCCATCCCGCAGGCGCGAGGCCTGAACCACCACATCGATCGAGCCGACGATCATTTCCCGGATGGTCCGCGATGGCAGGCTGAACCCGCCCATGGTGATCATGGATTCAAGACGCGACAATGCTTCGCGCGGGCTGTTGGCGTGCAGCGTGCCCATGGAACCGTCATGGCCGGTATTCATGGCCTGCAAAAGATCGAAGGCTTCCGGCCCCCGGACTTCGCCGACGATGATCCGTTCGGGGCGCATCCGCAGGCAGTTCCGCACGAGATCACGCATGGTGACCTGACCGGATCCTTCGAGATTGGGCGGCCGCGTCTCCAGCCGCACGACATGCGGCTGCTGCAATTGCAGCTCGGCAGCGTCTTCGCAGGTGATGACACGCTCATCGGTCTCGATGAAGGCGGTGAGGCAGTTGAGCAGCGTGGTTTTCCCCGAACCCGTTCCGCCCGAGATCAGGATATTGGCCCGACAATGGCCGATCACGCTCAGGATTCGCGCGCCCGCAGGCGAGATCGAGCCGAATTTGACGAGGTCCGCCATCCGCAATTTGTCCTTTTTGAATTTGCGGATGGTGAGCGTGGGGCCGTCAAGGGCCAGTGGCGGTGCGATGACATTGACCCGCGAGCCATCAGGCAGACGCGCATCGCAGATCGGCGAGGATTCATCGACACGCCGGCCGACCTGGCTGACGATACGCTGGCAGATATTCATCAGCTGGGAATTGTCGCGGAAGCGGATGCTGGTCTTCTGCACCTTGCCCGCGACTTCGATGAACACGTTGGACGGGCCGTTGACCATGATATCGGCGATGTCGTCGCGCGCCAGAAGCGGTTCGAGCGGCCCATAGCCCAGAATATCGTTGCAGATGTCCTCGAGCAGCGCCTCCTGCTCGGAAATGGTCATGACCACGTTCTTGATCGAAATGATCTCGATCACGATGTCGCGGATTTCCTCGCGCGCGCTTTCAGCGTCGAGTTGCGCCAATTGCCCCAGATCGATCGTGTCGATCAGTGCATTGAAGATGGTGGTCTTGACCCGGTAATAATCATCATTGCGGCGTTCGATGACCGCTTCGGGCACCGGCACCTGGGCCCCCCGGGGCAAGGATTCCGGACGCGGCGGCGCTTCCGCCCGCGGGGGAGGCGGGGTTTGCGCCACGGGGGCACCAACGCCCGGGGCAGCGGCGGGAATTCCGCCGGGACGGGTCGTACCGCCGGATGGATCACCAGCGCCGCGTTTGCCAAACATGTCTTACGCCTCGAACCTGCGCCGGAGATTCAGGCGCGCTTGCTTCCCAGAATTCGTGTGAGCATTCCCGTCTTTTTGGTAACCGGTGCCCTGCCGGCAATCGCCGAGCCCAGAGAATCCATGGCGATGGCACCACGGCTTTGCGGCTGGACCTGATAGAGCATCTGCCCGTTATTGGCGGCAGTTCCGAACAAAGCCGCGTCATAAGGCAGCACAATGGCTGGTGCGACACCGAGAGCGTCGCTGAATTCCTTCAGGGGAACCTCGGGACGCTTGGGAGCACCCACCATATTGAGGATCACCCGGGGCGGCGTATCGTTCGGGCGCGCATTGCGGACAAGGTCATAGAGATTTTTGCCATTGCGCAGTGACGCCAGATCCGGCGTGCACACCAGCACCACCTCGTCGGAAGCAAGCAGGGTTTGCCGGACCCAGGCCGACCAGATATGGGGCAGGTCGACGACGACAAAGGGGGCCCCCCGCCGCACCCGTTCGAGCACCAGCTCATAATTCTGGGCACCCAGATCATATTCCCGGTCGAGGGTTGCGGGGGCGAGATAGACCCCCAGCCGCTCGGTCGCGCGCGTCAGCAACCGGTCGAGCACCGAATCATCCGCGCGCTCGGGCGACACCAGGGCATCGGCGATTCCGCTATTGGGGTCCTGGTTGAAATCCAGCGCCGTTGTGCCGAAGGACAGGTCGAGATCGACCAGCGTCGTCGAACTGTGAATGCGCTCGGCAAGGGTCCAGGCAAGATTGTGGGCGATCGTCGATGCGCCTACCCCACCGCGAGCCCCGATCACGCTGATCATCTTGCCATAAAACGGCTGGTCCGGATCGGCATACAGCCCGGCGATCGTGCGGATCAGCCCGAGCGTTTTGAACGGGGCGACCAGATATTCACTGACACCCAGCTTGACCAGCTCGCGATAGAGCTTGATGTCATTGGTCGCGCCAATGACCATGACCTTGGTGCCTTCGTCGCAATATTTGGACAGCGTTTCGAGATCACGCAGCAATTCCGTGCGCGTCGATCGCGATTCGAGAATGATCAGGCTGGGGCTGGCCACATTCTCATAGGCTTGCCAGGCATTGGCCACGCCGCCATCGAAAAAGGTGACATGGGCCTTGGCGAGCCGCCGGTCGAGGGAAGCGGCATGAATGACCTGCCGGGTGTCGGCGCGCTCACAGAACACATGGATCGTGATCCGCGGCACTGGTTGGTCGAGATGCGCATCATCGCGATCGGCGTCGTCTTCCCCAAAGCCGGGGGCTGTACCGTGATGTCCCATGGCCATCGGCCGTGGCGGCGGCGGCGCGTCCATCATGCCATGCGGCTGGCCGGCGCGCGCCTTTGGCGGTGCGGAGCCCACACCACCATCGTCCTCATCAAGGTCAAAAAAATCGCTGTTGGGGGGCTCGGGCGTCCGCATGTCAGTTTACCGCATCTGAAAGGGTGACAGTTTCGCCGGGGCCGCGGGGCGTCTGGGTCGGCTGACCCTGCTTGTAGCCCTCGATCACCCGTTGCCGGCGGTCCGCGCTGGACGGACCCTGGGCACGCGGGCCGACCAGATCCGCCGCATTGACAGCCATGGCCGCAATATTGGAATTCACCACGCAGCCCAGATTCGGCAGACCGGATTTCCCGAGCGTCCGGGACAGATCCACACTGCCAAGCGAGGGGCAGGGCTGGGCGACGGCCTCAAAACGCTTGAAGCCGACGACGATTTCGTTCTTTTGCTGCGGACCGGGCGTATAAGGCGCAAACAGGATGTCGTGACGCGCCACACCGCCATCATAGATTGCGTCCGCCACCTGCCGGACAAGCGGGTCTTCCTTGCCGAGCGAATCGGGGACCGCGACGATGATCGGACCCTGCCCGACCGTCCGATAAAGCGCGGTCATCCCGTCGATCGCGCGATCATCGGCCGGGGAAATCGTATCGCCGGCACCAATGGTCAAAATGGCGCGACGCTCCTCGACCTCCACCACGCGGGGAGCGAAGGCGTCGAGCGGCGTTGGTCCGCGCTGGGCCTGGGTCGCCGTTCCGCTGGCGCATCCGGCCAAAGCGCAGGCCGCCCCGATGGACAGCATAAATTTCGTCACCATGATCGTGCACTCCCTTATGTCTGGCCCTTATGGCCGGCCCTTATGTCTGGCCCTTGTCGCCGGCCCTTGTCGCCGGAACCAATGCCACCCGCAGCAGAGGTGTTTCTGAAACCCGTTATTCCGACGAAAACCCTAACGGACCGGAAAAAGTCCGCGCGCCGACATCCGCGGTCGGTGCGCGATATAATTCGTTGATGCGGCCCAGAAACACGCTCTGGAAATCGCCGGCGGCCCTGAACCCGTCAGTCGGCGTGCGCGATTCCCCTCCCGTGATCGGGTCGACGAGGATCGGCGTCACGATGATCACCAGTTCCGTCTCGCTGTTTTCGAAATCCTTCGACCGGAACAGAGCACCGAACACGGGAATATCCTTGGCCCCGGGAATCCCCTCCAGTGCATGGCGGGTATTTTCCTGGATGAGGCCAGCCACCATCATCGTGCCGCCGGACGGCAATTCCACGGTGGTCTGGGCGCGCCGCACCGACAATGCCGGAATCGACAAGCCGGGAATCTGTCCAACCACCACCCCATTGGTGATGATCGGCACCGAGGGCGTCTGAAACGAGCCTTCCGAGGTCAATTCGGAAACTTCGGTGTTCAGCCGCAGCGAGATCCGCCCCTCGCTCAGCACCACCGGAGTAAAGCCAAGACCTACGCCGAAAGGCCGGAATTCGGTCGAGATCTGGCCGTTTTCGCTCTGCGCCACAGGTACCGGAAATTCACCGCCCGCGAGAAAGGTTGCGGATTCTCCTGAAATTGCCGTGAGATTGGGTTCGGCCAGCGTGCGCACGATCCCCGCGCGCTCAAAGGCCTGAATCTGTCCGCCAATCGTGCGGTTGCTGGTCGTATTGGACACATTGCCCGCAAGGCCGCCCAGCGCCGAACCGGCGACAGAAAAGGCGTTGGCGGTCGACAGCGTCAGCACGGTCTGGCCGGCACTGTTGAGCAAGGCCGAAGCATTCACACCCAATTGCTTCAGCACGGTGCGCTGCATCTCGACGATGCGGACCTTGAGCAGTACCTGGTCCTTGCCTTCGATGGAGAGCAGATTGACGATCTGGGTCGGGTCGCTGACAAAGCGCCGCGCGATGGAAATGATCTTGTCGGCATCGGCCGCATTGGGCGCGGTGCCAGCGATAATCAGGCTTTCGCCGAGCGGTTCGAGCCGCACCCGTGCACCGGGGGCAAATTGCTGGATGAGATTGCGCAGGCTGGTCACATCACGACCGATGCGCACATTGAGATCGAGGATCTTGCGGCCATCGGCATCAAAAAACACGGCCGTGGTCTCGCCGGCGGTCAGGCCGAGGATGAACGCCTTGCGCGTGGTGCGCATCACGGCCTCGGCGATGGCGGGATTGCCCACCACGACATCGCGCGCCTCCACCGGCAATTCGATGAAGGCGGTTTTGTTGAGCGGCAGAGTCAATGTCTGCGCGTCAGCGCCCTCGCCGGCGGCTTCGATCTTGACAAGGATCGGACCCTCCGCCGGAACGGATTGCGCATGGAGATTTGCCGCCGGAGACATGACCAGCACTGCGGCGGAACACAAGGCCGCCGAACTCAGGGCCATAAGCCGCATCGGGCGGCCCGCTTTGGCAACCAGGCGAGGATGGGACCGGGAATGGGACCGGGAATGGGACATGGGGGCTATTTCGCTCCGGTTTCAACGCTTTGCTGGTCGCCGCGGAAAATGACGACACCTTCACGCACGCCCACGGTTTTCGAGAGGTTGGTCGTTCGGGTCCGTGGCTTTGCGTCAGGGGTCCCGCGCGCATCGGCGATGGACCGGCTGAGCAGGCTGAGGGTTCCGGCACTCGCGGCTTTCTGCAGCAGCAACGCCTGTTCAGGGGTTACCTCGAGTGTCGCGGTATCGCCCTTGATACCGGGCGCTTCCGGGTCAGGCGCAATCTGCTGGTCCATTGCCAGCACCTTGACATTTTCGATCAGGACCTCGGAGACGACCTCATTACGTCGACCGCCGTCCCCATTGCTGACGATCTCGATCTCGCGCGACACCAGCACATCCACGCGGTCGAGCGGCTGGATCAGACCGCCCACGCCGCGCTCCTCATCAATCGAAATCGCAAAGGCCCGCATTCCGGGCGCGAGCAGGGCTGCGACCACGCCACCACTTTCCGGGGCAACGAAGCGGTCACGCACGATCGGATCGCCAATTCCGATATCGACCTTTGCGACCTGACCGACCAGTTCGGTGGGGGCTTCGCGCGCCGCTGCTTCCGTCAAAAAGCGCGCATTGAGCCCGGCTTTCGGCCAGTCGGCCCATGCAAAATCCTCGGCAAGCGCCCGCTGCCCATAGGCGATGGCGCGCTTGGCGACGAGAATTTTCGGGCCGGTCTCGACCGCGGCCGAGGGCTTCCCGGGCAGCGAGACCGGGCCTTTTTTCCCGCTGAGCGCCTGGTTGGCCATATAAGCGACGCCAACGGCCAGCAGCGCAAGGATCAGGAGAACTACGAGGCGTCTGGGCACGGGTGGACCATTCCTGCTGATTCCCTCGACGAGGGAAGATGGTAATTTCCATCGGCAGAAAACCACGCATTCTTCTAAGGCATCGTTAACAGGCTTGATTGTTTTGCCTTAATTTGTCCCGGGTCCCCGAGGGGCAATTTCGTTCGACATGCAATTGAGGCCAATCCCCGGCAAGACCGGGAACAAAGTGAAGCGAAATGCAATGTCGCCTTGCAAGCAGGGTTGGTGCCGCTATCCGTGGCCCATGGACCTTTCCGCCCTCATTTCCCTGAGCCAGATTTCCCTGGGCCAGATTTCGCCGGGCCCGGAATCCGCGCCCCCCTGGATGGCCGCATGGCCAGTCGATGGAGCCCGGCTCGGGTCCTTCGTGGTTCTGACGACGGGCTTTGCCGTGGCACCGGGCCCCGCCGTTCTGTTCGCGATCGCAACCGGCATGGCGCATGGACCACGCGCGGGGCTGTCGGGCATTGCCGGGATCAGCATCGCGAGCACGATCTGGTTCATCGGCGCAGCCCTCGGGCTCGGCACGCTGATCAAGGCCTGGCCTCTTGCATTCCGGGTCATGGCCTGGCTCGGGGTGATTTACATCTTCTGGCTCGGCGCGCGCGCTTTGCTCTCCGCCTGGAAGGGCGAAGGCGACGCGTCGGGCGCCCGCCCTGCGGGGCGTGGAATCGCGTTCCGCGACGGGCTCATGGTCCAGCTTTTCAATCCCAAGGCCTTGTTGTTTTTCGTGGTGATCCTGCCCCCCTTCATCGACCCGCGGGCTCCGACCACCGGCCAGATGGCCGTTTTGGGAGCAGTGGCCATCGGGATCGATTTCATGGTTCTCTCGGCCTATGCGCTGGCGGGCGGGGCATTGGGCGCGCAATTACACAACCGCGCGTTTCGGCGTGGATTCATGGCGCTGGTCGGGCTGTTATTGATCGGATCGGGCCTGATGGTCGCAACCCGGATTCAGGGTTAATCGACCTGAGGGCGGATCGACACCGGGGATAGCTGACATAAGGGACAGGCGGGCCCAAGATGCGCCGTCGAGCGGGGACAGTGCTCGACGGCGCCAGGCGGTGCCGCCGGCTGGGTGGGGGGGGACGCAAGCGGCAGCCTGTTCTCAGGCAGGACCGCGCCGATCACTCTGCACGTCGTCCTGCTCGCTCTATCTGGGGCCCATTCCACATTTTTTGAAGCCACACTCCCTACACGGAACGTCACAAGACTGTGACAGAAGCGGAGTTCCCGGCGCGTCATTGCGCCGTCAGTTGACGGCCCCCTTGAAAGCCACCTGCACCAGATGGTGCAGGCCCCGAATTTCGGGTAACGAAGAATATGGTGCAGACTGCATCGGGTGACCCCGTTCCTCATATCCAACGACGATGCATGAACCACCGACCGGGACCATAATGATTCGAGAGTACGAATGTTTTCAGGCTGCTACACCGCAATTGTCACTCCATTTCGGAATGGCGCGCCCGATCTTGATGCTTTTGCCAGGCTGATCGAATGGCAGATTGCCGAAGGCGTCGACGGGCTTGTGCCCTGTGGCACGACGGGCGAGGCCGCGACCCTGACCGAGGCCGAGCATATCGCATTGATCGCCTGTGCAATTGCCACCGCGCATGGCCGGGTTCCGGTACTGGCCGGGGCCGGCGGTGCCGATACGCGCAAGGTCATCGGCCTGCTCAGGGAGGCGAAGATTCTGGGGGCGCATGGCGGTCTCGTGGTCACGCCTTTTTACAACCGGCCCGGTCAGGCCGGCCTGCTTGCCCATTACCGGGCGGCCGCGGATTCGGTGGAATTACCGATCGTGCTCTATAATGTGCCGACCCGGACCGGGATCGACATGAGTGTCGAAACCGTCGCGGAATTGGCCGCCCATCCAAATATTGTCGGCATCAAGGAAGCCACGGGAGATCTCGGTCGGGTCGCATGGTTGCGCGACCGTTGCAGCCCGGAATTTCGGCTGATCTCCGGCGATGATTCCTCTGCGCTCGGCTTTTTCGCCCATGGCGGGGATGGTGTGATTTCGGTCACGTCGAATGTCGCGCCGGGCGAAATGGCGAGGATGTGCCAATTGGCGGCAAAAGGTGATTTTGTCGCGGCGCGCGCGGTCAATCAGCGGCTAGCCCCCCTGCATCGCGCGTTGTTTGCCGATGCGAGCCCCGCCCCGGCCAAATTCGCACTGGCCGAAATGGGCCGCATCAATGCAGAATTACGCCTGCCGCTGGTCGATGCCCATGCCCGCGCCCGCGCCGAAATCAGCGCCGCACTTCTTCGGCTGAACGACGGAGGTGCCGAAAAGGCATGAGCAAACCCGCCAATGAAATCCGCCTCATCGCCGAGAACCGCCGCGCGCGCTTCGATTACATCATCGAAGACGTGTTTGAAGCCGGGATCGTGCTGACCGGCACCGAGGTCAAGAGCCTGCGCGCGGGCAGAGCCACGATCGCGGAATCCTATGCCCGGCCGGAAGGCCCGGGAATGATGCTGATCAATGCCAATATTGCGGAATATCCGCCGGCCGCGCAATTCAACCACGCCCCCAAGCGGCCGCGGCAATTATTGTTGCACCGCAAGCAGATCAACCGGCTCAAGGGCGCGGTCGAACGCGAGGGCCGCACCATCATTCCGCTCCGGATCTTTTTCAATGCCCGCGGGATCGCCAAGATCGAAATCGGGCTGGCGCATGGCAAGAAGGCACCCGACAAGCGCGCCTCGGAAAAGGAAAAGGACTGGAAACGCGACCAGGCCCGGCTGATGCGCGACCGGGGATAGCGCCGGCTCCCTTGGGTTCCGCATCGGTCGCGCCTGAACCCGAATTGTTAACTTTTTGCTAACAGACTCAGGGGAAAGTCTGGCTCAGTCGGGACTTCCGGGTCCCCGGAACTCCCGCTCAAGAGGCGCAGATGCGACCAGATGCGAATTGACCCCACCGCCCCGCCGCCGCCGGCGAGGCCCACCAAGGCAGTGCGGCGCGCCGGCGAGAACGGGTTCCAGATCCTTGACTCCCCGGACGGAGCCGAGGCCGCAGGCGGCACCCGCGAAAGCGCCGGCGCCCAGGCCAGCGCCGCTGCGGCCAATGTCGACACGCTGCTCGCCCTGCAATTAATCGACAATCCGCTGGAGCGCCGCCGGCGCGCGGTCAATCGCGGGGGTGAATTGCTGGACGGGCTCGATGCGCTCAAGGCCGACATCCTGAATGGCCGGATCAGCGCCGGTGCCATTCATCGGCTCAAACGCGCATTGGCCGACCGGGTCGAGGAATACGAGGATCCGCGGCTCGCCGCCTTGCTCTCCAGCATCGAACAGCGCGCGGAAGTGGAACTCGCCAAGCTCGAACGCATCCAGTCACAGGCAAAGCGCGGCTAGATGTGGGCTTTCAACAGGTTGTCCGGGCTCGATGATACGCGGAAGTGCGAGGAAAAACTGCAATGAATCAGCATCTACACAGGAATCCAGACGCATATTTGTTAGGCTAAGACATTGTTTTCATGGTAGAATAATAGCGCATCGTTTGAGATCGTCAAGGACGCACCGAAGGTGCGCCGCTTCGCGGTATATCCTTGACGATCTCAAACGATGCGCAAAAATGCCTCCATGAGAACAAAGGGTTGCTCCGTCCGTGGGACGAAACGTCACTGCCGCTAAATCGGCGGGCCGATCGCGCGGCTGGTACAACCTGCTGAAAGCTCACAGCTGGAGCGGCTTCAGAAAAAGTGGAGTCCGGTTTTCGCCTGAACGCGCTCCAAATTATTGAATCCGGGCATTTTCAATTCAGACATTCGGCTGGGATTTCCTTGAAAATGCGCCAGGGCGGGTTGCGACACGCTGGCACCGGCATCGCAGACAAAGATGCCCATTTCACTTCCCCGGTCCGCGCTCACCCCGCTTCGGGCACCGGTTCGGGCTCGGGCGCCGGTACGGGTTTCGGTGCTTCCTCGTTGGAAGGCGGGCCCCGGCGGTCCTCGCGCGGGCGGCGCTCGGCCTCCGGGAAAACCGGAGCCCCGTTGCGGCCGCGCGGACGGGTGGCGACCACAATGTCGGCCGCCCGACGAAAGGCGACCGTGCCGGGCTTGAGTTCGCGGCGCGCGCTCTCGGCAAACTGGAAGGCCCGCGGATAAGCGCGGAGGTAAAAGGCCTGTTCAGCCGTGGCGAGTTTGGCCATGGCGATCTCGCCCCGCCGGTCATGGGCGATGGCCAATTGTTCCCAGGCAAAGGCGTTATCGGGCTCGAACTGGAGCGCGCGGTTGAGCAGGGTAAGCGCTTCGTCGATCTTCGGTCGCTCCTCGGTCGCCAGCAGCGAACGCGCGAGATTGATCATGAGCAGCGGCGCATCCTTGTGCAAATCAAGGGCGCGGCGATGGGGCGCGATCGATTCCTCGGTGCGCCCGGCTTCGAACAGGATCTGGCCCTTCAATTCATAAAAATAGGGATTGTCGGGTTGCCCGGTAATCAGTTCCTCCACCTTGGCCAATGCCAGTCTGGTTTCGGGAATCCGGTAATCGGCGATGGCGCGTGCATAACGGGCCGGCAGGCTCTGGTTCTTGATCGGGTAGCGATTATAGGTCTCTTGCGGGCTATCGAGAAAGCCGTGCAATTTGGCCTGCACCATATGCAATTCGGCGATCTCTTCCTCGCTGTCCTCGACCGGGAAAAAGGGCGAACGCTCGACCCGCTGAGTGAGCGCATCGACCCGGTCGCTCGACAGGGGGTGGGAGCGGAAATAGGGGAAGCGCCGGGCGCTGGACAGCGATTCCTGGTAACGGAACCGCTCGAAGAAGCGGACAAGCCCCTTGCCCGACTGGCTGGTTGTTTCGAGAAATCCGGCACCTGCCTGGTCGGCACGGCTTTCCTGTTCGCGGCTATAGCCGAGATAGCTCAATTGCCCGAATTGCGGACCCGAAGCGATGAGCGCCGCACCGGCATCGGGCGCGCCCGCCGCGATCGCCAGAATGCCGAGCCCGAGCGCGATCAGCGTGGTCGCGGTCGCAGCGCCCGATCCCTCGCCGCTGCGAACGGCATGGCCGCCCGCGATATGGCCGGTTTCATGCGCGATAACACCCTTGATTTCATTGGGAAACTCAGCCTCATTGATCAGGCCGGTATGGATGCCCATCAGGGGGCCAAGGGTTGCGAAGGCATTGATCGACCGGTCGCCGATCAGAATGATCTCGACATCCTTCGCATTGAGCCCGGCGGCCGTGAACAAGGGGTCGGAATAGCGGCGCATCACGGCTTCAATTTCGGTGTCGCGGATCGCCCCCTGGGCAAAAGCCGAAGGCCCCGCGCCCGATGCCGCAAGGCCGCCCGCCGCGAGCACCGCACCGAGGATTGTCGCCCGGATGACACGTTTCATGAAAATTCCAAACTGCTTTCCACCGGGGTCGAATAGAGACCCGCGGTCGCAATGAAGCAGCCTAACACGGCAAAAGCATGTCCGCGCAGCCCTCACCAAAATTTAAGCAGATCAATCGGGGATTTCTCAGTCAGGATGGAGCAGGCGCTTGTGCTCGGACAGGCAGAAGGCATCGGTCATGCCCGCGATATAATCGCAGACCGTGGCGGCGGTCTGCTGAGCGCCTGCGCCCGAGGTCCGCGCGGCCCAGCGCGGCGGCAAGAGATCGGGCTCGGCGAGCAAAAGCCCGAACAATTCCCGCACCACGCGCCGCGCGCGGCTCATCATCCGGTTGACCTTCCAGTGCCGATACATGCGCGTGAACAGAAACCGCCGCAATTCCTGCTCATGGGCGTGCATTGCCGGGGAAAAGGCGATCAGGGGTTCGGGAAGCGCCCGTACCTCATCCGCGCTGCCGGGCGAGAACTGAGCCGCCCGCCGCGCCGATTCCGCAACGAGATCATCGACCCGGATCCCGATCAAGCGGCGAATGGCCTCGGCAATCACCCGTTCGGGCGCGATATCGGGGAATTCGGCACCGGTTTCGGCGAAAACCGGTCCGACCAAAGGCAGTTCGGCGAGGTCGCCCACCGCAAACAGGCCAGCCCGCAAGCCATCATCGATGTCGTGATTGTTATAGGCGATGTCATCGGCCAGTGCCGCGATCTGGGCCTCGGGTCCCGCAAAGCTGTCGAGCCCCAGACCAAATTCCGCATCAAACGCCACGATGTAATCCGGCAGATTCTTGCGCTGATATTTCGCCGCCGCCAGCGAGCCGCGCAGCGGGCCATTATGTTTGACGAGACCTTCCAGCGTCTCCCAGCAAAGATTGAGCCCATCAAAGCGCGGATAGCGGATTTCGAGCAGGGTCAGCGCCTTCAGGGTCTGGGCATTGTGATCGAAGCCGCCGAAATCGCGCATGGCTTCGTCGAGCGCATCCTCCCCCGCATGGCCGAAGGGCGGGTGGCCGACATCATGGGCAAGCGCGAGGCATTCGGCCAGATCCTCGTCGAGCCCGAGCCGGCGGGCCACCGATCGCGCGATCTGCGACACTTCCAGCGAATGGGTGAGCCGCGTGCGGTAATGATCACCCTCATGAGCCAAGAAGACCTGGGTCTTGCCCTTGAGCCGGCGGAAGGCGCTGGCATGCACCACGCGGTCGCGGTCGCGCTGGAAGGGGGTACGGGCGGGGCTTTCGGATTCCGGAAACCGGCGACCGCGGCTGTCGCGCCAATCGGTGCGAAACGCGGCAGGCCCCGGTTCCCGAAAAGCGCCCGACCGGGCTTCCGCCGCTGTTTTCGCCACAGCTTCCAATCGATCCCCCCGCTTCGCCATGCGCGATTCCCTCCTGATTGTTTCGCCGGCAATTGCCGATTCACCGGCGCAGGCTATATAAAGGGAGATCAGCAAAAGCCGCCATCGGGTTTTGCGCCTCGATTGGCCCCTTTCTGGACAGAACCGATGCATGACAGCGCATTATCCGACGCTCCACAGCCCCCAATACCGGTGGCGCTGAGCATGACCGAGCGCGCCGCACGGCGCATCCGTAACATCCTCGCCAAGGAGCCGGAGACCCGGATCCTGCGGCTGGCAGTCAATGGCGGCGGCTGTTCCGGTTTTCAATATGAATTCGACTTTGTGGCGGAAGCGGCCCCCGATGATTTCCTGCTGGGCGAGGCTGGCGCGCAGATCGTGATCGACCCGGTGTCGCTCGAATTCCTCCGGGGATCGGTGGTGGATTACACCGAGGAATTGCTGGGTGCCCGCCTCGTCGTGCTCAATCCCAATGCCAAATCAAGCTGCGGCTGCGGGACGAGCTTTTCGGTGTAAGCGCGGACAATTTGTTAAAATCTGCGATAAGCAAGCGATTTTTGGCTCGGCAGAAAATTGGTTCATGGTCACCACACACCTCATTCCACATGACATACGCGCCCTCTACGAAGTTGCAGAGTGGCGAAACGCTGCCGGCATTCTGGCGACGGCCAATCCTGTCGAGTGGGCGGAAATTCACCACGCACTCCGATCATTTCGGCTTCTGCGAAGCGAAATCATGATTCCAGGCGGCCGAAGATCCCTTATTGTTGAGCGGGTCGAGGTGCCGCTAAAACGGGCCGGATGGAAAGAGAAGGAATTTGTCACGGAGATCGTTGTTGACGGCAAGTCGACTCCCTCCCCGACGCACAAAGTCGATTGTTTCAAAAATCGAGTTGCGCTGGAGGTCGAATGGAACAACAAAGATCCGTTTTTCGACCGAGATCTGAACAATTTCAGGTTATTATTTGATCTTCGTGTCATCGATGCCGGACTGATCATCACCCGTGCCGACCATTTGCAGCAAATTTTTGACGCCTTGGGACGTGGATCGAGTTATGGTAGCTCGACCACGCATATGGAGCGTCTGCTTCGCCGCGTGAATGGCGGCGGCGGCGGCGGTTGCCCCATCCTGGTCTTTGGAATCACCAAGAATCTTTATATTGAAGATATACATGGAGAAAGCGGGCCGGCCGATGCAGAAGACTCACGTTCACATTCCCCGCGCGATGACGGGTCCAGCTGAGTCTCTATTATCGTTCACTGGCGAAGATCGATTTTCGACGATATTGGCGGACCCACCCTGGCAATTCCAGAACCGAACCGGGAAAATGGCACCAGAACACCGACGTCTTCAACGATACCAAACTCTTGATCTTGAGGAAATATGCCTGCTTCCTGTCGAACAGGTGGCGAACGAAACAGCGCATCTTTATCTATGGGTTCCGAACGCTCTTCTCCCCGACGGATTGAAAGTCATGGAGCGCTGGGGGTTCAATTACAAAGCGAATATTGTTTGGCATAAAGTAAGAAAGGACGGCGGCTCGGATGGACGGGGCGTCGGATTTTACTTCCGTAACGTAACAGAAATATTGCTATTCGGCGTTCGTGGCAAGAATGCACGCACCCTGGCCCCCGGGCGCACCCAGGTCAATCTGCTTTCCTCCCGAAAGCGGGAGCATTCACGAAAACCGGACGAAATATTTCCAATTATTGAAGCGTGTAGTCCAGGGCCATATCTGGAGTTATTTGCGCGCGGAACCAGAAGAAACTGGACGTTGTGGGGGAACGAAGCCGATGATGATTATTACCCGCGATGGAAAACATACTCCAATCATAGCATGTCCACGAAAACCGGTGATTTGTTATTCGAACACGGGGCAGATGAGGGTCGCGTCGCGCGCTCAAAGCCCGCCTGAATTCATCTTTTCGTTGGCGCATAGGACAAAAACTGCAAAAGGCGATATCCGGTAATGCTGCGCGTTATTGCGCCATCAGCTCCCGCCCGATGAGGAAGCGGCGGATCTCATTGGTCCCCGCCCCGATATCGTAGAGCTTGGCGTCGCGCAGGAGCCGCGCGGCCGGGTAATCATTGACATAGCCATTGCCGCCCAGAATCTGGATGGTCTCGAGCGCCGCCTTCACCGCACTCTCGCTGGCATAAAGGATTGCGCCGGCCGCGTCCTTGCGCGCGGCACCAGTTTTGTCGCAGGCGCGCGCCACCGCATAGACATAGGCCCGCGCCGAAGACAGCGCGACATACATGTCGGCGAGCTTCGCCTGAATGAGCTGGAATTCCCCGATCGCCCGCCCGAATTGCCGCCGCTCGCGCGCATATGGCGCTGCGAGGTCGAGCGCCGCCCGCAGGATCCCGAGCGGGCCGCCGGCCAGCACTGCACGCTCGTAATCGAGACCGCTCATCAGCACGTTCACCCCCTCATTGAGCGGGCCCATGACATTGTCTTCGGGGATCTCGCATTCCTCAAACACCAGTTCCGCGGTGTCGGAGCCCCGCATCCCCATCTTGTCGAGCTTGGGAGACACCGAAAATCCCTTCATGCCGCGCTCGACCAGAAAGGCGGTGATCCCGCGCGGCCCGGCATCGGGCTCCGTCCGGCCATAGACCACAAGCGTATCCGCCCCGGTGGAATTGGTGATCCAGAATTTCGTGCCATTGAGCACGAAGCGGTCGCCCTTTTTCTCGGCCCGCAGCCGCATGGACACCACATCCGAGCCCGCGCCGGCTTCCGACATGGCGAGCGATCCCAGATGCTCGCCCGAAATGAGTTTGGGCAGATATCTGCGCTTTTGCTCAGGGCTCGCCCAGCGCCGGATCTGGTTGATGCACAGATTGGAATGCGCGCCATATGACAGCCCGACCGAGGCCGAAGCGCGGCTCACTTCCTCCATCGCCACCACATGCTCGACATAGCCCATGCCGAGCCCGCCAAATTCCTCCTCCACCGTGATCCCGTGCAGGCCGAGCGCGCCCATTTCCGGCCACAGATCGCGGGGAAATTCATTGCTGCGGTCGATTTCGTCCGCGCGTGGCGCGATCCGTTCCTGGGCAAAACGCGAGGTCGCCTCGCGGATGGCTTCGGCATTTTCGCCGAGATCGAAATCAAGCTCGGGCAGGGAATTGCGCGTCATGGCGAAGCCTTTCATTCACGGGATTGCACCTCTCGGTAAAGCCCGCGCGGATGATGGCCAAGCAGGATTTGCACGCGGCTGGCAAAAAGCGCTAGAATTCGCCCGCGACCTCCATCGCAGGACGACACGGATCCAGGCGGGCCAGGGGCCGGAAACAGGCCAGAAACAGGCCGGAAACAGGGAGGACATACGCCATGGCGCAGTTGAAAACCGGCCTTGATCCCGCAACCCAAACCCAGATCGCCAATATCGAGAAAAAGACCGGCCGCAGCCTCGCGGAATTGTCGGCCGCGATTGCGGGCAGCGGCAAGGACACGCATGGCGGGATCAAGGACTGGCTCATCGCGACTTTCGGCCTTGGGGCCGGCGATGCCAATGCGCTCACCCATGTCGCGCGCGGGACCGATGGGGCGAGTGCCGCCGAAGGCAAGGACATGGAAGCCATCCTCGCCGAAATCTATTCCGGCAGGAAGGCGCATCAAAGGCCCATTCACGATGCGTTGATGGCGGTGATTTCGGGCTATGGCGAATTCGAAATCGCGCCTAAAAAGGGCTATGTGTCGCTGCGGCGCAGGAAGCAATTCGCAATGGCTGGACCGAAAACCAATGACCGCTTCGAGCTCGGGATCAATCTCAAGGATGATGTGACGAGCCCGAAAATCGTCGCGCAAAGACCGGGTGGCATGTGCAATTATGCGGTTTCACTGGCGGGGGCCGCCGAACTGGATGACGAAGTGAAGCAGGTGCTGCGGCGGGCCTTCGATTCAGCAGGCTGATCGGGACGTGCAGGACCTCGGTCGAAATCAGAAAACAGAAATCAGAACCGGAAAACAGGACCGGAAAAGAGGGAGATCAAAATGGCGGATTCTTCAACCGGCTTGCCGCTGGCGACCCCGGAAGGCCCTGCGGAATTGGGCGATCTTTCCCGCCGCGCGGCGCTGGCCACCGGGATTTTCACGCTTGGCTATGCGGCGGCCATCCGTCCGGTCAATGCCGCGGCCATCGAAACCGACGCCACCGGCCTCGTGATCAGCGAGCCGGGTTTCAAATCCGGTGATTTCGACCTGCCGGCTTATGTCGCGCGTCCGGAAGGATCCGGGAGAAAGCCCGTCATCATCGTGGTCAACGAGATTTTCGGTATCCATGCCTATATCAAGGATGTGTGCCGGCGCTTTGCCAAAAAGGGCTTTGTCGCGATTGCGCCGGCCTTTTTCGCGCGCGCCGGCGATCCCTCAAAGCTCACCGATTTCACCGAGATCCGCAAGATCGTAGCGACCGCGGGGATCGAGCAGGTGATGGGCGACGTCAAGGCGACGACCGAGTGGCTGGCGCTCCAGTCCTTCGCCGATGCCGGCCGCATCGGAATCACCGGCTTTTGCTGGGGTGGCCGGGTGGTGTGGCACGCCGCTGCCGCCAATCCGGACATCAAGGCGGGTGCGGCGTGGTATGGGCGCCTGGCGGGTGGGGCCGGTGCATCCGAAGCCTTTCCGATCGACCTTGTCGCCCGGCTCGGCGCGCCGGTGCTCGGCCTTTACGCCAGCAATGACCGCGGGATTCCGCAAAAGGATGTCGATGCCATGCGCGCCAAACTCGAAGCCGCGCCGGCCAAAAGCGCTGCCCGGCGCTCAAATATCATCGTCTATCCGGGTACGGAACACGGCTTCCACGCAGATTACCGCCCCGGTTTTAATGCGAGCGCCGCCCAGGACGGCATGACCCGATTATTCGCGTTTTTCGAGGCGGCGGGCGTGAAATAGCACCCGCCGGACCCCGGCTATTGCTTCGATTTGCCGGGTGGCGATCGTAAGGCCGCGGCAGGTCTATTGCTTCCGCCATGGCTGGCCGGCGATCGTGACATTTCCAGAGCCGAATTTTTCAACCGCAATGGGCCCGGTGGCGGACGCAATATCGACATCGCCGGCGCCCGCAATTTCCACCGAGACCGCTTGTGCGGCACCCGCAAAGCGCACTTCGCCCGAGCCCGCGATGCTTACCGAAAAGGCGCTGGCGCGCCCGCCCAGAATGTTGACATTGCCCGAGCCGGCGATCTCGACTGCGGTCGCATCATTGACCGCGCCGATACGTACATCGCCTGAGCCGGCGATTTCGACCTCCGTGCGGCCGGCAATATTCCCGAACACCGCGGTGCCGGAACCCGCAATCCCGAAATCCAGCGCACCCGCATTTCCGGCGGTGAAATTGCCCGAGCCCGCGATTTCACCATTGAGTTTGCCGGCGACATTGCCAATTTCCACATCGAAACACGCATCCAGCGACACATTGGCTTCCCCGAGCGCGCCCGCGCGCAAGGGGCCGATCGAATCGCTGAACACGAGGACCACATTTTCAGGTGCCGTGATGCGGATCAGCGGAAGATCCGCGAGATTGATCCATGAGCCGCGGTCGATCCGGACCGCCGGCGAGGCTCCGCTCGTCCGGCAATTGGTGCTCCGCCGGCGCACAGCTTCTTCGCTGGCGATATAGGTCACGCCATCGCGAACGAAGGCCCTCACGACCGGGAGATCCCGGGCCCCCGACCCCGGCTGACCAATGGTCACGCCCACCTGATTGCCGCGCGCGCGCTCGATCACGAAACGGCCGATCGCGTCCTCGATCACCAGTTTCGGGCCGGTGGACGGGGCTTGCGCCATGGCAAGCGGCGCAAGCGCCACAGCCGCCGTTCCGCCGAGAATCATCGCGGCAAGGGCATGGTTGGGTCGGACGGGCATGGATCTTTCTCCGTGGGGTTCGCGAATGGTTCTGGCCAAGCGTTCGGCGCACGCGGCACCCCACCTCGCTGGGCGCAGTAAATTATCGAGGAACGATAAACATAATCTGCATGTCGTGGTAAAGTTAAATCGCCGACAGGAAATTGGCCCCCCCCAGATCGGAAAATGCCCCGGCTGGCCTTGCGGTTCATGCACGAGCCGATAGGATCATGCGGATTTGCGGCCGCACCGCGAGCGTCGCACCGAAACAAGGCAGGGCCAGATCATGAATGTGCTGAAACCTCTGCTCATCTGGGCGCTGCGCGGCCTTTTGGCGCTGGTGGTCATCATTGTCGGGCTGGGGCTGTGGATCGGTGGGCGCTACTGGTTCTCGCTGCCGAAGATATCGGGGGAAACCACGCTCGCATCCGCGCCGGGGGAGGTAAAAATCCTGCGGGACACCAACGGCATACCGCATATTTATGGCGAGAGCGCCGAGGCCGTCTATTTCGGCATGGGCTTTGCCCAGGCGCAGGACCGCTTTTTCTTCATGGATCTGGCCCGCCGCGCCATTCGCGGCCGGCTGTCGGAACTGGTGGGCGACCTGACGCTGACCGTCGATGCCGAGGCCCGCGCCATGAATTGGGAGGCAATCATCGCCGCCCAGCGCGAAACCCTGCCCGAAAATCTGCGCAAGGCGCTGGAAGCCTATGCTGCGGGCGTCAATGCCGCCCTCGCGAAGGGGCCAATTGCGCCCGAATATGCGCTATTGTTCACCCGGCCTGCACCATGGACGATCGAGGACAGCCTCGCTTGCGGGCTTGGCCTGGTGGTCGATCAGGTGATCGGCCTGCGCGAGGATTTCGCCGCCGCACGCCTGAACAATGTGCTGAGCCCGGCGCAATTTGCGGAATTTTTTCCGGCCTATCCGGAATGGGCACCGCTGACCCTCGCGCCGGGTTCGGGTGTTGACGCGAACCCGACCGGCATCGGACCCGCCCTGCCGGTCGCCAAAGCCGGGCCCAATCCGGGCTCCAATGCCTTTGCGGTGTCAGGTGCGCGCAGCGCCACCGGCAAGCCCTTGCTGGCGGGGGATCCCCATGTGGGGCTCGGCGCGCCGGCGACCTTCTACCTCGCCCATCTCAAGCTTCCGGAGGGCGATGTGGTCGGTGCTTCCCTGCCCGGCACGCCGCTCATCGTGATGGGACGCGGGCCGCATGCCGCCTGGGCGATCACCAATGGCACGATCGACGCGCTCGATATCCGCAAATTGTCAGAAGGCGAAGCGGCGGCATCGACCGAACGCCGCGAGACCATCCGGGTCCGCACCCTGTTGGGTGCACGCCAAAAGGAAATCATTTTCCGCGACAGCGCCCATGGGCCGATCGCCGAACCGGCCTGGACCCGCTCGGCGGCTTTGTTCACCGGGGGGAATTTCGCGGTCAAGAGCGCGGCGGCCGACCGTGCCAACCGCCCGATGGAGGCAATGCTCGCCCTGCAATTTGCCAAAAGCGGCGAAGATGTACGCAAGGCCGCACAGCTTATGCGCGCGCCGGCGCTCAATCTCACCATCGCCCTCGACAATGGCGATATCGGCTTTGCCGTGTCGGGGGCGCTGCCGGCGCGCGATTCCGCCGGGCTGTGGATCGGTGATCTGCCGGAGACCGAGCGCCCGTTTTTGGTCAATCCCGCGGCGGGCTTTGTGCTGAATGCCAATAACCGCCAGACGACCAATGATAAATTGACCGGCCCGTTCTCGCCCTGGCGCGCGGCGCGGATCAATGATTTGCTTGCCCAAAACCAGCGCCACGATCTGGAAAGCTTTGCCGCGATCCAGCGCGATGTGACCCCGGCAACCACTTTGCGCGGGCTGATTGCCCTGCGCAGCGCCCTGCCCCAAAGCCCGGCCGGCAAGGCATTGCTCGAGCGCCTGAACGCCTGGGACGGCGCGATGGCGGCGGAGCGACAGGAGCCGTTGCTGTACGCCCTTTTCTACCGGGAACTCGCCCAGGCGCTTTATGGGGATGAGCTGAAGACACCACAGATCGCCTCAATCAATGAGGATTTCATCGATAATGTCCTGGCCGAGGGAGTTTCCGACGCCTGGTGCGACGATATCGGAACGCCGGCCGCCGAGGATTGCCCGATTTTGCTCGGTATGGCGCTCGACAAGGCTGCCGCCATCGCGGTTCCGCCGGAGCTGACCTGGGGCGAAGCGCATGAATTGCGCTTTACCCACCCGTTTTTGTCGCGGCTGCCTTTGCTCGGGAAATATTATTCGGTGCGCCAGCCGGTGGGTGGTGACGCCGATGCCCCCTTCGCCACCCACTTCTCGGTGCGGGGCGAGACGAAGCTCGATTTCCACAGCGATTTCGGGCCGGGATTCCGCGCAATCTATGATCTGGGCGATCTGAACCGCTCGCGCTTCATGATTGCGCCTGGCCAGTCAGGGCATATCCGCTCGCCCTTTTATCGCAATTTTGCGGGGAAATGGGCGGCGGGCGAAGGCGTGGAAATCCGCGCCGATCTCGACCCCGGAGCCCCACCCGCCGGGGCAAAAGTCCTGGTTCTGTCAAGGAAATAGGCGGCAAGCGGGCGCGTTCAGAAAGATGGAGCCCGGTCTCGGTGCGCCGGAACCCGCCGGCCGATCCGCTTGATCTCCCATTCCAGCGTCACGCCGAGCTTTTCGCGCACATTGGCGATCACCCGCTCGCCAAGTGCTTCGATGTCTTCCGCGCTGGCCTCACCGCGATTGATGAGAAAATTGGCGTGCACTTCGCTGACCTGCGCATCACCCAGCCTTGCACCGCGCATGCCCGCCGCGTCCACGCAGGCCCATGCCGAGCGTCCGCCAGACATTTCAGGATCGGGGTTTTTGAAGGTTGAGCCGCCGGTTTTCTCGCGAATCGGCTGGGAATTCCGGCGCCGGGCCGAGATCGCAGCCATGCGGGCAGTGATCGCCGCCGGGGAATCCGAATGTCCCGCCAGCATTGCCCCGGTGAAAATGAGCCCGGGCGGGGCCGCGTTGCGGCGATAGGCAAAGCCCATCCCGGCGGCATCCAGAACGTGGCGCGTGCCATCCCGCGCGATTGCGGTAACGCTCGCGCAAATGTCCTTGAGTTCCCGCCCGTAACATCCGGCATTCATGGCCAGTGCGCCACCCAGCGCGCCCGGCACGCCGGTAAGAAATTCGAGCCCCCCGATCCCGGCCTGTGCCGCGGCCTGCGCAATCCGGGAATCGAGCGCCCCGGCCCCCGCGCGGATTTCCACGCCGTGGGCCTCGATCGCGGCAAAGGCCCTGCCCGCCAGCCGGATCACCACACCCGCCACCCCCCCGTCGCGGAGGATGACATTGGAGCCCACGCCCAGCACAGTGACCGGAATTTCCACCGGAAGCCCCGAGAGGAATTGCGCAAGATCGGCCTCGTCCGCCGGCAGGAACAGCACATCGGCCGGCCCGCCCACCCGGAACCAGGTGAAGGGCGCAAGACGCTCGCCAAACGACAGCGACCCGCGCACCGGGGGCAAAGCCCGCTGCCAGCCGGGCGGGAGATCCGTGGATGCCGGCGGGCCCCGATCCCGCTGATGGTCGGACACCGGGTGCCTCAGGCCTCGATCGGGGCGACCGCTGCCAGCAGCCAATTCGGCGATTGGCTGTCGAGTGCGCGTTCAAAGGTCCATAATTCATGGCTGGCGCGCAGATCGCCTTCACCGATGGCGAGCTCCGCTTCAAAACTGACCGAAACGCTGCCGAGATTTTCGCGCACTTCGGCGTCGCGGATTTCGGCATGTTTCAGACGTTGCAGGCGCGGCGGAAACTCCCCGGGCTGCCGTTCGTCGATCGCGGTTTCATAGAGTTCCAGCACCGAAGGCTGGAGCAGCCCCGCGAGCATGTCCCGATCCCCATCGGCAAAGGCCTGGATGATCATCGCATGGGCGGCCTTCGCGCCATCGAGAAAATGTTGGGGGTCGAAGCTGTTATCCGCCTCATAGACGCGGCGCAATTTGTAGCCGGCCGGGCCAGTGAAGCGCGGGGCCTCGGCTTCCCCGCGGCCCGAATCCGCGGGGCCGGCCGACCGCATGGCGGGCTCGGCAGGGCGGGGTTCCAAAGATTGGCCGTGGCCCATATGCCCTTCCTTGCGACCGAGCACCCGGACAAGCTGGAGCACCAGAAACAGTGCGACGCCCGCGTAAATCGAAATTTCCAGCCAGTTCATCCAGGTTTTCCATATTCTGTGCCGCAGAGCCGGTTCCGGCCCTTCCCCGGCAATTCCCGTGCCGCGCGCGTAACCGGTACCAGTTCCCGACACACCATACAGGATAAATAACCGCGCCGTCGACTGCCAAGCGTTGCTCGCCTGACATCGGCATGATAGCGAGCCCCATTGCGCCTTGAGCCATGATTTTCAAACCATGTGTTGAAGGCAGGTTCGCCAGTCGAAGGTCTCGCCCATGACGGATATTTCGCATTCCGGTTCCGATGCAACGCAGGAAGCGCCGCAATTGCGGGTGCTCGCGCAGGTCGTCAAGGATCTGAGCTTCGAAAACCCCGATGCCAACAGAATGACACCGCCCGATGCTGCCGAGCCCAGCATTGATCTCGGCATCGAGGTCAATGCCAATTCCCATGGGGCCGGCGACGGTTTTTTCGAGGTCGACCTCACCCTGAAAGCGCGCGCCACCCGCGATTCCGAGGTAATGTTCATCGCCGAGCTCGTCTATTCAGGCCTGTTCCAGCTCAAGAATATCCCGGCCGAGGAGATGGAGCCGATTCTGCTGGTCGATTGTCCGCGCCTGCTGTTTCCCTTTGCGCGGCGGATCATCGCCGATGTGACGCGCGAAGGCGGCTATCCGCCATTGATGATCGATCCTGTCGATTTCGTGGGCCTGTATCGTCAGCAGCAGCGCGACCGGGTCGATCATTGAGGAGGCCCGCTGTTCAGCGCGATTGCCCGATGTGAGGGCAATCGCGAGGCTGACCCGATTCCGCTTCCGTGACAAACGATGATCCGATCCGACATCCTTCGCTTTCGCGCGTGCCATGACCAACGAATCGCCTGTTTCTCCATCCGCTCCCGCACCCGGATTCCGCCCCCAGGCCCGCAAGCCGCGCGGCTTTCCCGATCGGCGTTTCGACGCCCTGACCGCCGAAACCCGCCTGCTGGAACGGATCGCTGCGGTCTATTCCAGCTGGGGATTTGAGCGGCTGGAAACGGGGCTGTTCGAATATGCCGACGCGCTCGGCAAATTCCTGCCCGATCAGGACCGCCCCAATGAGGGCGTGTTCAGCCTCGAGGACGATGACGGCCAGTGGATTGCGCTGCGTTACGACCTCACCGCGCCGCTCGCGCGCTTCGTGGCCGAGCATTTCGACCGCCTGCCGCGGCCGTTTCGGCGCTATGCCTTCGGTCCGGTCTTTCGCAATGAAAAGCCGGGGCCCGGGCGGTTCCGCGAATTCCTGCAATGCGATGCCGATTCGGTCGGTGTGGCGGATGCCGCAGCCGATGCCGAAATGGCCGCCATGGCGTGCGCGGCGATCGAGGCGGTGGGAATCACACGCGGCGATTATGTCGTCAAATTGTCCAACCGGAAATTGCTCAACGGGCTGATGGCCGATTTGGGACTGGATTCGGGACCCGCGGCGGACAAGGCCAGGCTCATCGTGCTGCGTGCCATGGACAAGCTCGACCGGCTTGGCGAAACGGGCGTCGCCGATCTGCTGATGGCCGGGCGCCGCGATGAATCCGGCGATTTTTCACCCGGGGCTGGACTGTCGCGGGAATCGGCCGAACAGGTGCTTGGATTTCTGCGGGCCGGCACGGGGGCGGCCGATCGCGGCGCGGCACTTGCCGAACTTGCGCCGCTGGTGGGTCCCCATGCCGGGGCGGAGGGTTTGCGGGAACTCATGCGTATCGATGAAGTGCTCACCGGGCTCGCCATCGCGACCGACCGGGTGACCTTTAATTCGAGTGTGGTGCGCGGTCTCGAATATTACACCGGGCCAATATTGGAAGCCGAGCTGACTTTCGCCATTGCGGGTGAATCCGGCGCGCCCCAACGCTTTGGTGCGGTGGGCGGCGGCGGGCGATATGACGATCTGGTCAGCCGCTTTCGCGGCGAACCGGTTCCCGCGACCGGCTTTTCAATCGGCGTCTCCCGGCTGGCGGCCGCACTCGCAGCGCTCGATCAGGCCGGTGAAACGGCAGGAAGCGATGGGCCGGTGGTCATTCTCGCGCTCGAACCGGGCCTGACCGGCCGCTATTTTGCCATGGCCGCCGAATTGCGCGCCTGCGGTGCCGCCGCCGAAGTCTATCTGGGCAGTGCGGGCATGAAGGCGCAGATGAAATATGCCGATCGTCGCGCTTCCCCTCTGGCCGTGATCGTCGGTTCCAACGAAGCCGCGCAGGGAATCGTCACGCTGAAAGATCTCAAGCTCGGGGCGCAAAAGGCACGGGAAATGACCGACCATGCGGCATGGCGCAGTGAGCGTCCCGGGCAATTCGAGGTGCCCGAGGCGCAATGGGCGGAGGCAGCGCTGGCAATTCTCGGGCGGAGCCCGGCAAGGTGAGCGCAGACAAAGTCATGCTCGCCGGGCGCCGCCAGCGGCTGCGCGCCAGCATCTTTGCGGATGCGCGCGCCATTTCCCCGCCTTTGCTCATGCCCTTCGAGACCGTCCTCGACCTGCTGGGCGAGAATATCGGCCCGCGCCTGCTGTTTGTGCGCACCAATCACCAGGATTCCGAGGACCATGGTCTGTGCCTGCGTCCCGATCTGACGCTGCCCGCCGCGCTCGCTTTTGCGGCCGCGCCGGACACCGGGGCGGGTCACAGCGTCGCCTATGAGGGGCCCGCTTTCCGCCTCGGGCTCGAATCACGCGCACCCGAGGAATTTGCCCAGATCGGGCGGGAAATCTTTAATGGCAGCGGGGATGTTACCGAGGACCTCGATTTGTTTGCGCGCGCATTGGCCGGGGCCATGGCCGGCGGGGCGGTGAAATTGCGGGTGCAGATTTCCGACATGGCGCTTCTGTCCGCGCTGATCGCCGATCTTCCACTGAGCGCCGATTGGCGCGGACGCCTGAGCCGTCGTCTGGGGCGCCCCACGGCCCTCACCGATCTGTTGCGTGCCGGGATCAGGGCTGCGGATGCTCCCCTGCCTGCCCGCACCCTCGACGAAGCCGGCCTTGCTTTCGAGGCGCAGGCCGGCGCACCGCTCGCCGGGCGGACACAAGCTGAAATCATTGCCCGCGCCGCCACCCGCGGGGCCAATGACCCACTGCCGCGCGAGATCGCTGCGGTCCTCAGCACGTTCTTTTCACTGCGCGGCCCGTTCGAGCCGATTCTTCAACAGGCCGCATTTTTGGTTCCGGGCGCCCGGCGCGTGGAAGAAGCGCTTGCCCGCACGCGGGCCTTTTGTCTCGGTGCAGAAGAGCTTCTGACGTCCTGTGGAGCGAAAGAACGGGAAATGGTGTTTTCCACGAAATCCGGCGGGGCGTTTGATTATTACGACGGAATGGTCTTCGCCTTCACTTCCGCCACCGGCACTGACGGGGCAATGGTCTCCATTGGCGGCGGCGGACGCTATGATCAATTGATCGGACACCTCTCGAATGGCGCGCGACACGCGAAAGCGGCAGGCTTTGCGCTTCGCCCCGACCGCCTTGGGCTCACGGTTGCGGAGCCGGGATCTTGAGCAATTTCATCCTCGCATTGCCGTCCAAGGGAAGATTGCAGGAGGATGCGGCCGCCCATCTCTCCGAAATCGGGCTTCCCATCCGCCGCATCGGTGGCGAGCGCGCCTATCGCGCCATCATTCCTGCCATGCCGGATATCGAGCTTCAGCTCCTTTCGTCGCAAGAGATCGCCGAAGCCATTCTGTCGGGTGCCGTTCATGCGGGGATCGTCGGGGAGGATCTGCTGCGCGAGGCGAGCGAGCCCCTGATGGCATCGGCCGTGATCCCGGCAGGCGGGGAAGATGTCAAACCCATTTCCGCCGGGATAATTCTGGCGGATCGGGTCTTTCTCGCCCATGGCCTCGGCTTCGGGCGGGCGGATCTCATCGTGGCCGTGAGCATGGCCTGGATCGATGTCGTGACCATGGCCGATCTCGACGATGCCGCGGCGGCCTTCCGTCAGCGCAGCGGAAAGCGAATGCGGGGAGCCACCAAATATCCCAATCTCGCCCGCCGGTTCTTTGCCTCGCATGGTGTGGGCAATTGCCGTTTCACCCCAAGCCTCGGGGCGACCGAAGGCGCGCCGGCCGCGGGTGCCGCCGAATTCATCATCGACATCACGACCAGCGGTGCGACTTTGGCCGACAACCATCTCCGGCCGCTGGGTGACGGGTTGATCCTGCAATCGCAGGCGCAACTGGCGCTGTCCATGCGCGCGGAATGGAGCGAATCGACGCTGGCCCTTGCCCGCGAGCTTGTCCTCCGGTTCGAGGCGCGCGCCCGGGGCCGGGCCGAAGCGCGCTTGCTGCTCGCACCCGGCGCGGCCCTGAGCCCCGCCGCGCGCGAGGCGCTCTGCGCCGAATTCAGCCTCGTGCCTTTCGGGGAATTCGGACTCGCGGGGGCGGAGGAAGATGTCCGGCGGGCAAGTTCCGCACTCGCCACCCGGCAAGGCGCGCCCGCCATCATTGCCCGCTTGCAGGACTGGCGGGACGAGATTTCCCCCCGATTTGACCTGTTTGCGCAGCGAATTGGTACCGTTGCCCGGTTTTCCGGCGCGACTGCCTAAACTGCGTTCAATCTTTTCCCCAAACCTTGACATTAAAGTGACAAGGAGGTTGGATGCGGAACGGGCTCGATACGCGCACGCTTTGCAAAACGCGTGAAAGAATAGAATTCCGAATGGAAATAGCCTGTGACGGTTCTGGGAGGAAACGTCTCGCATAATCCAGAAAAACAAGAGATTTCAGGGCGTGGCCAAGGTCACGCCCTTTTTGTTGACTGAATTCTGGCCCTGCTTTGCCTGCACGCCCGGATCGTCGTCGAATTGCGCGCCCATGCGCAGGCCGGTGCTGTTGGAGCACATCCAAGGCGGAGCAAGGATTTTCCTGGACAGAATGATCCGGTTTCTGCGGCCGGGCCTTTGCTGCGACTGCAAAGGATGCTTGCCGAGACGCGTCTGGCTTCGCATTCTGCCCGGCGACGGGGGAAGAACGATCGCGGGGATCCTTGAATGAATGGCTCTGCCCGATGGGTAGCCCTGACCGGCGTGTGCGGCCTTTTGCTGGGTGCCGGCGCATTTTGGCTGATGCAAACCGGGAAACCCGACTTTTCGGCGGCCGGCGGACCCCGGGCGCGCGGGCTGATCTGTTCGGCGCGGTCTTCTGCCAGTATTGGTGGGCCGATCCGGTTCACGGATCACCTCAATGTCGCACGCAGCGAGCAGGACCTCAAGGGCAAGCCCAATCTGCTGTTTTTCGGCTTCACCTCCTGCCCTGATGTCTGCCCGCTGACTCTGCAATATATCGACAAGGTACTGGCCGACGAAAAAATCCCGGCCGAATCGCTCAATATCATGATGGTTACGCTGGATCCCGAGCGCGACAGCCCGGCGGAACTCGCGCGGTATGTCGGCTCGAATGGCTTCCCCAAAGGCCTGATCGGCGCACGCATCGACCCCGAAAAACTTGACGAAGTCGTGAAATCCTTCGCGGGGACATATCGAAAAACCCCACTTCCCGACAGCCGGCTCGAATACACTATCGACCATACCGCGCTGATTTATCTCCTCGACCACGAATGGCGGTTCAAGACTTTCTTTACACCCTCGGATCAACCTCAGGATGTTGCGCGGTGCCTGCGCGCATCGCTGCAGGAAGCCGGGGGGAAAACGTAAGGAATTTCAGTCGCCAAGGGCGTCAGAAAAGGACGACACAGTGCTTTACGGTCTTTATGAGATGCAAAGAGCCGCCGCCGGGCCCGCCCGTGCGCTCGCCCGCACCCATGCATGGGCTTTGCGGGCCCCGTGGAACCCGGTCAATGAAACGCCCGGTGCCCGCACTCTCGCGGCCATGTCGGATGTGTTCGAATCCGTCACCCGGTTTTACGGCAAACCGGCATGGAATCTGCCTCATACCAGCCTGAACGGGCTCGATATCGCGGTGCGACCGCGCGTCGCCTGGCGCGATGTGTGGTGCGACCTCATCCATTTCGAGCGTGATCCCAACCAATTGGCCGAGGCCCGCGCCGCGGGTACGCGCACCAGGGGCCTCGCCGCCGATCCACGCGTGCTGATCGTCGCCCCGCTGTCTGGCCATTACGCGACCCTGTTGCGCGGCACGGTGGCGGCATTTCTGCCCGATCATGAGGTCTATGTCACCGATTGGGCCGATGCGCGGATGCGCCCGGTCTGGGACGGTCGCTTCGATCTCGACGATTACATCGCCTATATCCGCGCCATGTTCGGCTTTCTGGGCCCGGATGCCCATGTGGTCAGCGTCTGCCAGCCGGGACCGCCGGTGCTGGCCGCGATCGCGCTGATGGCCGAGGAGAACAATCCCAATCTGCCGGCGACCATGACCTATATGGGCTCGCCCATCGACACCAGATGTTCGCCGACCATCCCCAATCGTCTGGCCGAGGAACGGCCCTTCGACTGGTTCCGCTCCAATATGATCCACACCGTGCCCGCTCCCTGGCCGGGGACCCTGCGGCGCGTCTATCCCGGCTTCGTGCAGCTTGCGAGTTTCATGAATCTCAATTGGGAACGTCATGTCGACGCCCATTGGGAATTCTTCAACCATCTGGTGGAAGGCGATGGCGATTCAGCCTCGCGCCACCGCGAATTCTATGATGAATATCTCGCAGTCCTCGATCTGACCGAGGAATTCTATCTCTCCACCATCCAGCGCATTTTCCAGGAACACCATCTGGCCACCGACCGGTTTTACTGGCGTGGGCGCAAGGTGGATCTGCAGGCCATCGAAAAAATCGGCCTGATGACGGTCGAGGGCGAGAAGGACGACATTTCTGGTATCGGCCAGACCCAGGCGGCGCATGATCTGTGCTCGGGCATTCCGGCCGCCATGCGCGTCGATTACGTTCAGCCCGGCGTCGGCCATTATGGCGTGTTCAACGGACGGCGCTTCCGCATGGAAATCGCACCGCGCATGAAAGCGTTCATGCGCGCCCGATTCGACGCCGCCCGCGAGGCCGACCACCAATTCGCCCGCTCGGGAGCCTGAATCCTGGCACCCCGCGCCTCGAAACCTGGCAATTTTCCCGCAGAAATCGAGGCCTTTCTGGCTGTGATGAGCCCTTTCGGCCCGACGCGCGCGCAGAACATGTTTGGCGGCGTCGGGATTTATTGCGACGATCACTTTTTCGCCATGGGGATCGCGGGGCAGATTTTCCTCAAGGTCGATGATGAAAACCGCGGCGCTTTCGAAGCAGCCGGCGCGCAGCCCTTTGTCTGGATTCGCCCCTCCGACGGCAAGCCAGTACCGATGGGTTATTGGTCGATGCCGGCAGAGGCCACGGATCCCGCTTCCCGGTCGGCCTGGGGTGAAATGGGGCTCGCCGCCGCCCGCCGGGCACGCGCCCGGAGACCGGCGAAGAAAAAGACCAGCCGGTCACCGAAGCTCTAAGCCCAGATCTGATTGGCCACTCGCGAACGAAAATATTCGTGTCGCGTCGCCAACACCCCGTCTCAGAAATCCGACACCCGTCCCTTGACCATCCAGTCCCCATGCAAGGTCGGTTCGATGCCCGACGGGCCCGCATGTTCCGCCGGAAGCGGTGCCCCCGGCGGGCGAAAGCGGCGGCGGGCCTCGGCTTCGGCCAGAGCTTCTGCCGCCGCTTTTGCCCGCCGGGCACGGATCGCCGCGTCCTCGGCCGGAAGCTGCCCCGTCACATCGCAACTGCCCTGCGGGACGGAGCCATGCCCCGTCCTGTCTGCATCATCTCCGATATGTGACCCATTGCCCGCCATGGCCTAGAACGCTGCTTCCTCGAGCGCCATGATGGTCGCGCCGCCGGCCTTGATCTTTTCCAGCAACGCGCCGCTTTCGGGCAGGACCCGGGCCAGAAAGAAGCGCCCCGTCGCGAGTTTCGTCGCATAAAAACCCGGCTCATTGCCCTGGTTCTGAAGCGCTTTTTCGGCCATCATCGCCCACATATAGGCAAAAGCCGTCAGCCCGAACAGATGGAGGTAATCGGTGGAGGCCGCACCCGCCTCGTCGGGATTGGCGAGCCCGTTCTGTACCAGCCAGCCCGTGGCGTCGAGCAATCGGGCCTTGGCGCTGCGCAGGCCATCGATGAAAGGTTTCAGCGCATCATCGGATTCATGGGCGGCGATAAAATCATCGAGCTCGGCAAAAAAGGTCTGAATCGCGCGCCCGCCATTCTGGCCGAGCTTCCGCCCGACCAGATCGAGCGCCTGAACGCCATTGGCCCCTTCATAGATCATGGCGATGCGGGCATCGCGCACGAACTGGCTCATGCCCCATTCCTCGATATAGCCATGGCCGCCATAGACCTGCTGACAGGCCACCGCATGGGCAAAGCCGAGATCGGTGAGATAGCCCTTCAGCACCGGGGTCATCAGGGCCATGTAATCGCCGGCCTTCTGGCGCAGGGCTTCGTCCGGCGATTTGTGCTGGAGATCGCCATAGAGCGCCGTCCAATAAGTGAAGGCGCGGGCGGCCTCGTTAAAGGCGCGCGCGCCCATCAATACGCGGCGGATATCGGGATGGACGATGATCGGATCGGCCGATTTTTCCGGGCTTTTCGTGCCGGTCAGGGAACGGCCCTGGACCCGGTCCTTCGCATAGATCACCGCATTCTGATAGGCGGCCTCGGATTGGGAATAGCCTTGCAGGGCGACGCCGAGGCGCGCCTCGTTCATCATGGTGAACATGGCATTGAGGCCGCGGCCGGCCTCGCCCACCAGATAGCCCACGGCGTCGTCATAATTGAGCACGCAGGTCGAATTGCCGTGAATCCCCATCTTGTGTTCGATCGATCCGCATACCACCCCGTTCCTCGCGCCGGGCGAGCCATCGCGATTGACCAGATATTTGGGCGACACGAACAGCGACAGGCCCTTGACGCCGGCCGGTGCCCCTTCAATGCGCGCCAGCACCAGATGGATGATGTTTTCGGCCAGATCATGCTCTCCTGCCGAAATGAAGATCTTCTGCCCGCTGATCCGGTAGCTGCCATCGGCCTGGGGCACCGCCTTGGTCTTCAGCAGGCCGAGATCCGTACCGCAATGGGGCTCGGTCAGGTTCATGGTGCCGGTCCATTCGCCCGACACAAGGCGCGGCAGGTAGATTGCCTTCAGCTCGGCCGAACCATGATTGTGGATCGCCGAATAGGCCCCGTGGCTGAGGCCCGGATACATGCCGAATGCCATATTGGCCGAGGACACCATCTCGTTGAACGCGAGATTGAGCACATGCGGCAGGCCCTGCCCGCCAAAATCCGGATCGGAGGACAAGGATGGCCAGCCGCCATCCACCAATTGCCGATAGGCCTCGCGGAAGCCGGTGGGCGTGGTCACCGAGCCATCGGGATGGCGGGTGCAGCCCTCGGAATCGCCGATCTTGTTGAGCGGGACCAGCACATTCTGGGCGAGCTTTGCCCCCTCTTCGAGGATCTGGTCGGCGACGTCTTGCGGCGCATCGGCAAAGCCGGGCAGGTTGGAAAAGCGCTCGATCCCCAGCATTTCATTGAGCACGAAGCGGAATTCGCGAAGGGGGACATGATAAGCGGGCATGAAAGGCTCCGATCGGTCGGGATGAAATGAAGCGGCAGGAAAAACGCGGAAGGCAGACAGGGAAGGCAGACAGGGAAGGCAGACAGGGAAGGCAGACAGGGAAGGCAAGCCATTGACCTCCGGGAATGCGCCAAGCCGCGTCAGGCGTCAAGTTTTCGCCTGCCGCCGGCACCGTTCCTCGAGATCAGGGGCGAGGCCTGGGCCAATCCGGAATTGACCCCGCTGTTCGGGCCGTTATCATGGGGTGCCTGGACGGTTCCGGTGATTGCCAGGCCTTCGCGGCTGGGCCCCCCGGGCTGAGCCTTCCGGCGGGACATCAGGCGGGACATCAGGCGGAACGAAGAACAGGGCCAGGAAGAACAGGGCCAGGAAGAACAGGGCCAAAGGGGGATCACGATGCGCAGATTTCACGAAAGCTTGCAGAAATGGGTGGGAACCCGGATCCTCGGACCCGTTCTGGTGCTCTCTCTTTCCATGGGCCTGGTCGCCGGCTGCGGCACGCGCGATGCCGCCAGGAGCGACGCAAAGAGCGAAGCCGGGATCAGCGACAGCACCGCCCCCGTGCCACCCGATTCGCTGAAGGAAACCCATGCCGGTTGCCAATGGGGCGAAATCCGCGCGGGCGAAACCTCGATTTGGCGCTTCACCTGCGCCAGATCGGATATTGTCGCCGACGAGAATCTGCCCGGTTTTCTGCGCGAAGATGTGCTTGAAGACGGGACACGGGTCCGCAATGTCGTGGTGCAGATCTTTGCCAAAGCGGCCGATGAACCGATCGAGGCGATACTTCCGGCCTTGCGCGCCGCCTCGCCCGGTGTGGGCACCGAATCCTGTGCGCTCGAAGCGTCGGGCGAAGGCCGCTATGTGTTCGTTCCCACTGGCGAGGCGCGCCAGCTCTATGACAAATTCCTCAATGGCAGTGCGGAGGGTCCGTCCATGCCCTGCGGAATCTGGGGCCCCTCCGAAGCTGGCCAGCGGGCAGTTTTTCCCGTTCCCGGATCGAACGAAAAGGTCGCGGCCGTGGATTTCGGCACCGACCCGCCGCTTCACGATTTCCGAACGCTGAAATCCGTGGCCAATTGAGCGAGCGAGGCCGGGGCCCGGTCGGATATCACGGGCCCCAGCCGGTCAAGGTCGCCAGATGGAAGGGCATGACAAAGCGGGGCGCATTTTTCTGCCCCGCCCCGGGATTTCCCGATGAGGTCGCGTGATTGACCATCAGGATCCGCTCGCATTCAGCCAGCACCGTAACATGTAATGGCCGTCGGGTGCGGTGGATCATGGCGGCCGCTTCGCCCATCCCGCGCAGATCACGCAACAGGTTCATCAGCGAATCATAGGACACATTGACCCGGTCCTCATCGGTGACCGGCGAGCGAAAGCCCGCCCTTTGCATCAATTGCGCGAGGTCGGCGAGGTCGGCGAAAGGTGCCACCCGCGGACCCGCCCCGCCCGACAGCGCACTTTCCGCGGCGATGAGCGCCTGGCGCAACGGGCGCAGGCTGGGCGCGCAGAACATGCCGCCCAGAAACAACCCGTCCGGACGCAGCATGTGGCGGATCGTGGTCAGCGCCCCGGGCAGATCATTCACTCCGTGCAACGCGAGCGGTGCGAGCACCAGATCGAAACTGGCCGGGGCGAAGGGCAGGCGTTCAGGGTCGCAAATGACTGGCCGGGCACCGGATCCACCGACCCGCCGCACGAGCTTCGGGGCGAGATCGCAGACGACAAGCGCGCCGATCCGCGCGGCGACCCCGGAATCGGCGCGCAGGATTGCGCTTGCCCGGCCGGATTCATTGATGATCAGCGCCCGCGGATAATCCTTGCGGATCGCCCCCAGACGTTCGACGAAATCGGCCATCTGGCGGTCGAACAGAAAGGCGTGATCGTCAAACCGGCTCGCATAACGGGCGCGGCGGCGGGCGATCAGCGCACGGTCGAAGATAAATGGAGGTGACGGAGGATCCATTCGGGCCATGCGCGCTTCTGGCGCAGGGGCGTGGGCGTGACAAGGTCGGGTGGCACGCGGGCGGCCATGACAGCCCCGGAAGGAACCGCCCGCCCTTGACGGATTTACCAAACCCGGCGCACCCTCCGCCGGATCATGCAGAAACCCGCCCCGGAACCAACATACCGGATCATCACATCGCCGATGTCAGGCCATTTTTTCCACCGGCTCTCGCATCTGATCTGGCCCCCGCTCTCGCTGCTGGGCGATGACCCTGTCGATCGGCCCGGTCTGATCCATGCCGAGGCCTGGGCGCGCCTGACTTTCGTGACAGAGCCCGTTTGCGCGATCTGCGGCTTCGTTTTTGCAACCGCTCCCGAGGAATGGGCGGGCGATACGCGCTGCCTGTCCTGCGTGGCCACACCGCCGGCCTTTGACCATGCGCGCGCGGTATTCTTTTATGACGAGCCTTCGCGCGGCCTGCCGCTCGCACTGAAACATTCAGGGCGGCTCGATGGCCTTGCAACCTTCGCAGCCCTGATGGCGAACGCCCTCACCATCAGTGCGACCGGGGCACAAGGCGGCCCGGGGCCCGACCTGCCGGATGTCCTGATACCGGTGCCGCTGCACCCATTCCGGCTGTGGCGGCGCGGCTATAATCAGGCCGGGCTGCTCGCCGCCGCTTTGGGCCGGAGGCTCGACCGGCCGGTGCGCCATGACGCGCTGATCCGCCGCCGCGCGACGATCCGCCAGGCCGGGCTCACCCCCGCCGGCCGCCGCGATAATGTCACCGGGGCCTTTCGTGTCAGGCAGCAGGCCTTCGCCGTCAAGGGCAAATCCGTGCTGCTGGTGGACGACGTGTTTACCACCGGCGCGACGCTGGAAGCCTGTGCCGGCGTCCTGAAGCGGGCGGGAGCCCGTCGGGTCTGCGCGGTGACTTTGGCACGCGTCATGCGTCCCCGTCCCAAATTGGCCCGTCCCAAATTGGCCCCTCCCAAACCGGCCCGTCCCAAACCGGCCCAGCCATACCTCACCGAACCACCCCGTCCCGATCTGGATGCGTCCGGCTGAATTAACTTTCGCTCATCTATTGACAGATTGGCGATTGCATATCTTATCATTTATCGATAAGGAATAAGAATGTGACCGCGCGCCCGGCGCTTTTCCCGGTGACATGCGCGCTTTCGGTCGGAAAAACGCCCTGGATTCGACACGAAATCGATCGCAGGATAGAGGCCAATTGACGGAATTCACGCCGTCGGACCAGAGGAGTCGAATGTGAAGCAGTTTCTGATCACCGTTGCCGGCGTTTTTTCCGGCCTGTTGCTGTTCCTGATCGGATTGCCGATCCTGTTGGTCATCGTGCTCGCGGGATCTGCGAAGCCGAAGGAAGTCAAGGGCCCGATCGTCCTGTCGCTCGATCTGCGCAGCACGATCGCCGATCAGCGCGCTGCCGGGGGCCTTGCCGGACTAAGCGGCGGCGATTCCACGGTCGACGTGGTTCGCAAGCTCACCCAGGCGCAAACCGATTCCGATGTGAAGGGCCTGTTTCTGCGGGCCCCGGAATTTGGCCTGTCGCCGGCCCAGGCCGAGGAATTGCGCGCCGCCATCAAGCGCTTCCGGGCCTCGGGCAAATTCGTTTACGCCCATGCCCAAAGCTTTGACGGGGCGAGCCTGACCTCCTATCCCGCCGTGAGCGCGGTCGATATTCTGTGGCTGCAGGAAAGCGGCGATTTCGCGATCTCGGGCCTGTCTTCAGAATCATTTTTTTTGGGCGGGGCCCTGGAAAAATACAAGGCGGAAGCAGATTTTATCCAGTTCCACGAATACAAGAATGCAGCCAATATCTTCACCCAGAACACTTTCACGCCCGCCCACAAGGAAGCGACCCTGTCCTTGCTCAATGGCCTTTATGATGGCCTGTCGCGCATGGCCGGCGAGGACCGTGGCATGACGACGGATGCCTTCAAGGAACTGCTCCTCAAAGCCCCCTATTCGGCCAAGGACGCGATGACGGCCAAGCTGGTCGACCATTTGGGCTGGCCCGAGGATGCCGAAAAGGCTGCGCTCGACAAGGCCGGGGCCAAGGCCCGTCTGGTGAAGACCTCGGATTATGACTATGACGAAGGCAAAGGCCCGGTCATTGCGCTGGTCGGTGGCATGGGTGCCATCTCGGGCGGTGCGGGTGGCGGTGGCCTGTTCGGCGATGACGGGGCCATCCGTTCGGATGACACGACCGAAGCCATCGACCTTGCCGCAAAGAACAAGGATGTGAAGGCGATCGTCTTCCGGGTGGACAGCCCTGGTGGGTCGGCCACCGCTTCCGACCAGATCTGGAGTGCCGTTGAACGCGCGCAAAAGGCCGGCAAGCCGGTGGTGATTTCGATGGGCGGTGTCGCGGCCTCGGGTGGCTATTGGGTTGCGATGGGTGCCGACAGGATCATCGCCAATGAGACGACGATCACCGGTTCGATCGGCGTGCTCGGCGGCAAGATCGTGGTCGAGAAAGCGATCAACGAATATGTGGGTGCCAATACCGAACTGGTTTCGGTCGGCGGCCCCTATGCCAGTGCATTTTCGGGCGAGCAAAAGTTTACACCCGAACAGCGCACTGCCTATATGGCCTCGATGCAACGGATCTATGACCGCTTCATCACCAATGTCGCTTCTGGCCGCAATCTGCCGGAAGCCAGGGTCCGCGAAATCGCCAAGGGCCGGGTCTGGACCGGGGCGCAGGCGAAGGAGCTTGGCCTGGTCGACGGGATTGGCGGGCTGACCGAAGCAATCGCGGAAGCCAAAAAACTTGCGAAGATCGCCGACAAGGACGCAGTGCAATTGCGGGTCTTCCCGCGCGCCAAGCCCTTCGGGGAATGGCTGGAAGAGGCTCTTGGCATCTCGACGGAATCGGCCCGGGCGGCGCGTACCATCGCGGCCCTTGCCGGCGACGAACAGGTAGCGCGGGCGATCACCAGACTGCGCGAGGCCCGGGAGGCTCGCGGCGTGCAGGCAGTCGAACATGTGACGGTCCACTAGACATTTCCCCGTCACAACGAAACACCCCCCGGAAGCCAGGCTTCCGGGGGTTTTGTTTGCATGGAAACGACGAAGTGATGGGATCAGCCGGGCTGGAAGCGTCAGCCATGAGGCCCAAGGGCCAATTTCCGGTGTTACTTCATGGACCTTTTCAAAGACCGATTACCGCAGAGGTGATTAGAAAAATCTACCAATATCAACAAATTGACTGGTTACTGTCTAAACGGAACACGTTTCCGCGAGGGCGGCACCGATCCGTTGACAGTAAAGCCCCACTCCCGCATTTTATCTTCATCTGCTCCTCTGCGAGAGGCAGCAAATAGCCAATATCAAGTGTAAATACAAATAAATCTGCAAGTATTTGTGTGCGGCCGGAAGAATCAAATCGGTATTTTGGCGGCGTTAAAATCATGGAATTCGGAATGGGGCTAAATTCCCGTCAACTTGCTTTGGCAATACTTTCATTGACTCTATGTAGTGTCCTTGCAGCGTGTTCCGGAAGCGAGGAACCAGGCGGTGCTTCGGCGGGCGCATCGACCTCGCCGCCC